>CAYGBI010000046.1:0-30848 GCA_964348085.1 uncultured Pseudomonadales bacterium | reverse complement strand
TGAAGATCACCAGCGCATTGGAGTTTTTGATGTTGCCGGTCATCTTGCGCAGCGCTTGGCTCATCAGCCGAGCTTGCAGGCCGACGTGGGAGTCGCCCATATCGCCCTCGATCTCGGCTTTCGGGGTGAGCGCCGCCACCGAATCCACCACCACCACGTCCACCGCGCCGGAACGCACCACCATGTCGCAGATCTCAAGGCCCTGCTCGCCGGTATCCGGCTGCGACACCAAGAGATCGTCGGTGTTGACGCCCAACGATTCGGCGTATACGGGATCCAACGCGTGTTCGGCGTCGATGAAGGCGCAGGTGCCGCCGGTTTTCTGTGCTTCGGCGATGATCTGCAAGGTCAGCGTGGTCTTGCCGGAGGACTCGGGGCCGTAGATTTCGACCACGCGCCCCCGCGGCAAGCCGCCCACGCCAAGTGCGATGTCGAGCCCTAGCGAACCGGTGGAAATCGTCGGAATGGCTTCCTGCTCGTGGTCGCCCAAGCGCATCATCGAGCCTTTGCCAAACTGTCGGTCGATCTGCGAAAGCGCTGCGTTGAGCGCCCGCTGCTTCTCGCCCGAGGCGCGGGAGGACTTGGCGTCCGGCATGGCGGCATCTCCGTATGCGTGATTTCGGTGAACTGTATGTTTGCTCAGTAGGGTTCGTCAACCCCTGTGGTGCGAAAAGCAGCAAAAAGCGTGATCGCTTACATGGGGAAGGGAAGATGGCTTACAGGAAAGTGGCAAGGCGGAGAACGCCGTCCAACACTCGGCGAGGGTCGGCGAGCGAGGCCTAGAACGCGAATCCAATTTTGCCTTTGCGGTAGGCTTCATTTTGCGAATGACGATTGCCCGCCACACGCCGATGATGCGCCAGTACCTGCGTATCAAGGCGCAATATCCCGACGTTCTGTTGCTCTACCGCATGGGCGACTTCTACGAGCTGTTCTTTGACGACGCCAAGGAAGCCGCGCGACTGCTCGACATCACGCTCACCTCCCGCGGTCAGGCGTCGGGCACGCCCATTCCCATGGCCGGCGTGCCCTTTCATGCGGTCGAGGGCTACCTAGCGAAGTTGGTGGAGAAGGGCAGGTCGGTCGCCATATGCGAGCAAATCGGCGACCCGGACACCGCCAAAGGGCCCGTGGAACGGCGCGTGCAGCGCGTGGTGACGCCGGGCACGTTGACGGAGGACGCCTTGCTCGCGCCGGACCGCGACAGCATTTTGGCCGGCCTGAAACCGGTTGGCGACGGTTGGGCCATCGCTTGGCTCAACTTGACGTCGGGCGAGTTCGTCGTCGCCAAGGCCACGGGCGCCGAACAGCTCGCTTCGGCTTTGGCGCGACTGCGCCCCGCCGAAGTGTTGGTACCGCCTGGTGCGCAGCCGGCCGTCGAAGCAACCGTCAGAACGCGGGATGCCCTTGAGTTCGACACCGACCTCGGTTTCCGTCAGCTCACCGAACACTTCGGCGTTGCCGACCTCGACGCCTTCGGGATCGTCGCCTCGGATGCGGTGGTCGGCGCGGCCGCCGCGGTGCTGCGCTATGCGCAAGCGGCGCGCTGCCAAGATTTGGCCTTCGTCGAGCGGCTGGTCAAGGAATCGGACGCCGAAGTGATCGTCATGGACGAGCACACCCGCCGCAATCTGGAGATAGATCGCCGTTTGGACGGCGAAACGGACGCGACGTTGTTCTCGGTGACCAACCGCACGTCGACGCCGATGGGCGCCCGCCTGTTGCGCGCTTGGTTGACCGCGCCGGCGCGTGACCGAGCGGTGATCGCCCGCCGTCAAGAAGCGGTAGTCGCGGTCTTGGCGCAGCGTTCGGCATCGAGCTTCGCCAAGGCGCTTGGCGCCGTCGGCGACCTGCAACGCATCACCAGCCGAATCGCCCTCGGCAACGCATCGCCCCGCGACTTGGGCAAGCTGCGGCAAGCGCTCGGCGCCATACCGGAGCTCAAGGGGGCGGTGGCCGATTTGCCGGCCACGGACCTCACGACGCGCTTTCGCGAGCTGCCGGCGTTCGCGGACGAGCTTACGCTGCTGCGCAAGGCGCTGGTGGACGAACCGCCGGCCACCATCCGCGACGGTGGCATGTTCGCCTCCGGCTACGACGCCGAACTCGATCGGCTCAAAGACCTCACCGAGAACGCGGCGGATTGGCTGAACGCGCTGGAAGCCAAAGAGCGGCGCCGCACCGGCCTCGCCAACATCAAGGTCGGCTACAACCGGGTACACGGCTACTACATCGAGGCGGGTCGGGCCGCCGCCGCTGAATTGCCGCCGGAATACATCCGTCGGCAGACGCTGAAGAACGCCGAACGCTACATCACGCCGGAACTGAAGCGATTCGAGGACGAGGCGCTCACCAGTCAAGCGCAAGCGCTGAAACGCGAGCGGTTGCTGTTCGATGAACTCTTAAGCAGTCTGCGACAGAGCCTCGACGGCTTGCGCGGCGCGGCCCGGCAGATCGCCCGCTTGGACGTGCTGACGTCGTTCGCCATCGTTGCCGAACGCTACGGCTTGGTGCGGCCGAAGCTCACGGAAGAGCCGGTCATCGCGGTCGAGGCGGGGCGCCATCCGGTGGTGGAGGCCGTTGCCGACACGCCGTTCGTACCGAACGACTTGGCTCTCTCCAACGATCGTCGCATGTTGATCGTCACCGGGCCGAACATGGGCGGCAAGTCCACCTATATGCGCCAAGCGGCGCTCATCGTCCTGCTCGCCCACACCGGCGGCTTCGTGCCGGCGAAGTCGGCCACGATCGGCCCGGTGGACCGCATCTTCACTCGGGTCGGCGCCGCCGACGACTTGGCCGGCGGCCGCTCCACGTTCATGGTGGAAATGAGCGAAGCGGCGCATATCCTGCGCAACGCGACGAACCGGAGCTTGGTGTTACTCGACGAAATCGGCCGTGGCACGAGCACCTACGACGGTTTGGCGCTGGCTTGGGCGAGCGCCGATCACATCGCGAGGCGCATCGGCGCGTTCACGCTGTTCGCCACGCATTACTTCGAAATGACGGCGCTGCCGGCGGAAGTGAAGAGCGTCGCCAACGTCCATTTGGCCGCGGCGGAACACGGCGGCCAAGTGGTGTTTCTGCACAGCGTCCGCGAAGGACCGGCGAGCCAAAGCTACGGCATCGAGGTGGCGAAGCTCGCCGGTGTTCCCGAGTCCGTGCTCGCCGCCGCCCGGCGCCGGCTGCTCGAGCTCGAGCAAACGCACGTCAATCGCGAAGCCGCTTCGTCGCAAGGCGATCTGTTCTTGGACATGGGCGGCGACGACAACCGCGTCGTGGAACACTTGCGCACGCTTGACCCCGATAGTCTGACGCCGCGCGAGGCGTTGGCAGCCCTGTACGAGTTGAAGCGCCTCGACGACGACTGACCGGCGACTTGGGCCGCTTGGCCCCGCTGAATTGCTGGCGGGACACAGCGGAGTTGGGCTATCGCTCCAAGTACTGTTTCTTATCGGTGACGTCGCGCCACGCTGCCTCGTCTTCGGGTGGGTCCTTCTTCTCGGTGATGTTTGGCCAAATCTCCGCGAGTTCGGCGTTGATTTCTAGGAAGTCTTCCTGGCCGTCGGGTATTTCGTCCTCGCTGAATATCGCCTCCACGGGACATTCCGGCTCGCACAACGCGCAGTCGATGCACTCGTCCGGGTGAATGACAAGCATGTTCGGGCCTTCGTAGAAGCAGTCCACCGGACACACTTCCACGCAGTCCGTAAGTTTGCATTTGATGCAGGCGTCGCCGACGAGGAACGTCATAGCAGGGGATATTCGTTGCGCAGGGGTGCGTATTCTACTCGCGGGCATCGGCTTCTCAAGCGAGGCACCGAATACCTCGGCCGGCTCGCTTGGACACCCTCAAGGCGAACCGATCAGCGAATTGGGATCGACGGGCTTGCCGCGGTCGCGTATCTCGAAGTGGAATCTGCCGGCGGTCTTTCCGCCGCTGCCGACTTCTGCCACGGTGGCGCCGAGCGCGACGGTTTCACCTTCGGCGAGCACCGGCGCCACGTTGGTGCCGTAGGCGACCAGATAGCGTTCGCTCGCCTTGATGATGACTAGGTGGGCGAAGCCGGCGAGCCCGGGCCCGGCGTACACCACGTCGCCCCCAGTGGCGGCGCGTACTCGGGTTCCCGCCGGCAGCGCGTAATCGAGCCCCTTAGAGCCGCCCCCGAAGCGGCGTACGGGCTTGGCATCCACCGGTCGCCGCCAGCCACTCGACGAGGGCGTCGGGGAACGGGATTCGGTGGCGACTGGTCTCGCCTGCGGCTTGGCTGGCGCCGCCGGTGCCGGCTTGGGTTGTGGTGCAGCCGTTGCGGCGGGTCGCGGGGGTGGGCTTGCCGGTGACTTCGCGGTACGGGTCGCCGTTGGTTGGGAGGGCGCCCTGCGTGCGGGCACTGGAGCCTCGATTAGCCGCAGACGCTGGCCCGGGCGAATGATGTATGGCGGCGGGATGTTGTTCGCCGCGCCGAGCGCGAGGTAATCGAGATCATGCCGCCAAGCGATCGAGTACAGCGTGTCGTTGGCCCGGACGGTGTAATAGCCTTGGCGTGTAGGCCGCACCTCGGAGCGGTCCTCCACCGGCGCCGACGACTGCGGTGCACACGCGAGTTGCGCAATGGCCAGCACGCCGATCACGGCCCATGCGCCGTGGCGCCGCCGGCGAGTGCGCATGTCAGCCGGGCTGATTGGATACACGTCGCGCCCGAGTTCGCCGCGCGGCCCAAGTCAGCGCGGTCACCGCAAGGGCGCCGGCGGCCATGGTGACCAGCACCGCGAGCACGGTGACGAGCTGCGCGTCTTCGGCGCCCGTCGCCCGCCAAGGCCAGACTCGCGTCAGCGAGCCGGCGAGAAGGCCGGTCAGCAGGGCGAGCAACGGTCCGCGTGCCGAATCGAGTAAGCGGGCGAGAAATTTGGCGAATGCGAGCATGCCCACCGCCAGTCCGCCGAGGAAAGTGCCGATCATCGCCAAATCCAACTCGTGCAGCGCGTCGAGGAGGGGCGTGTAGAGGCCCAGCAGCAGGAGAACGAACGATCCCGACACACCGGGCAGCAGCCAAGCCGTCGCCGCCAATGCGCCGGCGGTGAAAATCATCGCCGTGCTGGCGTCGGCGCTCGCGTGGTGCGGCGCCAAGAATACGCCGACGGCAATGCCGGGGAGCAGTCCCGCCACGCCCCACGTCAGCAGCCGCCGCCAGCTCGTTTGCGAGCCGATGTGCAGCACCGAGCCGGCGATCAAACCGAAGAAGAAGCCGAATACGTAGAGGCCGTGGCTGGCGAGCAAGGTGCGAATGATGTTCGCCGCGGCGAGGAAGCTGATCGCCATGCCGACGCCCAACACGGCGAGAAACAGCAGGTCGTGCTCCCGGGCGAAGGTGCGCCAGCCGGCGGCCAACAAGCGCCTAGGCGAGCGGTGCGAGAACGACGCCAGCGCCATCACGAAGCGGTCGTAGATGCCGGAGACGAAGGCGATCGTACCGCCGGAGACGCCGGGCACCACTTCGGCCAGGCCCATCGCCAGTCCCCGCGCGAACACGCCGCCTAGGGAGGGCTGTCGCTGCGGTGGTTCTTGCATCGCTCGCCTCCTTGCTCGCCGCGTCCAGCTACGGCCGCACGCCCCTGAGCAGCGGTACGAAGCGCACGTACTCCAAGGTTCGTTGCCGCCAAGCGTCGCCGTCGCGTTGCAGCAGCTTGAGCTGCTGCACATCGCCGTGGCCGACGGGCAGCACCAGCGGCGCGCCGTCGGCCACTTGCTCCATCAAAGCGTCCGGCACGTGCGTCGTGCCGGCGGTTACCAGCACGGCGTCGAAGGGCGCGGTTTCCGGCCAGCCGATGTTGCCGTCGGCGTGTTTCAAATGGACATTGTGCAAGGACAGGGTGCGCAATCGTTGTCGCGCCCGCTTGAGCAGAGCGCCGATGCGCTCCACGGAGTACACGCGCTCCACCAGCGTGGCCAATACCGCGGTCTGATAGCCGGAACCCGTGCCGATCTCCAGCACTCGGCGCGGCGTTTCGGACGCCTCGCGAAGGTTGTCCAGAATCGCCGCGGTCATGGCGGCGACCACATACGGCTGAGAGATGGTCTGGCCGTGGCCGATCGGCAGCGCGTTGTCCTCGTAGGCGCGATGCTCCATGGCCTGATCGACGAAGATGTGTCGCGGCACCGTGGCGATGGCGTCCAGTACCCGTTCGTCGGTGATGCCGGCTTGCCGCAAGCGCTCCACCAGACGGTTGCGCGTGCGCTGCGAAGTCATGCCGATGCCTTGCAGGTTGAGGCTCATCGACCGTCCTCGGCGGCGTCGACGATGAGGTAGAACGTCTCGCCCTCGGCGACCATGCCGAGATCGGTTCTGGCCATGGCCTCGATGGCAGCGAGGCCGGCGTTGGCGTGTTGGTCGGGCCGCGACGCTCCCGGCGGCCCGTGCGGCACTTGCTTCAACGCCATCACTTCGGCGGTGAGCAGCCGATTGCGTTCGGCCAAGGCAGCGACGATTTGGTCTTGAGCGGCCAAGTCTTCGGCGAGTTCGCGCACGGCGAACCAGCCAGACTCGCCGAACCAGTAGCGGTACAACAGCAGGCATAGCACACCGATGCCGAGGATGGCGAAAGTGCGTACGCCACGCACCGGGTTGCGCGCTTTCATGGCTTCCCTTCCTCTCACCTAGTGGCGTGCGAACTCCTCGCGCCCGCGATACTCGGCTTGGTCGCCGAGCATCTCCTCGATGCGCAGCAGGCGATTGTATTTCGCCACGCGATCCGTGCGCGAGCAAGAGCCGGTCTTTATCTGCCCGGCGCCGGTGGCGACGGCGAGGTCGGCGATGGTGGTGTCTTCGGTTTCGCCCGAACGGTGCGAGACGACGGTACGGTAACCGGCGTCGGCGGCCAAGCGGATGGCCGCGAACGTTTCGGTCAGCGTGCCGATCTGATTGGGCTTGACGAGTACGGCATTGGCGATCCCTTCGCGGATGCCGCGCCTGATGAGCTGCGTGTCGGTGACGAAAAGGTCGTCGCCGACAAGCTGGACTTTGTCGCCTAGCTCGGCGGTAAGCGCTTGCCAACCGGACCAATCGTCCTCGTGCAGGCCGTCTTCGATGGAGGCGATGGGAAACTTGTCCACCAGCCGGGCGAGATAGCCACGGAAGGCACTGCCGTCGAGCGACTCGCCCTCGCCGGCGAGCAGGTATCCGCCAGCGACGTGAAACTCCGACGCGGCGCAGTCCAAAGCCAGAAATACATCCCTGCCGAGTTCGTAGCCCGCCGCCGCCACGGCCTCGGCGATCACTTCGAGCGCTTCGGCGTTGGAACGTAGATTGGGCGCGAAGCCGCCTTCGTCGCCCACCGTCGTGGCGAGGCCGCGCTTCTTGAGCACCCGCTTCAGGGCGTGGAACACCTCGACGCCGCAGCGCAATGCCTCGGCGAAGGAACCGGGGCGCGCCGGCTGCACCATGAACTCTTGAATGTCCACGTTGTTGTCGGCGTGGGCGCCGCCGTTCAGGATGTTCATCATCGGCACCGGCAGGCGGATTTGCGCCGGCCCGAAGAGCGTTGCCAAGTGACGGAAGAGCGGCGCCTTGCGCTTGGCGGCGGCGGCCTTGGCGTTGGCCAAGGACACGGCGAGGATGGCGTTGGCCCCCAATCGCGCCTTGTTCGGCGTGCCGTCCAAGTCGACGAGGATGTTGTCGATGGCCGCTTGGTTTTCGCAGTTCCGGTGCCGTAAGGCGGCGGCGATTTCGTCGTTTACGCCGGCCACCGCTCGACGCACCCCCTTGCCGTCGTAGCGGGAGGCGTCGCCGTCGCGCAGTTCCCTCGCCTCCCGGCTGCCGGTCGAAGCACCGGAAGGGGCGAGTGCGGAGCCGGTCTCGCCGCTGTCCAAGCGGACGTCGACCGCTACCGTCGGATTGCCCCGCGAATCGAGCGCTTCCCGAGCGATGACCTCGCGAATCGCGCTCACACGAGCTCCAGGGCAGCACCCTCCAAGAGGGGACGACTCTTGACCAAGGCATCGATGGCCACGAGTTCTTCGAGCAATTCGGCCAACATCGCCGTCGGCCAAGAGTTGGGACCGTCGGAGAGGGCGGCCTCGGGGCGGGGGTGGGTTTCCATGAACAAGCCGGAAACACCAGCGGCGACCGCGGCCCGGGCCAACACCGGCACCATCTCTCGTTGGCCACCGGACTTGCCGCCCAAGGCGCCGGGCATCTGCACCGAGTGCGTGGCGTCGAAGACCACCGGACAGCCGGTGTCGCGCATGATGGCCAAGGCGCGCATGTCCGAGACGAGGTTGTTGTAGCCGAAGCTGGCGCCGCGTTCGCATACCATGATCGCCTCGTTGCCGGTGGCTTTCGCCTTGGCCGCGACGTGGCGCATGTCGGCGGGTGCTAGAAACTGGCCTTTCTTGATATTCACCGGCAGGCCTTGGCGACAGACGTTTTGGATGAAGTTGGTCTGGCGGCAGAGGAACGCCGGGGTCTGCAGCACGGAGACCACCGAGGCCACTTCGTCGAGCGGCGTGTCCTCGTGAACATCGGTGAGCACCGGCACGCCGACTTCGTGCCGCACCCGCGCCAAAATACGCAAGCCCTCCGCCAAGCCCGGGCCGCGGTAGCTCTCGTGCGACGAACGGTTGGCCTTGTCGAACGAGCTCTTGTAGATGAACGGCATGCCGATGCCGGCGGCGATGTCCTTGAGTGTAGCGGCGGTCTCCAACGCCAGCGCCTCGGATTCGATTACGCACGGCCCGGCGATGAGGAAAAGCGGTTCCGCCAAACCCACGTCGAATGTGCAAAGGCGCATGGTCAGCTCGCTTGGGGCGCCGACGAATCGCGCTCGGCGTGCTGGTTGGCGGCGGCGATGAAGCCCCGAAACAGCGGATGGCTATCGCCGGGCGATGAGTTGAACTCGGGGTGGAATTGGCAGGCGACGAACCAATCGAGCTCCGGCAATTCAATCACCTCCACCAAGTCGTCCCCATCGCTTCGGCCCGCCACGGCCAGACCGTGTTCGGCGAGGGTTGGCACGTAGCGGTTGTTGACCTCGTAGCGGTGTCGGTGACGTTCGTATACCGAGTCCTCGCCGTACAGGGCGGCGGCGGTGCTCGAACCCTCGAGCAGGCAGCGCTGCTCGCCGAGCCGCATGGTGCCGCCGAGCGCCTCGTCACCGTCCCGATACTCGGTTTGGCCATCGCGCCGGCGCCATTCGGAGACCAAGCCGATGACCGGATGGCGGGTGTTGGGGTTGATCTCCGTGGAGTTGGCGTTATCGAGACCGGCGACGTTGCGCGCCAAGTCGATGACCGCCGCGTGCAGTCCGTAGCAGATGCCGAGATAGGGCAGGTTGTTTTCCCTCGCGAAGCGCGCGGCGCGAATCTTACCCTCGAAACCGCGCTCGCCGAACCCGCCCGGCACCAAGACGGCGTGTACATCGGCCAGCAAGGCGTCGCCGTTGCGCTCCAACGCTTCCGCGTCGACGTAGCGAACGGCGACTTCGGTGTGGTTGGCGATGCCGGCGTGAATGATCGCCTCGGAAAGCGACTTGTAGGCGTCGAGCACGTTCAGATACTTGCCGACGATGGCGATCTCGATGGTGCGTTCCGGGTTTTCGAGCGCGTCGGTCACCCGCCGCCACCTAGCCAAGTTCGGTTCCGGACAATGCAAACCGAACTTGTCCACGACGATTTCGTCGAGCGCTTGCTGGTTCAGCAGCATCGGCACTTGGTAGATCGATGGCGCGTCCTTCAAAGAGATCACCGCGCGGCCTTCGACGTTGGTGAACAACGCGATCTTGTCGCGCACCTCTTGACTTAGCGTTTCGTCCGAGCGGGAGATCAACACGTCCGGCTGCAAGCCGATGGAACGCAGCTCCTTCACCGAGTGTTGCGTGGGCTTGGTCTTGATCTCGCCCGCCATGGCGAGACGCGGCACCAAAGTGAGGTGGATAAACAACGTGTTGCGCACACCGATCTCCAATCGCAACTGCCTTGCGGCTTCCAAGAACGGTTGCGATTCGATATCGCCGACGGTGCCGCCGATTTCGACGATGACGACATCAAAGGATTCGGCGCCTTGGCTGGTCGCGTTCCCCATGGCGAGGATGCGCCGCTTGATCTCGTCGGTGATGTGCGGAATCACTTGCACCGTGCCGCCGAGATAGTCGCCGCGCCGTTCCTTGCGGATCACCTCGTCGTACACGCTGCCGGTGGTGAAGTTATTGCTCTGGGACATGCGCGCGCCGCGAATGAAGCGCTCGTAGTGGCCGAGGTCCAGGTCCGTTTCGGCACCGTCGGCGGTGACGAATACTTCGCCGTGTTGGGACGGGTTCATCGTGCCCGGATCGACGTTGATGTACGGATCCATCTTCAGGATGTTCACTTTGAGCTGACGCGCTTCGAGAATCGCCGCCAACGAGGCGGTGACGATGCCCTTCCCGATCGAGGACACCACGCCGCCGGTCACGAAGATGTATTGCGTCATCGAGCGCCCGTCTAGAAAGGCGCCGACGGCAAGCCGGCGCTTTGAAGATGGCGCGGCACATTATCACGTTGGCATGGCGAGCGATACTTGCGCCGCACCGAGAACGGCTTGGCAACGGGCGACGAGGGAGCATATCGGGCAGTATTCGCCCGAGGAGCAACCAAGGCGAGATTCCGCTGCCCCTTGAAGACAGCCCGAAGTGTCCGCGTTGCTCGCTTGTTGGAATCTGCCTGCCCGACGAGGTCAACGACGCAGGGCGCGACGCCGGGCCGTTTGACTGCCGCGTGGCTTTCACCAAGGGCTGTTAGGCTCGCCGGATTGCATACCATGTCCCGGCGGATAAGGCGGCGAGCAACCCGCAAGGAGGAGTCGTCAAAGACCTGATCGGCGAACGCGATGTCCTCGAACAAGGGGCGCATGTGGTCGGCGTGGACGAGGTGGGGCGCGGCCCGTTGGCTGGTCCGGTGGTCGCCGGCGCGGTCGTGCTGAATCCCGAACGTCCGGTGGCCGGCTTGCGCGACTCCAAGGAACTCGACGCCGAGGAACGAGAGGAGCTGGCCGAGGCGATCAAGGCGCGGGCGCTCGCCTACGCCATCGGCCGTGCCGAGGTGCGGGAAATCGACCGCATCAACATTCTGCGCGCCACCTTGGTGGCGATGCGTCGTGCGGTCGAAGGATTGCGCGTCAATGCGCGTGTGGCTTATGTGGACGGCAATGTCGCGCCGTGGCTCGGCTGCGCGACGGTGACCATCGTCGGCGGCGACGCCCGGGTGCCGGCCATCAGCGCGGCGTCGATCATCGCCAAGGTGGCTCGGGACGGCGAGATGGCCGCCCTTGCCGAAACGTATCCCGGCTACGGTTTCGAGCGCCACAAGGGCTACCCCACGCCGGCCCACTTGGCGGCGCTGAGGCGGCTCGGGCCGACGCCGGAGCATCGGCGTTCGTTCGCGCCGGTAGCGGCGGTGGCGCGTCGGTCGGGGTCGGTCGGGTAAGATGGCCGAGTTGGGTAATAGCCGAGCAGGGACGCGAACCGTGAGCGAAGTCGACCTAATCGACGCCACGCAACTCGAAGAATCGGCGGTCGCCTATCAAACCGGCGACGAAGGAGCGGCGGACGTGGTTGGCGACTTCGTCCACCTCGTCGTACACAGCGAGTTCTCCATCACCGACGGCCTAGTCAAGGTCAGGGACTTGGCGACCCAAGTGGCGGAGTTGAACATGCCCGCCGTCGCGCTCACCGACCGAGCGAATCTGTTTGGCTTGGTGAAGTTCTACTCGGCGTGCAGAGACTTGGGCGTCAAAGCGCTGATCGGCGCGGACTTGAACTATGAAGTTGGCGGCGAGACCTATCGTTGCGTGGTTCTGGTGGCCTCCGAGGCGGGCTATCGAAACCTGCTGCGGTTGATCTCGAGCGCCTACACCGATCTTCCCGCCGCCGAGGCGGGCGGGAGCGGCTATGGGCGAGTGAGCCGGGCGGCGGTGTTGGCGGCCGGGGAAGGTCTCATCGCGCTCTTGGGTAGCGCGAGCGACGTCGGGGTTGCGCTCGTCAAGCAAGACGCTGCTCGCGCCGGCGCCGCCTTGGCGGGCTGGCGAAAGGCGTTCGGTGATCGCCTGTACATGGAAGTCGTGCGCACCGGGCGGCCGGACGAGGACCGCTTCGTGGTCGAAGTCGCTCGGTTCGCCGGCGCGCGAGGCGTGCCGGTGGCCGCCAGCAACGACGTGCGCTTTTTGCACCGCGAAGATTTCGAGGCGCACGAGACCCGGGTTTGCATTCAAGAAGGCCGCGTGCTCGACGATCCGCGTCGCGAGCGGCGCTACAGCGAACAGCAGTACCTGCGCACGCCGGCGGAAATGCAGGCGCTGTTCGCCGACTTTCCGGAGGCGCTGGCCAACACCGTCGAGATCGCCAAGCGGTGCAGCCACGAGATGCAACTCGGCACCTACCACCTGCCCCGCTATCCGGTGCCGGCGGGGGAGACGTTGGCGTCCACGCTGGCGCGACGAGCGCGCCTCGGCCTCGACAGTCATCTCGAGCGTTTGGCGGGGCGGGGCGTCGATTTCGACGTCGAGCGCTATCGGGAACGCCTCGACTACGAGCTCGGCATCATCGAGCAGATGGGGTTCGCGGGCTACTTCCTCATCGTCCAAGAGTTCGTCAATTGGGCGCAGGATCACCAAGTGCCGGTGGGCTGCCGCGGCTCCGGCACGGCCTCGCTGGTGGCCTTCTGCTTGGGGATCACCGGCCTCGACCCGTTGCATTACGACCTCTTGTTCGAGCGCTTGTTGAACCCGGAGCGCGTGTCGATGCCGGATTTCGACATCGACTTCTGCATGGAGGGCCGAGAGCGCGTGATCGCCCATGTGGCGGACCTCTACGGTCACGACGCGGTGAGTCAGATCGTCACCTTCAGCACCATGGCGGCGCGCTTGGTCGTGCGCGACGTGGCGCGGGTGCAGGGCAAGCCGTTCGGCCTCGCCGACCGTCTGTCCAAGATGATCCCGTTCGAGGTCGGCATGACGCTCGCCAAGGCCGTCGAGCAAGAATCGGAGTTGCGGGACTTCATCGACCGCAACGAGGACGCCGGCGAGATCATGGACATGGCCTACAAGCTCGAAGGCATCGTCCGCAATACCGGCAAGCACGCCGGCGGCGTGGTGATCGCGCCGACGACGTTGACCGATTTCGTGCCGTTGTACGCGGACCAGGCGGGCGGCGTGGTGTCGCAGTTCGATCTCTACGATGTCGAAGAGGCGGGCTTGGTGAAGTTCGACTTCCTCGGGCTCAAGACGCTCACCATCATCGACTGGGCGGTCGGCGCCATCAACGCCGAGCGCGCCTCGCAGGGTGAGGGCGCCTCGCTAGGCGAGGCGACGGCGGTGGAGGCGAAGACGCTGCCGCTCGACGATCCGCGCACCTACGAGATGCTGAAGACCGGGGAAACGACCGCGGTGTTCCAGCTCGAATCGGAAGGGATGAAGGAGCTCATCCGCCGCCTGTTGCCGGACTCCATCGACGACCTCATCGCTTTGGTGGCGCTGTATCGCCCGGGGCCGCTGCAATCCGGGGCCGTGGACGACTACATCGCGCGCAAGCACGGCAAGTCGCCCGTCGTCTTGCCCCATCCTTCGCTGGCGGACGCGCTCGGGCCGACCTACGGCGTGATGCTCTATCAAGAGCAGGTGATGAACATGGCGCAGCGACTCGCCGGGTTTTCGCTCGGCCAAGCGGATTTGCTGCGCCGCGCCATGGCGAAGAAGAAGCCGGCGGAAATGGTCACCATGCGCACCATGTTCTTGGCCGGCACGGACGCCGGCAGCGTCGACAGGCGCGTTGCCGACGACATCTTCGATCAGGTGGAGAAGTTCGCCGGATACGCCTTCCCCAAGGCCCACGCGGCGAGCTACGCGATGCTTACCTTCCAGACCGCTTGGCTGAAAGCGCACTATCCGGCGCAGTTCATGGCTGCGGTGCTGTCGGCCGATATGCACAACATCGACGCCGTGGTGACGCTGATCGAGGAAGTGCGGCGACTTGATCTCACCGTGTACCCGCCGGATGTCAACACCAGCGCGTTTCGCTTCGCCGCGGAAAACGGCGGCGTTCGCTATGGCTTGGGCGCGGTGCGTGGGGTCGGCGAGGGGCCGGTGGCCGCCATCGTCGCGGAACGCCAGCACGGTCCGTTTCGCGATCTCGACGACTTCTGCCGGCGGGTCGGTGCCAAACGCGCCAACAAGCGGGTGCTCGAAGCCCTCGTGCGCTCCGGCGCGATGGATTCGCTCGCCGCCGACGGCGAGTCCATCGACAGGGTACGGGCAAGGTTGCGAGACGAGCTGTCGGCGGCGGTGCAGGGCGCGGAACAGGTCGCCAGGGATGCGCAGTTGGGGATCAGCGACATGTTCGGCGGCGTCGCGGCGCCGCCGCGGGAGGTGGCCCGGCGCGAGCTGCGCCCGTTGTCGGCGACGGAACGGCTCGAGGGCGAAAAGGAGACCTTGGGCCTCTACCTCACGGGCCATCCGATCGACAGCCATCTTGCGGAGATTCGACGGTTTTGCCCGCAGTCCATCACCAAGCTGCGCAGCGGCCGCGGCACGCAAACGGTGGCCGGCATCGTCGTTTCCAGCCGACGCCGGACGCAGCGCGGCGGTCGGGGGGACATGGCGTTCGTCGTCTTGGACGACCGCAGCGGGCGCATCGAGGCGGGGGTGTTCGGCGAGGTGTTCGAGCGCAATCGCCACAAGCTCGAAAAGGACGTCATCCTAGTGCTCGCAGGCGAAGCGCAGGCGGACGACCGCGGCGGCGGTTTGAAGTTCCGCGCCGAGCAGGTGATGACCTTGGCGGAAGCCCGCAGCCGCCACGCCCGCGGCGTTGCCGTGCGCGTGGACGATGGCGGCACCGGTTGGGTCGGCGACTTGAAGCGCATCTTGGTTCAACATCGCGACGAGCGCGGTTGCGTGGTCAACGTGGATTACGAGTGTGCCGAGGCGAGCGGCCGCTTCGCGCTCGGCAACGCTTGGCGGGCGGACGCGAGCGACGCGTTCCTGCAGCAGTTGCGCGAGCGGTTCGGCAGCCAATCCGTCGTCGTCGACTACGGCGGCGCAAGCGCATAACGCGAGCTCCCGCAAGGCGTTGCCCGTCGCGGCCGGCAAGTCGACGCAAGACAGCGATGAGCACCGAAGTAGAGCGCGTTGTCCGGCGCTGCGAGGCGTTGGCGCCTTGGTTCGACAGGACTTCGGCGCACCGGCTGTGGGTGGGTTTCAGCGGCGGCATGGACTCGACGGTGCTGCTGCACGCCCTCCGCGACCTCGCCGGCGTCCACGCCGTCCATCTCGACCACGGCTTGAATCCAGCATCCGAGCGCTGGTCGCGGCACTGCGCCGTCGAGGCGGGCGTGTTTGGCGTGCCCTTAACGCGAGCGCGGCTTCGCGTCGAACGGCGCGGCAACTTAGCGGCCAATGCGCGCCGCGCCCGCTATGCCGAATGGCGGCGGTTGCTGGCCGCTGGCGACGTGTTGGTCCTCGCACACCACGCCGACGATCAGGCGGAGACGCGCCTATGGCAACTGCTCACCGGCCGCGCCGCGGGCGGAATGCCGGCGGCGCGCGACCTCGGCGAGGGGCGTTTGGCGCGGCCATTACTTACGCTGCGCCGTTGCGAACTCGCGGCCCACGCCGACCACTATGGGTTGCGTTGGATCGAGGATCCGTCCAATGCGAACGTCGATTTCGACCGCAGCTACATCCGCCACCGGCTGCTGCCAATCATCGAACGCCGCTTTCCCGCCGCGGTCGAGCGACTCGCCGCGCCGCGTCCGAGCGCGACGGAAACGCCGGCGCCGCTGGCGGTCGCCAATGCCACCGAGCCCGGCATCGAAGCGTGGCTATGGGCGGCGGGCAAGCCGGTGGCGCGCCGCGTGGTCGCCGAAATCCGCCGGCAAAGCACCGCCGCACCGGACCGTGCGCCCCGGGTGGCGGTGACGCGCACAAGCGAGGCCGTGCGCTATCGGGGCTTCTGGCACTTGGTGCGCAAAGACGCAAACCGAGCACAGGGGGCACTGCAAGTCGTCTCCGGCGTTGATGAAGACCTGCCGCACGGTAGGCTTTCTTGGCAGGTAAGCGAATCCGGCTTGCCGGCCGGGAGTCGCTACGTCGTTCGCCCGCGGCGCGGCGGTGAGCGTATCCGACCAGCGGGACGCGACGTCACCAAGTCCGTCAAGGATCTGTTCCGAGAGGCGGGCATTCCGCCTTGGCAGCGGCAACGCTGGCCGCTGTTGTACGACGTCGAGGGGACCTTGGCCGCGGTGCCAGGCTTGGCAGTCGCGGCGCGGGTGGCAACCGCGGATGCTCTACTTCCAAGGTGGACGCCCCGAGCCGCTGTGTAACGGGCGAGTTGGCGCCAGTCGCGATCAGTTCTGTGTGCGGTGAAGGCCGTAGAGGATCTAGTCGAAAGGCCGGCACTCCGCCGTGGCAACTGCTGATCGCATGCCTTCGGGAGAGGCATCCCGCGCCGTCAAACCGGCTTGTGGTGCAATGGCGTGGTAGCTGGAGAAGGGCCACAACCTTGCGGCCAACGGATGCTTGGCGGTTTGGTGCCAAAATGAGTTGCAAGAAGGGTCACCGTGGTGGTCCTTCGGTCGCCACATGCGATCTCGGTAACAATGTGGCCGACCACATACTCCGCCAACGCGACTTCTAGGAATGCATTAATGCCAATGATCTTGTGGCCTCTTGACGAACAGACGGAGGGCAAGCATCTACTCCTTGGGCACTACCTTGACGGATGGTTCCCAATCCTCGGGAGCTTCAACGGACGCTTGCTATTCATTGACGGTTTCGCTGGACCCGGCGAGTATGCCGGTGGAGAAGTGGGTTCTCCGCTCGTTGCCCTTGAATCGGTGAGGAAGCACAAAGGAGGCGGGCGCCTGCAAAACGTCGAGGTTGTCTTTCTGTTCGTCGAGTCTAACAAGCCGCGCGCTGACCATCTCAGGGCTCTCTTGGATCGACAGTCACCGGTACCAAATACCGACGTCCACGTTCTTTCTGGCACCTTCGACAGCCACATGACGAGCCTGCTTGATCACATTGACGACCAAAGTACGGCCTTGGCACCGGCGTTCGTGATGGTTGACCCGTTCGGCGTCAAGGGAAGTCCGATGCGGCTGATCGGTCGGGTTCTTCAAAACCCAAAGAGCGAATGCCTTATATCGTTCATGTACGAGCCGATACGGCGATTCCACCGCCAAGCAGAGTTCGAGGGCCACCTGAACGAACTTTTCGGCACCAAAGAGTGGCAGAACGGTCTCGACTTCGAGGACGAGGCCGAACGAAAGTCGTTTTTCCACGAGCTGTTCAAGCGACAGCTCAAGCAACATGGCGCAAAGTACGTCGTCGCCTTCGATCTCTACAAAGGCAAGCGCCACATCTACACGCTGTACTTCGCGACGGGCGACCTGAAAGGCTGCAACCTCATGAAGTCCTGCATTTGGAAACTCGACCCGGACGGAACCTTCTCCTTCCGCAGCCACGCGATTGGTCAGTTTTCGCTCTTCGGGGTGAGTACGGAGCGCCTAGCTCGTCAACTACGGGACGAGTTTGGCGCCGAGTGGACCT
Source organism: uncultured Pseudomonadales bacterium (assembly GCA_964348085.1). Lineage (GTDB taxonomy): Bacteria > Pseudomonadota > Gammaproteobacteria > Pseudomonadales > Azotimanducaceae > VXYL01. The sequence goes on along the minus strand of CAYGBI010000046.1, from coordinate 13,278 downwards.
CCATCGAGCAGGTTGAGCAGTTCGTCATGGGAGACGGCACGCCGTTCCACAGCGGCCAGCTCCGCCGAGACACGCTGAGGCCGCTTGAACGTCAAGGCCAGCTCGAAGTACGGCGCCCTCAGGGTGGGAGAGGTTTTCCGGCTCGCAAGGGCATCCAAGTCCGCTTCAAATAGCTGGCAAGCCATTCCATACGTCCTGTTCGAGGAGGCGACCGCTCGCTTTTTTGCCGAACTTGCCCATCGGTGTGGAGTAGGTGCCATCGTCCACGAGTGCCTTCGGTGGTACGTCTGGTACGGTGTAGACGGGTGCCCAGTCGCCCCACTGTTTGAAGTGAAACGGGGTTCGGTGGGCGAGGCACTGATCCCTCAAGGCGTAGAACCACTGCGGATCGCTGGGTCTCGCACGAGGGCCGCTCTCGCCGCCGGCAATCACCCACTGGACCGCGCCTTCTTCGAGCCAGCTCTCGATGTCGATTTTGTCCAGCAACGGTTCGCAGGATAGGAAGCGCACATGTGCGCCGTTCACTGCGAGATGGGGGAGACGCTTGTCGACCCACCGCTGCGACTCGACGGTGGTGCCGAGCCATACGTTGGCCGGCCAGTCATTGCCCCAAGGCGAGAGCCGGCGCACAAGGTGTGGCCGCTTGGTGAGCAACAGCCAATCCAAATGCGGCGTCTCCTCCACTAGGCGCCAGAGGCGATGGCGCCAAGGGGTCAGGCGCTTTCCCCACTCGAAGACATCCGCCATGGACGCGCAGAACACGCGTTCCCGTCGCCCCGCACGTTCCGCTGCCGCGTTCCACCGGAGCGGCTGGTTCCAGTAAGCTTCGCTGAGAAACCGCCTCGGTCGGCCAGTGCTCCAGATGTCGAATCCGAGGCGCTTAGCCCATGCTTCCGCGTAGCAGTGGTCGCACGCGGGCGACACCTTGGTGCAGCCCCACCAAGTATTGAATGTGTGGTCAGTCCATTCGATTCTCGAATCACGCGCCATCACTTGCTCCCTCGGGTCGTGCGGCCATGATCAGCCATAGCCCGATACTGTTATTGTTTACAGTATTGGGCGGGCGCGACAAGGGCTCATCGCATCGCGTGTGTCGTGCTGAGAGCCACCCGATGTCGTCGGATATGTACCGGTGCCTTCATGTATCCCAACATATCCTGTGAGAAAAGTGAGGGCGAAGTCGACCGAGTCGTGACGGGTCGGATGTCGGATGCCCTTGCTGCGATGGAGAGGATGATCGGCGCGCCGAACGTACTGAGCCAGTACAACGAACGCAACCTCCCGTGCGGTTGTGCTACCGTTGCCGGCGTTCCGCACTCTCCGCTCGTACTTTGGTGGCCGAACCTGAATTCTCCGAGCCCCCCGAGTTTCCACATCGTCGCCTCGAACCGCCTAGAAACGCTTGCCGGGAAACTGGCCGAGGAGTTGCGATCCGCGCCGCAAGAACCGTTGACGGCGGAGTGCATCGTTGTGCCGCACCCGGCATTGGGTCAATGGCTACGTCTTGAGCTTGCGTCTCGACTCGGGGTGGCGGCGAACTTGCGGATCGAACTGCCGGCGGAGTTCGCTTGGCGCACGATGCGCGAGACCGTGCCCACGCTGCCGACGGAGGAGCCGTTCGCTCCTGCCAGGCTGCGCTGGCGACTGTTCGACGCGCTGCGCGATTGGCAAGAAGACGACGAGCTGCAACGCTATCTAAGCGACGGCGACGTGCGCCAACGCTTTGAGCTTGCCGATCGCTTGGCGCGGGTGTACGACCGTTGCCTGCTCTATCGACCGGAGTGGATCCGCGAGTGGCAGGCGGGCCGCACGCCGCATTGGCAAGCGCGGCTTTGGCGTCGCATCACCCGAGACCTTGGTGCGCCGATGCATTGGGTGGATGCCGTAGACGCATTCCGCGGCGCCCTCGACGCGGCCGCTTCCGCCGGTGCGAAGCAAGACAGCCGGCAGTTGTCGCTGCCGTTCGAGACGGCGCGCGACACGGCGGACGCCAGAGTGTGTTTTTTTGGTGTTTCCGCACTCTCCCCTTCATACCTCGACATGCTCCGCGGCGTCGCGACGTTGGCGTCCGTTCACCTGTTTCTCGTCAGTCCATGCCGGGAGTTTTGGGCCGACATCCGTGCCCCGAGGGAGCGTCCCGCGGGTACGCCCGAGGGCTACTACACGGAAGGCAACGAGTTGCTGGCGGCTTGGGGGCGCTTGGGGCGAGACATGCAGGAGGTCTTGGCGGACGACCTCGGCACGGGCGCGCCCACCGAGGAGTACGTCGCGGGGTCGGCAGCGACGCGCTTGGCCGCGGTGCAACAGGACATACTCGATCTGCGTCATGTCAGCGACGATCTAGACGCGGGCCTCGACGCCGACGATTCCCTGCAAATCCATATCTGCCACTCGGCCATGCGCGAGGCGGAAGTCCTGCATGACCGCCTGCTCGCCCTGTTCGAGGCGCACGACGATTTGGAACCGGCCGATGTGCTGGTTCTCACCCCCAATCTCGACGACTACGCGCCGGCTATTGAAGCGGTGTTCGGCGCCGCCGGGCTGATTCGCTTCACCATTGGCCGCCAACGCCGCCGAGACAGCACGGCGGTGCGGGCGTTTCTCGACTTGTTGCGGCTGCCGGGGTCGCGCTACGGCACGCAAGCGATGCTCGCGCCGTTGCGTTCGGACGTCGTGTTGGACTGTTTTGGCTTGCGCGAGGGCGACTTGGCCGACATCCGCGGCTGGCTTGACAACGCCGGCATCCGCTGGGGCATTGATGCCGACCATGTTTCGTGCCTAGGTGCGCCCCCCACCCGCAGCCACACTTGGCGAGACGGGCTGCGTCGGTTGCTGCTCGGCTACGCTGTCGACGAGCAGCCTGCGGAGTTCAAGGAAGTCGTACCTCGTGGTCTCGCCCGCAAGGGGTTCTTCGTCGGCGCCGGCGATTACGAGCGTTTGGGGCAGTTGGTGCGCTACTGCGAGACGGCCTTCTCTTTGGCGGACTGGGAGGATGAACGGCACCCCGCGCAGCAGTGGGTCGACAAGCTACGCGACGCCGTGCTCGGGCCGTTCTTCACGGCGAAGAGACCGGAACTGAGTCGCCAAGCGGACGCGGTGGCGACCCTGATCGACGACTTCGCCGAGGAGTGCCGCGTCGCCGGTAGTTCCGCCGATGTTCCGTTCCCGGTGCTGCGGGCGGTATTGGAGGAACGCGCGGCCGAGGCGGTTCGGCGAGTGCCCCAATTGGCGGATGGCGTGACCGTGGGCGACTTGGCCGTCGGCCAAGTCTATCCCGCGAAAGTGATTTGCACGGTGGGTATGAACGACGGGACGTATCCGCGCCGCATGACGCCAGCGTCTTTCGACTTGGTGGGCGCCGATCGTCGCCGCGCCGGCGACCGCGACGTGCGCGACGAAGACCGCTTCACTTTCTTGGAGGCGCTGCTGGCGGCCCGCCGCTGCTTTCTCGTCAGTTACACGGGGCGCGATTTGCGCGAGGATTTGCCGATTCCGCCGTCCACGGTGGTCAGCGAGCTGACCGACTATCTGGCGAGTCGGTTCCCGCAGGACGCCGAAACCCACCGGACGCAACACCCGTTGCAGCCGTTCAGCCCTCGGTATTTCAATGGCGAAAGCGGTCTCTTCAGCTACTCGCAAGTCATGGCCGAGGCGGCCCAGGCGGTCAGCTTTGGTGGCGACAACAACGTCCCGAATCGCTTCGCCGGCGTTTTGCCAAGTGGGTCGGCGGTAGAGGACGAAATCGCGCTCGATGAACTCGTGCGCTTCGCGGAAGGCCCCGCCCGGCGTTTCACGGAGAGCCGATTGGGCATGCGTCTGCGCATTTACGAGGACGAACTGGCGGACGAGGAGCCGTTTCAACTCGACCCCCTGCAAGCTTGGCAACTCAGAAACGATCAGTTCAACTTCCGCACCGCAGGCACGAACGATGCGACCGCGCGGGCATTGCTGACCGCCCGCGGGCGGCTCCCGGAAGGCAATGCCGGCCGCATCGAACACCGACGCAGCGCGCGGGAAGCGGCGCAGCTCGCCGAAGCGTTGCGGCCGTACGAAGCCCAATTGCAGGCGTCGCCCGTGGACGTGGCGGTGCCCGTTGGCCAGACCACCGTCGTCGGCGCCTTGGCGGGCTGGCACGAGGACGACATGTTGTGGTGGCGCATCGGCGGCATCCGATCGAAGGATCGAATCGGTGTTTGGTTGCGGCTGCTCGTTGCGGCTCGTGCGACCAATCGAACGCTAACCGCCAATCTCGTCGGTCTCGCAAGAGGCGCGGTGCAAAGGGAAAAGCTGCACGGCCCCTCGCCGAGCGAGGCGGGGGAACTGCTTGACCAGTGGTTGGCCGCGTGGCGGAAAGGGCAGCGCGAGCCCTTGCCTTTCTTTCCATCGACTTCGTGGGCGTGGCTGCAAGCTTGGGAACAAGGCAAGGACGCCGACAAGGAGGCGTATAAGGTCTGGACCGGCCACGAGTGGGGCGAGGGTGCCGACGAATACCACCAGTTGATGTTCCCGGACGGTCCGCTCGGCGAAGCGTTCGAGCGACTCGCCGAGGATCTGCTCGGCCCTCTCGCTGGTGCGCGCGATGGCTGACGCGCTCGAAGCGGCCCTCGGCGGCAACCTGCTGATCCAGGCGAGCGCCGGCACGGGGAAGACGTATGCCTTGACCACCCTCGTCGCGCGTTTGCTCGTCGAACAAGAGCGCACGATCGACCAACTCCTCGCGGTCACCTTCACCGTCGCGGCCACCGGCGAACTCCGGGATCGCGTGCGGAAAACGCTGCAAAACGCGCTGACTGCCTTGGAGGGTGGCGACGCCGGTGACCAAGCGGAGTCCTTGACTAGCCGTTGGCGCGAGATCGATCTCGACGCCCGGGTCGTCAAGGACCGGCTGACCGCCGCGGTGCGCGACTTCGACCGCGCCAACATCATGACCATCCACGGCTTTTGCCAGCGGGTGCTAACGGAGTTCGCTTTCGATGGCGGCATTCCCTTCGGCTTCGAGGTGAGCGGCGACGACGCGGCCGAAGTGGCCGCGGCGGTGCGCGACTTCTGGCGCCGGCGCATCGTCGCTTTGCCGGAGCCGTTGATCGAAAGGGCCGAAGAGGACAGGTTCACCCTCGCGGAGATTTCCGATTGGGTCAAAGCGCCCCACGCCAAGCCGGACCTCATCGTATGCGGCGTCGACGAGCGGGTGGACTTGCGCGGTTTCGAGGCGAAGTACGAGACGTACGCGAAGCGGTTCGCTAAGACCCGAGCACTGTGGTCCCGCCACGGCGACGCGTTCTTGGCCGCACTGGCGAAACTCAAGTGGCGCGCGAACAGCGGCGACAAGATGGCCCGTGTGTGCGCGGAGGCCGCCCAGGCATTCGCTGCGGACGACCCGTCGCTGCTGAAGCTGGCGGACGCCGGCTATCTGGGGCGCGAGAGCCTTGAGGGCATTCGCCTCAGGCGGGGGCCGGAATTGCCGGAGAGTCCCCTGCTCAAAAGCTTCGACGCACTCGGCGAGGCGGCGGCTGACGCCCTTATGCTCGCCGACGCCTTGCTGCGCAAGCTACGCCGGGAGGTGCTTGAGGATCTGCGCAAGACGCTCGGGGAGAACGCGTGGCGGCAACGCCGGCTGAGCTTCAATGCGCTGCTAACGGAAGTGGACCGAGCGCTTTCCGGTCCCGCCGGCGATGCGCTGGCCCGGCGCGTGCGTGCGCGCTATCCGCTGGCGTTGATCGACGAATACCAAGACACGGACAGCTTGCAGGCGCGCATCTTCGACCGCATTTACGCCGCGGAAGGTGACGACGCCGACTTGGGCGGAGCGACGGGCCTTGTGGTCGTCGGCGATCCCAAGCAGTCCATCTACCGGTTTCGGGGCGCGGACGTCTTCGCCTACATGAAGGCGAGCCGTCGGCCGGACGTCAAAGAAATACGCTTGGCGGAGAACTACCGTTCCACCCCCGCCTTGGTGCGTGCCGTGAATGCGGTGTTCGCACGCAAGTCGCCCTTTCTCCTGCCGGCCATCGAGTTCGAGACGGCGACGGCCGCGGAGGATCGGTCTGACGAGCTCAAGATCGCGGATGATGATTGCGCGGCGCTGCAATTTCGCCTGTTGCCAAGAACAGACGACAAGCGGGCCACCAAGAGTGCGTGTGAAAACCGCGCCGCCCGGCTGGCGGCTGGCGAGGTCGCGGCGTTGCTGCGTTTGGCCGACAGCGGCGCCGCTACCTTGAAGTGCAAGCCGCTCTCGGGAGGCGACATCGCCGTACTGGTGCGCACCGGGGATCAGGGGCTGGCGATGGTGCGCGAACTCCGCGAGCTGGGCGTGCAAAGCGTTCAGTTGGGCGACGTGAACGTATTTGAAACCGTGGAGGCGGACGAACTGCACCGCCTTCTGTATGCGCTGGTGGACGAGGGAAGCCACGATGCCGCCGCTCGGTTGCGAGGGGCCGTTGGCTCGGTCATGTTCGGCTTGGACTTGGCGAGCTTGGCGGCGCTTCGCGACGATGATCGGGAGTGGGCGCTCTGGCAAGCACGGTTTCGCGAGTGGCGGGAGATTTGGCAGCGCGCCGGCGTCGCCACGCTGATTCGGCAATTGCTGTTGGCATCGCCCACCAAGTGCGCGTCCACGGTGATGCGGTTGGCCGACGGCCCGCGTCGTCTCACCAATATCCTGCATCTCGCCGACCTGCTGCGCCAAGCCGAGACCCACGACCGGCTCGCGCCGGCTGGCGTTGTCGAGTGGTTCGGCCAGCGTCGCCGGCACGCCGAGCGGAGCGACGAAACCGCACAGCTTCGTCTCGAAAGCGACGAGCGCCTAGTGAAGATCGTCACCGTGCATCGCAGCAAGGGACTGGAGTTCCCCATCGTCTTTTGTCCGTTCGCTTGGCACGGTAGGCGCGGGGCCCATCGATGGGTCAAGTCGGTGGAGTATCACGATCTGGAGCAGGACGACCTGCCTGAACTCTTGCATCTGGACCCGTCGAAAGAGTCGCGTCACTTAGCGCGGGTCGAAGATCAGTCCGAGGAGTTGAGGCTGCTCTATGTGGCGTTGACTCGTGCGAAGTACCGTTGCGTGGTGACTTGGGCGGAAGCGAACGACGCCGAGTACGCGCCGCTGGCTTGGCTGCTGCACGGGCGGGAGCTAGGCGGAGACACGCCGGCGGACGCGCTTGAAGCCAACGCCAAGTACTTGAAAGGGCTTGCGAGCTCGCAGTGGCTCAAAGAGGTGGAGTGCTTCGTCGCCAAGCACGCCGATGTCATCTCTTCGCGAGTCGCGCCAGCCACGGACGAGTCGCCGTTGCGCCAAGATGCCGAGCGTGGCGGCGAACTGACGGCGCGGGCCTTTGATCGGGCCTTGAACCGCGTTCGACAAGTCACCAGCTATTCCGCACTCGTCGCCGATGCCGGCGCCGCCGACTCGGTTGACCACACGGATGTGGAGTTGGCGGACCACGACCAGCGAGAGGATGCGGCGTTGGCCGACGCCGATGACGAGCGGTCGGCCAACGCCGTGGCGGCGAATGCCGCGGTTCGCGTTACCCGCGGGCGTCGGGGCGGTGCCTGCCTGCACGAGATCTTCGAGAACAGCATCAAGCCGGACGTGAATTTGGACAGCATGTGCCGGCAGGCGTTGACGCGACGGGGGATGGACCCCACCTTGGCACCCAAGGCGCGGGTGATCGTCAACGACGTCCGCAATAGCGTGTTGTCCGCCGATGCCGAGCGGCGCTTTCGCGTTGCGGACCTCCGCCGGCCGGTGGCGGAGATGCAGTTTCAGTTGCCGGTGGCAGGCTTGGTTCGCGAGCGACTCGGTGAAGCCATCGAGGGCTACGGTTACGGCAACCCTCTCGCCGGGAGCGGTTCCGACGTGATCGACGGTTTCCTGCACGGCTTCATCGATTTGGTCGCGGAGCACCGGGGCCGGTGGTACATCGTGGACTACAAGTCCAATTGGTTGGGGGATACGGTGCAGGCCTATTCGCCGTCGGCGATTGCGCGCGCCATGCGGCGTGGCAACTACCAACTGCAATATCTCCTCTACCTCACTGCGCTGCACCGCTACTTGGGGTTGCGCCTGTCCGACTACGACTACGACACCCACGTGGGGGGCGTTTTCTACCTATTCGTGCGCGGCATGCGCCCGGCGCGGCCTGGTCATGGCGTCTACTTCGATGCGCCGGCGCGCGCCTGCATCGACGCCATCGACGCTTGCTTTCGCGGTACGCGATGAAGGTGCGCGCGTTGTTGGCCGGCTTGTGCGAAGCCGGACTGTTGGCGGACGTCGACCGCTACTTCGCCCACTTGATGACCGACTTGGGCGCACCCGACGACGTCGCGCTGCTCGCCGCTTTGGCCAGTGCTTGGCATCGCTCCGGTCATACCTGCCTGGCGCTCAAGGACTGCGCCGGTAGGCGCTATGTGGACATCCTTGGCGGACTGTCCGGGGCTGAGCAGCAGTCGGACGGCGCAGATGTCGCTCCGGAAGTCGGCGCGGCCAGGCTGCCTGCGCAAGCGGTTCTCGCCCGCGCCCTGACGCGCAGCGACCTCGTCGCCAGCGACGGGAGCAACGAACGGCGACCGTTGATCTTCGCAGGAGGCCTGCTCTACCTGCGCCGCATGTTCGAGGCGGAGTGCGCGCTCGCAAGACGCATGAAGATGCTCGCCATGGACGAAACTCCGCCAACGGCGGGCGTCGATGCGACCTTGATCCGCCTGTTCGACGCCTCTCAGGACGAGGCGCTCGCGGCGGCTCGAAAGATCACCCAAGGGCGGCTCTGCATCGTCACCGGCGGCCCTGGGACGGGCAAGACCACGCTGGCGGCCCGCCTCATCGCCGTGCTCTTGGATCGCAAGCTCGCCAATCCACGCGCCATCGCGTTAGGGACACCCACCGGCAAGGCGGCCGCGCGCCTGCAGGAATCCGTGACCTCGCAACTCGACGAACTTGCCGCCCGCGTGCCGGCGGTCCGAGACTTCAAGCCACAAGCCATGACCATTCACCGCCTGCTGAACAGCGACCAGCGCCGGCGCTTGGACGCGCTCGTGGTGGACGAGTGTTCGATGGTCGACTTGATGTTGATGGCGCGTCTCTTGGCGGAGTTGCCGGATCGCGCCCGGTTGATCCTGCTGGGCGATGCCTCGCAGCTTGATTCCGTGCAACCCGGCAGAGTTTTCAGAGACCTGAGCAGCGGCGAGGACTCCGCCGTCCACCGCTGCGTGGTGCGGCTCACCAAGAGCCACCGCTTCGACCCGCGCGGCGGCATCGGCCGCGTGGCCACCGCCGTGGTGACGAACGATCAGAACGGCGTAGTCGCCGCGCTCACCGATCCGGGCGACCCGCGAACCGAACTGGTCCCGCTAACCGACGAGCAAGCCTTCGACCGCTTCGCCGTCGGCTACGCCGACGACTGGTGCGCGCCGTGGCTGGGCGATCTGCACGAAGCGGGCGCCACGCCGACGGCGGCGTTCCCAGTGCGCCGCGTGCTCTGTGCGCATCGCGCCGGACCGTTCGGCACCCGTCGCTTCAACCGGCTGGTCGAGCGCCGACTCCAGCGCCGGCGACTCATCGCCGCGGACGAGGAGTTCTACTTCGGCCGGCCGATCATCATCACGCGCAACGATCCGGCCACCGGCCTTGCCAACGGCGACACTGGCATCGTATTGCAGGACGCCGACGGCGCCCGCCAAGTGTGGTTCCCGGATTTGGCGCGGCAAGACGGCGAGCGTTTCTTGATCGCACCCTCGCGCCTGCCCGAGCACGAGAGTTTTTTCGCCCTCACCGTGCATCGCGCGCAAGGATCGGAATACGACGAAGTGGTGTTCATTCCAGGTCCGGAGACGTCGCGGGTGAACACCCGAGAGTTGTTCTATACGGCCGTGACTAGGGCGCGCGACAAAGTGGTGGTCGCTGCCGGCGAGTCGGGCGTAAGAACCATCGTCAGCCGTGTCGCGCAGCGGAGCGGCGGCTTGCTCGAGCGGCTTGTCGACGATTAGCCCGCTCGTGGTGAAGATGCGCGTCGCATCGAGAATGGTCGCCCGCCCAGCAAGGCACGACACGGACAACAGGGCGTGCGCCCGATTCGTGACGCGGGCTAACGCGACAGCTAGCTGCTCGGCGGCGGCTCGGCGAACGCTTGGCCGGCCCAGCGGTGTCGACCGCGACGCCGACTACGTCCTGCCCATCAAGGGCAACCGCTCTCCCACCGGCGCGTCATCTGCCGCAGGAGTCGGGAGCCCTCAATGTTCAACGGCCCTCTCTTGCTCCAGGCGGTCGGTGGCGAGTAGCCGTTTCATGCGTTCGCTGTTTGCAACGTCCTGTGCGGTCCTGCCCGCCCTATCGCGTGCGTCGCGACGGGCGCCCGCGTCGAGCAGCAACTTCGCGATAGCGTAGCCTGACTCATCGTCGCTGTCGTGTCTCGCTGCTTCGTGGAGGGGCGTGAACCCCCACCTGCACCAGTCAAGGCAGAGGTCCGAGTCGTCGCAGCCCAAGCCCTCCGCGACCTCGTCATCAAGAGCGTAGGTCTGCGTGTTGACATCCGCGCCGGCCTGAATGAGAGCTTCAATCGCCCGCTGGAGTCCGGCGCCGTCCTCCCGGAAAGCGAAGGACACGGCACGATGGAGCGCCGTCCTTCCACAATCGTCCCTCGGATGATTCAAGTCGACGCCACTCGCGATGAGCAAGTCGAGGATCGACCGGTTGCGCACGGATCCTACGGACCTGCGGTAGTTGGCCCCCGCATACTTCCCCGAGTATTGGAACGTTTCCGAAAATACGGCGAGCAACGAACCACCGTCGACCCGCGCCCCGAAGTCCATCAGCATGGCAACCACGGCGGCATCCGTTTCTTCGTCCTCGACAGCTAGGCGAAGCGGCGTGTATCCCGCATACAAGCCAACACTCCCCACGACGGCATTGATGTTCGATCCGCTATCGACCAGCACTTTCAAGAGAGTCGCCAGTCTCTCCTTTTGCTCCGAATCGAATTCGGTCCCGCTTACGGAGTCCACAAGCAGGTGGATGGGATTGCAGCCGGTGCAATCGTGCATCTCGTCGTCCTGTTCGATAAGCGAGACCACAGCGTCGGGGTCCGCCCCCAGCCGCACCAGCGCCGAGATCGAAGCCGCACGTTCGCCGAGGACCGCGAAGTGCAGCGGTGTCATGCCGCTAGAGTTCATCACGTCGGGCTTCGCTCCCGCGTCGACGAGCGTATCGATGACTCCGGGCTCGTCGCTGAAGGCAGCACTGTGCAGCGGCGTATTGCCGTTGATGTTGGCGTCCCGGAAGTCGGAGGGATTGATATACCCGTTGACCGCGTGGACCGGTGCGCCGTGTTCGATGAGGGCCGAGACGACGGCGGCGTTATTGTTTGCGGCCGCGTCGTGCAAAGGGGTTCTAAGGCTCAGTCCGCCACGGGCATGCACATCAGCACCGCCCCGGATCAGCGCCTCGACGACACCGGGGTTTGGGTTGTACGCAGCGGCGTCGTGCAGCGGCCCCTCGCGCAGATCGTGTAGTTGAGGATTGTCGGAAATGCTCGCCGGCCCGAACGCCTCGTTCGGATCGAAGCCCGACTCTATCAGAAAGGCAATGATGTCCGGATCGTTCGCGTAACGCGCGGCATATTGCAGTAGTTGCTTGGCGCTTAGGTAGTCGCGCATGGACTCGACGGTCGCCGTCTCGAAAAACTCGACCAAGGCGTCAGATTGCTCCCCCAAGCGATGCTGGATAGATGAGTCGAGCTCCCGCCGTAGGCGTTGTTGGAGAGGGCTGATGTGGTCGCTTTTCCTGACCGGAACCGTCTGACGGTCGTGGTCGTCATCGGGCTCCGTTACTTCGGTCGCATGGCTTGATTGGGGGATGAGGACGCCGGCGAACGACATCGCGGTCAGGGCGAACGCCTTTTGCATGATTAGGCTGCCTTTTTCGATCTGGATCGCTGATCGACACAGACTATACCTATACGTCCATGCCCCCTTCATCGCACGTCCAGCACCCGCTGCGGACGTCCGATGTGGAGCATCGGCGTTCTCGATGGCCCGGTGCGAGCGCGCCACTTGCGCTCGACACACTTGGCCCCAAGGCGGGATGCCGTGGACGCCTGGACGACGCTCGACTCGTGGCGCGGCCTAACGCGATCGGTCGACGCGGGCTAGTTGCTCGGCGGCGGCTCGACGAACGCTTGGCCGGCCCGCTCGGCGGCGAGGCGGCGCTGGTTCCACGCGGCCCACTCGGCCATGGCCTTGTCTCGACCTTCCGCTCGGCCTTGAGCTTTGTGCTCCTCGATCACCGGGATCACGAAGCGGTTGACCATTGCTTGATACAGCGACACCAGTATTCCTCCGATCATGTTGACGGCGCGAGCGAGCAGCATCGAGACGATCGCCACTCCCGCGCCTACCGTGCCCAAGTCCGCAAGCACCGCCAAGGCGGCGTCCGGCCACGGCGCGGCTGACGGCCATGCCTTGGCGGTCTTGTAGACGATTTGGACGAGGGCGGCAAGCTACAGCGCACCGACGAGCCGAAGAACGCAGGTGTGCCGCGACACGCCAAGCCGACACACTTGATCCCCGGGCGGGGTGCCCGGACGACCGGACGACGCCCGACTCGTGCCGCGTGCTACGCGATCAGTCGCGCTAGTTGCCCGGCGCCGGCTCGGCGAACGCCTGGCCGGCCCGTTCGGCGGCGAGTCGGCGCTGGTTCCACGCTGCCCACTCGGCCAAGGCCTTGTCTCGACCTTTCTCGATACCTCTCTCGATACCTTCCTCGATACCTTCCTCGATACCTGCCGCGCGACCCTCCGCACGGCCCATCGCGAGACCTTCCTCTCGGCCCCGGGCTTTGTGCTCCTCGATCACCGGGATCACGAAGCGGTTGACCATTGCTTGATACAGCGACACCAGTATTCCTCCGATCATGTTGACGGCGCGAGCGAGCAGCATCGAGACGATCGCCACTCCCGCGCCTACCGTGCCCAAGTCCGCAAGCACCGCCAAGGCGGCGTCCGGCCACGGCGCGGCCGACGGCCACGCCTTGGCGGTCTTGTAGACGATTTGGACCAGGGCGGCAAGCCATAGTGCGCCGGCGAGCCGAAGAACGCAGGTGTGCCGCGACACGCCAAGCCGACACGCTTGGTCCCGGGGCGGGGTGTCGCGGACTAGACGACGCCCGACTCGTGCCGCGGGCTACGCGATCAGTCCGCGCTAGTTGCTCGGCGGCGGCTCGGCGAACGCTAGGCCGGCCCGCTCGGCGGCGAGGCGGCGCTGGTTCCACGCGGCCCACTCGGCCATGGC
>CAYGBI010000045.1:0-31232 GCA_964348085.1 uncultured Pseudomonadales bacterium | reverse complement strand
CGCGAGCGTCACCGTCTCGGCCTCCTCGTCGACCTCGTCGTCCACCAGGTCGAGCTCGACCTCCTTCGCCGTTTCCCCCGGCGCGAACGTCACCGTGCCGGAGAGCGGCCCGCCGTAGTCCGCGTTCTCCGTCGCCGTGCCCGGCACGAACTCGTACTCGACGGTCACCTCCCGCGAGCTCGCCGGACTCAGGGTCACCGCGAACACCAGGCTGCCCTCGCCCTCCACAGCCGTCGCGTCCGCCACGCCGACCGCCGGCAGGCCGTCGTCGTCCGTGATCGTGCCCGTCGCGACGCCCTCCGCCAGCGTTCCCCCTCGGACGCCGGACAGCGCGAGCGTCACCGTCTCGTCATCCTCGGCGATCGCGTCGTCCACCAGTTCCAGCGCGACCTCCTTCGCCGTCTCCCCCGGCGCGAACGTCACCGTGCCGGAGAGCGGCCCGCCGTAGTCCGCGTTCTCCGTCGCCGTGCCCGGCGCGAACTCGTACTCGGCGGTCACCTCCCGCGAGCTCGCCGGACTCAAGGTCACCGCGAACACCAAGCTGCCCTCGCCCTCCGACGCCGTCGTGTCCCCGACCGTCACCGCCGGCGGGCCGTCGTCGTCGACGATCGTACCGACCGCGACGCCCTCCGCCAGCGTCCCCCCTTGGACGTTGGACAGCGTGAGCGTCACCGTCTCGTCATCCTCGGCGATCTCGTCGTCCACCAAGTCGAGCAAGACCTCCCTCGCCGTCTCCCCCGGCGCGAACGTCACCGTGCCGGAGAGCGGCCCGCCGTAGTCCGCGTTCTCCGTCGCCGTGCCCGGCGCGAACTCGTACTCGGCGGTCACCTCCCGCGAGCTCGCCGGACTCAAGGTCACCGCGAACACCAGGCTGCCCTCGCCCTCCGACGCCGTCGCGTCCCCGACCGTCACCGCCGGCGGGCCGTCGTTGTCGATGATCGTGCCGATTGCGACACCCTCAGCCAGCGTCCCCCCTTGGACGTTGGACAGCGTGAGCGTTACCGTCTCGTCATCCTCGGCGATCTCGTCGTCCACCAGCGTCAGCTCGACCCGCTTCGCCGTCTCCCCCGGCGCGAACGTCACCGCGCCCGCGGTCGGCCCCGCGTAGTCGGCGTTCTCCGTCGCCGTGCCGGGCGTGATCGCGTACTGGACCGTAACCTCCCACGAGCTGGCCGGGCTCAGGGTCACTGGGAAGACCAAGCGCGCGTCCTCCGGGGCCCTCGCGTCCCCGACCGTCACCGCCGGCGTGCCGTCGTTGTCGGCAATCCAGCCGGTCGCCGTCGTCGCGCCGGGCGTCGCGCTCCCAGGGGGCCGGATATTGAATATGGTGACCTCAACCGACTCGTCGACCTCGGCGAGGCCGTCGACGAAGGTCCGCAGTTCGATCTCCGCGCTGGTTCCGCCCGCGGGAATGTTCAGGGTTCCGTCGCCGGTGGGCGCGTAGTCGTCGTCAACGCCAGCGGTGCCGGCGAACCTGTAGTCGAGCGTGACGTCTTGGTAGCCGGGGTGGTCCAAGGTGACCGGGAAACTCAGCGTCTCGCCCTCGATCACTACCGGCACGGTGGGCGCGCCGATCGAGACAGTCGGCGCGTCGTTGTCTAGGACTGTCCGCGAAGCCACGGCACCCTCTGCCACGGGGGGACAGCCCTGAGCTGGTATCTCGCTCACGGGCGGGATCCTCACCGTCACCACACTGTCCGGCTCGTGGACGGCGTCATCCACGGTCGGCACCGGATGCAGCGGAATTCTCTCAGCGCCTGCTGGCGCCAACACCGTCTTCGTGCCTTCTTCGTCGTCCGGAACCATGTCGCCGGTTTCCGACACGGTGTAGTAACACAGCGTATCGACCGTCGGGATCGGCGCGATGGAACTGAGCCTCGTCGCGACGAACAGCAACTCGTCGCCTTCCACAGATCGATGGAGGTCCCGCGTCACCGCCCCACGCGGCCCCGGAACAGCGTCCCCGACGGTCAGCGTCGTCGCCCCTCGCGCCGAAGCGCCGGACGCCAACGTCACGCCCGCCGAGCCGACGCGGGCCGTCTGAGCTTCCGCCGCCGCGGGCCACGAGCCGGCAAGCGAGAGCAGGACGCCGGCCGCTAACGCCAAGAAACGACGCGGCGCGGCGCCGCGGCCCGGCGGCTCCGGCAACTCGAACCGGGTGTGCTCGCGTTGAGCGAAGATCAGGGCGGGGAAGATGGACATGTTGATGCTCACTCTACTGTCACAGTCGCCGGCCAGATCGCCAGCCACCATCGGATCCCCCCTCCGGAAGGCACTGCGACAGCTTTGCGCATCACTTGGCTCGCACGCCGGGATGCTGAGGCGACCAAGTCGGTCAGCGCGACGGCGAGCCTATCATCAACGGGCGATCGATTCTCCCGCCGGCGGGCGGCCCGTGGGCGCACGCCGGCGTCATCAAGCAAGCGCCACGAAAGCCGTTGCCCCTCGGCGCCGCCTATCTCCTTGGGCGCAAGCCGCCCTGTATGTAAGCCGACTTCACGGCTAAACGCCGTCAAGTCCGACAGGCTGCTTGGCAAGCGCTATCATCCGCCGACCGTCGACTCCCTTACCCACTCCACGCAATGCGCCAACCGATAGCACCCGAAGCGCCGGCCCGCCCTCTCGTTCACAATTGGCAAGGCCTGCACGGCAGCGCGGGCAGCTTGGCCGCCGCACGTCTCGCCGCCAGTCAGCGACACCTCGTCGTCTATGTGGCGAACGATATGGAGGCGGCCATGCAGGCGCAGCGCGAGGTCCGCTTCTTCGGCAGCGACCTTCCCGTGCTCACTTTTCCAGACTGGGAGATCCTCCCCTACGACCACTTCTCCGCCCACCAAGACATCGTCTCCGAGCGGCTAGCGACCCTTTACGAGCTGCCGGCGATCCACCACGGTGTGCTGGTGGTGCCGGTGACGACTCTGTTGCAGCGCTTGGCGCCGGAGACCTTCGTGCGCAACCAGTCGCTGGTTTTGGCGAGAGGCCAAACCTTCGACATCGCCGAGGAGCGCACCCGCCTCGCCGCCGCCGGCTACCGCTCCGCCGAGACGGTCTCGGAACGAGGCGAGTTCGCCGTTCGAGGCTCGTTGGTGGACATATTCCCCATGGGCGCAGTGAACCCTATTCGCATCGATCTGTTCGACGACGAAATCGACACCTTGCGCACATTCGACGCGGACACGCAGCGCACCATCGCCGAAACCGAGCACATTCGTATTCTGCCGGCGCGGGAAACGCCCTTGGATACCGAGAGCATTCGTCGTTTCCGCGACAACTGGCACCGCGCCTTCGATGTCGATGTCCGCCGCTGCCAAATCTACCAAGACGTCAGCGACGGCATGGCGCCGCAAGGGATCGAGTACTACTTGGCGCTGTTCTTCGACAGTACGGCGACACTGTTCGACTTCTTGCCGGACGATGCGGTTTTCGTGCTCGAAGCCGAACTGCAAGCGGCCGCGAAGCGTCTCTTGGACGAAGTGGCGACGCGCTACGAGTCGTTGCGCCACGATGTCGAACGGCCGGTCTTGCCGCCGAGCGCGCTCTACCTGACCGTCGCCGAACTCAACGAACGGCTACGAAGGTACGGCCGCGCACGGCTCGATCCCGACGGGAAACAACATCGCCACCGGGTGGGCTTTGGCGGCCAAGCGCTACCCGAGTTGGCGGCTAACCACCGCGCCCGGGATCCGGCCGCCCGGCTACGGGCCTTCGTCGCCAATTCTTCGGCGCGCGTGTTGCTGACCGCCGAGACGCCGGGCCGCAAAGTGCATTTGGAGGACTTCCTCCGCCGCGAGGCGATCGCCGCGACGGCGGTGGACGACTTCTCGGCCTTTGCCGAGGGCACGGATCGACTCGCGGTCGCCATCGCGCCCATCGAACGGGGGCTTTGGCTCAAGGAATTGGCGGTGGTGACCGAGACCGAGATTTTCGGCCACCGCAGCGAATTGGCGAGTCGACGCGCCCGGCGGCGCGGCATCGACCCCGACTTGGTCATCAAGAACCTGACCGAGCTCAGCGTCGGCTCGCCCGTCGTCCATGTCGACCACGGCGTCGGGCGCTACCGAGGCTTGCAGACGCTCACCATCGACGACGCCCCGATGGAGTTCCTACTCCTCGAATACGCCGAAGAAGCCAAGCTGTACGTGCCGGTCACGGCGCTGCAGTTGGTGTCCCGCTACGCGGGCGCCGACGAAGAGTCCGCGCCGCTGCATCGGCTCGGTTCGGATCAGTGGGCGAAGGCGAAGAAGCGAGCGGCGGACCAAGCGCGGGATACGGCCGCGGAGTTGCTCGACGTCTACGCCCGCAGGCAAGCGGCCAAGGGCGTCAAGTTCGCACCGCCCGACGACGACTACAACCGTTTCGTCGAGCAGTTTCCGTTCGAGGCGACGCCTGACCAAGACGCCGCTATCGCCACGGTGATCGAAGACCTAGTGGGTACCAAGCGCACGGACCGGCTGATTTGCGGCGACGTGGGGTTCGGCAAGACCGAGGTGGCGATGCGCGCGGCCTTCCTCGCGGTCGCCGGCGGGCGGCAAGTCGCCGTGCTCGCCCCCACCACTTTGCTGGCGCAGCAACACTTCGAGACCTTCGGCGACCGCTTTGCGGATTGGCCGGTGACCCTCGAAGTGGTCTCCCGGCTGCGCAGCGACGGCGAGGCCAAGGCGGTCGCCGAGCGCTTGGCGGGCGGTCGCGTCGACATCCTCATCGGCACCCATCGCCTGCTTTCGCCAATCTTCAAATTCAAGCGCTTGGGCCTCGTTGTCATCGACGAGGAACACCGCTTCGGCGTGCGGCAAAAAGAGCAGTTGAAAAATCTGCGCGCCCAAGTGGACGTCCTTGCGCTGACTGCGACGCCCATTCCGCGCACGCTGAACCTGTCGCTGACGGGCTTGCGCGACTTGTCCGTCATCGCCACGCCACCGGCCAAGCGGCTGGCGATCAAGACCTTCGTCATGGAGAAGCGCAGCGCCATCGTCGCCGAGGCCATCGCCCGGGAACTCGCGCGCGGCGGCCAAGTGTTCTATGTCCACAACGAAGTACGCAGCATCGACCGCGCCGCCGACGAAGTGGCGGACTTGGCTCCCCAAGCGCGCGTCGGCGTCGGCCACGGGCAAATGCCCAAACGACAGTTGGAGCAGGTGATGGCGGATTTCTACCACCGCCGCAGCAACGTGCTGGTGTGCTCCACCATCATCGAGAACGGCATCGACATTCCCAACGCCAACACCATCGTTATCGACCGCGCCGATCGCTTCGGACTCGCGCAACTGCACCAATTGCGGGGTCGCGTCGGCCGTTCGTATCGACAAGCGTACGCCTACTTGATGACGCCGCACCCGAGAGCCATGACGGCCGATGCCACGAAACGCTTGGAAGCGTTGCAGGCCGCCGGCGAACTCGGCATTGGCTTCACCCTTGCGACGCACGATTTGGAGATTCGCGGCGCCGGCGAACTGCTCGGGGACGAGCAATCCGGACAGATCGCCACCATCGGCTTCAACCTCTACATGGAGATGCTTGAACGCGCCGTCGCGGCCATCAAGGCCGGACGCACGCCGCATCTCGACGAGCCGCTGCAAACCAATCGCGAAGTGAACCTCCATGTGCCGGCGTTGATCCCGGACGCTTATCTGCCGGATGTTCATGCCCGCCTCATCCTCTATAAGCGCATCGCCTCGGCGGCGGACGACGAGGCGCTCGACGAATTGAAGGTCGAGGTGATCGACCGGTTCGGCCTGTTGCCGGAGCCACTCGAAAGTCTGTTTCGCACTACCAAGGTGAAGCTCACCGCGGCGCGTCTCGGCATCGATCGAGTAGACATCGGCGGCGCCGGCGGTCGTCTCGAGTTTGCCGCCAACACCAAGGTGGCGCCGTTTACCATCGTGCAACTGATGCAGCGACGGCCCAACACTTTTCGTTTTCGCGATGCGCCCAACCGTGGCGGCGGTAGCCGACTGATGGTCACTACCGAGCTAGACGACGCGGAAAAGCGCTTTCAATTCGTTGAAGATTTGCTCCGCCACCTCGCCGAAGCGCCCGAATCCACCACGGGATTCAAGGACCAACGCCGGGCCGGGTGAGGCCGGTGACCACGCCGCGGAGTGGATGTTGAAAGCGAGCGCGGGATTCTTGGCGACGCTGCTGGCGGTCTCGTCGGCTAGCGCCGCGGACGCGATCGACGATCGCTTGCGGCTTCGCTGGTATCGCATCGATGTCGTCGTATTCGAGCGTAACGACGCCGAGGACTCGGGCGTCGCCCGCACTGCCCTGCTCGACGCGATGCGCTTGCCGCGTACGCCGGTTCCGCTCATTGACGAAGCGCCGGCGAACAACCGACTGCCGTTTGGCCACCGGCTGCCAGTGGACGACGCCATCGAGTTCGTCGGCGCCGACTTGCCGCCGCCGGCGTGGTTCGCCGACGACTGTGCATCGGCGATTTGGCAGCGCTCCGGCAACCGGCCTTTCTCTTTCGAAGCCTGCGCCGCGGCGACGGTGGACTTAGAGGCAGTGTTTCTCGACGACCCGCACGCTTGGCCTGCGCCGCCCCCTGCGGACGAGGACGGTTTGCCCGAGCCGTTAACGGTCGACGAGGTCGCCGCCCTTCGCCAAGCGCTGACCGATGCGACGGAGGCGTTCGAGGACGAGCTCATGGCGACGAGCTACCGGTGGCGGCGCGAGACGGCGGCGTTCAGCGGCGCGCTCGGGCGCCTGCACCGCGAGTTTGCCATCGTCGCAGCGGGGTCTTGGCATCAGCCGTTGCCGCCTAGGAACCAACCACAACCGGTGTTGGTACAGGTTGGCTTGCCGGACGGGGACCGCCGGTTTCCCGTGGAAGGCTCGTTCAGCGTCACCTTGGGTCGCTACGTCCACTTCGAAGCACGGCTTCAATACCGCTTGCCGGGTGGCGAGACGGCGTTGTTGAGCGAGCGACGGCGAATGCGCGCGGGCGAGTTGCACTACTTGGATCATCCGGCGCTTGGCATCCTGACGCACGCCGTACAAGTATCACCACCAGCCGCGTTGCAGCGCCTGGCTGACCAACTGCAGGATCTGGAAAACGCCAGCCGCTAAAGCTACAACCACACGCAGGTCGGGCAAGCGGGATCAGCGGCCTCGGCATCCGCCGCGCACTGATACTGCGGCGCATCGAACCTAGCGAGGCGTTCGTCTCGACGCATGACGTCCGCCTTCCAACGATCGCCAGCGTCGGCCCAACGAAAGGGCAGTTCGATCACCGTGCCCGGTGCGCTCGCGTCCCGCAGCAGGTTCAACGCCTGCACGACGACGGCGCGTTGCATCGCCACGTCGAACGGTCGCCCCGCGGTGCGGCCCAAGGGGAAGTCGAGAAAGACCGCTCTCGGCACCCCGACCGCGCGACTGATGGACAGCGCGCTCGAGAGGCTTACCGTTGGAATGCCGCGGCGTTCCGTTTCCCGACAGATCAGTCCCACGGACTGATGGCAAACCGGTCACACCGGCACCATCAGCGCCACATCCACTTCATCGGCGACCAAGCGATCGGCGATGGCCGGGGCCAATCGTTCGCGCACCTTGCGGGCAGAGTAAACGCCGCCCATGAATGTATAAGCGCGGGGCGCCAGCGAACCAACGCGGCCCGCCTCGACCAAGCTCCGCAGCGCCGCCAACGGGAACACGACGTTCACATCCCGCCTAGCGTCGACGAGGTCGTAGGCGAAGTGGGTGGCGCGCAAGGCCTCCACCGGGGTGTCGGTGGCGATCTCCCGATAGCTCAAGTCGTCCCGATAGTGAAACGCGACCTGACCGGCGGCGTAGATGCCGCCGGATGCGACCAAACCGACGCGCCATTCGGTCTGCGGCTTGGCCGTGGCGGCGAGTTCGGCAAGGGGTTCGTTCTCCACCCAGCGGTACGGCGCGTAACCGCGCGCGGCGTAGAGCGAGCGGGTACGCTCGATATAGTCGACCGGTGGCGGGTGCATGGCCCTATCGTCGCGCTTCGTCTTGCCGAGCGCGGTTACGATCCGCTGCCGTAGGCGAGGTCGGTGCGGGCAGCCATGATGAAGTCGTTGCGATGCAGGCCGCCGATGGCGTGCGTCCACCACTGCACCGTCGCGGCGCCCCACTCGATGACGATCCGCGGATGGTGGTCGGCGCGATCGGCCAAGTCACCGACCCGGTCGGTGAATGCGAGCGCACTGGCGAAGTCCTTGAACTGGTAGCCTTTGGAAAGGCGTTGCATGGCGTCCTCCTCGACCACTCGCCAACCCGGCAACTGCGCGAGCAAGGTTTCGCTTTCTCCGCTTGCCGCCCTAGGGCTGTCGGGCCGGCAGGCCTCGCAACGCTCCTCGGCCAAGCTCATGTTCGGGGCGTCCTGATCCGACGTACCAAGGCTTTCACCTCCTCGGGCGGCTCGTCGCTAAGCGCGCTCACAGTCAACGCGACGACGAAGTTCAATAGCATGCCGATGGCGCCGATGCCCTCCGGAGAGATGCCGAACAGCCAATTCTCCGCCACGTTGGCGGCCAGCGGTTCGATGAAGACCCCTTTGAAGACGACGATATAACCCACCGTGAAGAGCAGCCCGGTAAGCATTCCGGCAATGGCGCCGTATTTGTTCACCCGGACCGAAAAGATGCCGAGCAGGATCGCGGGGAACAGCGACGCCGCCGCCAAACCGAAGGCGAGCGCCACCACCTGCGCGACGAAGCCCGGCGGGTTGTAGCCCAAGTACCCCGCCATCAAGATGGCCACCGCGGCGCTCAGGCGTCCAGCCAAGAGCTCCTTGCGTTCCGGGAGGTTTCGGGCGAATACGCCTTTGAGGAGATCGTGCGAGACCGCCGCCGAAATCACCAGCAGCAACCCGGCGGCGGTGGACAGCGCCGCGGCGATGCCGCCGGCGGCCACCAAGGCGATGACCCAGTCGGGAAGCCCGGCGATCTCTGGATTAGCGAGCACGATGATGTCGTTGTCCACGGTGAGCTCGTTGCCCTCCCAGCCGTAGCTGTCGGCCGTCGAGGCGAACTCCGGATTGGCGTCGTTGTAATACTGAATGCGGCCGTCGCCGTTCTTGTCCTCGAAGGCGAGCAAGTCCGTCTCTTCCCAAGTCTTGAACCACTGCGGGCGCTCTTCGTAGACCAAATTCGAGGCTTCTTCGCCCACTGGCCCGTGCTGCACGGTGGTGGTCAGGTTGAGGCGCGCCAAGGCGCCCACCGCCGGCGCCGTGGTGTAGAGAATGGCGATGAACAACAGCGCCCAACCCGCCGAGGCACGCGCGTCGCGCACCTTGGGAACGGTGAAGAAACGCACGATGACGTGCGGCAATCCGGCGGTGCCGACCATCAGCGCAAGGGTGATGAAGAATACGTCGATGCGGCTCTTGCTGCCGTCGGTGTACGCGGCGAAACCCAAGTCCGTGACGATCTGATCCAGTTTCGCCAAGAGATAGCCGCCGCCGTCCGCGACTTCGCTGCCGAAGGCCACTTGCGGCAGCATCACGCCGGTGACCTGCAAGGAAATAAACGCCGCCGGCACCGTATAGGCGAAGATCAGCACGCAATACTGCGCCACCTGCGTATAGGTGATGCCCTTCATGCCGCCGAGCACGGCGTAGAGGAACACGACGCCCATGCCGACCAAGAGACCCAAGCCGATGTCCACGTTCAAGAACCGCGAGAACACGATGCCGACGCCGCGCATCTGCCCGGCGACATAGGTGAAGGAGATGACGATCAGGCAGAGCACGGCCACCACCCGGGCGGTGTCCGAGTAGTAGCGCTCGCCGATAAACTCCGGCACCGTGAACTTGCCGAACTTGCGCAGGTAGGGCGCCAACAACAACGCCAGCAATACGTAGCCGCCCGTCCAGCCCATGAGATAGACGCTGCCGTCGTAGCCCATGAAGGCGATCAATCCGGCCATGGAGAGGAACGAGGCGGCGGACATCCAATCCGCCGCGGTCGCCATGCCGTTGGCGAGCGGATGCACATGTTTGCCGGCGACGTAGAAGTCCCCGGTGCTGCGCGCCTTGGAGGCGAAAGCGATGCCGATGTAGAGGACGAACGACGCCCCGACGGCGAGATAGGTGAGTGTCTCTAGGCTCACGGCTTACGCGCGATCCTCTTCGACGCCGTGTTTTCGGTCCAGCTTCGCCACGAGTACCGTGTAGACGACGATGAGCGCGAGAAACACCAGAATGCTCCCCTGCTGCGCAAACCAGAAACCGAGTTGGAACCCGCCGATGGCAATGTGGTTGAGCGCATCGACCCAGAGGATGCCGCAGCCAAAGGAGAAGAAGAACCACACCGCCAAACAGATGGCCACTAGGCGGAGGTTCTCCTGCCAGTAGGTGAGCTTCTTCTCTCCACCCACCTTCTCCCCGCTTATCTTCCCACCCATCGCGATTCACCTCGACGCCGGTTTGCGTCTTCCCCCGCGACGCATTCTAAACGCGATTCGCTCGCCGAACAGCACCGCCAGCACGACGCCGTAGACGAAGGGGTCCATGAAACTGCCCTTGGACAGCCACACGAGGTGCGTCCACGCCGCGACGGCGGCGGGATAAACGAGCTTGTGCAGCGTGCGCCAACGACGACCTAGCCGCCGTTGCCAACCCCGGGTCGAGGTGACCGCCAACGGCACCAACGAGAGCAAGGCGGCGAAGCCGACGGTGATGTAGGGGCGCTTGGCGATGTCGGCAATAGCCGCTAGGGGGTCGAACCCGGCCAAGAGACCGAAATAGACGGTGAAGTGCATCACCACGTAGGCGAACGCCCATAGCCCGATCATGCGCCGGAAGCGAACGAGCACCGGCCGCTTCAACAACCGGGCCAGCGGCGACACCGCCAGCGTCAGCAGGAGCGCCCGAAGCGCCCAAGCGCCGAGCCGCCGCGTCAGTTCGTCGGCGGGGTCCGGTCCCAAGGCACTGCCCGGCGCCTGCAATTCCCGCCAAACATCGAGCGCCAGCCAAGCCAACGGCAACGCGAGAGCGACAAAGACGAGCGGCTTCGCCCAACGCAGCCAAGCGTCCCGAGCGGCCATCGTGGTCCGTCCGGGAGGCCGCCGTCTTCGCGAAGCTCAGTACTCTCGTCGCAGGTCCATCCCCGCGTACAGACCCGCCACTTCGTCGTAACCATTGAACATGCGGGTGGCGATGCGGTTGGGGTTCAACAGCGACGTTGGAAAGCGGCGCTCGGTGGCTTGGCTCCAACGCGGATGGTCGACGTTCGGGTTGACGTTGGCGTAGAAGCCGTACTCGCGTGGCTGCAAGACGTTCCAAGTATTGCGGGGCTGCGTCTCGGCAAGGCGAATTTCAACGATGGACTTGATGCTCTTGAAGCCGTACTTCCAAGGCACCACCAAGCGGAACGGCGCGCCGTTTTGATTCGGCAGCAGCTTGCCGTACATGCCGACGGCGAAAATCGCCAGCGGATGATTGGCCTCATCCAAGCGCAGGCCCTCGACATAAGGCCAGTCGATGCTGGAGAAAAACGAGCGCTGCCCCCGCATCTCGCTCGGTCGATGCAGCGTTTTGAACTCGACGAACTTGGCGTTGCCGGTGGGTTCGAACTTGTCGAGCACTTTCTTCATTGGAAAGCCGAGCCACGGGATGACCATGGACCAAGCCTCCACGCAACGCAGGCGATAAATGCGCTCTTCGAGATCAATGCCGGCGAGCATGTCTTCCAAGCCGATTTTGCCAGGCTTGGCGACTTCGCCGGTAACGTGGACCGTCCACGGATCTACGGTCATCTCGTGGGCATAGGCCGCGGGGTCGTCCTTGTCTTGGCCGAACTCGTAGAAGTTGTTGTAGCGCGTGGCGTCGGATTCGGGAGTAAGCGCCTCGCCGATGGGCTCGCCGGGGCGTACCTCGCGGGCGGCGAGCCATGTCGCCGGCAACGCCGCCGCCGGCAATGAGGCGGCGGCCGTCGCGACAGCGGCGGAGCGCAGGAAGACGCGGCGCGAACGGTAGGTCGACTCCGGCGTGATCTCCGAGGGCTTGATATCGGAAGCGGACTTGATGAGCACTGGCATCCTCGCTAGTTCGTCGTGTCGGCGCCCGGACCATCCCCCTCGCCGGGCCGATATTTGCGCCAAAGATACAGCACTGGTCCCGAGAGCGCGTAGACCGTGAAGCAGGCCAAGAGCACGCGCGGCGGGTCCACCAACACGATGGCGAAGACGAGCACCGCGGCGACCAAGGTGAGGAACGGCACCCGGCCCTTCAAATCCAAATCCTTGGGCGAAAAGTAGGAGAATCCCGACACCATCAGCAGGCCAACGGCGCCGGTGATGAGCGCCATCGCCACCGCGGCGAAACCGGTCAGCGCACTCGTGTATTCGCTCCAAATCCAAACGCTGCTGGCGATAATCGCCGCCGCCGAGGGGCTGGCGAGGCCGGTGAACGACGCGCTGTCGCCTTTGGTGTTGAACCGCGCCAAGCGCAACCCCGCGCAAGCCATGTAGACGAACGCGAACACCCAGCCGAACTGGCCCAAGCTCGACAGCGCCCAGTGGAAGGCGACCATCGCCGGCGCCACGCCGAACGCCACCATATCCGACAGACTGTCGTACTCGGCGCCGAACTCGCTCTCCGAACGGGTCCAACGGGCCACGCGACCGTCCAACGTATCGAGGATGAAGGCCACATAGATGGCGAGCGCAGCTTTGACGAACTCGTCGTTGGCCGCGGCGACGATGGCGAAGAAACCGGCGAACAACGCCGCCGTGGTGATCAGATTCGGCAGCAGATAGACGCCACGCCGCGGTTGCCGCTCGCCGGCGGAATCGATGGGGCGAATGCTCGGGTCTTGCGCCACAAGCTGAGCTTTCGATGGCTTACGGATTGCGAGTATAGAACTCCCGCCGAGGGATGCCCAGACCGTCCGCCTTCGCTGTGGCGCCTAGCGATCCATCCGCGCCCGCATGAGTGGAGGAGCGGAAGCGGCGTCTGCCGGCCGAACGGTGCCGTCCGGCTGCGCTGTGACGCATGTCCAAGCATCGGTACAACGCATGAGGGCGCGCGCCAGTTTGTTGTTCAAGGCGTGCCCGGACATGTAGCCGTGGAACGCACCGATCACCGGCAGACCTAGGAGGTAAAGGTCGCCGATGGCGTCGAGCAGCTTGTGCTTGACGAACTCGTCCTCGTAGCGCAGCCCACCTTCGTTGACGATGTCATCGTCGCTGATGCCAACGGCGTTTTGCAGGCTGGAACCCAAGCACTTGCGGATCGCGCGCGCTTGATCCAGTTCGCATACGAGGCCGAAGGATCTGGCGGCGCTCACTTCATGGACATAGGCGGCGTCGGCGAAATCCAACTCGACGTGCTTCGGGTAGCGGTTGAACACCGGATGGTCGGCAACGAACGTATAGCCTGCGCGAAACCCCGGATACGGGCTCAGGGTGGCGCGGGCATCGCCTTGGGAGACGGATATCTCCCGCGTGATTTTGATGTATTGCTTCGGTGCTTGCAGCTTGCGAATGCCGGCGGACTGCACGAGTTCAACGAACTGTTGCGCGCTGCCGTCCATAATCGGCACTTCCTCGCCGGAAAGCTCCACGCGCATATTGTCGATGCCGAGACCCCACAATGCGGACATGAGGTGTTCGACCGTGGCGATTTGCACGCCGCGATCGGCAATGCTGGTGGCGAGCGTCGTGTCCGAAACGTTCTCCGCCAATGCGCGCACGGGCTTGCCCGGTGCGTCGAGACGTACGAACTCGATGCCGGTGTCGGCGGCCGCCGGCCGCAGCGTCATGCGAACCTTATGCCCGGTGTGGACGCCAATGCCAATGGCATGCGCGGGACCGTCAATTGTGTTCTGACACTGCATCTACTCGCTCGCTCGCCCCAAGAAAGGACGCATGATAGCGGAGCCGGCGGAGAAAATGAAGATAAAATGGAGGCAAGTTCAAGAGAGGATGCGCGGCAAGGCGCGGGGCGAATGGCGATGAACGACAACGCCGCAAGCCATGGTCGGACGTACCAACTGTGCGTTGCGCCGATGATGGCGTGGACCGACCGCCACTGCCGCTTCCTGCACCGCTTGGTGGCGCCTTCGGCTCGCCTCTATACCGAGATGGTTACCACGGACACGCTGCTGCGGGGCAGCAGCCGGCGGGCGCTAGGGTTTAGCGCCGAAGAACGGCCGCTCGCCTTGCAGGTTGGCGGCAACGAGCCGACCGACTTGGCGCACGCGGCGCAATTGGCGGCAGGCGCGGGGTTCGACGAAGTGAACCTGAATGTCGGTTGCCCCTCGACGCGCGTGCGAAAAGGCGGCATCGGCGCGTGTCTGATGCGCGAACCCGCACGCGTCGCCGACGGCGTCGCCGCCATGCGGGATGCGGTGGCGCTGCCGGTGACGGTGAAGTGCCGGATTGGACTCGCCGACCGGGCCAACGTGCGCGCCGGCGCAGCCGATGCCTCGGACTACGGCTTCCTGCGCGACTTCGTCGGCACCGTGGCGGCGGCGGGCGTGCGGGTGTTCATCGTCCATGCCCGCAAAGCGGTGCTCGATGGCCTGACGCCGGCGCAGAATCGTTCCGTACCCCCGCTACGGCCCGAACTGGTAGCGAGGTTGAAGCGAGACTTCCCGCAACTCACCGTGGTTATGAATGGCGGCATTCTTCGCTGTCAAGAAGCGCACGATTACTTGTCGTGGGCGGACGGGGTGATGCTTGGTCGCGGCGCCTATCACAACCCGATCATGCTTTCCCGGCTGAATGGCGAATTGTTCGGCGAACCGCCGATGACCGCGTGGGCCGCCTTCGCCGCCTACCTTCCGTACGTCGAGGCCGAGTTGCGACGTGGAACCAAGCTGCATGACATGACTAGGCACCTGATGAGCTTGTTCAACGGCGTGCCGGGCGCGCGACGCTATCGACGCTTTCTGTCCGACTATGATCGACAACCCGGCGCGGGGGTGGAAACGCTCCGCTCTGCCGCGGCCTTGGTGGCCGCGCCGGCCACGCGCGACGCCGCCTGACCGCTTACTTCGAGCTGCTTCGACCTACTTCGAGTTACGTCGAGGCCTCCAAGGTCGCTACCAAGTCTCGGAAGCGCTCGCGGTTGTCATCGCTCAACGCCATGAGATTGCGGTGTGCTTGGAGCACGCGGGCGCGAAGTTCGTCCGGCGACAGGTCGCTCTTCGGCAACTCGCCGAGCTGCCTAGTGTCGCACAGCGGCGTCTCGACGATGTGGAAGATGTCGTCGAAGGCCATGGTGTTCAACAGCCGCGTGATGTCCGGGCGGGTCGATACCAGCGTCGGCACGCAACCGAGCCGTTGCTGCGCTTGCATGGACAACCGGGCAAGCACCCCTAGGGAGGTGCTGTCCACGCCGTCCGCCGCCGATAAGTCGACTAGTATCGAGCGCAATTCGTCGCTCGCGAACAGCCGGTCGATATATTCATCGAACGCCGCGCCCAAGCTCAGCCGCACGTCGCCGACGAACTTGAGCAGGTACGTGCCGTCGCCGTTGGCCACCAGAATACGTCCCGGGGTCACTGCGCGGTTTCCCGGGCGACGACCAAGCAGGTGAGATCGTCGGGCGCCTGCGAGCCGTCTACCACACCGAGTTCGTCCCACAAGGCGCCCAAGTCAGGCGCGTTAGCCGCCGCGCAGTCCACCAGCCGGGTTTCCTTGGCGGTGAGATCGTTCTCGTGCAGGACTTCGAGGACGCCATCGGAGAACATGACCAAGCTGTCGCCAATAGGCAACGAAAGGCGCGCGGTGTCGTGCTGCACATCTTCGAAGAGGCCCACTGGCTTGCCGACCATCTCCAAGAACTCGGCACTGCCCGCGCCGGCGTGAATGGCATGGGGAAAGTGGCCGGCGTTCGCGTAGCTTACGGTGTCGGTCTCGGTGTCGACCACGCCGACGAATATCGTCACATGCTTGCCGAGGTCCTGCTCCAGCAATTCGCGATTCAGTCCCTTCAGAATCTCGCTCGGATCGCTCAATATCCCGAATCGGGACTCGCGCCGCATGCGGCGAAAAAAGTTCTTCAAGATCACGGTGATGAACGCGCTTGATGCGCCGTGCCCGGATACGTCCGCGATGTAGAACACGAAGTGGCGGCGATCCGCGACGCGGAAATAGTCCACGAAGTCGCCGGAGAGGATCATCGACGGCTGCACCCGGTGGGCGAGTCGGT
The DNA here is from genome assembly GCA_964348085.1 of uncultured Pseudomonadales bacterium. Taxonomy (GTDB): domain Bacteria; phylum Pseudomonadota; class Gammaproteobacteria; order Pseudomonadales; family Azotimanducaceae; genus VXYL01. Next base: position 15,106 of record CAYGBI010000045.1, on the reverse strand, counting down.
AGCCGCCGATCATGGTCGGCGACCGCGGCAGCATGCGCAGTTGAATGTACTGGCCGGCGCGTTGATCGCGTTCGAGCGTGTCGAGCTGTCCCGCGATGCGCAAGTCCGTCGGCTTTACCCGGTCGAGCGCGACGCGCATTCGCGCACCCAGTTCCTCGTCGTTGACCGGCGCGGCGACCACGTCGATGATGCCGTGACGCATGGCCACGAGCATTTCTTCGGCACTCGGTAGTTTGGTCGTCAGCCAAACGAAAGCGCCGGGCAATCTTCCCACCGCCTCGATGCCCGCGACGGCTTGATCGATGGACGCGCAGAGAATTACGTCAGCAGCTTCGAGCACTCTGGCGAACGCACGGCTGCCGCGCTTGGCGTGGATCGCGTCGAACCCGAGGCTGCCGAGTCGAAGGATCAGCGACGACGTGGACTCGTCATCGCCCATGACCGCAATGGCCATTGACGATCTGATGGTGGCGTAGACGGGGCGCTACCCTACTCGCCTCGCGGCAACGAAACAAGCGGTTTCGGCGGGGCTTGGCCGCACCCGCCACCGATCGACGAGCGGCCTTCTTGGCCGTCGGGCGCTTACCTGAAGGTCACCGCGACGGCGCCGATGGCGCTACCGAAGTCGCCCCGCCAGCGGCTCTCGCCAGCCACGCTCTGGCGCGTATAAGCCCCGGTAATCACTTGGGCACCGGCGGCGAGCACGCGCCCAAAGCGACCGAGTTGCCGGGCCAACGCGGCGATGGACGCCAAGTGGTCGTCGATATGACCGGCGGCGGCCACCGTCTCAACCACCTCGCCGTTCCGCGACAGCTCGACTCGCAAACCCTGAAAGTCGAAGTTCAACCAGTCCAATCTCCGCTCATCTCCGACCACAATGCCCCACTGGTTGAGATCATCCGCAATACGCTCGGCGACCGTGGCACCAGCCGGCAAGCGCTGTTCATTGATCTCAAACGCCGGCGCAACGGTCGCCACGGCGGCCGCGACATCGTCGCGCACCGCATCGCCATGCAACGCAGCGCCCATGCGAAAGCAGAGCTCGTTCTCGACACCGACGTGGCCGAACCGCGCTAGCGGCAGTTCGGTGCCACTTGCGAACACCCGCTCCGGCAGGATGTAACCGAACGGGCGAAACCCCTCCCCCATGCTGTCTCGGGATCGGCCGGAGGTCATGCCCACTTTCCAGCCGGCGACTTGCCGATCACCCAAGTTCTCAAGTTGCCGACGCAATCCTTCGGCCAAGGCAGGGGCGACGTCAGGCACTCGCAAACTCCTCGATCCACGGTCGCCAAGCAAGCACTTCCTCCGGGTTGCGTGCCGCGTTGGCCATGCCGGGGAACGGGTTGACCGGCACCAGAACGCGATGTACGCCCCGCTCCGCCAAGAGCGGCAACTCTTGCAAGTCCGCCGGACAACTTAGTGTGATTTCCAACGCCGCCGGATCCCGGCCTTCGGCGGCCGCCGTGGCGCGGGCCAAGTCGACCAGATCCCAAGGTTGCCCTCGGGCAGGAAAGAATCCGTCCCCAAGCCGCCCGGCACGACGCGCCGCGGCCTTCGAGTGACCGCCTACATGGATGGGCACGGCACCGGCGACGGGTTGCGGGCGGCAGTACGCGCCGTCGAAGCGAATGAAACTGCCTTGGAAGGACGGCCGCTCCTCGCGCCACAAGGCCCGCATGACGGCGACGTACTCGTCGGTACGCGCGGCGCGGTCGCCAAAGGAGACGCCGAGCGCGTCGAACTCCTCCTTCAACCAGCCGACGCCGATGCCGAGCAGGATGCGGCCGCCGGACATCACATCCAAGGTGGCCACCTGTTTGGCCGTGGTCACCGGATTGTGCTGCGGCAAGATCAGGATGCCGGTGCCGAGCTTGATCGCCTCGGTATGCGCCGCCACGAAGCTCATCCAAATCAGCGGGTCCGGCAAGGGAAAGTCGAACACGCCCCCGGCCATGCGGCCATCCGTCGAATAGGGATACTCGGAGGCGTGGTTCTCCGGCACCACCGTATGCTCCACGGTCCACGCGGACTCGAACCCCGCCTCCTCGGCCGCTTGCACCAGTTCCACGGCCTTGGCGGCGTTGATGTAGCGGCCCGTATTGCAGTAGCGCAGTCCGAACTTCATACGCAGCCCTCCCCTTAGTTTACTAAGTTGTGACCGCACCACTCTACCAAGCTTCGATCCATCAACGAGAAGTCGCCGCCCGTCGAGAAGACGCTTCGGCTTATTCGGTTTAGTTGAAGCCTAGCGGAGAGGCGCGTAGCTTATCCGCCTTCAAGAGCGCCGGCGAAGAGGCGAGGGATAAACATGCGCAACGGTTTTCACATCATCGACACCGACTCGCACCAGATGGAGCCGCCCAACATCTGGGCGGATTACATCGACTCCGCCTTCCACGGGCGAGCGCCGCGAATCGGCGATATGGGCGGTGGTCGCGCAGGGATGTGCGTTGAGGGCGAACCGATCACCAAGCAGGACGGCAACTACCCCATGCACTCAAAGGAGTTCTTGGAGGCCGCCGCGCGCGGCATGGAAAAGCATGAGAAAGCGCGCGCCGCGGGTTTCAATCCCGCCGCTCGGCTGGCCGACATGGACCAGCATGGCGTCGACGCCCAAGTACTCTATCCAACGGTTGGCGGACAGATTCTCGGCAAGGAGTTCAAAGATCCGGAGTTGCTCGCCGCCGTGTGCCGCGCCTACAACGACTGGAGTTTGGAATATTGCGGCCACGCGCCGACGCGGTTGCGCATGGCCGCGATGCTCCCCATGCAAGCCCCCGACCTCGCTATCGAAGAGGCCCGGCGCGCCGCCGACAAGGGTGCCGCGTGCTTCTATGTGCGGCCAAACCCGGTGGCCGGACGCAACTTGCATCACGAAGACAACGATGGGTTGTGGGGCGTGATCGAGGGACTGAACCTGCCGGTATGCATCCACGACTCCGGCTCGCCCTACCTGCCGTCCTTCGGCGAACGCATGGAGACGCACACGTCGGGACACATCATCGCGCACCCATTCGAGGCTATGGTAGCGATGATGAGCCTGATCTGGTTCGGCGTTGTCGAGCGACACCCCAAGCTTCGGGTCGTCCATGTGGAGGCGGACGCCGGCTGGCTGCCCTACTGGCTACAGCGGATGGAGCAACACTGGGAGTTCTCCGGCAACGCCGAGCATCCGCTGTTGAAGAAGCACCCGACGGAATACTTCAAATCCAATTTCCTCGTTGCGTGCCGTGGCGACGAGAGAACGCTACCGGCGGTGTGCGACTTGGTAGGCGACGACTACGTCACTTTCAACACGGACTATCCGCATCCCGACGGCACATGGCCGGCGGGCATGCAAGCCCTTACCGAACAACCCCTACCCACCGAGAGCATCCGCAAAATCTTCTGGGACAACGCGGCGCCCGTATTCGGCGTCGCCTGACGTCAATGCGTCAATGCACGCTGCGCGGCTCGTAGCGTCGGCCGTCGTAGCTCTCGAAATACTCGCCGAGTAGCGGATGCTCGATTTGGTCGGTGTTGGCACTCGCCGCCAAGTGGCGCTCGGCGACATAGGTGGTGTGCGCGGCGCCGTCCACCAGCACGTGGTACCAAGGCTGATCTTTCGGCGGCCGGGAGCGGGCGACTTCCTCGTACCACTCCGCCGACAGGGCGAACTCGGCGTCAACGCCATACACCGCCCCTCGGTAGCCGAACTTCCGATGGCGGACGATCTGGCCAACGGCGAACTTCGCGGTCCCGGTCACGAGCGGGGCTCTGGCGGTTCATCGCCCGCTACGTAGGCACCGACAAGCTCGGGTAACATCGCCCGCACCGTATCGACCACCGCCTGAGTCTGCGCGTCTACTTCCAAATTCAATCGGTCGCCGACCGTTACGGCGGCGAAGGTGGTTAGGGACAGCGTCTCTGGGATGAGGCTCACGGAGATGGTCGAACGCTCGCGGTCCAGTTGGGCGATAGTGAGACTGGCCCCGTTCAACGCGACGAAGCCCTTTAGCATCAAGTAGCGCATCCATTGCCGGGGCACGACGACGGTGACCACGCGCCGACCCTCTGCCACCTCGACTTCGGTAACGGGCACCGTAGTGGCCACATGGCCGGAGAGGACATGCCCGCCTACCTCGTCGCCAAAACGAAGCGAACGCTCCACGTTCACTTGGCTGTCCACCCGGAGTTCGCCCAAGTTGGTGAGTTCGAGGGTTTCTCTGATGAGGTCGACACGCACTCGGTCACCGTGACGAGCGGCGGCGGTGACGCAAGCGCCGTTGAGCGCCACCGAGCCCCCCAATGCGAGGTCCGCACTCAAGTCGCCGAGATCGACCACGATTTGGGTGATTCCCCCTACCGGGTGGACCTCGGTGACTGTTCGGACACCTTGCACGATGCCCGTAAACACGAGCTAACCGCCGGCGCGCGCGATCTCCGCCCGGCGACGACGTTCGCTATCGATATAGGTGATCCACTGACCGGCGGTGCGTTCCTCGACGCGCGCACGATCTCGGCGAGCGTCGCCCCTCACCTTAACGAAAACCTTGCGCGCGTCGGTGAGCTGGTCCAAGTTGAACATGCAGACGCCGAGCGTGATTTCCGTCTGCAACAGGCTCTTCAACCCGCCCTTCTCCACGGCGTTGCGCGCCGCGGTCTGACATTTCTCATGCTCGTCCTTCTCGAGGTATAGGGCGGATAGACGCTCGTAGGTCACGCCGTCCTCGGCAAGCTCGCCCGCCTCCTCGAAAATAGGAATCGCCTTATCCACATCTTGGGCGATCTGATAGGCCTGACCCAGCGTCTGTAAGTTGGTCACGTTGCGTTCCACAAGCTCGTCGTCAAAACCCTGCTGCAAGTACTTCGCGGCTCGGTTCGGAATCTCGCCCTGCAGCAACAAGCCGCCGTAGGTGCGAATGTCGGTTTCCTGATCCAAGTACCCGCCGACATGCGCCGCTTCCATGGTCCAGAGTTGCTTGTCGGTTTGGTCCGTTTCGCCGTAGACCGACGCCAAGTTCACCCAATAGACCCGCTTCGGAAACTCCCTGACTAGGATCTCCAAGATTTCAATGACTTTAGGCCAGTTCTCCTGCTCGAAGTAGAGGAATTGCAGCATCGTCCACCACTGCTCCCGCACTTGCAGGCCACGCTCCCGAGAGAGCTGCACCACATATTCCAAACGATTGATTGCGTTGGGGAAATCCTTCATCTGATAGTAGATCTGCGCCACATAGAAGTACGCGTCTGGGCCTGGATTGTCCGCCTTGGTCAGCCACTCCTGCATGGTCGTCAGCGCCCTGCCGTACCACCGCAGGGCCTCGTCGCCCTCGTATTTGTTGCCCTCCTGAAAGTAGAGCTTCGAGAGTTGGTTCAACGTGGTGAGCTCGGTACCTTCGCTGATGTCGGGCATCTGCGCCAACACCTGCTCGTAGTGGTGGATGGTTAGGTCGATGTTGTCCAACTCGTAGTTGGCGTAGGCAAGCATGTTGTGTACCTGCCCCATCTCGGCGCCGTTGAAGCGACGGGACCTTTCCACCATCGTGTCCAAGATAGCAATCGCGTCGGCGTATTGCTCGTTGTCGATCGACTCCTGCGCGTCGGACAGACGCCGGTAGGTGGCTTCGTTGATGCTGGGAATCCGCCTAGGCTTCTTACGCTTGCCGCTCTCCTGCGCAAGCGCCGGTTCGGCGCTCTTGACCGGGAAGGCATCCATGGAAAGCGGCAAAAGGCCCAACGCCAACGCGAGGACAACGGCCCGACACGTCGATTTCACGATCATTGACCCCATGTCGCCCTACCCGTCCGCTAGCTCGAACACGATGCGGTTGCGCACGCCCGCCACCTCGATCGGTTCGCCGTTGACTACTTTGGGCTTGTACTTGAACTTCAGCGCCGCGTTCTTGGCCGCGCGATCAAATATGCTTGGCGGTTTGGCCTCGATCACGATCGGATCCCGCACGGCGCCGGTGGCCGTGACGACAAACTCCAGCAGCACATAGCCCTCGATGCCCCTAGTCTGCGCCCGCCTCGGGTAGATGGGGAGGACTTTGACGATGGGCAGGTATTCGCCGTCTTGGGAGAAACCGCCGGTGCCCGACAGATCGACGTTGACATCCACATCCACCGCGCCGACTTCCATGCCCATGGACACTTCGGAGTCGAAGGACGGTTTCGGCATGCTCGGCGGCGGTTCGTCCGGCGGCGGCGGCGGTTTCGGCTTGCGCTTCTTGATGATGACCTCTTGGTCTTCCTCCACTTGCACGATATCTACCACGGAGGTTTTGATGCCGGTGTCGGTCGCCGCGTCCGGGTTGGCGACGACTGATCGCATCAACCACAACAAACCGAACGTGACGATCACACCTCCTAGAATGCCGATGCCGTATCGCAGTGCCATATCGGTCTCCTCCTAGTTTTCGTCCTAGTTTCGTCGACGATCTTGACGGGCGACCCGCAAGCTCCCTTCCTAATCGTCTTGGGTGGAAATCGCAACTTCTGTAAGACCCACGGACCGAGCCGCGTCCAGTACGGCCTTCAGCTTCTCGTATTTGGCCTGACGATCCGCTTGGATCACCAATCCGCCCTTCGGGTTTTCGGTGTGTAGCCGCTCGATGATCGCGCCGACCGCGACGGCGTCGACTTTCCTCTTGTCCACCCAAATCTCGCCGGCGGCGTTGATCGCCACCAGCACACTGACCGTGGGTTTTCTCTGATCCGTCTCCGCCTCGGGGCGGCTGATGTCGGTGCCGGGTTGCTTGATGAAGGTCGCCGTCACGATGAAGAAGATCAACATGATGAAGACGACGTCGAGCATCGGTGTCAGATTGATGTCGGAGTCGTCGTCGCGTCCACCGAAGCGGCCGCCGCTCTTGATCGCCATGAATGCCTTTACGCCTCCTCTTTACAGCTCTTACTACAGCTTCTCTCTACGGCTTGCCCTCGGGCTAGACCGGCGAGATGCACAATGCACTTATCCGCTGTTAATGGTCCATAGTCAAGTGATCCTGAACGAGTTCCGTCTCGTACAGAATCTTGCGCCGTACCAGCGTCGTGCCGAAGATGCCAGAAAGCGAGGCGATCATGCCGCACATCGTGGGGATGGTCGCTTGGGACACGCCCGCCGCCATCGACCGAGCGTTGCCGCCTTGGGTCGCCATGGCGTCGAATACCGCGATCATGCCGGTGACCGTGCCGAGCAACCCCAACAGCGGACATAGCGCGACGCATGTGAGAATCACCGGAAAGCTGCCGTTGATGCGCTCCGTCGCTTGCGAAACCAAGGCGGCGCGAATGGCGTGCGCCGACCAAGACTTGCGTTCGTCGCGACCTTCCCAAAGCTCGGTGATGTTCCGCACGACAACCTTGTGCTCGGAGCGAAAGTACCAAAGCCGCTCGAACAACAGCGTCCACATCAGGAAAGTGGTCAGCGCGATCAAATACAGCACGTCTCCGCCTTGGGCGAAGAACGCCGACAGCGCGATGTATATCTCGTAGATGCCCATCGACGCCTAATCCAGCGGCTGGCCGCTTTCCTCCGCATGCATGGCCACGATGCCTTCCGACTGCTCTTCCAGTACATGGATGATGGACCGACTGCGGGTGTTGACCAAGGCGTGGCCCAAGGTGGTCGGGATGGCCACGCACAGCCCAAGAACCGTCGTCATCAATGCCGTGGAGATGCCGCTCGCCATGGTTTTGGGATCCCCGGCGCCGAACAAGGTGATGGACTGGAACGTCTCGATCATGCCGATGACCGTACCGAGCAGGCCCATCAACGGCGCGACGATGGAGATGACTTGTATGATGTTGATATAGCGCGTGAGCGATGGCATCTCGGTCAGGATGGCCTCGCCAAGCTTCAACGCCAACGTCTCGGTGTCGATCTCCTTGTTGTCGTGGTAGACCTTAATGACGCGGCCCAACGGGTTGCCGTCATTGGGCGAGCCCGGTTGGTTCTCCTGGGACTTCACCTTGCCGGCCACCAAAGTAAGCGTGATAAGCCGCTCTATGGCGAGCAACACGCCGATGATGCCCACCAAAATAATGATGGAGCCCATGTATCCGCCTTGGCCATTGCAGAACGGCAGGTAACACTGACCGGTGGCGATACCACCGAACGGCGTGCCGACCATCTCCCCCAAAGTCGCCTTCTGAATGAGCAGCGAGATCAACGAGCCGCGGGTGGGATCCACCGCGAAGGAGACCAATTCGTCGGGGTCCGCGTTGAACAGGTTCTCCGCCGTGTTGGCGAATTGCGCTTCGGGTTGCCGCCCTAGTTCGACCAAGGACGACAAGTTGAAGTCGTAATTGACGTAACCCTGCTCGCCGACGATGGCGAATGCGCCGACGCGCACCAACTCCGTTTCCACTTGATCGCCATCCAGCATGTTGACGGTGCCCGTGAATCGGGTCACCCGTCCGGACTCGGTCATCTCCCGCTGCAGCTCGTACCAAAGTTGCTCCATCTCGTAGATGGTAGCGAGCTGGGTGGACTTGCCCATCTTCACCGCCAGTTCGCCGAGCCACTCGCCGCGCCCGGGAAGTTCGGCGCTGATGAGCGAATCCTGGAACTTGCCCCGCGTATCGCCGGCCACTTGCTGCAATACCCCGAACAATTCGCGCAGGCTCCCCAAGCGCTTGTCGTATTGCTCCTGCATCTGGCCGATGCGGATTTCGTTTTCCTCGAAGGTGGTCTCCAAGCGTTCGCTGCGGCGTTCTTGACGGCGCTTTTCCGCCTGCGCGTCGGCAAGCATTTTCGCTTGCTGGTCCTTGCGGTCGCGAAACTCGGCCTCGCGACGAACGTGTTCGCGGCTCTCGACGACCCGCCGTTCTTCGACATTCCTCAGCAGCTCGTCCAGCGTGTCCGCCTCGACGACCTCCAAGTCGTCAACGCCAGCAGCCTCTTCCTCCTGCGCGACCGCGCTAAAAGCGATCAGCGCGACGCTAGCCGCCCAGCCAACGATTCTCAGTTGCTTCATGACCTAGTTCTCCACCTTTACCGGCACCGGCAGCAGGTTCAGACTGGCCTGCTTGCGCGCCATGCGAATGCCGTTGCGCACGGCTGCTTGATAGCTGTCGTCCAGTACTTCCCAACGCTTGGCATCCTGGTTCCAGTAGCCGGTTTCCGCGCCGTCGCTGGTCTGGTAGACCAAAGCGACGCGGCCGACGAGCAGGATGTCGGCCACCCGCTCTTTGCCGTCCACCTCGATCTTGCCGCTGTAGGCGTCGATGGTGCGCCCGTAGTCGTTTTCGACCTGAAAGGCTGAAAGCACCTGACTGAATTGTTCCGACACCGCGACATCGGCCCGATCGAGGATTTCCCGCAGCCGCTGTAGCCGGCCCTGCCGCTCCTCCGGGAGGAACGGCATGTCGTTCTCCACGAACTGCTCCAAGCCGGTCACCATGCGGTCCATCAGCGGCGTCACTTGCCGCTGCACATCGGTGATCTTGTCCATGTTGCCGGCGATCTCCGCCATCTCCTGCTCTTGGCCGGCGACTTGGCGTTCGAGCTGGCGGTTGTAGACCCGCAAGCCTTCGATCTCCTTCAGCACGGTCTTGTAGTCGTCGTAGAGCTCGCGGGTCTCTTCGGTTAGCGCGTCCACTTTGGCTTGCGACGACTTCGCCTGCTCGTTGATTCGATCGGCGACGGAGAAGATGTCCGCCAGCGTGGCCGCATCGACGCCGCTCGCGAACAAGCCCGCCGCGACGATCATCACCGCCATTAGGCCGAGCAGCCCTTTGGTTGATTTGTGTTTCATGGCCTTACATTTGACTCCACTTCAATTGAGCGTTTTTTTGCGCACCTTGGCACACCATCAGCGCGAGCAGGCGATCACGAGGAATCCCCACCCCCCGTACTCGTGGCGAAAGCATCAACAACCGATTCGGCGTTGTCAACAGAGAATATGCCCGCTCCCGTCGCGCTTGGCGGGACGGATCGTCGCATTTGCGCGACGGGCGGCGGGCTGATAAGGCGGTCAACCGACATGCGCCGCGAACAACTCGAGCGTGCGCTTGCGCGCCAAGGCCGCCGAGTCCGCGTGGTAGCTGTCGCGGTGGTCGCAATTGAAGCCGTGGTCGGCGTCGTAGACATGTACCGGCACGTTCGGCAGCGCCCGCTTGACGCGCTCTACGTCGGTTAGCGGGATGTGCGCGTCCAAGGCGCCGAAGTGCATGATCGTCGGGCATTTCGGCACACTCTCGGCAGGCGGCGCACCGTCGCCTACTACGCCGGCGATACCGCCGCCGTAGTAGGCGGAGGCGCAGGCGATACCGTCTAGCCGGCAGGCGGCGAGAAAGGTCATCAAGCCGCCGTAGCAATAGCCGACCACGCCTACTTCGCCGTATTTGCCGGCTTCCTCCACCGTCGCCTGCAGGTCTGCCAGCGTGTCTTCTTGGCGCAAGCCGTCAAAGGCGAGCGCGCGGCCGCGGCTCATGCCCTCGCCGTCATAGCCGAGTTCGACATCCCGCTCCACGCGGTCGAACACCGCCGGCGCCAATGCGGCATAGCCGGCCTCGGCGAAACCGTCCGCAACCTCGCGAATGTGGGCATTGACGCCGAAAATCTCCTGAACGACAACGATCCCGCCCTTGGCCTCGCCAGGCGGCAGCGCTTCGTAGACGCCGAACGCATAGCCGTCGGCGGCGCGCAGTTGTTTATAAGCCATTGCAATCCTCCCTCGTGGGCACCCTTAGAATCGAATAGCGAAGCGTAAGCCCCGAACCCGGTAATCATCAAACTGTCATACTCAAGCGTTAGCGTGCGCCACAGAACGAAAGAGCATGGAGGCCAAGTCGAATGGCGTCGAACTGCGTGCTGCTCGTCGAGGACGAAAACGATATCCGCGAGATGCTCACATTCTCGCTCGAACGCGCCGGCCTCGCCGTGATGGCTGCCGAGACCGCCGAACAGGCGCTCGAACTACTCGACGCCAAGCTGCCCAACCTCGTCATCATCGATTGGATGTTGCCGGGCATCAGCGGCGTCGAACTGGCGCGCCGTCTGCGCGGCGACTCGTTGACCAAGGAACTGCCGCTGCTCATGCTCACCGCCCGTAGCGAGGAGGGCGATAAGCTTAAGAGCTTCGACGCCGGCATCGACGATTACGTGACCAAACCGTTCTCGCCGCGCGAGTTGATCGCTCGCATCAAGGCGCTCCTGCGGCGTAGCGGGGAACCGGAGGACGGCGTGATCTCGCGCGGCCGGCTCACCCTCGACACCCGCAGCCATCACGTCAGCGTGGACGAGGATCGCGTACATATCGGGCCGACGGAGTTCCGCTTGTTGGAAGTGCTGATGCGGCATCCTGAACGCGCTTTCGATCGCTCGCAGTTGCTCGATCGCGTATGGGGGCGCAACGTCTACATCGAGGAACGCACGGTGGATGTGCATGTGCTGCGACTGCGCAAAGCGCTGACGCCGTTCGGCATGGACAAAGCGGTGCAGACCGTGCGCGGCGTAGGCTATCGCCTGAGCCGGCAAGTCGCCGGTTGACCGCTCGCGCCAAAACTACGAGCGTCCTGAGTCGAGGCCGCGCGCTGGCGGCCACGGCAAGGGAACGCGCGGGCCGAATCGGCGTCGCCATGGCCGGGGGCTTGGTCATCGGCGCGCTGGCCGGTTTGTCGTGGGGGCTGGTGGCCGGGCTTGCCTTGTGGATTGCGTTCGCGTCGCTGGAGGCACGCGCGTTTCGCCGTTGGGCGCGGTCCCCTTTGGGCGCGCCGCCAAGACGTTTTCCGTCTTGGCGCGGCACCGCCGAACGACTGCAGGCTGCACTGCGTCGGCAACGCGATCGGGCCGCCCGCCTAGTCGCCGAGTTGCGCTGGCTGCGCGGCACTTTGGATTCGATGCCGGACGGCTGGATCGTGCTGCAACGCAACGGCGTCATCGAAGCGGTCAATCAAGGCGCGAGCAGCCTGTTGGGGTTCGCGCAGCGGGACCGCCGACGCAAACTCACCGACATTCTGCGCGAACCCGCCATCGCCGCCCTCGTGCGCGGCGAAACGGAGGACGGCATCGTCGAGTTGCCCTCGCCGGTGGACGACGCACGCCGCTTGGAACTGCGCTACCTGCCGGTGGACGAGGCCCGTTCGATCATCCTTATCCGCGACGTGACGATGCTCGACAGGCTGCTCACCATGCGTCAGGACTTCATCGCCAACGTCTCGCACGAGCTGCGCACGCCGCTCACGGTAATAATCGGCTACTTGGAGGCGCTCGAAGACGAGGACATCGACGAAGACACGTTGCGGCGTTTGCTGGGCCGGTTACGCACCCCGGCGGATCGCATGAAAGCGCTGGTGGAGGATCTCTTGACGCTATCTCGCTTGGAGTCGTCGCCGATGCCAAGCAGCAGCGACATGGAAACGGTCAACGCCGCCACCATGCTCGAATCGGTGCTGAACGAGGCGCGGCAACTGGCGACGCCGGCGCACGACATCGTGCTAGCGGCCGACGACGCGGTGCCCGCCAACGCCGTGCCCGGCGAACTGCACAGCGCGTTCTTCAATCTGATCGCCAACGCGATCCGCTACAGCCCCGACGGCGGGCGGGTATCCGTACGCTGGCGCGAGGGAGAGCGCGGGCCGCGCTTCGAGGTCGAGGACCACGGCTTGGGCATTCCTCCAGAGCACATCTCGCGACTCACCGAGCGGTTTTTCCGCGTCGACTTGGCCAAGAGTCGCGTGCGTGGCGGCACCGGCCTCGGCCTCGCCATCGTCAAGCACATCCTGCGCCGGCACGGCACCCGCTTGGAGGTACGCAGCGAACTCGGCGCAGGCAGCGAGTTCTCCTTCGAGCTACCGGGCGCCAAACGCGGCCACGGCGGAGAGCACCGGGTAAGCAAGCCGGCGGGCCGAGCCGTCAGCGCATCAGCGGAGGAACCCGCTCAGTAGATCGACGCCTGCGCTGCTTGGCGTTCGCGGCGACGCACGGTTAGTTCCTCGTCGACGGTGATGGCGAACATGCCGCCCGGCCCCACGATCCGATGCACCATCAGGTCGTCGAGTTCCTTGCGTTCGCGCTCCGTCACCCCCTGATAGGCGTCGCTCGCGAGAAATGCCTTGTAGGTGGCACTGGTATCCATGAACGGCATGATGTAGCCCGGCACGATGGCCTGAATCATCGCGCCGCGCTTGCGGTCGGTCCGGTTCATGCCGGCGCGGTGCCAAGTACGGGCGTCGTAGACCACGATCGTGCCCGCCGGCGCCTCGATCACGTCCGCGTCCGGGCCGGCATAGGGCAAGCCGTTCTTGGCGCGGCTGCCGCGCCGGTAGGTTTGCGTAGACCGTCCCCACTCTTCCGGCGGCGGCGCACTCGTGGCGTGGCTGCCGAGCTTGAACATGGTGGCGCCGTTGTCCTTGCGGAAGTCCGACACGCAGGTGTTGCGCTGCACGCCAAGCACGAGGTCGCCCGAGGGCGTAGGAATGCGATCGCCGGTACCCCACAGATAGGGGAAATCGTTGTGCCAGCCTTGCACTTCGCGCTCGCCGTCGTCCTTCGGCAGCGCCGAGACGCCCGGCGAGTGGCCAAGGCGGATGTCGTTGGTACCCATGTACGCACGGGAGAGCCACAGGGAAATCGGCTCGACGCTGGCTTTGGCCACGGCCGGATGTTGTGCAAGCGGCGTCCGGCGTTGCGGCGCGCGGCCTTCATAGGCATCCACGCAGCCGACCTCCTGCAACCCGTCGACGACATCGGGCGGCAGTACGCAGGTCAACGCCACCCAGCCGTTGGCCTTGAACAGGCGCAGATAGTCGGAGGGCAGTTTCTCCGGTCCATGACCGACCGTAAAATCGACGCCGGCCGAGTCGGCATCGCACAGCGCGCCGCCCTCGCCAACGAGCCGAGAGCCCAAGCGCAGGCGACAAGTGGACGCCACGGCTTGGTTGGTGGCGGCGACGCGCAATCCGGTCGTCACATGACGAAAGCCATCGCCGCTTGCGTCCCAAATCGCTGCGTCGTCCACTTGGCCTTGGGTGGCGAGCTTCTCGCCGTCGGACGTGGCTAGCCAATCGCCGTTCGGCGCCACCAAGTAACGGTAGTGATGCTTGGGGCTGTCGAGCGCGACGATACGCGGGTTGTAGTCGTCGGACCTAGGGCGACTCGGTGACTCGGCATCGGGCACGATGATTACCTCGTTCAACGCTTGCTGTATCGCTAACGAGTATACGACCGGCGGTTCACCTTCGTCCGAGCGGCGCGGTATTCAAGTGATTGCCGCCATCGACGAGCAGCGTCTCGCCGGTGACGACATCCGCGCCGGCGATGAAATAGAGAATCGTCTCGGCCACCGTATCCGGCGTCGTGGTCAAGCGCAACGGCGAAGCCGCCTCCAACGCGGCTTTGGTCGCATGGTAGCGTTCCGCTCCGAGGCCCTGTTCCAGCCAATCGCCTTGAATGAAGCCCGGACACACCGCGTTGACGCGGATCTCGGGACCGAGCGCTCGCGCTAGCGACAGCGTCAGGGTCACCATCGCGCCTTTCGACGCCGCATATGCGATAGAACTGCCAACGCCGGTGACCGCGGCAATGGAGGCGACGTTGACGACGCTGCCGCGGCCGCCTCGTTTCATAGCCGGCGCCACGGCGCGTGTCATTTGATAGGCGCCGACGGTGTTGACCGCGTAGATGTCGAGGAAGTCCTGCTTGCTCAAGCCCGCCAGCTCGTGGTGCGCGTTGAACTTGGTGATGCCGGCGTTGTTCACCAAGGCGTCGATCCGCCCCCACTTGTCCAGCGCAGCACCGGCGAGCGTGCGGCAGTCCTCGTCGTCGGCGACATTCGCCTTCACCATCACGGTTTCCACCCCGAACTCGGCGCAGGCCGCCTCCGTGGCGCGGGCGCCGGCTTCGTTGCGGGAGTAGTTGATGGCGACGTGGCAGCCGCGCTCCGCCAATTGCCGTGCGCAGGCGGCGCCGACGCCCGATGACGAGCCGGTGACGATGGCGACGCCGTTCTCGATATCCATGCTGTTCGCTTCCGTAACTCGGTCTTCGTGGCTTTGGCCTACTGATACGGCGTCTGCCGAGACTCTTGCCCCGCGTCCGCGACCTCCTGCGACGGCCCGTCGATGCCGACGTGCCTTTCCACGGCGCTGAGCCGGGTGTCCACGACCGCGAGCT
>CAYGBI010000044.1:0-31548 GCA_964348085.1 uncultured Pseudomonadales bacterium | reverse complement strand
CTTCCTGCTGCGCCTCCGGCGTCGGAAACTCCTCCGGCACCGCCGACGGGTCGTCTACCAGTTGCGCAAAGATCACCGCCCGGGCCGCCGCGAGCGGGCGGCGCGCCCACCAAAGGTGCAGCGTGCTCGGGTGCCCGTGCCGAATCGACTTCTCGCGCGCCGACGCTGCATTGATCGCGTCGAGCGGAAGCGACACTTCGATGAGCTTAGTCCGGGTAACGGTCATCGCGCGCGCAATCCCCTCAATTGGGTGGAGTGCCCGCTCCCCGTAAAGGAACAGCGCGGGGTCACGACGGGAGCTCGGCGCGGGCGATCCGCTTCTACGAACTTCCCCACCATAGCCTCAACCCCCTAAGTCCGACAGACTGCTTGCAGCGATCAGATTTGACGGCGTTGGCCGTGAAGTCCAACCTAGTACTGGAGAGGCTTGGGATCAAGCGCAAAACCGTGCCGAGAGGCAACTCTTTTAGCACCGACGTTTTATTGCCATCGCCCCGACGCGCTCGCAACGCCTTGTGAGCGCGTCGGGGCACGCTAACAGCGTGCTGCGAGTTCCTTAGACTCCGCGTCGGATGATGCATCGGGCGCCGGCGTGAGGTCGCGGGTGACGCGCATTAGCATCGCCAGCGCCACCAGCAACACGCCGGTGCCTACCAGTAGCGCGAAGAACTCCAAGCGCAGAAGTAGATAAAGAACCGCGTAGAGCGTTGTCAGCAGCGTCGCCGCGAGCGCGGTCACGCGCATGTCGCGGGTGCTGCCGTGCGCATACCAGACGATCATGGCGGTCAGCAGGACTGCCGCGGCGATGTAGCCGAGCGTGAAGCCGATGTGTTCGGCGAGCGCCAAGAGCGTGAGGAAGAACAGTGCCAGCGCGACGCCGGTTACGCCGTACTGCACCAAGTGGAAGCGCCGTCCGGTGGCCAGTTCCAAGCACAGCACGCTCACCAAGGTCAACACCACGAACAGCACGCCGTACTTGACGCTGCGCGACACCGAGCCGTACAGACTGACCGGCTCGACGACCCTGAATCCCAAGTCCTTGTCCGCCCCGATGTCGCCCCTAGCGGAAACGTGTGCGACCGCGGGGAATCCCCTCGCTAGGTCGAGCGTGGACCAAGAAGCGGTGAAGCCGTCCTCGCCAATGTCGTATTCGTCGGGCAAGAAGCGGCCGTCAAAGCTTGGATGCGGCCAAGTGGCGGCCATGGCGATGGTGGAGCGATCCCCAACCGGCACCGCTGAGAAGCGCTCCGAGCCGCGCAGTTCCAGCTTCAGGGCGAATGCCCCGCCGACACCCGGCGATGGGAGGGTCGCGCGCAGTCCCGGTGACGCCGGCGCCACTTCGTCGGTCGCGCTCAAGTCCAACACCGCGTCTCGCCAGCGCAACTCGGCCGCGCGAATGCCGCGCATGTCCGAGACGCCGATCGCGACGACGGCGCGCTCCAAGCGCAACGTGCCGAACTTCGCGCTGAGTTCCTGCACGTCGAACGGAGCGAACGCCCCTTGCGCGGAAATCTCGACATTGAACACCGGCACCTCGAAGATTCCCCGCGAGCGGATTTCGTGGCGCGCTTCTAGCCGCATGTCCAAACGCTCCGGCATCAGGGCGACGAAGTGCTCAACGTCACCCGCGTCTTCCAGGGCCGTCGGTATCAGGATCATCGGCCCGGCGACGCGCTGCTGACCACCCCAATCGCGAGCGATGCTCGCAACCGCCTCGCGGTAATACTGTTCTCGGTCGCCCACGAGGACGCTTACCAGCAGCAACGGGATCATCAGCACGGCGATGAGCCCGGTGACCAGCACGAAACGCAGCGACGTGGCGATATTGCGGACATCTAGGTTTATGTTCATGGTGGCCATCGTAGCCGAGGGAGCCAACAACAACGTGCCGAAAGGGAGAGGAAACTATGCAGAAAGCGAGCAGTTCAGCAGGCGGCGCGTCACCGAGCTTGTTGGTGACCGCCGATGATCGCACCGGCGCCTTGGAAGCCGGCGGGGCCTGCGCGGATTTGGGGTTCGCCGCGCGCCTCGTCACCTCGCCCGACGCCGACGATGACTGCGCCGTAATCGATCTCGACAGCCGCCACTGCCAACCGGACGAAGCCATGCGGCGCACCGCACACGCGCATCGGCGGGCGGCGCGTTTCCGCTGCCACAAGATGGATTCCGGCCTGCGCGGCAACTGGCCCCATGAGGTGCGGGCCCTCATCGCCGCAGGGCATCGCGTTGGCGTGCTGGCGAGCTTTCCCGACGCGGGCCGACGCTGCGTCGACGGCGTGGTGTTTATTCACGACCTGCCCGTTACGGAGAGCGCCTTCGGCCGCGATCCGCGCAACCGCGTATTTTCGGACCGCCCGTTCGACTATCTCGTAGCCGCCGGTTGTGGCGACGCGCTCGCCGAAGGCGACTTGGTGGTGCTAGACGCCGGCGACAACGACGAGTTGCACGCCGCGGCGGCCCGCTGCCGCGAGGAAAACCGGATGCTGGTCGGCACCACGGGCGGCATCGGCGCTTACGCGGCGACTCTACGCGGGCGACGAGCGAGCGCCCCGTTACCGCCGCTGAAGCGCCCGGCGCTCGTTGTTTGCGGCAGTCTCCACCCCTTGAGCAGAGCGCAGATCGCCGCCCTGAACTGTCCGCTGGTGGGGCTCGCCGACGAGGAACGGGCCGTCGCGTTGCTGGCCAAGGGCTCGGATGTCGTGCTCGCCACCGAGCCTAAGGCCACGGCCATCAGTACCGTCGAGGCGGACACGGTGGCGGCTGAACTGGCGACGGCGACTTGGCGTTGGTTGGCCCGAAGCCGCGCACCGACGTTGATCGTACTCGGCGGCGATACCGCGGCGGCGATTCTCGGCAGCCGCACGCTAACGGTGTACGGCTGCGTGGACACCGGCGTGCCGCTATGCCGCGGCGACGACGACCGGCTGTCGATCATCACCAAGGGCGGCGGCATCGGCGAGCCGCAAACGCTCGTCAACCTGCTTTCTTAGGGTTCTTAGGGCAAGACGGGGCGAATTCGCACAGCACGCATGGGCAAAGGCGTACATGGTGACGGCTAGGCAACCGGTAAGGTACGCCGACCACCGCCAAAGACCGAGCGTCACGCCATGCCACTCAAACTGCTCAGCCACGCCGAATTGACCCGTTCGCTCGGAAGGGATCTCGCCGCCAACGGCGTCGACGAGAACGGCTGGACGGACCTCCACTACGCCGCGGTGATGAACTTGCCGAGCGACGCGCGCGAGTTGCTGCGCGAGGGTGCGAATGCCAACGCGACGTTGAAGGCGGACGGCGGCCAGCTTGACGGCGTCGTGGTGGCCCTCTTGCTCACCGCCGGCTTCGAGTTCAAAACTTGGGAACGGGAAGGTGAAACACCGCTGCAAATCGCCGCGTGGGCGGACGCCGTCTCGACCGTCGAAGTGTTGCTCGAACTCGGCGCCGACGTGCGCTTGAAGAGCGCGGTCGGGCACACCGCTCTGCACATCGCGGCGCGCTATGGCGGGCTCGCCACCGCCCGCGTATTGCTCGCGCATGGCGCCGATGTCGACGCCCGAGACCAGTACGGTTGGGCGCCGTTGCACGCCGCGGTGCGCAACGACAAGATGGCGATGCTGGAGTTGCTGCTCGACAATGGCGCAAACATTGACGCCAAGGCGGAACGCGGTTTCACGCCTTTGCACTTCGCCGTCATGGGCGACGCGCCAAACCTCACGGACACGCCGAAGTCCGCCAGAACGCTCTTAGAGCACGGCGCCGACGTCAACGCCTTGAGCACGGACGAATACGGCGTCACGCCGCTGGACTTGGCGGTCGTGCTCGACCAGCCCGTCACCGCCTCGGTGCTGCGTCGTTACGGGGGCGACGTCACCTTGGAAGAGACCCGCGAAGTCGTCGCCGTGTTGAAGAAGCCCCTCGGTCCCGGCCATGGCGTTATGGTGCCCGTCGTCCGCCACACCACCAAACGCCGCAAGCCGCGCAAGCGCAAAAGCAGAGGCAGGGGCAAAGCACCGTGACCGGCAAACTGGCGTACACTGCGAACCCCTTAGGCGAGAGGCGCCACCATGAGCGATCTATTCGACTTGGCCGGCAAGGTGGCCGTGGTGACTGGCGGCAGTCGCGGTCTCGGTCGGGCCATGGCGCTGGCGTTCGCCGAACGCGGGGCGCATGTGGTGATCGCCAGCCGCAAGCTCGCCAACTGCGAAACCGTGGCGCAGGAGGCGCGGGCATTCGGCGTCGAGGCATTGGCGTACGGCTGCCACGTCGGTCATTGGCAAGAACTCGAAGGCTTGGCCAACGCCGCCTACGAAGCGTTCGGCAAGGTGGACATCTTGGTGAACAACGCCGGCATGTCCCCGCTTTATCCCAAGCTTTCGGCGGTCACGGAAGAGCTGTTCGACAAGGTGATCGACGTCAACTTGAAGGGGCCCTATCGCCTGTCCGCGCTAGTCGGCGAGCGTATGGCAGCCGGCGAAGGCGGCGCCATCATCAACGTCAGCAGCACTGCGGCGATCGAAGCCACGCCCGGGTCGGAGCCCTACGGCGCCGCCAAGGCGGGGATAAACTCGCTCACTTTGTCCTTGGCCCGCGCCTACGCCCCGAAAGTGCGCGTGAACTGCATCCAAGCCGGGCCGTTCCTCACCGACATCGCCAAAGCTTGGGATATGGAGGCTTTCGAGCGCAACGCCAAAACCGCGATTGCGCTGCAGCGGGGCGGCCAACCGGAAGAAGTGGTGGGCGCCGCGCTGTTTCTGGCCAGCAACGCGGGCAGCTTCACCACCGGCGCGATCATCCGCGTCGATGGCGGCGCCTCTTTGTGAACGCGTAAACCCTAGGAGTGCGAACGTAGGAGAACCGGATGAACAGCGTACGGTGGCTTGGTTGCGTCGTCGCATTCCTAGCGGCGAGCGCGCATGGGCAAGACGACGGCGGCGTTCACATTCCCCCGGAGTTGGCCGAATGGCGCGACTGGGTGCTCGCCGGCCACGAGTACCGACGCTGTCCGTTTCTCTACACAAACGCCGCGACGGCACCCGAAGATTTCGTCTGCGCGTGGCCGGACACGCTCGAAATCGACGTCGCCGCAGCAGGCGGCACCTTCGAGCAAACGTGGCGAATCTACGGCGACGAGCAGTGGGTGCCGTTGCCGGGCGACGACGAAATTTGGCCCCGCGAGGTAACGATAGACGGCAACGCTTGGACGGTCGTGCTGCGCGACGGCACGCCTTCGCTTCGGCTCCCGCCGGGGCGGCATCGAATCGCCGGCGGCTTCGCATGGCGCGAGCGTCCGGCCGCCCTAGCCGTGCCGCCCAGATGCGGCTTGCTCGCGCTTACCGTGGATGGCCAGTCGGTTGTCCTGCCTAAGCGCGAAGAGGGTCGCGTCTGGTTGGCGCCCGGCGAGCGCGAAGAGCAGGTGCGGGACGCCATGGAAGTCAACGTCTTTCGACGCATCGAAGATCAAGTGCCGACCCGACTCGAGACCTTATTCGAGCTTAGCGTCTCCGGCGGCGTGCGCGAAGAGCAGCTAGGCCCAGCGCTACCGGACGGCTTCGTACCCCTCGCTTTGGCGAGCCAGTTGCCAGCGCAACTGGCGGGCGACGGCGATTTGACGGTGCAGGTGCGTCCCGGAGATTGGAAGATTCTCTTGCAGGCGCGTGCGGCCGAGGTGCTTTCGGAAATATCGCTGCCGGAACCCCGGCACAATCTACCGAGCACGGAAATCTGGAGCTACGAAGCCAATCCCCGGCTGCGTACGACGGTGCCGGAAGCGGCGCGCCCGGTAGACCCGTCGCAGGTCGAAGCACCTTGGGATCTGCCCACATTTCGCCTGCAAACGGGCGAGACGCTCGCCATCGTCGAGCGCAGCCGAGGCAAGGCGAATACCGACAACGAGATCGAACTGCGCCGCAGCCTGTGGCTCGACTTCGACGGCCCGGGCTACACATTCGCGGACGAATTGACCGGCGTGATGCGTAGCACTTGGCGTTTGGCCATGACGCCGCCTTATGCGCTGCTCGCCGCCCAAGAGCAAGGCCATGACTTGCTGGTTACCGAGAGCGACGCGGGCACGGGCGTCGAGATTCGTGTCGCCGAGCTCGACGTCAACGCGCTGGGACGCATCGAGGGCCGAGGCGCGATGCCGGTAATTGGCTGGGACACGGACGTCGACACCGCCACTATGGAGTTGAACCTTCCGCCTGGACGGAAGTTGCTCACCGCCATCGGCGTGGACCAAGCGCCGCTGAGCTGGACGGGGCGTTGGCGACTGCTGGACTTCTTCTTGTTGCTGATCATAAGCGTCGCCACGGCGCGGCTCTTCGGCCGCGTGCCGGCGGCAATCGCGCTGGTCGCGCTTACCCTGAGCTTCCACCTGACGGGCGCGCCGATATGGACTTGGCTCAACCTACTCGCGGCGGTCGCCTTGGTCCGGGTCGCCCCCGAGGGCCGTCTACTGCGAGCGGCGAAGAGCTATCGGCTCGGCTCCTTGGCGTTGTTGCTGCTGTTCTTGGTGCCCTTCGCCATCGTGCAGATCCGTATCGCTCTGTATCCCCAGTTGGAGCCACCGACCCACCGCCGCGCCGAGACATTCGGCCTGTTCGAGATGCTGGCCGGACAACGCGAGACGACGCGGGAAGAATTGTCCCACAGGTCGCCCGGTGCCGCCGGCAGTTTGATCACGCGCCCCGAATCCGACGACGGCATCGCCTTACCTTCCCCGCCAGACATCGCACTGCAGGGCGTTGACAGTGACGAGGATGATGTCGTCGAGGAACGTGTCGTCTTCGGATACTTGCGTTATTTCGCCCGCTACGGCGAAGACGCGTTGCTACAGACCGGCCCCGGCAAGCCGGACTGGGAGTGGACGTCCTACACCCTTGATTGGAGCGGTCCCGTGGACGCGACGCAAGACATGCGCCTCGTGGTGCTGCCCAGTTGGCTGGTGAGCGGCCTACGGCTTCTGTCCGTGGTCACGCTCGGTTTGTTCGCCGCCTTGTTCGCAGTCGACACTCTTGGCCGAGCGTGGCGTTGGCCGGAGTGGCGCTGGTTCAGGTGGAAAAACGGCGCGGCCGCCGCGGTGGTGCTCGCGGTGGCGTTGGCCGGCACGACGAGCGCGTATGCGAACACGCCAGCAACGGAAGTACTCGACGAACTGGAGCGGCGCCTGCTGGAGCCACCTAACTGCGTGCCGCGTTGCGCCGAAATCGTCGCCGCCGACCTACGCGCCGATGCGGACGACTTGACGATCTACTTGGAGGTCCACGCGCTCGACGCCGTTGCCGTGCCGGTGCCGGGGTCCGCGGCCGGATGGCACGCGCAACGCATCGTCGCCGGGGGTGCATCCCTCCCCGCTCATCAAGACACCGGCGGCATCGTGTGGACCCACCTCGACGCCGGACGTCATACGCTAACGCTAAGCGGGCCCCTGCCGGCGGGCGACACGGTCGAGATCGCCTTTCCGGCGCGGCCTCGCGTCATCGCCGCCGAGTCCGAGCATTGGTTCGTGACCGGCATCCGCGACGATACGCTGCCGACCGGTTCGATCATGCTGAACCGCTTGCGGCAAACCGACGAAGGTGCGCCGGCACAGTGGCAAACCAGCCGATTTCCGGCCTTCGTACGCGTCGAGCGCTGGTTTTCGTTGGAGCTCGACTGGCGGGTGGACACGACCGTGCATCGCTTGGCCCCCCAAGTGGGCGCCATCAACATCGAAGTGCCGCTCGTCGCCGAGGAAGCCGTTCTCGCCGGCGACCGCGAGGTGCGCGACGGCAACATGGTGGTAGCGATGGACGCCACCCAAGAGATGTTCTATTGGCACTCCTCGCTACCTCGGCAAACGCCAATGACCTTGCAGGCAGCCGTCGACCCACCTTGGCACGAGGTGTGGGTGTTTCGCGTAGACAGCACTTGGCGAGTGGACTTCGAGGGCGTGCCTGAGAGCGAGCGGGAGGCGAACCGTTCCGGCCGCTATGCCGAGTTCCACCCACGCCCCGGCGAGACCTTACGCCTCGCAATCTCCCAGCCGGAGGGGGCAGCGGGCGAAACACTGGCGTTCGACAACGTAACGTTGTTCACCAAGGTCGGCACTCGTCGGTATCGGGCGCACCTCAAATTGGATTATCGCAGCACCCACGGCTCGACCAAGACCATTCAACTGCCAACGGCGGCGAGGCTGCTCTCGGTAGCCGTCGACGGCCAAGTAGAGTCGCTCAGGATCGCGGATGGCGAGCTCAATCTGCCCATCCTGCCGGGCGAACACGAAGTGGCGGTCGCGTGGGACGGAACACTCGATGCCGGCTTGCGCATCGCCGGCTTGCGCATCGCCACGCCAGCCGTCGAACTGCGGGCGCCGGCGAGCAACATCGTCTCCACGCTCGACCTGCCTGCCGACCGCTGGCTGTTGTTCACCCAAGGTCCCGACTTGGGGCCAGCCATCCTCTACTGGTCCGAGTTGGTCGCCTTGATTCTCGCCGCCCTCGTCCTCGGCCGTTTCGCGCCGACGCCGTTGCGCTTCCATCATTGGCTATTGCTCGGCCTCGGTTTCAGCACTTTCTCTTGGCTTGCGTTCGCCGTTGTCGCCGCGTGGCTCTTGGTCCACGGCTCGCACGAGTTGTGGCGCTCCGGCCTCTCCCGGCTAACTTACAACCTCTCGCAGATCGGCTTCGGCATACTGACGCTGGCCGCGTTCGCGGCGATCTTGACCGGCATCCCGAACGGTCTGCTCGGCAATCCCGACATGACGGTAACGGGCTATCAATCCACCGGCCATCCCTTGACTTGGTTCACCGACCAAACCACAAGCGCGTTGCCGGAAGGCACCGTTTGGTCGCTGCCGCTTTGGACGTACAAGGCGCTGATTCTGGCTTGGGCGCTGTGGCTGAGCTTCGCGCTGGTGCGCTGGTTGCCTTGGGTGTGGACGCGCTTCTCGGAGCGGGGACTGTGGCAAGGCGCCGCGAAAGCGGTCGAGGAGAGCGCGTAGGCCATCTCAGCCGCGTTACGCGACGAAGGCCGGCTGCTCTATGCGGCGCTACCGCCCGCGGACTTGGCGGCGTCGGCCGCGAAGCCCGACTTACATATGGGTGGCCAAGGCTTAAGGCGAAGGCAACGGCTTTCGTGGCGCTAAGTCCTTCGCCAAATCTCGCTAAATGCCTAGGTCCTTCAAGTTGTAATCGCGGATGACGTTCTCGTAGGTCTCCTCGTTCCAGCGAAACTCGTCCTCGATGCCAACGAACGGCCGATAGACATAGGACTCTTCGTCGGGAAAGTGCTCGCGACGGGCGTCGATGGCCACGGCGATGACCGCGGAACGGTCGAATACGCGCTGCTCGTCGTACACATCCTCCGCTTTTGAGCCGAGCTTGCCGTTAACGCCGAGCACCGATTTGCGCCGGTGGAAGCCGAAGGTGAGCGAGATGCGCAAATCCGGCGACGTGTTGGCGAACGAGCAGTGCAACAACTGTCGGTTGACCATGGTGACGTCGCCCGGGCGACAGAGCAGGGGTACGGCACCCGGCAAGCGTTCCGAACCGTCGTTCTCCGTCACCATCGCCTTGATGTCCAACTTGCCGAGCTTATGCGTGCCCGGCATCACCCACAGACAGTTGCCCGGCGTAGTCGGGTAGAGCTGCACTTGAAAGTTGAAGCCGTGGATGCCTTCGTCCCAGTCCGGCGACCGCCAGTGCGTCAGCCCATCCTGATGCCACGCCACCGAACCCCCGAGGCCGGGTTGTTTGATGAAGATGGCGTCGTTGAACGGCGTGAAATCGGCGCCGTTGATGTTCTCCGCGATGGCGAGCAACTGCGGATGCCCATAGAGCCGCAAGCCAGACGCCATCGCTTGGCACATGCCGTAGGCCATATGCAGGACTTGCGCCGGCGCGTCCTCGCCCGGGTCGGGTTCCACCATCTTGGCGGGATGTCGCCCGCCCACCAAGTTGGTGCCGCCGACGGGATCGGAGAGCGGCTTGATAAAGGTGAACGTCGGCCTCTTGAACTCTGCGCCGAGCGCCGGGCGGCCAGCGGCGTCGACCTCGGCGCCGCTCTCGACCGGCGCCCGGTCGAGCATATGCGCCATGTCCTCGCGCAGCTCGGCGAGTTCCGCCGCGCCGATGACGTTCTCGAAAACATAGAACCCGTGCCGCCAATAGGCGTCGAGAATATCGTCCGCAAGCGCGGTGCCGGCTTTGAAGCGCACTTGGCCACGATTGCCGAGTTCCTGCGCCCGTCGCACCCCCTCGCGCATGTAGTCCGCCATCGCCGCCGCGTGCTCGGCGACGGTAGGTGTTCGCGTAGTCTCGCTCATCGGGTCCCCATAGCCGTCAAGTCACAGGCGGAACCTTAGCACCCTTCTCGGGGTCATGGCGAAGTGCGCCCCGAGCGCTAACGTTTCTCGGTTGTCGCGTCTTCTATCGCGTAGAGCGGCCCCAACCCAGCCAAGTCCGCCAACGTGCGATAGGTGCGCATGATCCGATCACGATCCGTGCCGGTGGCGCCTTCCGCCACGAATCGCTGGTAGGCGGAACGAACCGCGTCCACGGCGAGCACTTGGGCGGTGAACGGATCGACCACCAAGCTGCAACCAAGCTTCCGCCAAAGCTCCGCGGAACGGGCGTCGAGGGAGGCGATGGTCGCCAACGGCGCGTCGATGCGCCGGGCCGCCTCGAGCCATTGCGCGTCGGATGTCGGCATAAGCATCAATACGTCCGCGCCCGCCTCGATGTACAAATTGGCGCGACGCAGCGCGGCGGAGAAGGATTCGTTGCGCACCGCACCAGTGCGGGCGATGACGAGAAAGTCGGGATCTCGACGCACTCGCACCGCGCACTCCACTTTCGCCGCCATCTCCTCCGCGGACACGAGGTGCTCGATGCCGCGATGGTGACTGACCCGCTTGGGTGCCACTTGATCCTCCAGCTCGATCGCCGCCGCGCCGGCGCTTTCGAGTTCGACGACCGTGCGGGTCACATGCACCGCGTCGCCGAAGCCAACGCCAGCGTCGACGACAACGGCGGTGTCCGCGCGATTGACGATGTGGCGCGTGGTATCGACCAACTCGCTCAAGGTGAGCAGCGCCTCGCTGACGGCATGCGCATAACCGAGCGCGCCGCCGCTGACGTAGACGGCCGGAAAGCCCGCTTGGCTCGCAATGCGCGCGGTTAGCGCATCAAGCGCAAGCGGGGCGAATACCACCTCGCGGGCGGCAAGCTTGTCGCGCAACGTCGTTCTAGCCAATGTCGCTCGCCACTCCGAGTACGGATTCGCTCCGAGAGTACACCTTCAACGGGGTGCGACGGGGCGGGTTGTTCACGGTGGCGTGGCGGGCAAGCGACGGTAAGGCAAGCGGTGGTAAGGTAGTTAGCTTTCTCGTCGGGGAGCCGCGTGGCAATGGGGGCTCGAATCAACGGCGCCATCGACAAGCTGGAACGCGACCAGCCGGTGTTCTACACCGGCGCCCACGCCGGCGCGGAGCTGACCTTCGAGGCCGGCGTGGCGATGGCATCCACATGGGCGGACTACATCAATATCGGCATGGAGCACGGCGCGTTCGACCCCGTCGGCTTGGGTCGATTCATGCAGGGCCTCGCCTCAGCGGGCACGCCGACGCCGCCGGTATTGGTGGAATTGCCCTTCGAGGTGAACCATGTGGACATCGTACGCGCCAACGCATGGCAGGTTCGGCAGTTGCTCACCACGGGCGTACACGGCTTCCTGCTCTGTCACGCGGAAAATCCCGAGGCCGTGCAAGCCGTCGTCGAGGCCACCCGCTACACCTTTCGGGGCGGAACGCGAGGCTCCGGGGGACAGGGGGTCGCCGCGGCGATTTGGGGCGTGACGCCGGACGAATATCTAGAACGCGCAGACCCATGGCCGTTGAACCCCGATGGCGAACTGATGCTCGGCTTGAAGATCGAGAATCGACGCGCATTGGCAAATGCGAGCGCAACCACGCAAGTGCCGGGCATCGCGTTCGCGGAGTGGGGGCCGGCGGATATGTCCATGTCACACGGTTATCGCGGCGTTGGCCAAGATTTCGAGCGGCCCGAACTGCAAGCCGCGAGGCAACGGGTTTTCGACGCCTGCAAGAAGGCGAACATCGCCTTCCTAGACGGTTGCACCGAAGAGAACCTCGCTGACAAGCTGGCGGCCGGCGTTCGCATCAGCCCGGGCACGAAGCGGTTGAAAGCACTTGCCGAGACGCTTCGCTCTTGAGCGGGCAGACTACGGCAGCGGCAACCTCTGGGTGCGTGAGAAGTGCACGAACTCGATAATCCGGCGTGGCACGCGCTTAGCGGCGAGCAACGCGAATTCGGCGTTGTCGGCACCCGAGCGGCGCGCTATCGCCCGGACATCTCGCCGATCGCCGCAGTCGCCGATCAAAGCAGCGAAGCGCTCTCGGAATTGGCGAGCATGGTGACCCCCCGACAATTCGTTGCCGCGGTCGCACCGGGGGAAATCGCCGGCGACGTGGCCAAGTTGTGGCGCTTGGCGGCCGTGGTGCCGTTGTCGCAATGGGTATGTCCGCAGCCGCCCCAAGAGCCGACTGCCACGATCCCTTGGGTGGAGCTCCAAGACGCGCATGCGGAGCAAATGTATCGGCTCGCCAAGGAAACCGATCCCGGGCCGTTCGAGAGCCGAACGCATCGCTTGGGCAGTTATGTCGGCGTGATCGAGGACGGCACGTTGGTGGCCATGGCCGGCGAACGCATCTGCCTTCCCGGCTATCGGGAAGTGAGTGCGGTGTGTACCGACGCCGCCCACACCGGGCGAGGCTACGCGCAGGCGCTGGTGCTGGAGATCGTGCGTCGTCAACAACGCGCCGGATGTGTGCCGTTTCTGCACGTGAGAACGGGCAGTCCCGCCGAAGCCCAAGCGACGCGGGTCTATCGGAAGCTCGGCTTCGTGAAGCGTGCGGACACCGAAATGTCGATTCTGGTTCGGCTGTGAACGACCAAGGCCAACAACAACAACCGGCGATTGGGCCGAGCGGCAAGTCCCGCCGGTCGGTCCGGCCGCAGGGCCAATCTACGCCCGCACCCTGGGCGGCGAACGCGCCCAAGAGCAAGTCCCGTTGGTCGATTTTGTTCCGAATCGGCACATGGCTGCTCGCAGCCGGCTGCTTCTATCTCGTCTATCAGCGCATGGAGGAAGCGGCGGCACGGGATGCGCAAACCGTACTCGAATACCTCGCGGCTTTCTTCGCCGGCGCCGATTGGTTGTTCTGGCTGATGCTGATGATTCCCTACTCGGTGTTCTTCTTCCTAGTGGACAGTCACGTCACTTGGCGGGTCGTGCGCTGGTTCAACGCGCCGGAACTGAAACTCAGCGGTGTACTGCCGATTCGCGCCAGCGCCTACATCCTCTCCCTCGTCAACGAACAAGTAGGCAAGGGCGCGATGTCTCTGTATCTGCTGCGGCACTACAAAGTGCCGGGCTGGCAGGCGCTTTCCAGCATGATCTTGTTGGGGCTGATGGAGATCTATCAGTTGCTGATCTTCTCCGGGATAGGCGTCGCCGCCAACTACGACTTGGTGCGCGAAGCTTCCACGGTAATGCCGCTCGACGTGATCTTGCCGGCGGTGATGGCCTTCGCCGCCATCTACCTGCCGCTGCACATCGCCTATTTTCGCACCCGCACCGGCAGCGGCGGGCTGCGCGACAAGCCATTGCTCGCCGCCTTCCGCCAAGCGCGGCCCATACACTACCTGCTCATCGTGCTGTTCAAAGCGCCGAACTTGATTGGCGCGGTCATCGTGTACACGTTCGCGCTCGATCTCTTTCAAGTAGACGTGAGCGTGGGGCAGATGCTGGCGTTTCTGCCGGTGATCTTTCTCGCCGCGGCGTTGCCGCTGCCGTTTCACGCCGGCGCGCTACTGCTGTGGACCGTGCTGTTCCCGGACTATCCGGAGGTGGCGGCGTTCAGCTTTGTCATGCATACGTTCTTCGTGTTGTTCAACGCCGTCATCGGGGTGCTGTTTCTGCCTCGCGCCAATAAGGAGCTCTTCAGTCAATGACCCTCGCCATACCTTCTCGGCGCACGGCCGACTTGCCGGAACGGGACAAGAGTTTTTGGCAGATGACCGGCCCCGGCGCCGTCATGATCGGTATGGCGATCGGCTCCGGCGAGCTGATTCTCTGGCCGTGGATCACCGCGAAGTTCGGCACCGAGATGATGTGGGCGGCGGCCTTGGGTGTCTTTCTGCAACTGTGGATCAACATCGAAATCGGGCGCTGGGCGGTGGCGACGGGAGAAAGTCCGTTCACCGGTTTCGCACGCATGTCCAAGCTCTGGGTGTACTTCTTTTTCACGCTGATGTTCGTCGGCGCTTTTTTGCCCGGTTGGGGGCGGGAAACCGGCACGTCGGTAAAGATCCTCTTGTTCGGCACGGACGGGCCGGGACCGGACTGGTTTTGGACCGCCGCGATATTCGCCGTCGCGCTGGCCATCGTGTTCGGCCCGAAACGCATCTATGCCTCGATCGAACGCTCCATCGTGTTCATGGTGGTGCTCATCGTCATCGGTTTGTTGGTGGTGGCGTTCAGCGTGGGCACGCTCGCCGACGTCGGCAACATGTTGAGCGGCCTGCTCAACTTCGGTCACATCAGCTTGGACGAGGAGTTCACCTTCCATCGATTCTTCGGCGCCTTCGTATTCGCCGGCGCCGGCGGCCTCGGCAATCTGTTCTACGCCTACTACTTGCGCGACAAGGGCATCGGCATGGGCGGGCGAATTCCCGCGCTGCTAAATCCGCTGCGAGAAGCGCAACGCGGCAACAGCGAAATCGGCTACATATTTTCGCCAACCAAGGAGAACGTGCGTCGGTTTCGCGACTGGTTTCGGTTCGTCGTACAAGACAGCACCGCGTTCTTCTGGCTCGCCAACACATTCACCATGTTCCTGTTCATGTTCGGCGCATTGGTGGTGTTGCATCCGCTCAAGATCGTTCCGCAATCGAACCAACTCGTGTGGGACCTCGCCCTCGTCTTGGAAGGCACGATGGGGGTTGGCGGCCGGCATCTCTTCCTTATCATCGGCATCGCCGCGCTGTTCAGCAGCGTACTGGCCGGCCTCGACGGCGGTGTGCGGCTTTGGGTGGACTTGCTGCATACCAACTTCAAGTTCGCGCATCGGTTCGCAGCGAACAAGCTCTACTTCGGTTTGGCGGTGGGTCTTTGCGCCATCGGCGTCGTCGCCACGTGGTTCTTCGACGTCTTCGATGTGACCGCGTTGGACTTCTTCTTTATCAGCGCGGTACTGAGCGGCTTTGCGATGGCGGCGTACGTGCCGATGGTGCTTTACATGAACTTGCGCCACCTGCCGGCCCCCGTGCGGCCAAAGCCGGTGAACGTCATCATGGTTACGATCGGCGCGGCCACCTACATCAGCTTTGCCGTCTATACGGTCGTGGACAAGGTGATGCAGTGGATCGCCTGAAGGCGCGTATATAAGCTCCGAACGTTGCGGCGCGTCAGTTCACTCGGGTCTCGCCTTCTTCGCCGAGGCCGATCAGTTCGAGCTTGCCGCCATCGGTGTTGAACCGCGTAACGGAGCCGTTGTCCGGGCGGAACACGATCAGCTTCCGAGCGTTGGTCGCCGCGCCGACAATGACGTTTATGGCGATGAAGTGGCAGAACGCGACGGTGTCGCGATCGAAGGCGAGCACGCAGTCGATCATGGCTTGGCGCCACCGGAGCAGGTCTTCCGGCAGGTCGGCCCACTCACCGGCCATGATGCCGCGCAGCCAAACCGCGCGTTCCCGCAAGTCCGGCACCGGCGAGGGGATTTCGGCGATGCGCGGCTCGATGGCCACGGTGGCGCCCCAGCGCACGGCCAACGGCGCCGCGGTTTCTTGGGCACGCGCCAAGGGGCTCGAAACGATGGGCACGGGTGCGGCCAATTCGGCGCTGAGCGCCTGCGCCGTTGCTTCGGCCTGCGCTTGGCCGACGGCGTCCAAACCAGGGTCCCGGTGGCTGTCGAACCCCGCCGCGGCGCGTCCGTGACGCACCATGTGTATCGTTGGCATGTCTTTGCCTTACTTGATTAAATTAGCCGCTTGCGTCTTCGTCGCCAGAAGACGCCATCGCAGTCACTCGAAAGGATACCAATGAACGTTCACGACTCGTCGCTCACGCCCGACATGCTGCCGGACACCACGGTCAGTGTGCGTGAACAATTCGGCCTCGATCAAGGCCTAACCGTGCCCGCGTTCAGCTACCGCACCGAGCATGTGCCGGACATCGACGACGACTACCGTTTCGACCCCGACACCACGCTGGCGATCCTCGCCGGCTTCGCGCACAACCGACGAGTGATGATTCAGGGGTATCACGGCACCGGCAAGTCCACGCATATCGAGCAAGTGGCGGCCCGGCTCAACTGGCCGTGCATCCGCGTCAACTTGGACAGCCACATCAGCCGCATCGACCTCGTCGGCAAGGACGCCATCGTGATCGAGGACGGCAAGCAGATCACTACCTTCAAAGAAGGCATCCTGCCTTGGGCGCTGCAACACCCCACCGCGCTCGTGTTCGACGAATACGACGCCGGCCGGCCGGACGTGATGTTCGTCATTCAGCGCGTTCTGGAAGTGGAAGGCAAGTTGACGCTGTTGGATCAAAACCGGATCGTCCGCCCGCACGACGCGTTTCGCCTGTTCTCCACCACCAATACGGTCGGCTTGGGGGATACCACCGGCCTCTACCACGGCACCCAGCAGATCAACCAAGGGCAGATGGACCGCTGGAATATCGTCACCACGCTCAACTATTTGCCCCACGACATGGAGGTGGACATCGTGTTCGGCAAGGCCAAGGCGTGGCAGCAGACGGAAGGCGGCCGGCACATGATCGGCAACATGGTCGCGGTGGCGGACCTCACGCGCAAGGGCTTCGTCAACGGCGACATCTCGGTCGTGATGTCGCCGCGCACGGTGCTGACGTGGGCGGAAAACGCGGACATTTTCCACGACGTGGCATTCGGCTTTCGGGTGTCCTTTCTGAACAAGTGCGACGAACTCGAGCGCCCCATCGTTGCGGAGTACTACCAACGCTGCATGGGCGAAGATTTGGGCGACGCGACACGCGGCATCACCCTCCGGGTTTGACGAGACAGCGATGGCCGACCACAACGAGCCGCTTGAAACCTACAAGCGGGCCACCACAGCGACGCTGCGCGCGCTCGCCGAGAACGACGAGTTGGCCGTCACCTTCGGCAAAGGGGCGGCGGGGTTGCGTGGCGACAGCATCCATGTGCCGCTGCCGAACTTGGGGTGCAGCGAAGAAGAATTGAACGCGATTCGGGGCGTGGGCGACGAGTTCGCCCTAAAGATGCGTTATCACGACGAGGCCACGCACCGCTCGAGCGCCCCGCGCGGGGGGCCGGCGCACGAGATGTTCGAGTGGGTCGAGGACGCCCGTGTCGCCAGTATCGGCTCGCTGCGGATGGCGGGCGTTGCGAGAAACCTCGAAGCGTCCTTGGAAGCGGTGTGTAAACAAGCCGCGTTCGACACGGTTACCGCCGAAACCGAAGCCCCGCTTTCCGTCGCCGTCGGACTGATTGTGCGCCAACGCCTGACCGGGCGGGCGCTGCCGCCGTCGGCGGAGAACGTAGTGCGTTTCTGGCGCGACTTCGTGGAGGAGCGCGCCGGCCAACACATCGACGCCTTGGCCGACTGCGTCTACGACCAAGGCGAGTTCGCCGGCCGCTGCCGCTCCATCCTGGCGGACCTCGGCTTCGCCGCCGAGTTCGAGGATCAGCCGGAAATGCAGGACAACGACCAAGACGTCGAAACGGTGGAGGACGGCGCGGAACCCGATGCCGAGTTCGCGCCGGAGGATGTCGCCTTGGACGAGGATTCGTTGGGCGACGAGGACGGCGACGGCGAATCCACCGTGGTGGAGATGGACGCGGACTTCGACTTGAGCGAACTCGGCGCCGAAAGCGAGCCGGAAGAGGCGCCGAATTTCCTGCCCGACGAGGCCGGACGCATTCGCGTGGACTTCAACTACGGCGCGTACACCGAGGCGTTCGACGAGGTCGTGCGGGCGGAAGAACTTTGCGAACCCGAGGAGATGTTGCGCTTGCGTCAGCTCTTGGATCAGCAGTTGCTGTCGCTGCAACACGCCACCTCCAAACTCGCCAATCGCCTGCAACGCCGCCTGCTCGCCAAACAGAACCGGTCTTGGGCGTTCGACTTGGACGAGGGCATCCTGGACACCTCCAAGTTGCCGCAGGTGGTGGTCGATCCCATGAACCCGTTGGCCTTCAAACAGGAAAAGGAGACGGAGTTCCGCGACACCGTGGTGACCATGCTGATCGACAGCTCCGGCTCCATGCGCGGCCGCTCCATCACCATCGCCGCGGTCTGCGGCGATATTTTGGGTCGCACCTTGGAACGCTGTTCCGTGCGCGTGGAAGTCTTGGGGTTCACCACCCGCGCTTGGCGCGGCGGCCAATCCAGGGAGGAGTGGATCAACGCAGGCAAAACGCCCAACCCCGGGCGGCTCAACGATTTGCGTCACATCATCTACAAATCCGCCGACGATCCGTGGCGTCACGCCCGACGCAATCTCGGCTTGATGATGCGCGAGGAGTTGCTGAAGGAGAATATCGACGGCGAGGCATTGATCTGGGCGCACAACCGGCTCGTCGTCCGCCACGAGCAACGCAAGGTATTGATGGTGATTTCCGATGGCTTGCCGGTGGACAACTCGACGCTCTTGGTGAACCCAAGCAACTACTTGGAGCAGCATCTCAAATACGCCATCGAAACCATCGAAGACCATTCGCCGGTGGAGCTCATCGCCATCGGCATCGGTCACGACGTGACCCATCATTACAAGCGGGCGGTGACGATCACCGACGCGGAGCAATTGGGTGGCGCGATGACGGAGCAACTCGCGGCGTTGTTCGACGTGGAAGCGTAACCGCCGCGAGCACAAGCGATTAGCCAAGAGACCCAACGCCTAAGGAGAGCCAAGGGATGCCACAACTCACAAGCTACGAACTGATCGACGGAGTCGCCACGATCACCATGGACGACGGCAAGGCCAACGCCTTCGGCCCGGACATGATCGCATCGGTAAACGCCATGCTCGATCGCGCTGCCGAAGCCAAAGCCGTGCTGCTGACGGGCCGTCCCGGGATCTTCTCCGGCGGCTTCGATCTCAAGGTCATCCGCGGCGGCGATCCGGATGCGGCGCGGCGGATGAGCTTGGCCGGCGCTCGTCTAATGATGCGCCTTTACGGTCTGCCCCAGCCGCTCGTTATCGCCGCGCCGGGACACGCCATCGCCTTGGGCGCGTTCGCCTTGCTCACGGCGGACTTCAGGGTGGGTACGCGAGGCGAGTTTCGCATCGGCCTAAACGAGACCGCCATCGGCATGACTCTGCCGCCCTTCGGTTTGCTGCTCGCCAGAGAACGGCTCTCCAAGCGCTATCTCGCGCGCGCCGCCATCGGCGCCACTCTGTTCCCGCCGGACGACGCCAAAGATGCGGGATTTCTTGATGAGGTAGTGGCAGCCGATGATGTGCGTGAGACCGCACTCGCCGCGGCCGGCGAACTCGTGAAACTCGACGGCGCGTCCTACGCCACCGTAAAGAAAGACTTGCGCGGCGATGCCATCGCGCAAGTGCTGGCCGGACTGGAAGCGCAGCCATAGCGGGACCGGACGTGGCGGCGCCGCTCCGCGTCCTGGAACTCGCGCCGCTTGATACGTTGCCCACGGGCGGCGTGTCGGCCGCCTACGCGGGCAAACTGCTCGGCGACCACGGTGCGGATGTCGTCAAGGTCGAGCCGCCCGGCGGCGATACAAGCCGTCTGCGCGGGCCATTTCCAAAGAGTCCAAAGGGCCCAGAGAGTGTTGCGAACCTAGAACGAAGCGGTTCGTTCTTGGCGCTGAACGTGAACAAACGCGGTGTACGCCTTGACCTCAATACCAGCGCGGGTCGCTCGGAACTGGATCGCCTGCTGGCGTGGGCGGATATCTTGGTGCATGGCACGCCGCGCTTGCAGGCCGCGGAACTGGGCTTGGATGCGCCGAGCCTGCGCGGCAAACACCCCGGCTTGGTGACGCTCTCCATCACCCCGTTCGGGGTCAGCGGCCCGTATCGCGACTATCGCGGCACGGAACTGATCGTCGCCAACGCCGGCGGTTGGACGAGCCTTTGCCCCGGCACCCACGCCGAGCCCGAGTTTGCGCCGCTCAAGGTATTCGGCCATCAATGCGCGATGATGGCCGGCACCGCCGGTGCGCTTGCGGCGCTCGCGTGTGCGAGGGAGTCCCGCCGCTGCGGCATCGGCGAGCACATCGACCTGTCCGAACAGGAGTACGTCGCCTCTGTCCTCGAGGCCGGCATACCCGTCTACAGCTACCGCGACGCCGTGTTGAAGCGCACGCATCCGCGCGGCCTGATTCCTTGGGGCACCTTCCAAGCCAAGGACGGGCCGATTTTCTTGGTGTGCGTGGAGCAAGACCAATGGCAACGGCTGGTTGCGTTCATGGGCAACCCGGATTGGGCGACCTTGGAGATATTCGCCGATCCGGCCGGGCGCGCGGAAAACCGCGACATCGTGCATACCTTCGTTCAGGAGTTCGTCGGCGAGTGGAAAGCCCACGACCTCTACCACGAGGGTCAGAAGCACCGCATTTGCTTCTCGCCGGTGATGGGCTACGCCGAGTTCGCAGCCAACCCGCATCTCCGACAGCGGGGCTTTTTCGCCGAGGTCGACCACCCTGCGGCGGGGCGCGTGACGCACTTGGCCTCGCCGGTGTTGACGGTCAACGGTAGAGCGCCTACCCGCCGCCCTGCCCCACAACTCGGCGAGCACGACGACGAGGTTCTTGGCGCCGCTCTCGCGCCGCGAAACCCGGTGCCCCGACAGCCGTCGAAAGCGCCTTTGGCAGGCGTGCGGATCGTCGACCTTACTTGGGTGTGGGCGGGGACGTTCGGCGCCATGCAGTTGGCGCACCTAGGCGCCGAGGTGATTCGCTTCGAGTCCGCCCTACGTCCAGACCTGTACCGTCGCGCAGGCCTGCATCCCGCCGCCGGGGAGCCGGACTTGGATCGTTCGGGGATGTTCAACCAGTGGAACCAAGGCAAGAGAAGCGTGGCCGTGGACCTGCGCACCAAGCGTGGCGTAGAACTCGTCAAAGAGTTCGTGGCCGTCAGCGACGTGGTGATGCAGAACTTCGCCACGGGCGTCATGGACCGCCTCGGCCTCGGCTACGAGTCATTGCGAGCCGTCAATCCGCGCATCATCTTGGCGAGCATCAGCGGCTATGGTCAATCCGGCCCGTTTCGAGAGTACATGGGCTACGGCCCGGCCACCGCACCGCTCGTCGGCATCTCCTCCGTCACCGGCTATCCGGGCGGCGGCCCGGAGGAAGTCGGCGTCTCAATGCCGGACCCCAACGCCGGCATCACGGCGGCGCTGGCGGTGGTTTCCGCCCTAGCGCGCCGGGATGCTACCGGCGTTGGCGATCATTTGGACGTGTCGCTGGTCGAGGCGAGCGCGGCATTCGCGCTAGAAGCGTGGATGCAATACGCCTTTGACGGCACGCAGCCTCCCCGCATGGGCAACCGCGATCCATGTATGGCCCCGCACGGTTGCTTCCCGTGCCTAGGCGACGACGAGTGGGTGGCGATCGCCTGCGCCGACGACGAAGACTGGCGCCGATTGGCCGAGCTCATCGACCCTGCGCTGATTACTGATGAACGCTTCGCAACGCTTAAGGCGCGCAAGGCCAACGAGGAGGCGCTCGAAGCGCTTGTGGCCGGATGGACTCGTCAACGCGATCGCTGGCGAGTCGCGACCGAATTGCAGAGCAAGGGGATCGCCGCTTTCCCCACCTTCACCTGCCAAGACATCGTCGAGGATCCGCATCTCAACGCCCGCGGCTATATCGAGCGGTTGCCGCACCCGAAGGTCGGCGCCCGTGCCCACACCGGGATTCCGTGGCGCTTGACGGAGCGGCCAAATGGCGTGCGCCGGCCCGCACCTTGCTTGGGCGCGGACACGGACGAGTTGTTGCGCGAGGTGCTTGGCTACGGTGACGAGCAGATCGCCGAGTTGCGGGGAAGCAACGTTCTGAACTGACCTTGCCGCATCAGGGCAAAGCACTCCGAACGTTGATGTACGCCTGCTCCGATATGGCGTGGTAGCTGCCGACCTCCGCGAGGAAGGTCTGATACGAGGCCAGAATGCGGCCGTTCAACTCGTCATCCGCGGCGGCTTCCCGCACGACTTCGGCGGCGATCTCGGCGAAGCGCCGTAGCACATCGTCCGGCAACCGGCGAACTTCGACGCCGTGCTCTTCGGCCAACGTGCGGAGCGCCTGTGCGTTGCGGGCCGTGAACTCGTCGAGAACATCTTGATTGCTGGCGCGACACGCCGTTATCAGCATCGCTCTCAAGTCCTCCGGCAACTCCGCCAAGGCGTCGGCGTTGACGATCACTTCCAAGTTGGCATTGGGTTCGTGCCAGCCTGGGTAGTAGTAGTACTTGGCGATGTCCTGCAAGCCGAACGCGAGGTCGTTGTACGGGCCTACCCATTCCGTCGCGTCGATGACGCCGGTTTGCAGGGCGGTGAACATCTCGCTGCCGGGCAGCGCGACGGCGACCCCGCCGGCGCGTTGAAACACCTCGCCGCCAAAGCCGGGGATGCGCATTTTCAGGCCTTGGATGTCCGCCATGGAGTTGATCTCCTTGTTGAACCATCCCGCCATCTGCACGCCCGTGTTGCCGGCCGCCAGCGGCACGACGCCGAATGGCGCGTATAACTCGCGCCACAACTCAAGGCCGCCGCCGTGGTGCAGCCAGCCGTTCATCTCCTGTGCATTCATGCCGAATGGCACGGTGGCGAACACGGCGGCCATGGGCAGTTTGCCGCGCCAGTAGTAGGCCGCACCGTGGCCCATCTCCGCGTGGCCTCGGGAAACGGCGTCGAAGACCTCGAATGCCGGCACCAGTTCGCCGGCGGCGTAGACTTTGATCTTGAACCGCCCGCCGGACATTACGTCAATGGTCTCGGCGAGGCGCTCCGGTGCCGTGCCAAGCGCTGGCAGGTTCTTCGGCCAAGCCGTAACGAGCTTCCACTCGAATGACGCGGGCGGCGCATCCGCCACTGGGTGAACGTCGCCAGTCGGGGATTGCTCAGTGGCCGGAGGGGAGCAACCAAGCGTGAAAGCGCCAAGCGCGACCAAGCCGGCAATGGCCAAGCCGCGCATTAGCACTTTCTCGCCGCGTTTTCCGCTCGCCGGCATTTCGTCGGCCTTGGTCACGAGCGCGACCAAGACCGACTGCTCGCTAGCGGTCGAAGAACACCGATACGCCAACCTTGTAAATCCGGCCAAACGGATTGTGCGTGAAGGCGTCGTAGTTCATTTCCCGTGTGACGAACGGCGGGTCTTCATCCGTGAGGTTGACCACCGAACCCCAGAGGCGAAGATTGTCGCCCACGTCGTAGATCGCGTGTACCTCGTGCGTGAGCTGGCTTTCGACCTCCAAGTCGTCGCCGGCGGGACCGCCGTGGTCGTAGGCGCCGATATAGTTCGCCACATAGCGTGCGTTCAAGTTGCCGACGCGATAGTTCAGGTGACCTCGCGCTTTCCACTCCGTCACCGTGCGCGCCAGAGACGTGCCGTAGTTCAAGCGACCAAGCGCGTCCAGCGCAGAACCCAGCTCCCATGCGGAAATGTCGTAGCTCAACACATTGGTGCCCGATACGCCGGCCGTGAGCTGGCCCGCGGCTAGCGGCATCGAATAACGCGCCGAGAAGTCCACACCGTCCGTCTGGATGTCCGGCCCGTTGATGATGTTGATGTCGATGATCTCCACATCCGTGGGAATGGCGTTGCCACCGAAGGTCAAGCGCGAGAAGTAGGGACTGGACGTGTCGCACGGATCCGTGGCACCCCCCGGGCAAGCGAGCGCCAGAACGTTGTTGAACGGCTCCGTGACCAAGGGTTTTTCGAAGTCGTAAGACCAGTAGTCCACGGTGATGAAGAGATTGTCGCCGTCCAATAGCAGTTCATCCCTGTCGACCAAGAGACCGACATTGAACGTGGTCGCCTCCTCGGGAGCGAGGTCGGGATTTCCCTTGGTGTCGATGCGCTTGAACGCGCCGGTCACACTCACGAATTGCAGGGAGTTGGACGAATTGGCGGCCACGGTCTGATTGAGCGTCGGCCCGCGGAAGGTGGTGCCGACGGACGCCCGCAACCCCACGCTGTCCAATACTTGCCAACGCAGGGCGAGTTTCGGATCCAAGCTGCTGGTGCCGCCGCCATAGTACTCGTAGCGCATCGACAACTGGCCTTCCAAGGTTTCGGCGATCGGCAGGGACAGTTCGCCGAATACCGACTGGATATTGCGGTCCGAGTCGATGGGGAAACCCGGCGGCAGGAAGCCGAATAGACCCGTGCGCCCTGTCGCGCAGTTCTTGATCTCCGGGCCGGCGACACACGGATACGCCAACCCGTCGTTCAAGCCGCCCGAGAGCACGTTGCTGGCGTAGGATTCGCTACGCTGCTGCACACCGGCAGCGAAAGCCATTTGGCCGGCCGGCAGTTCGTACGGCAACGTGCCGGTGAGCACGCCTTCGAGCACCAAGAGCGAAGTTTCGCCTTCGCCACCGAGATCGGTCACCATGTAGTCGTAGATGCCCCGGTTGTCCAAAGCCGGGTTGAAGTCCGGATTGCTGGCCAAGCCGTTCGGCACCTGCGGATGCGACCCGACCATGGCATTGGAAAACGGAATCCAGTATTGGCACGGCCCTTGGCCAGCGTGCCGCATCACCGTCTCCAAGCTGAAAGCCAAGTTGCCGTCGTTGTCGTACTCGTTCGGCACCATGCGTTCGCATTCGAAACCGCCGAGCCCCTGCCGCGCCCGGGCGTCCCGATAGACCATCGTATCGCCGCCTAGGCTGACGCGCTCCGAGGTGGAATAGCTGGCCGAGGCTTGCCAGTTGTACTCGCCCCATTCGCCATCCAACGCCACCACCAAACGCGCGAGATCGTTCTCCCGTTTGTGGTCGCGCAACGGTCCGTCCTGACCGTAGAAACGGCCGTAGTACCAGCCGACTTCCTGCCATGCCGCGGGAATGCTCATCCCATCTTGTGCGCCGACAACCAGATTGCCTTCGGCGTCCATGTAGCTATCGCCGTCCCAGCGGCAGTAGGACGCATTGCAGAAGGCGTAGTCGCCGTAAAGGTCTGGATACTTGCTCGCCATGTCGATGAGGCCCGGATTGTTGGCCCGAATCGAGCGGCTGCGATCCACCAGTCGATTGGGCGGATACGAGGGCGACGTGTTCCAACCCGGAACAAGGCTGTTGGTGAGCAGGAACTCCGCGCTAAGCGTCGTGGTCTCGTTCAAGTCCCAAGAACCCTCGGTGAACCACTGCCAGCGTTCCGCCTCCTCGGCCAAGTTGTCGAATGGCGTGTACTGGAAGCGGCAAAACCCGCCCAGCGGATTCACTGAAAGCGTGGTAGTACGCGCGCCGCCCAACCTTTCGCAGTTTGGATCCACGATACCCGCGCCCAACAACCCGCCAAAACCGCCGGCCGTCTGATCGAATCGATCCCACGGCACGAACACCGCCGGCCGACCAACGCTCGACCACCCGCCGCGAGGACTGTCCGCATAGCTGCGCACGGCCCAGTCGCGCTGCACCAGCTCCAGTTCGCCGCGCTGGATGTAGCTGAACGACGTGACGATATGCCCCAAGCCGTCGCCGAAGTCGGTGCCGAAAATCACCCCGAGTTCGCTGTCGCCGTCGGAGTCTTCGATCGCCTTGTGGTTGGCGGAAATCTCGAGGCCGGTGAAATCGCCGCGGGTGATGTAGTTCATCACTCCGGCGATGGCGTCGGAGCCATAGGTGGCCGCCGCGCCGTCGCGCAGGAACTCGATACGTTCCACGGCAATGGAAGGCAGGCTGTTCACGTCCACCAGCAACTGCGCTTGCGCGCCGATGGCGTGCGGCGACCAAGTCGTGCGGCGACCGTTGACCAACACCAGTGAACGGCTTGGCCCGAGGCCGCGGATGTTGACCGTGGCGCGGTCGGCGCCGGCGCCGGCTTGGAACTGATCCGTTTCGCCATCCGCGCCTTGGCTGAAGGAGAGGTTCTTGATGAGATCGAGGGTAGTGGGCGATCCCTGTTCCGCGAGATCGTCCCGCGTAAGGCTGGTGACCGGCAGGGGCGCGTCCTCCGGAGTGCCCTTGATATAGGAGCCGGTGACGACCACCTCCTCGATCGATCCCTCCGCCGTCTCGGCCGCGGATTCCTGGCCGAACGCGGATGCGCAAAGCACCGTCGCGAGGGCCGCCGATCCGACGGCAACCGTACGCGACGGGCTGTTGAACGATAGCTTCATATGCTTAAGTCTCCAAGTAATAAAGCCGAGAAGTCGGCGAATCGTGCCACACATGCCGCAACGATTAAAGGGTTGACACAGCCCAAGAAAGGCTCTCGGAAATCGACCCGGTCAGCGCCGCCTTCCCTCGCTTTTGCCCTCGCGTTTGGACTTCGTTCGGGCCGCAACGCCGAGTTCTCTAGCACGACGAAAGGCTGTCGAGTAGCGGTCGCAGGCACCGCGATCCATGCCCATCTCAGTGAACAGTAGACGCCACCTTGCCGCGACGATTTCGGCCATCCGCCGGGCTTCCGCGATCGCCTCGTCCTTG
Organism: uncultured Pseudomonadales bacterium; assembly: GCA_964348085.1. Taxonomy (GTDB): domain Bacteria; phylum Pseudomonadota; class Gammaproteobacteria; order Pseudomonadales; family Azotimanducaceae; genus VXYL01. The sequence continues at coordinate 4,871 of CAYGBI010000044.1, read as the reverse complement.
CCAACCTCGAACAGCGGCGCTGCCGCTACGGCGGCATCGACCGACGGTTCGGTGTCGGCGGGGTCGATGATCCCCGTTTGCAGCCGAGTGCTGCCATCCGGGTTGGGATTGATGTCGAACGCCGGCGACAACCGCCAGCTTTCCCCTGTGTAGAGGAAGCCGTGGTTCTTGAGGTGGTCGTCGTCGTTCGAGACGAGGATGCTGAACAGGAGCCTGCGGTGCAGTTCGCGCAGTTCGCCGGGTAGATATTCCCCGCAGGTGGACCTCATCGCGTCCGCCAGATCCGCATAGCAACCCGTCTCGTTCGCATTGAACCCAAGGAACGTCTTGGCCGAGACATAATGGTGCCGGCGGCTCCCCGTTCTGTCGAAGCGCCGGATAAGCGCCACCGGATAGTCCGTTCGGCCAAGCGCCAATCTTGCCTTGGCCGCCCGCAGACCCACTTCTCGAGCGAGCTTCAGAATGGCGACCTCCGCCCGTTCGATGGGCAGCGTGTCCCGCTCGGTCGTGTACTTGGCGACGTGCAGCGTCCCGTGCGCATCCTCGAAGTCGCTCTTGGGTCGAGCCCCGCCCAAGGTGCTGCCCGGGCCCCGTAGTTGGTGTGCCACCGCTCGCAGGTCGCCCCGGTCGGTCTCGAAGGCGTTTGCCAAGCGTCGGATGTCGGCCAGCATGGCCATCCTCGGCACCGGCGGAATCTTGTCGGCCAAGGGAACCCCTCGCTCATCGACGAACCGCAAGGCGCCCTGCCGGGTCCGGTCGTTGACGGCGAGCAGGAAGTCGAGTTCGCTGGGTCGCCCGCCAAGGTCTCTGGCGATCAATCGCCGTCCCCAGCCGCCCGGGGCACAGTCGGCGATCGCGCCGGGCAGCGCCGGCCTCGGATCCGACGCCGGCGCAGACGCATAGAACGCCCCGGCAGCCAACGGCATGGACGGCGCAATCGCAAAACCGGATGCCAGCCACTCGGTCTCGTACCGGAACGCGCAGACCTGTTTGTTGGCGCGCGCGTCAAAGTGAAGGGTGCCCACCGGCGAGTCGCCCATGACCACCAGAATCCGTCTCACCGCGTCACGCCTTGGCGCTTGCGGATGCGCTGGGGCAAGTTCTGACGATCCACCATGAAGCCGATGTCGTCCGCCTCCTCGGGCAACAGCCCGGCAAGGCGCTCGACTTTGCCGAGCGCCAGCAGACACATGGCGATCGTGCCAATGGCAACGCCGGGGTCGCCCGCTTCCATACGTTTCACAGTGCCGACCGATACGCCCATTCGGGCGGCAAGGTCCGCTTGGGCTATGCGGCGGCGACGGCGGGCCGTGCGTAGGTCCTCGCCTAGGTCCTTGAGCCTCCGGCGCATTGCCGGGGACATGTTTTCGTGCATTTAAGAGTCTTAATTTAGACTACTACTAAGTATTAGTAGCCAAAATAACACACTTAATACTGGGTGCGGCCAAGTGCCGACGTCACCAACACCGGACATAGCGCCGAAATGCACCTAGCCGGTCGAGGTCGCCGTTCTTGGCGAAGCCTGCGCAGATACCTTGAGTCGGTCCCGGAGGGCATGCCGACTCTCACCATTGGCGCGATGACTAGACCAACGAGAGGAGATCGGCGATGACTGGCAGGCAGAACTGCCGGCATGGCCGACACTGGCTCTGGCGTTCTTGGTGAGATGTGTGCGGCTAGGGACACTGGCACCACGAAAGCCGTCCGGCTTGTGGCACCGCCTTTCGCCTTAAGCCCAATCCGCCCTGGGAGAGGTAAGCCGCTCGCGGGGCCACGCTCCGCAACCGCATTGAAGGCTGGTCGCCGTGCCCAAAGCGGTCCGCGCTGGTGAGTCGGTCGCGGGGCGTGCTCCGCAGCCGACCACGCCACGATCCCTCAGCCAATAACTTGAAACTGCTTGAGCTCCGGGCGGCCCGCCATCAAACCGGCGAACTTCGCGCCGGCGGCCTTGAAGTGATCGCTCGCGCCGTGGGCGCGAAGCGCTTCTTCGTCGTCGTAGAGTTCCATCACCGCATAGCCTTCGGCGTCTTTGACCAGCGTGTAGAGTTGGTTGCCGGGTTCGTTGGCGCGAACTTGGGCGGCGAGTTCCAGCATCACGGTCTCGAACTCGGCCTCCTTGCCGGCGGCGACGTTCAAGCGGGCGAGCAGCGCGATCATTGGCGTATCCTCATCGGTCGGGTATCGGCGGGAGCATAGCGCGACCATGCATCGAAACAAACTGCTGGCCCTGCTCCGCCGCTACCAAGCGCGTTACCCGAGCGACGGTGGCGATTGCGCCGATGTGGCGGCGCGGTTCCGCGGTTTCGTCGAGCGGCAGCCCCGCTGCTTCGAGCGCGACTGTTTCGACGACGGGCACGTCACCGGCTCCGCCGTGGTAGTCGATGCGTCCGCCTCGTCGATGCTGCTGACGCTGCACGCGAAACTCGGCAAATGGTTGCAGCTTGGCGGCCACGCCGACGGCGAGTGCGACCCGCTCGCCGTCGCTTGCCGGGAAGCGGAGGAGGAGTCCGGCTTGACCGTAGCGCCCGTCGTCGAAGACGCCGTCGACCTCGACATCCACCGGATTCCCGCCCATGGCGAAGACCCGCCGCACTTCCACTACGACGTGCGCTTCCTGCTTATGGCCGAAACGGCGCCGCTCCCCACCAACCTCACCGCCAACGAGGAGTCCTTGGCGCTCAAGTGGGTGCGGCTCGACGACGTCGAATCCGTCACCCGGGAAGCGTCGATACGAAGAATGGTGGCGAAATGCCGAAATCTCGTCGCCGACTGGTCTAAGCTCGGTTGAGCGACGCAAGGAGATGCCGATGTCTCGACGAATCGTTCTGCTGGCGACCTTGATTCTCGCGCTGCCGCTCGGCGCCGAACAAAAGACCGCGGTGTTCGCCGGCGGCTGCTTCTGGTGCATAGAGCCGCCATTCGACGAACTCCCCGGAGTCATTGACACCACATCCGGGTATACCGGCGGCCACACCGAGTCGCCGACCTACGAGCAAGTCACCTACGGCGATACGGGACACTTGGAGGCCGTACAGGTGACCTACGACGCCGACCAAATCGACTTCGCGGCGTTGCTCGGCGTCTATTGGCGCAACATCGACCCGTTCGACGACGACGGGCAGTTCTGCGACAAGGGGGCGAGCTATCGGGCAGCCGTCTTCGTCGACGGCGAAGCCGAGCGCACGCTTGCCGAAACGAGCAAGAGCGAGCTGGAACAGAAGCTCGGCGCCAGCTTCGCCACCCGCATTTTGCCGCGCGCGACGTTCTACCCCGCCGAGGACAAGCATCAGGACTACTACGTCAAGAACCCGATCCGCTACAAGTACTACCGTTTTCGTTGCGGGCGCGACCGGCGCCTCACCGAAGTATGGGGCGCGGACAACGAGTGAAATCGCGGCGAGCCGACCGTCCGTCATCGTCGCGAATGCGGCCAACGCGGTGCTACTCTTGACGCCAATCTTGACGCCAACGACGGGGGAGGCGGATGGCGGCTAGGCTCTTGGAAGTGCGCGACCTGCACGTGAGTTTCGGCGACACGCCCGCCGTTCGTGGCGTGTCGTTCGACATCGAAGCAGGGGAGACGGTCGCCTTGGTGGGCGAATCCGGCTCCGGCAAGTCCGTCACCGCCCTTTCCGTTCTGCAACTGCTGCCCTATCCGCAAGCTCACCATCCCGCCGGCAGCGTGCTGGTAAACGGCGAAGAGATGCTCGGCGCAGACAAGACTAGGCTGCTCGACGTGCGCGGCGGCGTCGTGAGCATGATCTTCCAAGAGCCGATGACGTCGCTGAACCCGCTGCACGTCATCGCCAAGCAGGTCGGGGAAGCGCTCGTCGTACACAAACAGCTCTCTAGAAAGATGGCTCGCGAGCGCACCTTGGAACTGCTCAAGCTGGTGGGCCTGCAAGACGCCGAGCACCGCTTGGGCGCCTATCCCCACGAGCTTTCCGGCGGCCAACGGCAGCGCGTGATGATCGCCATGGCGCTCGCCAACGAGCCGCAACTGCTCATCGCCGACGAACCGACGACGGCCCTCGACGTCACCATTCAAGCGCAGATCCTCAAATTGCTGAAAGATCTGCAAGCGCAGATGAACATGGCCATGCTGCTCATCACCCACGACTTGGGGATCGTCCGCAACATGGCCAACCGCGTGTGCGTGATGACCGATGGCGAAATCGTCGAGTCCGGCGCCAATCGACAGATCTTCACCGCACCCCGCCACAGCTACACCCAAAAGCTGCTCGCCGCCGAGCCGAAAGGCGACCCGCCACCGGCCGCCGAGCGCGCGCCCATCGTCGCCGGCGCGGAAACGCTCACCGTGAAATACCCGGTGGGCAAGGGCTGGCTCGGCAAGACCCGCTACTTCACCGCCGTAAACGAGGTGAACATCGAGGTGCGCGCCGGGCAAACCGTCGGCGTGGTGGGCGAGTCCGGTTCGGGCAAGACAACGCTCGGGCTCGCCATGCTGCGGCTGCTGAACAGCGAGGGCAGCATCCGCTTCGACGGCGACGAGATCAGCGACGTGAAGCGCAAAGGACTCATCCCGCTGCGCCGGGACATGCAGATCGTCTTCCAAGACCCGTACGGCAGCCTGTCCCCGCGGCTTTCCGTGTTGCAAATCATCGAGGAGGGTTTGCGCATTCACGAGCCGCAAATCGCCAAAGCGAAGCGCCGTCAACTCGTGGCCGACGTGCTCGACGAGGTGGGCTTGGAACCGCAGCATATGGATCGCTATCCGCACGAGTTCTCCGGCGGCCAGCGGCAACGCATCTCCATCGCCCGGGCGCTGGTGCTGCGGCCGCGGGGGGGGGGGGGGGGGGGGGCCCCCGGCGGGGGGGGCGGGGGGGGGGGGGGGGGCGGGGGGGGGCGGG
>CAYGBI010000043.1:0-32224 GCA_964348085.1 uncultured Pseudomonadales bacterium | reverse complement strand
CGACCATGACACGGGACAATCATTGATTCAACTCATTTTCGAGTCGGAACACTAGTGCGCTATAGTGCCTTGATGGAACGTCTAATCATCGATTGCGACCCCGGTCACGACGACGCCATTGCCTTGGTTCTCGCCCATCGCCATGCGCAAGTGCTCGGCATCACCACGGTGAGCGGCAACGCGCCGCTGCCGGCCACTACCGACAACGCGCTGCAAGTGACGGCGCTCTTGGGGGTGGACACGCCCGTACACGCCGGAGCGGCGAAGCCGCTGGTCGGCGAACCGGTGCATGCCGCGGTGGTGCATGGCGAAACCGGTCTCGCCGGCGTGGACCGCGTGGCGCATGACCGCACGCCGGCGAGCGACGACGCGGTGGGGTTTCTGCTCGATGCAGGCGAGGGGGCGTGGATCGTCGCCGTCGGCCCGCTCACCAATCTCGCCCTCGCCATCCACCGCGACCCGTCGTGGGTGCGACGCATCGCGGGCATATCCATCATGGGCGGCAGCGCCGGCCCAGGCAACGCCACGCCTACCGCCGAGTTCAACATCTTCGCGGATCCGGAAGCCGCCGCACGGGTGTTTTCCTCGGGCGCGGACATCACCATGTGCGGCCTCAATCTCACCCATCAATTGCGCACCACGGACGATACGGTAGCCCGCCTGAATGCCGTCGGCACGCCGCCGGCGCGGTTTGCGGCACAGGCGTTCCTACACCTGCATAATCGCATGGAGACGTTGAACGGCAACCGAACGGCCGCGTTGCACGACCCGTGCGCCGTCCTTGCGGTGACGCATCCGCCGCTCATCGAGGCCGAGCCGCGCCATGTGGCGGTAGAGACGCAGGGCGAGCTGACCCGCGGCATGACGGTGGTGGACGAGCGGACGACTCGGCGGCGCAATCCGCCGACGGCGAAAGTCGCCTACCGGTTGGACGCCCAGCAAGCCATGGACCTCGTGTTGGCGGCGTTTGACGCGGCACCGGTTTCATCGCCGGACGGTGCGCTTACGCCGGGCCCTTAGTGGCGTCACCCAACGGCGACGCGACTTCCGTCCCCGCCATGCCAGCCAAGCCCTCCTTGGCTCCCTTCAGCCGCTGGTCCACCCACTCGCCCCCCGCCCACTCGTCGATCTGGCAGCGCGCGTTGATCGACTACCGCGTGCCGATTTGCGCGACGCTTATGATCGTGGCGTTGGCGTCCATGTTCGTGCTCACGTCCCAGAGCGGCTCGAGTCTCGCCACCTATGTGCTGGCCGTTTACGTCTTCGCCGGCGTGGCGCGCTGGCGCGCGCTCTTCTTGGACCGCGGTTTGTTGGCGGTGGTGGCGCTGCTCATTTACCTGCCGCTGACGAGTCTGTGGTCGACGCCATGGGATGCCCGGGACGCCTTCGGACAAGTCGCGCGGGCGGCGCTAGTGCTAGCGTTCGTCGTCTCCTTGGCGGAGTGCCTGCAAGTGGACTGGTTCCGTCAGCGGATGACGTCGGCCGTGGCGCTGGTGGGCGCGCTGGCGGCGCTGGCGGCAATCGTGGTGTTTTTCGTCGAGTCCCCCGAGGATGAGCGACTGAACGGTTTGGGCCAGTTGGACACCCACGTTAAGGCGGGGCTGGTGTACGCGGCAGCCGCGCTATGCGGGCTGGCTTGGCTCAGGAATGCGAAGGAAAGTCCGGCGACGTGGCACTACGCCGTCCGCATCGCGGTGGCGCTCTTGGTGGTTGCCGTGATCCTCACCGGGTCCCGCAATGCGATGGCCTGCGGGGCACTGGGCATGGTCTGTCTGCTGCTCTGTCATCGGGTAGCGAAACCGGCGCACTTTCTCGCACTCATGGGCGCCAGCGTCGCGGCGGCGTTGGCCGCTCTTCTCGCGGTCTATTGGCTCGTGCCTAGCGGCGACACCTTCATCTTGCCGCGCGGCTTGAGTCTGCGGCCCGGCATTTGGTCGGCTTACTGGACGCAACTGGTCGATGACGGCCTTTGGTTCGGCGTGGGCGTGCTTAGCGAGGACCTGAAGCAAGTCGCCGGCTGGCCGGTGCTGCATCCGCACAATTTGTATCTCGCGGTCGCTTGGCAAGGCGGATTGCTGGGCTTGGCGTTGTTGCTCGTCGTGGTGGCGCTCACAAGCCGCGTATTGTTGCGGCACTACGAGGAGGAGGAAGCGAAGCTCGCCCTCTCTCTTTGGGCGCTCGGCCTACCGAGCTATTTGCTCGACGGCTACGAGCTGATCGATAAAGTCGGCTGGACGTGGCTGCTGTTTTGGCTCCCCGTGGCGATCGGCTTGGGCCTCGGCGCACGCGACCTTCTCGACGACGCCAGACAATTCGGTAGCCGCCACCCCTGACGGCGCGCGCATCAAGCCGTGCGACGTGCGACGGCGGCGGCCAATACCGAGGCGGTCTGCCGCGCCGTCCGATCCCACGAAAAGAGCCTGCTCCGGGAGCGGGCTTGCGCAGCGAGACCGGCGTATGCGCGCGGGTCTCGCCAGAGGCGTAGGAAGGCGGCGGCGATCGTTTCCGGCCGATGCGCGTCGATCAACAGCGCGGCGTCGCCGCCGACCTCCGCCAACACGCCGCCTTGGGACGTGATCACCGGCTTGCCGTACTGCATCGCTTCCAAGAGCGGCAGGCCGAAGCCCTCGTAGAACGACGCCAGCACCAAGGCCACGCAGCTTTGGTACACGCCAGCCAAGCGCTCATCCGACAGTGGCCCCAAATCGATGATGCGATGCGCCACTCCGCTCTCGGCGATGAACTCCGCAACGCCCTTTTGCTTCCAACCTTGGGGCCCGACCAGCACCAAATCGTGGGGCAGCCCGCGGTCGACGGCGCGACGGAATCCGTCAATGGTGCCCGGCAGGTTCTTGCGCGGTTCGCGCTGACCGACGAACAGAAAATACGGCCGCGGGTGGCGAAACGGAACCGCCCGAGCCGCTTGCCTCGGCGCCAACAGCACTACGCGCACGTCGCGACGACCGCAGAAAGCGCGCACCTGCGCCGCGGTCGCCGCCGACACGGCGAGTACGCCATCGGCGCGCGCCAACGCCAGCGGCATGAGCGTCGCGTCGAGCAACCAGTTGAGCGGCTTCATCGTCTCCGGCGCACGCCGCCACACCATGTCGTGGATGGTGACGACGGAGGGGACGGTAGAAAGTGCGAGCGGCAGGTTGTGGCGCGGTCCCCAAAAGACATCGACGCGGTCGCGTTTCGCCCAGCGCGGAAAGGCGAAGTGAACGGTCGCTTGCCCCCGGAGCCGTCGCGCCGGGCCGGCGCGCACCGTTGCGCGAAACGGCAGCTCTTGCGACAACTCGCGGTCCAAGTAGACAAAGAGCGCATGCTCGTCGGCTAGGCGGGCGAGCACCTCGTAGGTGTAAACGCCGATACCGGTATAGGGGTGGTGGAGGGGCCGACCGTCGACCGCGATGCGCATGTTCGGGCCGAGCGGCCTTGGCCAGCGGCGCTATCGCGTCCAAGCCGCCGGCATTGCCGGTTCGGCGTCCTGCCGGTAGTTGTCGGTGAGCGTCTCGTAGATGCGAGCGTAGCGGTCGCCCATCAGGCGGCCGTTGAACAGTCGCTCGAAGCGATTACGAGCGCCCTCGCCCATGGTGTGCGCTTGGCGAGGACAACGATGCAAGCGATCCATCGCCTCGCGCAGTGCGTTAGGCGACGCGGGCATCACCACGAGACCCGTCTCGCCGTCCACATTGACATGGCTGGTGCCGGAACCGACCTCCGTGGATATCAGCGGCTTGCCCCGCATCGCACCCTCGAGCAGCGTGACACCGAACGCTTCCGACCGCATATAGGAGGGAAACACCACGGCGCGACTGAGTTCGATGAGCGCGATCTTGGTTCGGTCCGAGACCTGCCCCGTGAATGCGACGTTGTTCAGCCGCAAGTCGCGGGCTTGTTTTTTGAGTTCCGCTTCCGTCGGTCCAGAGCCGACGATGACCACCCGATAGGGCGCCCCTTGGATGGCTTCCAAGAGGATATGCAAGCACTTGTAGTAGCGCAGCACGCCGATGAACAGGAAAAAGCCCTCACCGTAACGAGCGCGTTCGGCAGCGACCTCCGCCCGCTCCGGAGACGGGTAAGAATCCGGATCCAAACCGATGGGCAAAATCTCCACCTTGTCCTCGAAGCGCTGCAACACCGGGGAGGTGGCGAAGTAGTTCGGCGAGGTACAGACGATGCGATCCATCGACCGCAAGAAGCGGAGCATCAGCGGCGAGTACAGCGCGGCCAACACCCGCTGGCGCACGATGTCCGAGTGATAGGTGAGCACAGTCGGCGAACGCACGCGGGCTGCGAAGTGCAGCAAGTCCGCGAACGGCCACGGGAAGTGGTAATGCACCACATCGGCCCACTTCAACATCCGGCGGAACAGCCCTAGCGCTTGGAACGAAAGGTCGCACGAAGCGATCTCGACGTTCAGCCGCGAACGGTACACCGCGGCCTCTTTGCGTCGCACCACTCGCGGGCGAATGGATGGACTCGCACACAGCACTCGGCTCACCACGCCGTGTCGGCGAGTGTTCAGGCAGATTTGCCGAATGACCTCTTCCAACCCGCCTTGGGTCTCGGGGAAGTAGGTGCGGTAAACGTGAAGTACGCGCATTTCCCCTCGTCCAAAAGCAAGCCGCCGGTACCCTCGTGACGGAGCCTACACCATTCGCAAGTGCCTGACGGCGATGTTTCGATGCGCCGAAGCCGACGGCGGTGGCGTGACGGCAACGGGCAGGCCACAAGCACAAGTTACGAAACGCCAAGCTCGCTGCTAGGCTTCCGTAGCGCCAGCGCACTGGAGACGGGAAACATGACCAACAAACTCGCGGTCGCCGCACTCTCCCTCGCCGCCCTCGCCGCCCTCGCAATGGCGGTCGCGCTAGGCGCCGAAGATGAACGCGCGTGGCACGAGCCGTTGCCGGCGAAAACGCTGACCGGGACAGACGTAGCGCTCTTGCCGCACTCGTTCGCCGGCGCCCACCTTGTCGTCGGCTTCAGCCGCGCCTCGAACGAGCAGACCAGGGCTTGGGGTGAGCGACTCGAAGCCAGTGGCGAGGCGCCGGTCTATCGGGTCGTCGTCTTGGCCGGCGCGCCTGGTTTTGTGCGTCGCATGGTGGCGCGAGGCATTCGCGGCAGCTTTCCCGAGGCGAAGCACGAGTTCTTCTACCTTGTCGACGAAAAGGCGGATGCGTGGCGCGAGCTGGTCGGGTTCGACAACGAAGATGCGGCGTATGTCCTGCGACTCGACGGCGACGGGCGCGTTTGCGCACGTCACCAAGGCGAAGTCACCGACGCCGCGCTGGCGAAACTCGCTGCCGGGTGCGGCTGAGCAGGCGCCAACACCCGCGCCGACCGGCTGGCGATTTCAGTCCGTCATCAGCGCTTTTCGCCGAGTCCGGCCGTGGTCGCGGGCCAAGTGTAGTTCGGCCTCGCCGCCATCGGTGCTCGGGCGCGGAATCATCTCGAAATGGCCATAGGCGTCTTCGCCCTTCACCAGAATGGCGCGGTCCCGGTCGACCTTGGTCTGGCGAACATCGGTGGCGCAGTAACGCAGCACCATACCGATGCGCCGGTCGTCGCTGCGGTTGGGCTCGGAACCGTGTATCACGCGCACATGATGGAGGGACATCTCGCCGGCGGCTAGGGGCGCGAGGACGGTTTCCGCCGTGTCGATCGGCGTTTTCACGACTTGGCCCCGGCTTAGCAAGTTGTCCTCGGCGTAGGTGTCCTCCTGTTCGAACAGCTCGCCCAAATGACTGCCGGGCAGGAAGCGCATGGGGCCGGTATCCGGCCCCGCATCCGATAGCGCCACCCAAGCCGTCGCGACATGGTGGGGTTCGAGGCCCCAGTAGGTGGCGTCTTGGTGGTACGTCACGAAGGCGGTGCCGGGCTCCTTGATGAACCAGTCCATCGACCAAAGCAGCACATTCGGCCCGAGGACGGCGGAGATCGGCTCGACGATGCGCGGGTCATGCACCAAATCCCAAGCCCAAGCGTGGGTGATGGGCAAGCCGGCGCGAGCGGCGTATTTGTTGCCGGAGGTCGCTTCCACCGCCTCCAAGCGTTGCCGATAGCGTCGTGTTTCGGCGGCGTCGAACACGGCGATGGGAAACAGGAAACCGTTTTCACGGAAGCTCGCGACTTGGGACTCGCTTAGTTGCGTCAACGGCCTGCCCCCAAGCCGTAGGGTTCGCCCCAGCTCAAACCCGCCACCGTCGTGGTCTTGGCGCGGTACTCGCAGCCCAGCCAACCGGCATAGCCCAACTGGTCGCAAAGATCGAAGATGTGCGGCATGTTCACTTCGCCGTATTGGGGTTCGAAACGCCCCGGCACGGAGGAAAACTGGATGTGGCCTACGATGTCCAAGTTGTCGGCCAGTCGCCGCGCCAAGTTGCCCTCCATGATTTGACGATGGTAGAGGTCGAACTGCAAGTAGACATTGTCGCGATCAATCGCGTCGATCAGCCGGCGGGTTTCGTCGGTGCGGGTGAGGAAATAGCCGGGGGTATCCTCGTCGTTCAGCGGTTCGAGCAGGAGGCGGATGCCATGCGCGGCGGCGATGGCCGCAGCCGCGCGCAAGTTGCGCACGCAGACGGCTCGCGCCAAGGTCCTGCGCGCCGGCGGCACGACGCCGGTCATCACATGAATCATCTCAACCCCCAGAACGCGGGCGTAGTCAAGCGCCTGCTCGAAGTGGCGGCGGAAATCCGCCTCCCGACCCGGCAGCGCCGCCACGCCTCGTTCGCCGTTGGCCGCATCGCCGAGCGGCGTATTGAGCAGCACCATCTCGACGCCCGCGTCATCCAGCCAACGGCGCACCTCGGCCGCCGGATACGCGTAGGGAAAGAGATACTCCACCGCATGGAAACCGACCTCGCGCGCTGCCCTGGCGCGGTCGGCGACGGGCAACTCGGCGAACATCGTCGAGATGTTGGCGGCGAACTTGGGCATCGGTGTCTCGCCCGCTAGCGAAACAGATCGTCCAACTTGCGCCGGGCCTCGCTTCGCTCGTCTTGCGGCGGAGGGGCTTGGTCGGCCTCGTCCGCTGCCTCGGCACCACCCTCCTCGTCTTCTTGAGCTGCGCCGGTCGAGAACAGCGCATCAAGCGTAGACTTCGCCCGCGCTCGGCGCTCGTTGGCGCCCGCCCTGTAGCTCTCCGATGCCGGCCGGAAGAAGTCACAGAAGTTCGCGCCCTCTTTGTATACCGGCGGTTCGGCGCGCTCGTCGGCACAGGGGTTGGTGGCGCTATCGATGAAGTGACGACACATGCGGCAGCAATGCAAGTCCTCGAAGCACCCCGGACAGTTCATATGCCGGGTTATCGGACGCGGCAGCTCGGCAAGCGAAGCGCCGCAATTCCAGCACTTGAGAGGCGTCACGCGCATATACCCTCAAGGAATGCCGACCATCTCCGTGTGCGCCCTCAGTACATGCATGCGCCCGCCGTCCACCCAACGCTCCATGCCGTCGGGCTTGATGGTCCGCCGGTACCCCGCCCAACCGTCCGGGTCGTGGAAGTAGAGTTCGGCCATGCCGGCGTAAGGTTCGTCCTCGGCGTCAATGCTATGGCTCACCACATAGCGGAAGCCACCCACCTGCTCCATGGTCGCCTTGACGTTCGGCACATGCACATCGAGCCAATGGTCGAAAAAGACGTCGTAGTCCGTGTTCGCCTTGGCGGCGACTAGGAAACTCACCTTGAAGAACCCGGAGCGCGTCATCGGGTACGGCGCGTTCAGGGTCAGTGGCGCCGTACTCAAGTGCTCGGAACCGTCGAGCACGACATACTCGCGGGTCGCCCAAGGCAGGTACGGCCGCGCCTTTTGCTGGAACGTGTCGCGTGGCTCGGCGCCGAAGCCGACTTTCGGCTTCGGCAGCGGTCTGGGCCACCACAGTTGCGCCACGCCGTCCCAAGGATGCGCACCATCGGCGACGGCGTCGTAGAGGGTCGCGATATAGCGGGTCGCGTGGGGCCTGCCCCGCACCGCGGCATCCTTTTGGCTCTGGATCACCGCCGGCATGTGGTTGGCGAACCAATGCGCCACCAACTCTTCCCGCGAGGTGTCCGGTTTGCGCTTGATGAGGTACATCATCTTCGCGCCGGGGGTTTGTTCAGCCATCGATCGTTACCCTTGGCCTCTGGCTTGGCTCACGTTGGTCGTACTGTGGCATAGTAGCCGGTATTACTTTTTGAGGGGCACCCAATGGCTCATGACTTAGTGGTCCGCAACGGCACCGTCGTGGACGGCACCGGCAACGAGCCGTTCGTCGGCGATGTCGCGATCGACGGTGACGGCATCGCGGGAATCGGTGAGGTCGGCGCGACGGGCAAGGAAGAGATCGATGCCACCGGTTGCGTGGTGACGCCCGGCTTCATCGATCTGCACACCCACCTCGATGCGCAAATCGGCTGGGATCCGCAGATGACGTCCGTCACTTGGCACGGTGTCACCACGGCCCTGCTCGGCAACTGCGGCGTTACCTTCGCGCCCTGCCGCAAGGCGGACCGCGAGTTCCTGGCCGGCATGATGGAAACGGTGGAGGACATTCCGAAGCACGCCATCCTCACCGGCCTACCTTGGGATTGGGAGTCCTACGGCGGCTATCTCGACTCCATCGAGCGCCTAGGACCGATGATCAACGTCTGCGGCTTGGTGGGCCACAGCGCGACCCGCTTCCACGTCATGGGCGAACGCGCCATCGAAGAACAGGCGACACCCGAGGAGATCGACCAGATCGCCGCGCTCGCCGGCCAATCGGTGCGCGAAGGCGCGCTCGGCTTTTCGGTGAATCGGCACCCCGGCCATACCTTGCCCGATCGCAGACCCATTCCCGGCACATTCGCATCCGACGAGGAGATGGTCGCCATCGCCAAAGCCGTCGGCGACGCCGGCGGACTGATGCAGACGGTGCCGAACTTCGGCAAGGTCGAGGCGGAGATGGATCTGCTGGCCGAAGAAGGCAGGACGAGCCGCATTCTGTTCAGCGCCATCGGCGAGCATCGCGAGGCGTTGCACGCCAAAGTGACCGCCATGCGCGCCGCCGGCGTGGACATTACGGCGGTAACGGTGCCCCGCGCCGGCGGGGGCGTCGGTGGTCTCGCCACCAACAATTTCTGGCGTACGCCATCATGGAACCGATTGCGGGAGATGGATTTCGACGCACGCCTTGCCGCCATCGCCGACGAGAGCCTGCGCGCCAAGTTGGTGTCCGAGGTGCGCGACAACCCCAGACTCGACGAGCAAGTGCTGAAGACCACCAAGCGCTACTACCCGATGGGCGACGGCGCGCGGCCGAACTACACGGGGTCGCGCTACGAAAGTCTGTTCGATCTCGCCCAAGCGGCCGGCGAACACCCGGTGGAGACGTGGCTGCGGCTGACCTTGGCGAGCGACGGCAAAGCGCTATTCCACCAGCGTGGCTTCAACGTCAACTTGGAGAACTTGGAGCAACTCATCACTACCGACTGGGCGCTGCCGGGCTTGGGCGACGCCGGTGCGCACGTCAGCCAGATGATCGATTCCGGTTGGGCCACCTTCGTACTCTCTCACTGGCATCGCGACAAGGGCACCTACGCCATTGAGGAAGCGGTGCGCCGGATCGCCGGCGAACCCGCGCGAGTGCTCGGCCTCAACGACCGGGGCACGTTGGCCGCTGGGAAGAAGGCCGACCTCAATGTCATCGACATCGACCGTTTGGAAGAGCGGCAGCCCTATATCGTGCATGACTTCCCGGGCGGCGCACCCCGCTTTCAGCAGCGTGCGCAAGGCTACAAAGCGACGGTCTGCAACGGTCGCGTGACCTTGAGGGACGACGAGCATACCGGCGTTTGCGCGGGCCAAGTACTGCGCAACGCCGTGTAACTCGCGCTATCGGGTACCGTCCCGAGGAGGCAGGAAGCGGCCGCTTCGGGACGGGCGCCGGTGTCGTTGGTCGTCAGGTCGTCGGCGCACCCGCGTCATCGCCTGCCAGCGTGGCGACCGACGCCTCGATGAGTGTGACGAACGGCGCCGACAACTCGTTGACGCGAGCGAGGATCACGCCTTCGCCGTCCACTAGGATGTAGGTAGGGTAGGCGCGCACATCCCACACTCGGGTGAGTTCGCTGCTCGTGCCGATATGCCAATTCGGCCAAGGCATCGGTTCATCCTGTTGGAACTCGGTCACTGTCGACAGTTCGTCGTCGCTGCTGATCCCGAGCAGCGCGAACCGCTCCGGGGGCAACGTCGCCACCAGTTCCCGCAACTTCGGCAAGGCGCGAATGCACGGGCTGCACCAAGTCGCCCAAAAATCGATCAACAACACCTTGCCAGCGTAGTCGGCAAGACTTTCCTCGCCGCCGTCCAAGCGCTTGCCCCCGGCCTCCGGCAGCATGCCGCCTGCGGTCGCGTGCTTGATGCGATAGATCAGCTCGGTCTCCGCTTGGGCGAACGTGGCGCCGACCAGTGTGCCGTCCTCTGCCCTACGCGTTTGCGCATGCAGTTCCTCCTGCTCCACCCCGACGCTCAAACCGGTCGCCGTTGCCAAGGCACGGGCTTGCCTAGCCTTGCGCTCCGCCAGGGACGCGCTGAACTCGTTCGCTGCGCGCGCCAACCTAGACGCGAGGTAGTAGCGCGCCGTGGCGCGAACGGCGGGATCCACGGCGTCCGCGGCTATTCGCTCCCACAGCTCGTCGGAACGCCCGTCTGGAATGGGTGAATCCAACGCCGCCAACGCACCCGGCCAGCCGTCGTAATCCGGAAAGTGGTTAAGCAAGACGTCCGCGCCCTGAAACGCGAACTGGCGCCCGGCCAACAGGCGCGAAGCGTTCTGCACCAAGAACTCGGCGGCCTCGCGCCGCGCTTGGTGGCCGTCGGTGGCGGCAACGGCCGCGGCGGCCGCCATAGCGCGAAGGATCTTAGGTTCGTCGGCTAGCCACGCCTTGCGTAGCTCGCGGCTTTCCTCGACGGAGACTTCGCCTTGTCCGAGCGCCTGCCCGCGTTGCCGCCATGCCTCGCGCCGCTCTTGGTAGGCCCCGACCGCGTCCCAATCGGCACCGACATGCGCCACCAAGGTCTCGATACCGAGCGCGATGTCCGCTGAAGCGGTGGACGAGACGCCACTCGGATGATCGATGAGGAACTCCGCCGCGTCACCGCGCCGGGGGTGAGCTTCGTCGTCGACGATGGCGCGAGCGGCCGCGACGGCTAGGGTGATGTCAGGGTGCGGGCCCTTGTCGCTTAGCGCAGTAGCGTGCCAAACCGCATCCGTCTCCACATAGGCGCGAACGGCTCGCCAATATTCGTCCGGGTCATCCGTCGATTCGCCGGTGCCCACGGCGCCCTCGCAGGCGGCAATGCAGGAGACCAGCGCAAGCGCCGCCAGCGCGCAGCCTGCGTTCCGCACGCAGGTATCTCGACGCAATCTGTTCGATCGACGCATATGCTGGACCTCGAATAAGCGAGTGGACTCGGATGTTGCGCCGCATCGCCGTCCAGCACAAGCGTTGACGGAACGCGCCGAACTCGAATAGGCTCACCGCACGTTCCGCGAGTAAGGGCGTTTATGTCCGAGAAGAAACATGCGCGGCTGCTCGTCGACGGGCACGAAGACGCCATCGAGTTGCCGGTATTGAAGCCAAGCCTCGGCAACGATGTCATCGACATCGGCGCGCTCACCAAGAGAGGCTATTTCACTTACGACCCCGGCTTCGTTTCCACGGCCTCGTGCGACTCCAACATCACCTATATCGACGGCGACGCCGGCACGCTCCTACATTGCGGCTACCCGATCGAGCAACTCGCGGCACAGTCCGACTTTCTCGAGCTTTGCTACCTGCTCTTGAACGGCGCCTTGCCGAGCCGCGAGCAGCAGGACGCCTTCGTCGCGGCGATCACCGGCGAACGCGAAGTCCCGCGGGGTGTGCGGGACATCGTTGGCCATTTCTCGCCCGGCGCCCATCCCATGGGCATCATGACGGCGCTCACCGGCGCATTGGCCGCCGAGTACCACGACGGCTTGGATATCGCCGTGGCAGAACATCGCATGACGACCGCGCTGCGGTTGATCGCGAAAATGCCGGGCCTCGCGGCGTTGACCTACCGGCACGGCAAAGGCAAAGGCTACCTGCCGCCCCGGGACGACTTGAACTACGCGGAGAACTTCCTCTACACCACATTCGCGGACGACGAGAACTACGAGGTCAACCCGGTCATCGCCCGGGCCATGGACCGCATCCTGATGCTGCATGCGGACCACGAGCAAAACGCCTCGACCTCGACAGTACGTCTGGCGGGCTCCACCGGCACCAATCCCTACTCCGCCATCGCCGCCGGCATCGCGGCGCTGTGGGGGCCGGCGCATGGTGGCGCCAACGAAGCGGTGCTGAACATGTTGGCGGAGATCGGCACGCCGGAGAACATCGACAAGTACGTCGCCAAAGCCAAGGACCGGAACGATCCGTTCCGGATCATGGGCTTCGGCCACCGCGTCTACAAAAGCTACGATCCGAGAGCCACGGTGATGCAGGAGACCTGCCGCGAAGTGCTCGCGGAGGTCGGGGTGGAAGACGACCCAATGCTGCAAATGGCGCAGCGGCTGGAAAAGATCGCGTTGGAAGACGAGTTCTTCATCGAGCGCAGGCTGTATCCGAACGTGGACTTCTACTCGGGAATCACGTTGAAGGCGGTAGGCATCCCGACCGAGATGTTCACCGTAATCTTCACGATCGGCCGCACCCCCGGGTGGATCGCGCATTGGCGAGAAATGGTGAGCGAGCCGTACAAGATCGGCCGCCCGCGACAGCTTTATCGCGGCGAAACCGCACGCGATTACGTGCCGCCGGATCAACGCTAGCGCCACGAAAGCCGTCGCCTCTCGGCACCGCCTTTCGCTCCCGCCTAGCTATGGTCGGACTCGGCTGTCCTAGGAAGTAAGCGCGGCGAACCGCTACTGGCCTAGGCCGATGCCACCGCCAGAAGGCGCGGATCGCACGTTCTGAATCGGTTTCCGTTCTCGTCGGGCGGCTGCTCAAGCGCGAAGGGTGTTCGTCCAACCAGCCCCCTCGGACTTGGCGGCGTTAGCCACGAAGTCCGAGGGGGTAGGGCGGCTTGGGCTTGGGCGAAAGGCGGCGCCGTAGGCGACGGCTTGCGCACCGCAACCACACAGGCGCTTTGCGACGCGGCGCACGCCGTTCCGTCGCTGCGGCCCGGCGGGCGCCGTCGCAGTCACACCACGATCATTCGCCAAAGCCGTAACGCAACGACACCCCGACAATCCTTGGCTCGGTCAGGAAGTAGTTGCGGAAGAAACCGGACGTGTCGGAGGTGAGGTACTTGCCGGTAACGTTGTCGTCGTCGAGAACATTGCGCATCCAAGCCTTCACGGTCCAAGGCCCGTTCTCGTAGATGGCGGTGGCGTTGTGTTGCGACCAAGCATCGATTTCGTCGCCGGGGGAGTTGAACTCCCGGGCGTAGGACTCGCCCTGCCAATACCAATCCCAACGCCCGGTCAACGTTGCCCCGTTGCCGATGTTCCATGTGTGCGCAACGCCCAGTTTCAGCGTGTGCGACGGCGAGTTCGGTAGCTCGTTGCCATCCAAGTCGACGGGCAAGCCGTCCAAAGTCTCGACGCCGACCGCATCCAAGAACTGCCGAGAGAAGTATGCGGGAATCGCGACGCCGGCTTGGTTCGCTGGATAGGAGACCGGAATAATCGCACCTGCCTGGCCTGCGGCGGCCACCAGCGCTTGGGTGATCTGGGACTCCCGCGCAATGTAGTTGACGCCGGTTAGCGATCCCGGATCGATGTTGTTCAGCAGGATGTAGTCACTGTTCCCCGCCGTGCGGTTGACCGGGTCGAGCGACCTCGAACCCTCCACTTCACTGTTCAGCCAACCATAGGCGAAATCCACCGACAGGCCCGAAAACGCCTCGGGGTACCAGCGGCCTTCGAGCTCCAATCCCATCAGACTGGCATCGATGTTGTCGTTGAGGGAGCTGTTGTTGCGAATGCGGGTGACCTGCAGGCCGCTGTAGTCGTATATGAAGAACGACGCGTTGGCCACCACCCCGCCATGAAAGTCGAGCATGCTCTTCACACCCGCTTCGAAGGAGTTGACTTCCTCCGCGCCGAAAGTAAACGAAGAAGTGGCTTGAAACGCAGGCGGAATGGCCGGATTGAAACCGCCCGGCTTGTACCCTCGGCTGTAGAAGCCGTACAGAAACGTGTAGTCGTTGAGCTGATAGTCGAAGCCGAAGCGTCCGCTCACTTCGTTCCAAGACGCATCGGTGGGGCTGCCGGTAACGAAGCGCGTCTCGCCGAAGCCCGGCACCGGTGGCACCGCCGCGGCGATCGCCGCAAACGCCGCGGTGCCTGCGGCGACACCGGCGTCGGCGCCGATGGCCGCCGGGTCTTGACTAAGCAACGTCAACACCGTGGCTTGGAGTACGTCGGGCAGCCCCAGCGCGGCCACTTGCGCAGGCAGGAACTCGATCGGCAAGGCGCCGCTCTGCAAGAGACCGCCCAGCGCTTGGGCGGCGCCCAAGGCAGTCATGAGGCCGATGGCCTGCGGTGCGTTTTGGGCGTATACGCCTCCCGCGTCGTGGAACTCCAACAAGCGCGTCGACGCTTGACTAAGCTGCAACGCCGGGTTCGCTGCCGTGTTCGCCATCTCGGTAAAGAGGCCGATGCGTATCCAGATTGGATCGGGGCCCAAGAGGCCGCCGAGCGCTGCGCTGGCATCCGCGGCATTCAACAGCACGCTGGAGTCGCTAACGCTCTTGTCGTCTTCATTGAAACGCAAGCCGGCGGTGACGGTGAGGCGGTCGTTGAGATCGACATAGACCTCGCCGAAAGCGGCAGTGCCTTCTTGCCGCGCGCCGCCAACCGGGTTTGACGTATTCATAAAGAACCCCGGATAGAGAGGCGCCGGGAATGCCGCCGGCGGCGCGATCGTAGCCAAGTCGAGCGTATTGGCCAGCACATAGTAGTCGCCGTAGCTCTCCCCTTCGTACTGGCTTGCGCCGAGGAGAAAATTGAACCGGCCGTCGAAGTTCGAGTGGATTTTGGCCTCCAAGGTCCAGAAGTCGCTTCTACCGTCGGCTTGGTCGAAAGCGAATACTCGATTCTGATGCGTCGGCAGGATGCAGCCGCCGGGAACGCCGGACGTACCGTCGTTGAGATTGCAGTCTTCCGAAAGCCACTCGTCGCCAGCGCCACCGGCCGGCGCGGACACCGGCCAGATCCCGGACGGATTGCCGGGCGTCGGTCCCAGCGAGGCGCCGACGTCCATCGCGTAGTCTTGCTGCGACAGGTATACCTCGTCGCGGTGTGCGCCGATCAGGCTCGCGTCCAAGTTGTCGAACTCGTACTCGATGCCGAACGCCCATACGTGCTCGTCGTTCTGATGCACCGGCTCGAAGTCCGAGTGCATTTGCCGAAAACCGGTGATCTCCGGTCGCGGATAGTCGTAGAGCGCTGGATTCGAGCCATCGTTCCCTAGCGGAAGGGCGCCGGCGAGGCCGGCGAAGATGCCGGCGGTAGTCGCTCCCAAGTGCGGCGTATCCCAGCCGAAAACATCCGGCAAGCACCCCGTCGTGGGCAACGGGTTGCGCGCGCAAACTTGGTTGGTGATGCGCGCCCGGTCGTCGTCTTCCGAGAAATCGCTATACAGCAGCCACGCGCTGGCGCGTTGGCTGATGTCCCAAGCCAGCGTAGTGCGAAAGGCGAGTATGTCGCGCCCGTCGATGTCGTCGTCGATGCCCGGCAACGTATTGCCGTCGGCATCCATCTGCCCCGCGGCGAGGTTGGTCGTGTAGCCGTCGCGCTCGAGCTGGAATCCTGAAACGCGAAGCGCCACACGCTCTCCGAGCGGCAGGTTCAAGGCGCCTTTCACACGGCGGTGGGAGTAATCGCCGACCTCCATGTCGAGGAAACCATCGAGGCTGTCGACTTCCGGCCGCTTGGTGACGAAGTTGATGGCACCGCCGGTGGCGTTGCGCCCGTACAGCGTGCCTTGCGGCCCGCGCAGAACTTCCACGCGTTCCATATCGAAGAACTCGAGCGTGTTGAGGTTGGAGGCGATGGCGATCTCATTCAAATGCGTCGATACGCCGGATTCGCCGGTGGTGCCTATGACCAAGCGGCCGATGCCTCGGATGGAGAAGCTCGAGCCGCCGAAGTTGGTCGCCGTATAGCTCACGTTCGGCGCGTTGAGTTGCAGGTCCGAGGGATTGATGATTTGCTGATCGTCCAACATCGCCTCGCTGAGCGCCGTGACCGCGATAGGCACTTGTTGGACGTTCTCCGCGACACGTTGCGCCGTGACGGTCACCTCTTCGATGCGGCTGTCCGCTCCCTCTTGGGCCGTTTGCTGCGCGTTTCCGGGTACCGCGACCGCGAGTGCAAACCCCAGTGGGAACGCACCGAGTCGTACCTTGCACGACCTTGTCATGGTTGCTCCTTTCCAAGCCGTCGCTGATGGCGAACACTATACGTCAAGGCATGGTCGATTGCTTTAGACTCTCGGCGTCGCTCGCAGCCGCAGCCTATGCCCCAGAGTGCCATCCCGCTTGGTTTGCCAGACGACGACACCATCGTCGGCGTCTTGGGTCTCGGCTATGTCGGACTGCCCCTCGCGGTCGAGTTCGGCAAGCAACTCAAGACCCTCGGCTTCGACATCAACACCGATCGCGTAGCGGCACTGCGCGCAGGAGCGGATAGCACGCAAGAAGTGGACCGTGCCGAGTTCGCCGTCGCCGACCGCCTCTCCTTCACCGCGGATGTTCATGAACTCGCAAGCTGCGACGTCTACATCGTTGCCGTGCCGACGCCCATCGACGAACAGCAGCGACCGGACCTCGAAGCGCTGCGAACCGCCAGCCGCCTCGTGGCGCGGGTGATCGCGCCGGGCAACGTCGTGGTATACGAGTCCACGGTGTTTCCGGGCGCCACCGAGGAGATCTGCGCGCCATTGGTGGCCCGGGAGTCCGGCTTGCGCCTGAACCGGGATTTTTACGTCGGCTACAGCCCGGAGCGCATCAATCCCGGCGACAAGAGCCACCGCCTAAAGGACATCGTGAAGATCACCGCCGGCTCGACGCCGGCGACGGCGGCATTCGTGGATGCGCTTTATTCCCGCATCGTGCCCGCCGGCACCCACCCGGCGGTGGATATCCGCACGGCGGAGGCGGCCAAAGTGATCGAGAACATCCAGCGCGACCTCAACATCGCTCTAGTCAACGAGCTCGCCATCGTATTCGACCGGCTCGACCTCGATACCGAGGCGGTGCTTGAAGCGGCTGGCAGCAAGTGGAACTTTCTGCCTTTTCGCCCCGGCCTCGTTGGCGGCCACTGCATCGGCGTCGATCCCTACTACCTCACCTTCAAAGCCGAGGCTGCCGGCCACCGCCCGGAGCTGGTGCTCGCCGGCCGCCGCATCAACAACGCCATGGCCGGTTATGTCGCCGACCGCGTAGTCGAACTGATGGCGCGTGCCGAGATCGCTGCGGCCGGGGCCAAGGTGCTGGTGCTCGGCCTCGCCTTCAAAGAGAATTGCCCGGACGTCCGCAATACCAAAGTCGTGGACCTAGTGACCGCATTGCGCGCCAACGGCGCCACGGTCGACGTCTACGACCCCTTAGTGGGAATGCCGTGGGCAGGTGTGACGCCGATCGCCGAGCCTCGGCTTGGCGCTTACGACGCGGTAGTGGTCGCCGTCGCGCACGATGTCTTCCGCGACTTGGGCGCCGAACGCATCCGCGCCTTCGGGAAACCACGGAGCGTCGTGTTCGACGTCAAATACCTGTTCCCGGCGAACGCGGTAGACGGCCGGCTGTAAAGTTGAAGATATTGGTCACCGGCGTTGCCGGCTTCATCGGCTACTTCACCGCGACGCGACTCTTGGCGCGCGGCGACAGCGTGGTCGGCATCGACAATATGAACGACTACTACGACCCGGCTTTGAAACACGCGCGGCTCCGCCGCTTGACGCCGAACAAGGGCTTCGCGTTCGAGCGCATCGATATTGCCGACGGCAATGCGGTGCGGGCGGCGTTTCGACGCCATCAGCCGCAACGCATCGTGCATCTTGCGGCGCAGGCCGGCGTGCGCCACTCCATCGCCAACCCGCACGCCTATGTGGACGCCAACGTGACCGGTTTTCTGAACGTCTTGGAAGCCGTGCGCGAGAGCCCATGCGAACACTTGGTGTACGCCTCGACCAGCGCGGTCTACGGCGCCACGACGGCGATGCCGTTCAGCACCGCCAAACCAACCGACCATCCGCTATCCATTTACGCGGCCAGCAAGAAAGCCAACGAACTGATGGCACACGCCTACAGCGGTTTGTTCGCCATCCCGACCACGGGCCTGCGCTTCTTCACGGTCTACGGGCCTTGGGGTCGCCCGGACATGGCGCTGTTTATTTTCACGCGCAAGATTCTGGCCGGCGAACCCATCGAGGTACACAACCGCGGCGGTCACAAGCGCGATTTCACCTACATAGACGACATCGTCGATGGCGTGCTGCGCGTACTCGACCGGCCGGCGACCGCCGACCCCCGCTGGCGCGGCGACCAACCGGACACCGCCTCCTCGACGCACCCCTATCGACTCTACAACATCGGCAGCGACAACCCGGTGCCGCTGCTGCGCTTCATCGAACTCATCGAGGCCAATCTCGGCCGGCGAGCGAAAAAGACGCTGCTGCCGTTGCAGCCCGGGGACGTGCCGGAGACCCACGCGGACGTGACGCCATTGGCGCGCGACTTCGACTATCGCCCGAGCACGCCCATCGAAACCGGCGTGGCGCGATTCATCGACTGGTTCCGCGACTACTACCGCATCGACGCGCGATGAAGGTTCTCGTCACCGGAGGCGCGGGCTATATCGGCAGCCACACGGCCATCGAACTGATCGCGGCCGGGCACGAAGTGACGCTGCTCGACAACCTCTGCAACGCCTCATACAAAGCCGTAGCCGCCGTGCGCGCGCTCGCCAACCGGCATGTGCCGTTCGTCGAGGGCGACATCGGCGACGGCGAGTTTCTCGACGCCACGTTCGACGGCGCCGGCTTTGACGCCGTCGTACACTTCGCGGGGCTCAAGGCCGTCGCCGAGTCCGTCGCCCAGCCCATTCGCTACTACCGCAACAATGTCGCCGGCACCGCCTGCCTCGTCGAGCGAATGGCCGCGCACGACGTCAAGACCATCGTCTTCAGCTCCTCCGCCACGGTATACGGCGAACCGGCTTCCACACCGATCACCGAGGATTCCCCCACGCGACCCGTCAGCCCCTACGGGCGCACCAAACTGATGATCGAGGAACTGCTGCGCGACATTCGCGCCGCCGACGCCGGCTGGCGCGTGTCGATCTTGCGCTACTTCAATCCGGTCGGCGCCCACGCCAGCGGCGAACTCGGCGAAGACCCCATCGGCGCGCCCAACAATCTCATGCCTTTCGTCGGCCAAGTGGCCGTCGGGCGGCGCAAGAACCTACAGGTGTTCGGCAACGACTACCCCACCCCGGACGGCACCTGCATACGCGACTACGTACACGTCGCGGACTTGGCCCGGGGCCATGTAAGAGCGCTCGATTTCCTCGCCCGCAAGCCGACTTTCGCAGTCCACAACCTAGGCACTGGTCAAGGCTACAGCGTGCTCGAAGTCGTGCACGCCTTCGAAAAAGCGAGCGGCGCCCCCGTCGCCTACTGCATCGCCGGCCGTCGCGCCGGCGACATTCCCATCTCCTATGCGGACCCGGCGAAGGCTCGAGAGGAGCTTGGCTGGCAAGCCGAACACGGCCTCGACCGCATGTGCCGGGACGCGTGGCGCTGGCACCGACGGCACCCGAACGGGTTCCGCAACTGACCGCTGTTTGCCGCTACTTTGGCGCATGGAAAGTTTGCGGACCGCTTGCGCCGTCGCCATACTCGGCACCCCTACGGAGGGGTGGCTGAGCGGTCGAAAGCGCTGGTCTTGAAAACCAGAGAAGGGCGACCTTCCCGGGGTTCGAATCCCCGCCCCTCCGCCACAAGCGTCGAAAGTTGCGGTCGGAAGTTGCGGTATTGGACTCAGACGCATGGCCGCAACGGCCAAGAAATGGATCGCTCTGGAATATGACTCACCCGGTTCACATCGCCTTCGTAATCGACCCGATCGAGACGTTCCATGTAAGGAAGGACTCCACCTTGGCGATGGTGCGCGCCGCCCAAGTTCGGGGCTGGCGCATCTCGGTGATGGGCGTTGGCGACCTCGCCTTTCAGCACGGCCGGGCAGTGGCTTGGTCACGCGACCTAGCGCTCTCGGCCGCCGCCGTCAACGACCTCGACGGCATCGACACCACCGACTATTACCAGCTCGGCCCGGAACTGCGCAACGCCCTAGGGGACTTCGACATCGTGGTAATGCGCAAAGACCCGCCGTTCGACATGCGCTACATCTACGCCACCTACTTCCTGCAACAAGCGGCGGAAGAGGGTGCGCTGGTGGTCAATGCGCCGCACAGCCTGCGTGATTGCAACGAGAAGTTCTACGCCACGCGTTTTCGCGACTGCACGCCGCCGCTCGTCGTCAGCTCCCGCGAAGACTTGCTGATGGACTTCCACGCCGAACATCGCGACGTGGTGTTGAAGAAGCTCGACGGCATGGGTGGAGCGAGTATTTTCCGCGTGCGCTCGAACGATCCCAACCTCCGCGTTATCATCGAGACACTTACCGACCACGGCCGGCAGCCGATCATGGCGCAACGCTATATCGCCGAGATCAGCGCCGGGGACAAGCGCATTCTGCTGATCGACGGCGAACCGGTGCCCTACGCCCTCGCGCGCATTCCCAAGCCCGGGGAGTCGCGCGGCAATCTCGCCGCCGGCGGCGAGGGTGTTGGCCAGCCACTCAGCGAGCGCGACCGCTTCATCGCCAATGCGGTCGGCGGGGAACTCCGAGAGCGAGGACTGGTGTTCGTCGGCATCGACGTGATTGGCGACTATCTGACGGAGATCAACGTCACCAGCCCGACCTGCGTGCGCGAACTGGACCGGCTCTTCGACTTGGACATTGCCGGGGACCTCTTGGATTGCGTCGCAGCCAAGCGCCAACAGAGCGCCGCACAACCACGGTGAGCCCGGCGGCGCGCGTTCGGATGCCGGAAGCGTCACTTTCCTCATCGGCGAGACGGCGCTTGGCCGTATGCTTCGTCGTCGCCGCCGCATTGCATGTGCTCGTGCTGCAGGGCGTCGATCTCCCCTTGCCGCCGACACCGACCGCGCGCTCGGTGATCGAACTTCGGCTGACCACGGCGAGCGAACCGCAGTTCGACGAAGCCAAGTTGGCCGAAACCGAGCGTGTGGCGGCCGAGCCCGCTGCAACCGCTTCCGTGGCGCAAGAAGCCACCTCGCGACCGGCCGTAGGCGGCGAGGCGGCGCCCGAACGACCCGCCAGCCCCGATCTCCCGTCGCCGGCGCAAACACGGCCGGTGGCGAGGCGGCTGGCCGGACTGAGCGCTATCGACCTCGCCCAAGCCGTGGCTACCAGCGCGGCACGCCCCCAAGCGGTCGGCGCACCCGGACTGCGCGTACACCGACTAGGCGACGCAGCGACGCCCGCGCGCCCGGATTTCGCCTACTACTTAGCGTCTTGGCGACGCAAGGTGACTCGGATCGGGCAACTCAACTATCCGAGCGAGGCGCAAGCCAACGGCGTCACCGGCAGCCTCCGTCTGCTGGTGGCGATCACCGCGGACGGCGACTTGAAGGCGGTCCGCGTGCTCGAGAGCAGCGGCCACAAATTGCTCGACGACGCCGCGGTGCGGATCGTCCACTTGGCGGCACCGTTCGCGCCGTTCTCGCCGGCGATGCGCGAGAGTACCGACATGCTGGAAATCGATCGCACTTGGCGGTTTCGCAACAGCCGCATGTCGTCTTGATGACGCCCTAGCAGGAGAATAGGAGAATAAATGGTGCAGCGCCTAGGCGGTCAGTTCCTCATCGGCATGCCGAAACTGCGCGGCAGTCTGTTCGACGACGCGCTGATCTACCTTTGGGCGCACGACGAAAACGGTGCGCAAGGCTTGGTGGTGAACCAGCCGCACGAGTTGTCGCTGAAGAAGCTTCTGCATCAGTTGAACCTGCCCTCCTGCATCGACGAAGACACGCAAGTCGCCGCGGGCGGGCCAGTGGAGCCGCAACGCGGGTTCATCCTGCACAGCAACGACTTGAGCGTGGACTCGAGCGAGCCCGCCGGCGACGGGCTGACGATTTCCTACAGCCGCGACATCCTGGAAATGATCGCCGCGCAACAAGGGCCCCGGCGCTTTCTGGTAGCGCTCGGGTACGCCGGCTGGGGGCCGGGCCAGCTAGAAGACGAATTGGCCGATTCCGCGTGGCTCACCGCCCCCGGCGGCCACGATGTGCTGTTCGAGATGCCGTTCGAGCAACGCCTTGATTTTGTCGCCGGCGGTCTCGGCATCGATTTGCGATTCTTGGCTACCGATGCCGGGCAGGCGTGAGTCGGCTGCCTAACGGCCCCTTGGTGGAAGTCCACGCCGCACGCCGCCGATGACCACTTTGGTATTCGATTTCGGCCTCAAGGCGATCGGCGTCGCCGCCGCGGAACGGCGCGTCGATCTCGCCCGCGGCTTGACCACCATAGCCGCGCGCGACGGCGTTCCCCGCTGGAACGATTTGGACTCGTTGGTCGCCGAGTGGCGCCCCGCGCTCCTCGTCGTCGGCTTGCCGCTGAACATGGACGGCACGGCGAGCGCGATGTGCGACTTAGCGGAGGGATTCGGCGACGCGCTGGCGGCGCGCTATACGCTGCCGGTGGAATACGCCGACGAGCGCCTGTCCACCTTCGAGGCAAGGCACCGCGGCGCCGGCGAGGCGACGCGGCACGCCGCCGCGGCGGAAGTCATTGCCGAGACGTGGCTTGGCCAAAACCGGTGCCGAAGCGGGCCAGCCCACGTGCCGCGTCGATGCTGACGGCGCCTTCGGCGACGAGCTTCTGCAACGACTGATCAAGCGTCTGCATACCCGCCGCGGCCGAGGTCTGCATCATCGAATAGAGTTGCGCGACTTTGTGTTCGCGGATCAGATGGCGCACCGCCGGCGTGCCGATCATGATCTCGTGCGCGGCGACGCGGCCACCGCCGACGCGCCTCACGAGCACTTGCGAGACCACGGCTTCAAGCGACTCCGACAACATCGAGCGAATGGTGTCTTTCTCTGCGCCAGGAAATACGTCCACCACCCGGTCGATGGTTTTCGGCGCCGACGAAGTGTGCAACGTGGCGAACACCAAGTGGCCGGTTTCCGCCGCCGTCAGCGCGAGGCGGATGGTCGCCAAGTCGCGCATTTCGCCGACCAAGATGACGTCCGGGTCTTCGCGTAACGCCGCACGCAGCGCACCGGCGAAGTCCTTGGTGTCGCGCCCGACCTCCCGCTGGTTGACTAGGCAGCGGCGCGGCTGGTGGACGAACTCGATGGGATCCTCGATCGTCAGGATGTGTTGAGCGCGGTTCGTGTTGATGTAGTCGATCATCGCCGCCAGCGTAGTGCTCTTGCCGGCGCCGGTCGGACCGGTAACCAACACCAGCCCGCGCACGGCGTCGGCGATCTGCCGAAACACCGGCCCGAGCGCCAAGTCCGCCATGCTCGGCACACGCTCCGGTACGGCGCGAAACACGACGCCATAGCCTCGGTGTTGCCTGAACACGTTGACGCGAAAACGTGCGAGACCCGGCGCGTCGAAACAAAAGTCCGCATCGAGCGGGCCGTCTCGGTCGCGCCCCTGGCCAATCTGGTCGACGGCCGCGCACACCTGCTCCGAGTCGAGCGCGGGCATGTCGAGCGGTCGAACATCGCCGTCGACCCGAATCATCGGCGGCAGCCCGGCCGAGAGGTGGAGATCCGAAGCGCCTCGTTCAACGACGACGGCGAGGAGGTCTTGTACGCGCATGGCTTTGTCGTCCGCTTCCGGTAGTGGGTCGAACCCTAACCCTTGTGCGCCCTGCCGCCTGCAAGCCATTTGCCAGAGAAGTCGTGCGAGTTCGCCGCTACCGGTGCCGTCGCCCGGCAAGTTAAGATGCGGTGTGGATTTAGCGAGCCGCATCCTTCATGTACGCACCGCCGTCGCGGACGCGGAGCGGCGAGCCGGTCGGGCAGCGGGCAGCGTGCGCCTGCTCGCCGTTTCCAAGGCGCGAAGCAGCGCCGAAGTGGGCGCGGCGCACGCCGCCGGGCTCGCCGAGTTTGGCGAGAACTACGTGCGGGAAGCGCTCGACAAATTGCCGCCACTCGCCGGGTCGGACGTCGTTTGGCACTTCATCGGCGCCGTTCAGTCCAACAAGACGAAGGACATCGCCCGTCATTTCCACTGGGTGCATACGGTGGACCGGGAGCGCGTCGCGCGCCGCCTAGCCGCCGCGGCCGAGCGCACGCTGGATGTGTGCATTCAAGTGAACGTCGATGCCGAACCGCAGAAGGCAGGCGTCGCTCCGGAACAGATTTCGACGCTGGCAGACTGCATCGCCGGGCTGCCGCGCTTGCGGCTACGCGGGCTGATGGTCATCCCCCGCCCCGACGGCGACGTGCGGGCGAGTTTCCGTCGCACCCGAGGGTTGTTCGATGCGTTCGCCAGCGAAGCCGGGCCGCACTGGGATACGCTTTCCATGGGCATGTCCGACGACTTCGCCATCGCCATTGAAGAAGGCGCGACCCTCGTGCGCATCGGCACCGCGATCTTCGGCCCGCGCACGGCTCGGCAAGAGCCGCGGGCCCGCCCGGCGGAGACGGTCTCGTGACCAAGCGCATTGCCTTCATCGGCGGCGGCAACATGGCCTATGCGCTGACGACGCGGCTAGCCGCGGCCGGCGATTGGTCGATCATCGTGGCCGAGCCCGTCGCCGAACAACGCGCCCGCTTCGCGCTACCTATCGTTACCATCGCCGACAACGAACGCGCCGCCGCTGGCGCCTCCGTGGTGGTGCTGGCGGTCAAGCCACAGGTAGTGGCGACGGTGACCCGGCAGATCGCGCCGGTGGTCGGCCCGGATACGCTGGTGGTCTCCATCGCCGCTGGCGTGCCGCTGGCGGCCATCGGCGACTGGCTGGGCGGCAATGGCGCCGTGGTGCGGTGCATGCCGAATACGCCCGCCCTGCTCGGCGCGGGAATCAGCGCCCTGGTGGCGAACGACGCCACGAGCGGGCAACAACGGGAGGTGGCGCAGGACATCCTGCAAAGCGTCGGCGAGGTGGTGTGGCTCGACGACGACGTCGATCTGGATGCCGTGACCGCGCTATCCGGTAGCGGGCCCGCCTACTTCTTCTACGCCATCGAGGCGTTGGCCGATGCCGGCGAGGCGCTTGGCCTCGCGCCCCAAGTGGCCAAGCGCCTCGTAGTGGCGACCGCCGCCGGCGCGGCGGCGATGGCGGCGGACGACGACCCGGCGGCGCTGCGGGAGCGCGTGACATCGCCCGGTGGAACCACGCAACGGGCGCTCTCTATACTTGCCGCCAAGTCGTTCCGCGAAACGCTGAGCGCTGCCGTGCATGGCGCGTTCGAGCGGTCCCGGGAACTCGGCAAGGAGTTCGGCGCATGAGTGATCCCATCACGTTCATCATCACCTTCGTGCTGCGCGTGGCGGCGCTGGTGTTTCTGCTGCGCTTCGTCCTGCAAGCCGTGCGAGCGAGCTTCTACAACCCGCTCTCCGAGAGCATCGTGCGCATCACGGACCCCGTTCTGAAGCCGTTGCGCATTCTGCTCCCGGCGTATCGGAACTTGGACTTCGCGGCGTTCGCCATGGCTTGGGTGGCGCACACGCTCGCCGCCGCCGCTTTTGTGCTTACCCAGGATTTCACTTTCAACCTGCTGTTTATTCTCAACGACTCCTTGCGCGCGACGCTGAGCCTCGCCATTGGCATCTTCTGGATCGCCATCGTCGTCACCGTATTGATGAGCTGGCTGGCCCCCGGCGTCTATTCGCCCGCCGCCAACATAACCCGCGAAATCGCCGAACCGGTGCTGGCGCCCTTGCGCAAGATACTGCCGCCAATCGCCGGCCTGGATCTGTCGCCCATGGTCGCCATTCTGGTCTTGGTCGTCGTCCAAGGCTTCGTGCTCGGCGCAATCTTGCCCTACCGGTTGTGGCCCGGCTGAAGGAAGCACCGGCGTCGGTTGGTCTCGTCGAACCGAAGGTCGCTCGTTTCGAGACGCCGTTCGCGCTGCAGTGCCAAGTCGAGCTGCCGGGCTTCCAACTGGTCTACGAGACCTACGGCGAGTTGAACGCGACGGCGTCGAACGCCATCTTG
Source organism: uncultured Pseudomonadales bacterium (assembly GCA_964348085.1). GTDB lineage: Bacteria > Pseudomonadota > Gammaproteobacteria > Pseudomonadales > Azotimanducaceae > VXYL01. The sequence continues at coordinate 5,953 of CAYGBI010000043.1, read as the reverse complement.
GTGTGTCACGCGCTCTCGGGCGACCATCACGCCGCCGGCCGCCACTCCCCGGCGGACCGAAAGCCCGGGTGGTGGGACGCTTGCATCGGCCCCGGCAAGCCCATCGACACGAGCAAGTTCTTCGTCGTCGCGTTGAACAACCTTGGCGGCTGCGGCGGCAGCACGGGGCCACGCAGCGAAAACCCGCAAACCGGCGAACCTTGGGGAGCGGATTTCCCGACCGTGACCGTAAAGGACTGGGTGCGCAGCCAAGCCTTGTTGGCGGACGCCCTCGGCATCGACCGGTTCGCCGCCGTGATCGGCGGCAGCTTGGGCGGCATGCAGGCGTTGCAGTGGGCGATCGACTACCCCGAACGGATCGCCCACGCCATCGCCATCGCGGTTGCGCCCAAGCTCTCGGCGCAGAACATCGCGTTCAACGAAATCGCTCGACAAGCCATTCTGACGGACCCGGAGTTCCCTAGCGGCCATCCACGGCAAGGCTTGCGCTTGGCGCGCATGATCGGCCACGTCACTTATCTCTCGGACGATGGCATGAGGGTCAAGTTCGGCCGCGAATTGAAGTCGGGCGACATCAGCGCCGCGCAGGACGTGCAGTTTCAAGTAGAAAGCTACTTGCACTACCAGGGCACGTCGTTCTCGTCACGCTTCGACGCCAACACCTACTTGCTGATGACACGAGCACTCGACTATTTCGACCCGGCATTGGACTTCGGCGGCGACTTGGTGGCCGCGTTCGCCGGCACGACGGCCCGCTATCTGGTGTTGTCGTTCTCCTCCGACTGGCGTTTCTCGCCGGTGCGCTCGAACGAGGTCGTCAACGCCCTGATCGAAGCGCGCAAGGACGTCGCGAGCGCCGTTATCGAAGCGCCAAACGGTCACGACTCGTTTCTGCTGCCGAACGACCGCTACTTCGACGTCCTCGGCGGCTATCTCGACACGGTGGCAGAACACTGTGCGCAGGGTGACGAATGAGACGCGATTTGGAGATCATCGCCGCGCTCGTCAACCCGGGGGCGCGCGTTCTGGACCTCGGCTGCGGCGGCGGTGAATTGCTGCGCCACTTGACAGCGGAGAAGGACGTCAACGGCTATGGCATAGAGAAAGACGCCGAGTCGATCAGCGCTTGCATACGCGCCGGGGTCAACGTCATCGAACACGACCTGGACGATGGCCTTGCCCGCTTCCCCGACTCCAGCTTCGACATGGTGGTGATGACGGAGACCTTGCAGGCCGTGGCGGCCCCGTCAGATCTGCTCGACGAGATGCTGCGCATCGGCGAGGAGTGCGTGGTCACGTTTCCCAACTTCGGTCACTGGCTATGCCGGCTGCAACTGGCGACCGGCGGTCGGATGCCGGTGGCACGCCACTTGCCGCACCAGTGGCACGACACGCCGAACATTCATTTGTGTACGTTTCGCGACTTCGAGCGATTGGTTCAGGCCAAGGGTCTGCCGATCATCGAGCGCTTCGTAGTGGATGGCGAGCACGAAGTGCAGGGCTACATCAACCGCTTCCCCAACCTGTTCGGCACCACGGCGTTCTATCGACTAGGGCGCGCCGATTCGATGGGCGAGCCGCGATGAATACGCGACGCACCCACGTCGGCGCCTTGGCCGCCGCAGTCGCGCTGGTCGGCTTGGCGGCGACGTTCAGTTCCGCGGAACAGTTCAAGCAGTTCGGTGCTTGGCGGGTCCACTACATCGCCTTCAACGCCTCGTTGCTGTCGCCGGCGGTGGCCGAGCGTTACGGCATTGTGCGCGGGCGCAACAAGGGCTTGGTCAACATCACTGCAATCGGGCCGAGCGGCCGCGGCGAGAAAGTGGCGGTAACCGGCCGCCTGATAAACCTTCTCGAACAGTCCCGCGAGCTGCGCTTTCGGGAGATCGACGACCATGGCACGGTCTACTATCTCGCGCCGTTCGACTTCGACAACGCCGAAGTGCTGCGCTTCGAGATCAACGTGGAACTGCCCGATCAAGGCATCGAAACCCTCCGGTTCCAACAGCCGCTGTATGTGCCCGTGCGCTAGCACCCTGTCGGACTTGGCGGCGTTAGCCGCGACGTCCGACAGGGTGATAGGGCGGCTTGGGCTGGGGCGAAAGGCGGCGCCGGGAGGCGACGGCTTTCGTGGCGCTAGCGGCGCCACACGCCGCGTCGTCGTCGCCACGGCGAACCGAGGCAAAGTCGCGGAACTCGCCGAACTGCTGGCGCCGCTTGGTCATCAGCTCGTGACGCAGGGCGAACTCGGCATCGCACCCGCTCCCGAGACCGGTGTCGCCTTCATCGACAACGCACTTGCCAAGGCGCGTCACGCCGCATCGGCGTCCGGGCTGGCCGCTATCGCGGACGATTCGGGACTGGTCGTGCCGGCTTTGGGCGGTGCCCCAGGGATCGTCTCGGCACGTTACGCCGGGGACCGCGCGACCGACGCCGAGAACAACGCGAAATTGCTCGACAACCTCGCCGGCGTAGACGACCGGTCGGCGTTCTTCTACTGCGCCTTGGTCTATCTCCGCCATGCCGAGGATCCGGTGCCGACTCTCGCCACCGCCGACTGGTGGGGCGAGATCATCGACACGCCGCGGGGCATTAGCGGCTTCGGCTACGACCCGCACTTCTACCTGCCGAATCTCCGCAAGACGGCGGCCGAACTCCCGCTCGGCGAGAAGAACCGCCTTTCCCACCGCGGCAAAGCCGCCCGGCTACTGGCGGCGTCGTTGGCGGCACGATGAAGCCGCCGAAGGTGGCGGGCCTCTATGCACACTTCCCCTGGTGCGTGAAGAAGTGCCCCTACTGCGACTTCAACTCCCATCCGCTCCGAGCAGCCCTGCCGGAACGGAGTTACGTCGACGCCTTGCTTGACGACTTGCGGCACGAGCGGCAGAGGTTCGACAACGCCCGCTTCACCACGGTCTACTTCGGCGGCGGCACGCCAAGTCTGTTCTCGCCGGACAGCTTTCGCACGCTGTTGGCAAATGTACCGGAAGCGAGCGAGGTGACCTTGGAAGCCAATCCCGGCACCGTCGAGCACGGCGACTTCGCAGCCTACCGTCGCGCCGGCGTCACCCGCGTCTCCTTGGGCGCGCAGTCGTTCGATGCGGCGCAACTTCGAACGCTCGGCCGCATTCATGGCGCAGACGACACCCGCCGCGCCGCCAAGGCGGTCGCGGACGCCGGCTTCGACAGCTTCAACCTCGACGTCATGTACGGCTTGCCGGGCCAGACCGTGGCGGCGGCACTGCACGATCTCGACCAAGCAATCCGCTTGGCAGCACCGCACATCTCTTGGTACCAGCTCACCGTCGAACCGAAGACCGAGTTCGCCCGGCGACCGCCGGCGGGGTTGCCGGACGGAGATTCGGCCGCGGCCATCGAAGCCGCTGGCGTGGAACTGCTTGCAAGGCACGGCTATCGCCGCTACGAGGTTTCCGCCTTCGCGCGCGACGGACATCGCTGCGCCCACAACGTGAACTATTGGCGCTTCGGCGACTATGCCGGCATCGGCGCCGGTGCGCACGGCAAGCTAACCACCGGCGATACAGTGCTGCGCTCCGCCAAACCCGCGCAGCCGCGCATCTACCTCAACGGCAACGGCGGCAGCTCGGTGGCGGCCGTGCCACCGGACGACTTGCCGCTGGAGTTCGTGATGAACGCGCTACGGCTCACCGAAGGCGTAGAGCCGGAACTTTTCAGCGCCCGAACCGGGCTCCCGTTCGCCGCGATTGCCGCCACGGTCGCTGAGTTGGTCGATTGGCGGCTGATGCGACCAGACCGACTGGCGTTGACCGAATTGGGCTATCGACAACTGAACGGGGTGCTGGCGCGGTTCTAGGGGATAGGTCGAAATTGGGGTCTTGGGTTTGGCGAAAGTGACCGCGAACCCACTGTCGGGTGCGCTACGAGTCTTCTACGGCCGCCCGCTACTGCATTCGTCCTTCGAGAAACCGTTCCGTCATCCAATCGCCCATTGACGGGATGGTCAGTTCGCAAGCTCCGGTGTCGGAAACCGAGACGACGCCCTTCTCGAACAGCGCCTGTTGGAACGCCGTTCCTCCGCCTGCGAAGGCGGAATGTTCGCTTCGCCCCGACCGTTGCAGTTCGTCGGCGCAAAAACCCTCCAAGTCGACAAACCGTCTCGCCTTGCCGGCCCGAATCCCAGCGACGATTTTCGCCGTTAGGAAGTGATCCACGTCCAGCACGGACGCCTCCAGTCGACCCTCGTAGTATTGGTATCGGATGCGATCCGACTCTCGGCGCACCCCATCCCAGTCGACTCGGGCCAAGTCGCCACCGCAGGTCGTGAGAGCCGCGCACAACGCCTGCTGCGCCCCGAACAGATGTTGCGGCCAACCGAAGGATAGTTGGGCGACGCGCTCTGTCGCCTGCTCCCGATTTCCCGAAACTCCGAACGCCTCCAGCATAGCGGCGGTCGACTGCTCGCACTCCTCGTCGGAGAGTTTTCCCATCGTCCGAACGGCCTGCCTTGAGAGACGGGAGAGTCCCGCCGCCGCCAGACGCTTTGTCGTGTGCGACAGTCCAACCAGCAACGCCATCGAAGGGAACCCCAGCCCGCGGGTGTGAAGTTCCGTCAGACCCGTTGCGCAATTCGGTTCGACGATTTGCGCTTCGTCCATGTAGAGGACGACTTTCTTCGTCGTTCCGGCACGTTCGACGAGGGCTTTTCGGTTGGTATCGACAGTGCCGTCGAGGTCGAACCGTTTGGCCAAAGCGCTTCCGACTTCCGCTGCCAGTCTCATGCCTCTTTCCACGATCGCACTCAGGCCTGCCGAGACGCATGCGTCCAACGCTGCTTTGCTCGTCAGGTCGTGCGGGCGCAGCGGCAGGAATGCCACGTCGTCGGTACTGTTCGCCATCAGGTGATTGAGCAGGGACGTCTTGCCGGCTCCGGGTGCCCCTTGGTAGATGCGAAACAAGGCCGCGTCGCCTCGATCACCGATCATCGACAGCGCTTCGTCGAAATGCCGTATTTCCCCGGCACGTCCGGCGAAGAACGGGGCCGTGTCCCGGTCGTCGGAAATCGAATAACGGTAGGCGGCTTCTGCGTCGAACGACATGGGCTCGGATCTCGATGACGACCTACCGAAGTCTATCGAACCCCACTAAAGTCGGGCGGACACAACCCGCCGGGCGGCCGCTTTGCAGACCTCAAGTGGAAGACTCGCGTCGTTTGGAAAACGGTTGGTGAGCGGCCAAAGCAAGGACCTCGTAGGTGAAGGTCGGCGGTAGGCACTTAGCTGGCGGAAGGATTGCTTCCCTCTCGCCAAGGCGGATTTCCTACGCAGGCAATGGCGATAATCTCTACCGTGCGCCCTACCATAATCGACAAGGTGAAAGTTCGGTTACGGGCGATCAAGACCGACATTCGCGACGTGAAGATTCGGCTTGCAGTCACGGAACCCCGACTAAGCGCGGTGGAAAGGCACGTCGGGCGTCAGCGAGTCGTCAAACGTGATCGCGGACGCCGGGCAGGAGTCCCACCGGCTGCCGAACTGACCCCGTCGCGCACGGGTCTTTACTCGGCACCCCGCGCCACGCGGGCGTCCCGCGCCACTCGGGAAAGGAAGTCCTCGGCGTCAACGCTGTCCGCGATCCAGTCGCCCGCCAAGAGGAGCCGGTCGTTGTCGCGGACATCGTCCAGTGCCGCCGTTAGCCGCTCCGCCGCCGTCGTCCCGAACCGGCGCAAGGCTAGGCGCCGCAAGAGCGCTTTTTCGCGTACGGCCGCTTCCGCCAAGCCTTGCGCTCGACCCTTTTCCAGTCCCTGCTCCACGCCCTGCTGCAGGAGTTCCTCTTTCCACCGTTGGACCCGTTCCTTAAACATGACGCCTACCTCCTCGTACCGCACGAGCGACGGCAGCGACAGGCGCCATTCGCCCGCCAACTGCGCCACCCGCAAATCCAAGCATCTCGTCAACTCCGACTCGCCTTCGGC
>CAYGBI010000042.1:19975-33717 GCA_964348085.1 uncultured Pseudomonadales bacterium | reverse complement strand
ATCTGCGGCTGGTCAACGGCGCGGTGCCCAGCGAGGGGCGGCTCGAGATCCTGCATGAGAACGAATGGGGAACCGTCTGCGACGACGACTTCGACGCCCGGGACGCCGACGTCGCCTGCCGCCAGCTCGGCTATGCGGCAGCCGAGGAGTTCTTCGGGTTCCGAAACCCCTTCGGCCTCGGCAGCGGCCCCATCGTGCTCGACAACCTGCGCTGCACCGGGGATGAGGACCGCTTGGACGAATGCCCGCACACCAAGGCCCACAATTGCCTCCACGACGAAGACGTGGGGTTGGCCTGCACATCCGAATCCGCCCCAACCCCGACCCTCGACTCGCCGACCAACGCGGTGGTGGACCGGACTTCGCGCACCCACCTGCGCTTCAACTGGGATCCCCCCGCCGGCACCGCGACCCGCAGCCTCATCTACGACGTCTGCATCGCGGCGGGAACCGCCGACTGCACACCCGCCGCCCGCCAGTACGCGCGGCCCTTCCACCAGCAGGGCGACGACCGCTGGCACTTCCACCTGTTCGGCAACCCGAACGGCGGCGCCGACGGCCTGACTCCCGGAACCACCTACCGGATGTGCGTCCTAGCCCGGCGCGGGGACGAGTTCTCGCCCACCGTCTGCGTCACGGGCGCCACCAGCGGCGGCTGAGACGTCGAAACGCGGGGAACTCCAGGGGAGGCGGAAGTTCGCCTGCTTAGGGGGTCGGGCGACCTTGGTGGAGGTCGCCGGGGCCCCCGCAGGCGCACCCGATGGTTGGCGGCAGTCAACCCCGCCAACACGAGGACTCTTCTATCGAAGCATCTACCGTCTTCGCCGAAAGGAGACAATAAGAGCAAGGCGCCTAGCATGCCTCCCGAGGACCGCGACACCATGCGTTGGGAATACGACTTCTCTGGCGCTGTTCGAGGCGTCACCGCACGGCGCTACGCCGAAGGCACCAACGTCGTCGCGCTCGGATCTCCTCGACGTGTTCCCGGACGCGAAGTCCGTCGACGAGGCTCTGCGGGCACTCGCTCCGGTCCTCCGGCGCGCCAACTCTTCCTGACCGCCGCGCCCTCGCCGATCACGCGCGCGGCATCCTCGCCTTATCCGGCGCTCGCCGAGGCTGGATTACGCCATCGTGTTCCAGACGATGGCTTGATATCTACTCGCAGGGGTGTGACCTCCGTGGACGGATGCGGCTTGTGCGGGTCGTCCGCCCACTGATTAAGCCAAGGGCCGCAGCCGAAAGATGCCCCATCAAATACAGTCCAGAAGCAGCGGGCCACCTCAAAAATCGGAAGTTGCGCCCCCGCAACCAATCCGGGAAATACATACTTAACCCGCATCCCGGAAAACGCCCACTCCAGAGCGATGCAGTGCTGCTCGGCGAACTGTCCGCTGGCGAAAGCCGCACGTAGTTCCTTTACATCCGGGCGGTACTCATATGGCAAGCCTGCGCACGCCTTCGCTATCACCTGTCGGAGGCTTTCGATTGGATCCCAATCAAACCCGACTGCGCCGACACGCTTGAGTGGGGGATGGTCGAACCTCTCAAGTGGTCGCAGCGGACGGTGCATGACTGGATTCTCCCAGCAAGTACAGCCGTCAGGGAAAAGGCACTCTGTGACGATCCCTTGAGGCGGGATGTAGGGAGTCTCCCAATTCTCGTCGCTCATGGCTGGCAACTATGTGATATGTCCGACACGGGCCACCCGTTCTGGGCACAACCCCACCCAAGGTGACCAACCAAGTTGAAGAGATTAAGGATCCGGTGTCCCTCATGTGAAGATCCTGACCCCCCGGAACCACCTACCGGATGTGTCGTGGCCCGGTGCGGGACGAGTTCTTGCCCACCGTCTACGTTACGGGCGCCACCAGCGGCGGCCGATGCGTTCGAAACGCCGGAACTCCCGGAGGCGGAAGTTCGCCGGCTCCGGGGTCGAGGTCGCCCAACCCCCTGCAAGGCGTACCCGATGGTCGGCATCGCTCCAGCCTAGGCGTTCGAGGCGGTCACCATTCGCAGCGTTAGCACCTGGCATCCCAGACTTCCCGCCAAGCGTCGAATTCGGCGGACGAAACCCGGTAGCGTGCGTAGTTGCCTTCGTGCAGACCGAGGAGTTCGTTCTCCGCGAGTTCCCGAAATCGCGCACGGTCAGCGCCGTCAATATCGGCCGTCCAAGCCGCGACCCTAGCCGAAGCCGACTTGATGTCCAGACGGTCGCGAACGATCCCACCCACCAGTTCGCGTAGCGAATCGCGGTAGCGGACCCTGAACGGATCGGGTTCGCCGACGGACTGTCGGACGGCGCCGTACCGTGCGGCGGAGCGCTCGTACGCCCAGAGGAAGAGTTCCTTCATCAAGCGGACGTCGTACTGTTCGTAGATCAGCAGGACGGCGTCAGTGTAGTAGTCCCGGGGCACGTCGTTGAAAGAGAGCGGCGACAGGTTGTGCTTGATCAGCGGGATGTTGGCGGCGAGCCGCGAGACCCGCTTGTTGACATCGTCGAAAGCTTGGAGGTAGGGCAATTGGACTAGGCAAAACAGAGCCTGTTCGAACGGGTCGGCGATCTGCCGTGCGGTTGCCAGCAGCCGGTCGAAGGCTTCCTCCACCTGCGCAGGGATGTCGAGGGGCCGGTAGGCGGAGGCCTCAATGCCGACCCGCATAGTCCGCAATCGACCCGGCGCGGACGGGTCGAGAAGCAAGTCCTCGGCCAACAAGGCATGCAGGTTGAGGACCGTACGGCGGTCGTAGCCGACTTGGTCCCCGGTTTCGACCAGAAACTCGATAGCGTGTTTGTGGTTGAGGATCATCTGCGTTTCGCGGCTGTCGAGGCCCTCGGCCGCGTCGCCGGACTCAAGCAGGCGCTTGGTGTCGAGCAGCCAATAGGTGTTGCCCTCGAGACGGCTCGAGTTCCAAGAGAGATCGATCAGCAGGCGGTCGAGGATCCGGCGGGCGTGGGTTCCGGCGGGCTCCGGTGTTCGCGCCAGTTGCCCCATGCCCCAAAGCCGGGCTCGCTCGTCGTCCGACAGGTAGGCGCCGACGTTGGGGCGGTAGTCGTCTAGGAACGCATGGCTGTAACCGATTCGTGGACGGTGCTCCGCCGACCGCGCCAAGTGCTCGTTCCGCAAGTCGTCTCGGAGCTTCTTCAGTTCTCGGGGAACGACCTCGAGTCGGACGCCCGTGCGCGGCACACCCGCCGTCGAGCGGATCTCGACGTCAATGGATCGGGGCACCCCGTACCGGGTGCTCGGACCCGCCCCGTGACGGATAACACGGCCGGAGGCGACCAGCCTGCGAAGCCGATACTGAAGGGGCCGCCGAGGTAGGGCGTCATCGAGTTCGCGGGCGATGCGCTGCACACCGATCCCGTCAGGATGGTGGGCGACGATGGCTTCGATTCGATTTAGCGCCGACTCGAGCATGGTTGCCTATTATTTGCGCGATATGCGCAATATGGGCACGATAACGCATATTCGCGCAATATTTTGCTCGATTTATAGACTGTTACGCCAAATTGCGCAATCTATGTTGCGCAATTTGCTGAGTCTACTAGGGCAGCGACACGGCGCACCACTGGTAATAAACTGCCCAGACTAAGCCCCAACTTACGAGCGTCATTTGACAGGTGACACTTGGCAAATCAAGCTCCGGCGATGAATGTGCGTCATTCAAGCACCGCGGCCTCGGGGCGTTGTACGAAGGATGCCGTCGCGCGTAGCTCCCGAGCATGTTCGCAAACTGCTGGACATACTCGCTGTGCTGGATCATGGCCGCGGACCGGGGGACGTCGATCTGCCCGGGCTGCGGCTACCCCGGCTCAAGGGTGAACTCCGGGGCTACTACGCCATTATCGTCTCCGGGAACTGGCGGGTGACCTTCCGATTCGAGGATGGCGACGCGGTCGATGTCGATTATGTGGACTGCCGTTGAGGAGGCAACCATCATGACCATGCGCAATCCTCCCCATCCTGGCGGAATCGTGAAGCGGCAATGTCTTGAGCCGCTCGGATTGTCGGTGACTGCCGCCGCTGGTCACCTCGGAGTCTCCCGACAATCCCTGTCCGGGCTGGTTAACGAGCACACAGGTGTCTCCGTCGACATGGCGATCCGCCTCGCCAAGGCGTTCGGCTCCACGCCTGAAACTTGGCTCGGTCTGCAAATGGCCTACGATCTCTGTCAGGCGCGGCGCCGCATCAAAGACATCAAGGTCGAACGGATTGAGGCGGCATGAGCCTCGTTGATGCAGCCGCTCCCGCGGCCCGTAACTCCACATGGATTCCACGCATGCGATACCGACCTCTCGTGTGGCGCGTTAGCCCATCGCGATTACCCTCTTCCACTCTCGACAGCGAGAGCACGATGCGTCTCTACGTCTAAAGCCTGCTTCGGACGCCAACTCGCGTGTTTTGTGGTTTGCGTGCTGACGGTTTGGCATACGTAGTAACTTGGCGATGCAATCATCGCATAGTGGTCTGGGCGCCCGGGAAGCCAGCAGTCCGATTACCTGTTCTTTCACAGTCATTGTGATTCCGCTTCTCGTCTAGCTTGATGCGAGGAGTATAAGCGGCGGTGTTCGTGGTGCGCCCGACCCGATTGTTGACAGTCCAACCCGTTGCGCTAAGATTCGCCCCTCGCCGGGTGTTTAGCTCAGTTGGGAGAGCAACGGCCTTACAAGCCGTAGGTCGCAGGTTCGAGCCCTGCAACACCCACCACGGAGCGGTAGTTCAGTTGGTTAGAATACCGGCCTGTCACGCCGGGGGTCGCGGGTTCGAGTCCCGTCCGCTCCGCCAAATATATTCAAGCTATTGTTTTAATTGACTTGTTTCGGTCTATTTCTGCTAGTTTTTCACTCGGTACACGCTCGACCGGGGCGAAAGGCGGTGCCGGGAGGCAGCGGCTTTCGTGGCGCCAATTCTGGCATACCGTCCACCTTTGGCCGAGTCTTGCCGAGTGACTATTTGCGACCTAAGGGCTGCGACGCGTAAGTGGTAGCCAGCAAAGGTGGTTCCGGCCTGGCCCGCTTGTCGCCACCCCCCGATCCCCACCCCGGGGGGGGGGGGAAGCCCGTGGGCACCCGTCCGAGCGGCAGCGGTCAACCTTTCCTTGGTGCTTTCGTCGCTCTTGGTATGCCTCGCCGCCGGGGAAGGGTTTCTGCGCTTCTTCTATCCCAAGTACGAGTACGCCGCCGACTCCGAATACGACCTTGATAGCCGGCGCATTTGGGCGCGGCAGCCGAACGCGGTTTGGGGCGACCGGGCACATCCCGACACCGGTGTGCGTCACGCCGTCATGCACAACAACCTAGCCATGAGACAGCATCGGGATTTCAGCGCCGACGACATCTCCGTCGGCGTCAACATAGGTTTTTTTGGCGACTCCTATACCGAGAACCTGCGCTTGCCCTCCCAATACTCGTTTACCGAAGTATTGGACTATCTGCTCGCCCCTTTGGGCACGGAGGAAACAAAGGCTAGCACCCGTCGGACTTCGGCGGCGTCAGCCGCGAAGTCCGACAGACTGCTAGGGCGGCTTGGGCTGGGACGAAAAGGCGGCGCCGTAGGCGACGGCTTTCGTGGCGCTAGATTCAACGTCCTGAATCTTGGCGTGGAGGGCTACGGTCCCGACCAGGCATTTCTCTATTACGAGCACTTCCGGCACGCACCGGATCTGGATGTGGTGTTCTACGTGTTCTGCCACAACGACCTTAGAGGTATATACGAAACGGGACTTTTCCATCTGGATGAAGGCGGCGCAGTTACGCGGAACCCAGCCATCGAGCCCCGGGCGACGTGGGTTTCACTGTTGTCCGGGTTTCATATGACTTACCTCGTTGTCGACGGGCTGAGGAGACTGGCGATCCTCGCCGGAGACCCGTCCGAAGATCTCGCCGCAGGGTTCTTGGAAGCGGGAGAGCGTGTCAACGCCAAGCTTCGGGAACGACGAGAGGACAAGAAAGGGGACGCCGAGGCCATGGCCATTGAAGCCGACATCGGCGATGGAACCCCGGACAGCGAAAGTGCAAAGGAAGCCGTCGTCATTTTTCAATCCCTGCTTCGGACATGGCAACATACAGTGCAAGAGCGTGGCGGACAATTTGTCGTTGCCATCCTCCCAAGTCCATTCGACCACCGGATGGCCGCGCCGATTCCTCGACAGAAAGTGCAGACGGTGGATCTGTTCGAGTGCTTCAACGAACACGTAGCCGATTACAGCTATCGTCGCGACGCGAAGTTCGCTAACGACACGCACTGGAACGAACAGGGGAATCTGCTCGCCGCTGTTTGCCTGTACAGGTTTCTCGAACGGGAATTGAAATTGCCCGAGCGCTCCGCCACAGCGCTGCTTGAGGATTTGTACCGGTACTACTCAGCCTTTTCAGGGTGGATGCCATCCGAGCAGTGGAGCAAGCCAGTCACCGTTGACCCTCGGGATTCGGCCGCCATTCGAAGCAAGTATTTGGCGAACGAGCGCAGCGAACGCTCGGCCGGCTGATTGCGCGTTTCACGTTCGATCTGTTGCCGGCGGCGGACGGATTTAGGAGGAATCTACTTTCGGTGCTGACTGCCGCTGAATACAGACTCGAACTGCTATGGCTGCGAAAGAGCGTTATGCGATGAGTTCCAACCGCACCTTCGGCTTTGTCTTCGTCATCGTGTTCGGCGTGATCGCGCTGATTCCGCTGATCGGCGGGGGGCCGCCGCGCTTATGGGCGCTCGCCGCCACGGCGCTCGTGCTAGCGACAACGCTATTCAAGCCGGATTGGCTGACGCCGTTCAACCGTGCATGGCTCCATGTCGGCAAATTCCTGCATCGCGTCACCAGCCTGCTGGTGATCGCGGTGATCTATTTCGCGGTAGTAACGCCGACGGGCGTCGTGATGCGTGCATTCGGCAAGGATCCGCTACGTCTGCAACGCGACCCGGAAGCGTCCAGCTACTGGATTCCCCGCGATCCCCCCGGCCCGGATCCCGAGACGATGACCAACCAATTCTGAGGCACTGCCGATGTCCTTTCTTCGTGAATTCGTGGCTTTCATGCGCGTGCGCAAGAAGTACTGGCTGTTGCCGGCGGTGGTGGCGATGCTTGTGCTCGGCGGGCTGATCGTCCTTAGCCAAAGCAGTGCCGTGGCGCCGTTCATCTACACCATCTTTTAAGACCGTGCGCATCTTGGGCGTTTCCGCCTTCTACCACGACGCTGCGGCGGCGCTGATCGAAAGTGGCGAGATCGTTGCTGTGGCACAGGAAGAGCGCTTCACTCGTCGCAAGCACGACGCCGGTTATCCGGCCAACGCGATTCGCTACTGTTTGAACGAAGCGGGGCTGCAACCCGTCGAAGTGGATCGGGTGGCGTTCTACGACAAACCCTTTCTCAAGTTCGAGCGGCTTCTCGAAACCTATGTCGCGTTGGCGCCGCGCGGCTTTCGCTCGTTCCGCTTGGCGGCACCGGTCTGGATCAAGGAGAAACTGTTTCAGAAAGACCTGCTGCGCCGCGAGTTGAAGGAACTCGACCCCGAGCTCGATTGGGCAACCAAGCTGCTGTTCGCCGAGCATCACCAGTCGCACGCGGCGAGCGCGTTCTACCCGTCGCCGTTCCGCGATGCGGTGGTGCTGACGATGGACGGCGTGGGCGAGTGGGCCACCACGTCGGCGGCGATCGGCTGCGGCAATGAACTCTCGATCACCAAGGAGCTGCACTTTCCCCACTCCCTAGGATTGCTTTATTCGGCGTTCACCTACTACTTGGGTTTCAAAGTCAACTCCGGCGAGTACAAGCTGATGGGCCTCGCGCCATACGGCGAGCCGAAGTATGCGCAGACGATCCTCGACCACCTGATCGACCTCAAAACCGACGGCACATTCCGCCTCGACCTCGATTACTTCGACTACTGCACCGGCCTTGCGATGACAAACGACCGCTTCGATGCGCTGTTCGACGGTGCGCCGCGCAAGCCGGACGAAGCCTTGATGCAACGCCACATGGATGTGGCCGCTTCGGCGCAGGCTGTGACGGAGGAAGCGGTGCTGCGGCTGACTCGATCGCTGCGGCGCGAGACCGGCATCCGGCAGCTTTGCCTAGCGGGCGGCGTCGCGCTCAACTGCGTGGCCAACGGCAAGGTGCTGCGCGACGGCCAGTTCGACGAAGTTTGGATCCAGCCAGCAGCCGGCGACGCCGGCGGGGCGCTGGGTGCTGCGCTGATGGCGAGCCACGGCTTGTTCGACGAGCCGCGCCGGGCGTGCGGTTCGGCGAGGATCCGAATGGAAGGAGACGGCGACGCGATGCGCGGTGCCTTGCTCGGCCCGGAATTCGGCTTGGACGAGATCCGGCACGCCCTCGACGCGCTGGGTGCCCGCTACGAGACGCTCACGGACGACGAACTGCTCGACGCTACTTCTGAGGCGCTAGCCGAGGGTAGCGCCGTGGGCTGGTTCCAAGGCCGCATGGAGTTCGGCCCGCGAGCGCTCGGCAACCGCTCGATCCTCGCGGACGCCCGTTCGCCCGCCATGCAGAGCACCTTGAACCTCAAGGTTAAGTTCCGCGAGTCCTTTCGCCCATTCGCGCCGAGCGTGCTGCGCGAGGACGTCGCCGAGTGGTTCGACCTCGACCGCGATAGCCCCTACATGCTGCTCGTCGCAAATGTGGCCGGGTCGCGGCGCAGGCGACCCGCAAGAGACGATCCGAGCCTCGCCGGTCTCGACCGGCTGCGCGAGGTGCGCTCCGAGATTCCCGCCGTGACGCATGTCGACGATTCCGCCCGCGTGCAGACCGTGCATCGCGGAACGAACCCCCGCTACCACGCGCTGCTCACTGCCTTCAAGGCGAAGACCGGCTGTCCGGTGGTCGTGAACACCAGCTTCAACGTGCGCGGCGAACCTATCGTCTGTACGCCCACGGAAGCCTTCCGCTGCTTTATGGGCACGGGCATCGACTGTCTCGCAATCGGCAACTGCTTCCTGCGCAAGGACGAGCAGGATGCCGCACTACGGCGCGACTACAAGGATTTGTTCGAGCCCGACTGATGGAGAATGCGTACCGGCGGGGTGCGCCACGGACGCCATGGACTTTAGCGCATCAGCTACGGGAGACGGTGCCGACCTATGCCAGAAACTGAAGTATCCAAGCGAAGGTAGTAACTAGGATTGCCAGTCCCACCAAGACCAGCCCACTCAAGCTGAACTTCCTGAAGTGATTCTTAATGCGCCTGATCAACACCGCCAAACGGACCTCCCGTATCAGTCCCCAGTAACAGTGTGTCGTAATTGCAGCCGCCCCAAAAACTCCACTCAATCAGTGCTAACGTCTTTTGCGCACTTGGGACAAACAGCAAGACTCCAGCCGTAATGGTAGCAGCAATCGAGGCGCTGAGCCGTTCGTCGCAGAAGGGTCGACCGCGACGGGAAGATACTTCCGGTCGTCATCGAGCGGCTTTTCGACAAGCCGGTTCCACGGATATCTGACGACGACGCCGTTGACATCGTCCGCTCCCGTCGGCAAGTTCCGTTCACCGAGGGTTCGATGGCGTGGAGTTGGGCCTTGAGAGATGTGTTTTGGCCAATTCCTGCTGCGTGAAGTTCGTGCTGTAGCGAGAGGAACAAGGTCAAGTCTTTGAATGCTTCATCTTCCATAAGTGCCTTTCGGAGTATGAGGTGGGAATCCCCGCCATTCTCGACAACGCATTCGCACATTCGGCGTTGCACCGCGTGAGCAGCTTCCACGAAGTCCTAGAACATATCCGCGCCGATTCCGAGTCCGAAGCGCAGAAGGGCCGCCTGTTCGAGCGGCTCATGAAGACGTACTTCGAGCAAGACCCGCTGTACCAAGACCGTTTCGCCAACGTCTCGCTCTGGTCCGATTGGGCGGGCCAGCACGGGTTTGACGGCAACGACATCGGAGTCGACTTGGTCGCGCAAGAGCGGGCCGGCGGCTTCTGCGCTGTCCAGTGCAAGTGCTATGCCCCCGGAACGCAGATAGCCAAGGGGCACCTCGATTCGTTCGTCTCCGCCTCCGCACGTGATCCTTTCACTGCCCGCATCGTGGTCGACACCGGCGACGAGTGGGGCCGAAACGCCAAGCGCACCGTTGATGGACTGAAGCCGGCGTGCGCGGTACTGCGGTTTGGCGACCTTGCGAGCCAGCCTTTCGACTGGCCCGACTTGACCAAGGAGGAACCCGAAACCCTAGCCTATCGCTCGGAGTCCTATAGCCTGCGTCACCATCAGCAGGCCGCGTTCGACGACGTGGTCTCCGGTTTCGCCGAACACGACCGCGGCAAGCTGGTCATGGCCTGTGGCACGGGCAAGACGTTTACGGCGCTGCGCATCGCCGAGCGCCTCGCCGGGGTGGCCGGGCGCGTGCTCTACCTCGTTCCTTCCATATCGCTCTTCCAGCAGTCGATGCGCGAGTGGGCCGAGCAGCGAGCCATTCCCCACAGGTACATCGGCATCTGTTCCGACACCCGCGCCGGACGCAACGACGAGGACGCGTCGCTGCACGAGCTCGAGATGCCGGTCACCACCGACCCTGGTGCGATCTCCGACGCACTCGGCTTCTCGGCCACCAAAGCCATGACCGTAGTGTTCTGCACCTACCACTCGCTAGGCCTCGTGGAGCAGGCGCAGGCGAGTGGTGCGCCGCCCTTCGACCTCATTCTTTGCGACGAGGCGCACCGCACCACCGGCATCGACCGCCCTGGCGACAAGACGTCACCGTTTGTCCTTGTTCACGACGGCGAACGAATCAAAGCCCGGCGACGGCTCTACATGACGGCCACGCCTCGCCTCTACACGGAAGGTGCTAAGAACAAGGCTGCCAACCACGACATCGAGGTCTTCTCGATGGACGATGCCGCAACCTACGGCCCGGAGTTCCATCGCCTCCCGTTCTCGTGGGCGGTCGAACAGGATCTGCTATCGGACTACAAGGTCGTCGTGCTCGCCATGTCTGAAGCGCACGTCGAGGTCGCGCTTCAGACGCATCTCGCCACGGAGCAGGGAAGCGAGATCAATCTGACCGATGCGGCCAAGATCATCGGTTGCTGGCAAGCGCTACAGAACCCGGAGAACCAAGATCCAACCGAAGGCCCCGTACGCCATCTCGGCAGGGCCATCGCCTTCACGAACACCATCCGGGCATCGCAACGACTGAACACGCATTGGGCGAGTGTCGTGGAGCGGGCAATCGCCGAATTCCCTGATTCCGAGCGCCAGAGCGCGTTCCGGTGCGAGACACGCCATGTCGACGGCCAGCACCACGCCCTCGACCGCAAGGCGCGGATCGAATGGCTCAAGGGCTCGGCGGACGGCGGCTGCCGCATCCTGTCGAACGCCCGCTGCCTTTCCGAGGGCATCGACGTCCCGGCGCTCGACGCGGTCCTGTTCATGAGTCCGCGCTCAAGCCAGATCGACATCGTCCAAGCCGTCGGCCGTGCGATGCGCAAGGCCGACGGCAAGCAATACGGGTACATCCTCCTCCCCGTTGCGATTCCGGCTGGCATCGATCCCGCCGCGGCGCTGAACGACAACGAGCGCTTCGCAACCGTGTGGTCCGTACTCCGTGCGCTCCGTTCCCACGACGACCGCTTTGATGCCGAGATCAACCAGATCGACCTCAACCGGACGCCGACGGCGCGGGTCATCTTCAGTGGTGGGGAACTAGGCGACGATCCTACGGGTACGGCGAATCTGCCGTTCCCGCCTCTCGATCTGCCACCGGGTGCCATCTACGCCAAGATCGTCGAAAAGTGTGGCGACCGGAAGTACTGGGAGACTTGGGCGCGAGACGTTGCCGATATCTACTCGCGCCTCGTCGCGCGGATCAGGGCACTGCTTGACAATCCGGACAACGACGCGCTCAGCGAGTGGTTCGCCGCGTTCCACGACGAACTTAAAGCTACCATCAATGAATCCATCACCACCGCGAGCGCGGTGGACATGATGGCGCAGCACATCATCACCCGCCCGGTCTTCGAGGCCGTATTCGACAACTACGACTTCGCCGCCGGCAATCCGGTGGCAAGAGCGCTCGACCAACTGCAGGCTGATTTCGCAGAGTTCGGCCTTGAGAACGAGGTCCGGAACCTCGAACGCTTCTACGAAAGCGTGCGCCTCCGGGCCCGGGGACTCGACAACCCTGAAGCCCGCCAGCGTGTGCTAATGGAACTCTACGAACGGTTCTTCGCCACCGCGCTCAAGAACGACGCCGACCGGCTCGGCATCGTCTACACGCCGGTCGAGATCGTCGACTTCATTCTCGCAAGCACCGACCATGTGCTCCGTCAGGAGTTCGGCCGCGGCTTGAGCGACGAAGGCGTGCATGTGCTTGATCCGTTCACGGGTACCGGCATCTTCCTCGTCCGACTGATCCAGTCGGCTCTGATTCGCGGTGCCGATCTTGAGCGCAAGTACTGCTCGGAACTGCATGCCAACGAATTGGTTCTGCTCGCCTACTACATCGCCGCCGTGCATGTCGAGGAAGCGTTCCGCGGCCGCGCCGGGGGGAGCCCTGAGCCGTTCGGGGGCATCGTACTCACCGACACCTTCAACCTGCTCACCGAACGCGATTCGCCCAAGCTGTGGCTCCCCGACAACAGCGAGCGTGCGGAACGGCAGCAGGAACTACGGATCAAGGTCATCGTGGGCAATCCGCCCTGGTCCGCGGGGCAACGCAGTTCAGCCGACGACAACCCGAACGTCGACTACCGCGAGCTCAAGGCGCGAGTTGAGGAGACCTACGCCTCCCGCGCCACGGCGACTAACAAGAACAGCCTCTACGACACCTACAAGATGGCGATTCGGTGGGCGTCGGACCGGATCGACGAGCAAGGCGTTGTTGCGTTCGTTACGAACGGCTCGTGGATCGACGGCAACGTCGACTCGGGGGTGCGTGCTTGTTTGGCCGAGGAGTTCAGCAGAATCTACGTTCTGAACCTGCGGGGTAATCAGCGCACCCAAGGCGAGCGTTCCCGTCGCGAAGGTGGCAAGATCTTTGGCCAAGGCTCCCGTGCATCCGTTGCCATTACTATCCTAGTTCGCAGCCCGCGCGATCAACACCTAGGTTGCCGCATCCTCTACCGGGACATCGGCGACTACCTTGGCCGGGAGGACAAGCTCGCCCTCTTGCGCGAGTGGGGTTCCATCGCCGCCGTCACGGACTGGCAGGAGATCAAGCCCGACCGCCACCACGACTGGATCGGCCAGCGCGACGAGGCGTACCAAGCGCTCTACCCGGTGGGATCGAAGAGCGCGAAGGCCGGGCGCAACGCTGACGCCATCTTCCAGCTTTTCAGCAACGGCTACAAAACCGGTCGAGACGCCTATATTTACAACTTTTCCCGCGAAGCCTGCGCCGAGAATGCGCGACGGATGATCGGGGCCTACATGGGCGCAATGGAAGTACGCGATGAACATCCCGAGTACATGATCGACCAGATCGCGAAAGACCACTCTTCGCATGTGCGATGGGACCGTGAATTAAAGAACAACCTGCGGCGGGGTAGGCAGGTCACCTTCTCTGCCGAAAACGTGTGGCCGACGCAGTATCGCCCTTTCGTCAAGCTGCACTGCTATGTTGAGTACACCGTTGCTCAAATGAAATACCAGCAGGACAACATCTTTCCGTTCGGAGTTGGCACGATAGTTGCTAAGGCCCCGGGGGGGGGGGGGGGGGCGCGGGGGTGGGTGGGGGGGGGGGGCGGGGAGGGAAAAAAAAAAATAGGGGGGGGGGGGGGGGGGGGGGGGGGGGGGGGGGGGGG
>CAYGBI010000042.1:0-19965 GCA_964348085.1 uncultured Pseudomonadales bacterium | reverse complement strand
CCCCCCCCCCCCCCCGCCCGCGCCCCCCCCCCCTCGCTATCTGTCTGCCGGGAGTGGGCTCCGTCAAGCCGTTCTCCGCGATCATCGTCGACACGATGCCGGATCTGGAACTGGTGTCGAAGGGCCAGTGCTTTCCACGATACCGATACGAGCCGCGAACCGCGTCATCTGCGCACCCGGCAAAGGTGCCACCAAGCCGTTCTCCGTCCTCGTCGCGGATCACATGCCCGACCTCCATTTCCTCGAATTCGGCCAGTGCTTCCCCCGATGGGTCTACCCGGCATACCGGGGGTATCTTTGACGAGCTCGAAACCGAACTCGTACCGGTCGACAACATCACGGACTCGGCGCTCGCGGCCTTTCGCAAGCGCTACGGCGACCCCGACATTACCAAGGACGCGATCTTCGACTACGTCTACGGGGTGCTGCACGCGCCGGCATACCGCGAGCGCTTTGCCAACGATCTGGCGAAGGAATTGCCGCGCGTTCCCTTCGCGCGCGACTTCCACGCATTCGCCGCCGCGGGTCGCGATCTAGCGGAATTGCATCTCGGCTACGAGGCCTGCGAGCAGTATCCGCTCGATGTCGAGTTCATGGGGCAGGACGGCGAGCCGACTGACGAGCACTTCCGTCTCGGCACTAGGGCGATGCGACTCACCGCCGACGAAAGCGCACTTGCGATCAACGAACACATCCGCCTCGTGGGACTCCCGGCGGAAGCGCATGGATACGAGGTCAATGGTCGCACTCCGCTCGGCTGGTTCATCGACCGCTACCGCGTGAAGACAGACAAGCAGAGCGGTATCGTCAATGATCCCAACGAGTGGTTCGAGAATCCCCGCGACTTGGTCGCGGCCATTCGCCGCATCGTGCACGTGAGCGTCGCTACTGTCGCTATCGTCGCGAAGCTCCCGGATCCGTTCAAAGAGCCGGAGTGATGGGGGTCAAATCCGATTCCGCCCGCTCTCGCCCCGGCTTACGAGGCGTTACCGGCGAGGGTTCGAAACTTGCGCGCTCGGCGAGTGCGTGACCATCCAGCCTTTGGCCTCGATGGTGCCGGTGAGAATCCGGCCGGGGTGGGTGGGGGTTCTTCACTGGCGAGTGCGCATCCGGCGGACGGCGTCGTCGAGTTCGGGGAGATTCTGCCGGACGACTTCCCAGACGGTATCGAGGTCCATCGCCAAGTAGCCGTGGGTGAGCCGGTTCCGGAAAGACCTGATCTCCGGCCACGGGATCGCGGGTTCCGTGGCCTTGATCTGGTCACTGAGCCGGGTCGTCGACTCGGCGAGAACCTGTAGATTGCGCACAACCGCGTCTTTGGACGAGTTCGGAGGCCATGAAGCGCTCCTTGGAGCCTCCGGTATGGCGGCTGATCCGGGCGATGCACTCGGCCACATGCTCCAAGAGAATGTCGTCGCCGTCGGGGCGGCTCACAGGGGTATGGCTTCGCGGACGGCCCGTTCGCGTATGGACGGGTACAGGAATCCCTCGGTGACGACGTCTACAGGCGTGTTCAGAAGCTGTTCCGCGTCAATGGAAAGGCCGCACAGGGCTAAGGCGGAAGTTCCCGGGGGGGCATCGACGAGAAGGTCCACGTCGCTGTGCGCGTGGTGGTCGCCCCGGGCCATCGACCCGAAGACTCTGACGTTGCGGAGTCCCCGGCGCTTGGCCAGCACGAGCAGCGCCGCACGGTGCTCGACTAGCAGCGGCGGCAGCGCGGATGTCCCGATGTCGGGGGTTCGTTCCATAGCGAGGCCATTATGGCGTTGGGGGCGAGCTCCTCGGTCAGTAGGGTGGACAGCGGAGTCGGTGGTCGCCCGGCCGCCATTCGCGACCTCCGCCACGGCACGACCATCGTCGCGCCACGGCGGATGTGACGGGACGCTTGCACGCGATCCGACGCCCTCGGCGTAGCGCCGGGCGGTGACGCCTCGAACAGCGCCGGAGAAGTCGTATTCCCGACGCATAGTGTCGCGGTCCTCGGAGATGTGCTGATACCTTGCTCCCGACCCAGCCCTAGCTCCGCAACGTCACCCCCGCCAACGCCCCCGTATGCTCGCCGTTCTCCATGAACACCTGCCCGTTGACCACCACCTGATCGTAGCCGCGTCCCTTCTGCACGTAGCGTCCTGCGCCGCCCGGGAAGTCGTGCTTGTACTCCGGCAGTTCCATGCCTAGGTTGTCCACGTCGATGACGTTGATGTCTGCATAGGCGCCCTCGCGCAGCACGCCCCGATCTTTGATGCCGAAGATGGCGGCGGTGTCGCTGGTCCAGCCGCGGATGGCCTCCTCGAAGCTCATCACGTCGCGGGTCTTCACCCAATAGGAGAGCAGCCACGTGGGCGAGCTGGCGTCCATGATCTGGCCCACATGGGCACCGGAATCCGCAAGCCCCATGGCCACCGTCGGGTTGGTGATCATCTCTTCGATGGCGGCCATGGACTGGTTGAGGCCCGGGTGCCAAAGCTGCACGCGGCCCTTGTGTTTGCGGTTGAGTTCTATGAACGCCGCCACCGGGGACTGGCCGGTGCGCTCCGCATACGCCGCCAATGAGCGGTTGCGGTCATGGACGTAGTCCAAGTCGTCGTCGGTTAGGATGTACGCCTGCTCGAAGTCAAGCGCCGGCGGCTGATCGAGGTGCAACAGCCGAGTACGCCAGGATGCATCCTCCAAAGCCGCCACACGCTGTGCGAAAGGCAGCGCTTGCAGCTCTCGCCAAGCGGTTGAAGCGCCGAACGGCGTGCGGTGGTCCAGTCCGAACAGGCCGCCGATGCCCCGGGCGCTTGTCTGTGGGCGCAGTTCCGCCCCGCGAGCGTTCTCCTCCTCGGCGAACGCGATTACGCGCCGGTACAGGTCCGGGCGCCGGTAGCTGTGGGCGATGCCGAACGTCGCTCGCACGCCGTTCTCCCGGGATAGCCGGCCCACCCAAGCGATCTCGGCGCGGGTCTTCGGCAGGTGCGCTTCGCGGTCGCGCTCGCCAATGCGCAGTGCGCCCTCGAAGATGCCCTTGCCGCGATGGCCGAGCACGCGGCCGATGGCCAAGAGTTCGCTGGGGTCGGCGTGGGTGCCGGGCACGTAGCGGCCGTCCGGGACTTTGTGCAAGTACGTCCGCGAAGTGGAGAAGCCGAGTGCGCCGGCGCCGATCGCCTCGTCCACCAAGCCGCACATCTTGCGCACATCCTCGTCGCTGGCCGGCGCTTCGTCCAGGCTGCGCTCGCCCATCGCGTGGATGCGCACCGCGCAGTGGCCGACCATGCCGCCGACGTTTACGCCCTTGTCCGCCCGATCAATGAAGTTCAGGTATTCGCCGAAAGTCTCCCAATCCCAAGGCAGTCCGGCGTTGATGGATTGCTGCGGAATGTCCTCCACGGACTCCATCATCTCCGTCAGATAGGCTCGATCTTCCGGTTTACAGGGCGCGAACGTGACGCCGCAGTTGCCGGTCACGACCGACGTCACGCCGTGGTAGCACGAGGACGAGGCGATCGGATCCCACGCGATCTGCGCATCCAAGTGCGTGTGGATATCGACGAAGCCCGGCGTAACGGTCTTGCCGGTGGCGTCGATCTCGCGTGCGCCTTTGCCAGTCACCTTGCCGAGAGCGGCGATGCGGTCGCCGCTAATGGCGATGTCCCCGGGTCGACCGGCGGCGCCCGTGCCGTCGACGAGCGTGCCGTTGCGAATGACGAGGTCGTAGCCCATGACCGTTTTCCACTCAGTTGCGGAGCCTCAAGAATAGCACTCGTGTGGCGTCCCAACGCCGCGGCTACGGTTTACACTTGACCCTGTTCGCTAACACCAAGCAAGGGATCGATCCGCCATGTCCGACCATCCAGCGGAGCTGCTCGAACAGCTCGCCACCATCGACACGCCCACCGTCTGCAACGCCTTGGAGTCGGTCGCGCCAAACCGTCGCGGCTACGGCTATACGGTGGAACCGTTGGTTTGTACGCGGCCGGAACTCGGCGTAATGGTGGGGTACGCCCGCACCGCCACCATACGTGCTCAGCACCCGCCCGACCGACGCAATCAACCGGGCGACTACTACGACTACATCGACAATGGCGGCCCGAAGCCGTCCATCTCGATCATCCAAGACTTGGATGGCGAGTCGCGTGGCTACGGCTCGTTCTGGGGCGAGGTCAACAGCAACATTCACAAGGGTTTGGGGTGTTCGGGCGTGATCACGGACGGGAGCGTGCGCGACCTGCCGGATGTTGCCCAAGGCTTCCAAATGATGGCGGATCGCGTCGGTCCCTCCCACGCCTTCGTCCATGTCGTTTCCTTCGGCGGCGTCGTCAGCGTTTGCGGTATGACCGTCAGCGACGGCGATCTCGTCCATGCGGACCAGCACGGCGCGGTGGTCATTCCGCACGATGTGGCGGACAAGGTGATGGATGCCGCCGCCGCGATCGCCCGGCGCGAGGGCGTCATTATCCGTGCGGCGCAACAGCCGGGCTTCAACATCGAAAAGCTGCGCCAGGCACAAGGCAACGCCGCCGAAATACACTAGCGACCTCGCGCCACAGCAAGGAGACGCGATGACGGATGCGCTTCCGGCCTTTTCCCTCGCCGACATGGCCGGCGTGGACTACTCGTTCCCCGACGGGGCGACGAAACTGCTTTGCTTCGTCAAGGAAGACTGTCCCACCTGCAATCTCGTCATGCCGCTCTTGCAGGCGGCGCACGAGAGTGGCGATGTGGCGGTGCTGGCCCCCGGCCAAACGACGGAGGGCAACCGCATTCTGCTCGACCGTCACGGCCTCACGCTGCCGTTGTTGGACGATTCCATCCTCAAGGTCTCTTTCGCCTACGACGTGGAGACCGTGCCGCTGCTGCTGATCGCCGACGGCGAAGGCAACGAGGTGGACCGTTTGGTGGGCTTTGATCGAGCCGAGTGGCGTGCGTTCTTCGACACCCATGTGCCGAATGCGAAGGTGGATTGGGATGCGCTGCCGAAGTGGCGCCCCGGTTGTGGCTCGTTGACGCAAGACCCGCTAATCCAAGAACGGCTGCGGGCGGAATCCGAGAACAGCCCGTTGCGCGCCCGTCGAATCGAAATCGCGCCGGCGGACGATGTTCACGAGTTCATGTTCGATCAAGGCTTCACCGACGGTTTGCCGGTGGTGCCGCCGACGCCGGAGCGAGTGTTGCACATGCTCTCGGGTACTCGTCGGGGCAGCCAAGAGGTAGTGGCCGAAATCGCGCCCAATTACGCGCCGGCGACCGTGGAGAAAATCGCCGTCAACGCCGTTCTGGCCGGCTGCAAACCGGAATATATGCCGGTGGTGATCGCCGCCATCGAAGCGGTCGCCAACAAGGCGTTCAACATTCATGGCGTGAACGCCACCACCATGGGCGCGGCGCCGGTGCTGGTGGTGAATGGGCCGATCCGGGAGCGCATCGGTATGAACATGCGCTTGGGCGTGCTCGGCCAAGGTACCCGCGCCAACGCGGCCATTGGCCGTGCCCTGCGGCTCGCGGTGCGCAACATCGGCGGCGCCAAGCCCGGCGGCACTGAACGCTCGACGCTCGGCAACCCCATGAAGTTCACCATGTGCTTCCCCGAATGGGAGGAGCGCAGCCCTTGGCCGCCCCTGCATGTCGAACGCGGCTTCGACCCAGAAGATTCCGTGGTGACGGCGTTCGCCATGTCCAGCGGGCCAGCGCTATGCGTGGATCAGTCCTCCCGTTCCGCCAAACAGCTCGCCGGCAGCTTCGCCCTTTCCTTGGAGGCGGCGCATCATGTGCGTGCGCACAACGGGAGCGATGCGCTGTTGGTGGTGTCGCCGGAGCATGTGGACACGCTCTGGCGGGACGAGTTCAGCAAGGACGACATCCGCGAACATGTGCAGCGGGTGACTGCGCGGCCCTTGACCGAGTTGGCCGCCGACGACGATGTGGGCGGCGGCATCTCGCGCGAGCGCGTCGCGGCCATGCCGGCGGAGAAGCGCGAACGGCGGATACCCAAGTTCGCGTCCAAGGACAACATCCACATCGTCGTCGCCGGCGCCGAAGCCGGCAAGTTCTCTGGTATTTTCCACGGCTGGGCGGGCGGCGAAATCGGTTCCGTCCCCGTCTCGCGCAAAATCGAGACCTAAATCTGAGGTAAGACCCATGACTACCATTCTCGACCCCACCGACGAACGCGTGCCCGTCGCGCGTTCGCTCACCCCTAGGCCAGAGGCGATACGCGGCAATGTCGCCCTGCTGGACATCGCAAAGCCGCGCGGCAACGTGCTCTTGGATCGGCTTGAGGAGCGCTTGGCCGAACGCCTGCCCGGCGTCACGCTGAACCGCTACGCCAAGCCGACGTTCACCAAGCCGGCGCCCGCCGCGTTGCGCCGCGACATACGGGACAGCAACGACTTTCTAATCGAGGCGCTCGCCGACTGAGGCTCCTGTACCACGTGCAGTTTGCATGACACGGTATGGTTCGAGATTCAGGGCATGCCCTCGGTGAGCATCGCGTCCTCGGAGTTCGAAGATGCGGCGGCGGTACAAGCGAACGCGCTCGGGATGAACGACGCCAAGTGCGTATTCGTTCCGCACCCGATTCAAGACGCCACGGATGACGAGATGCGGGCGAAGGCGGATGCCTGCGTTGATGAGGTGGTTAAGGCGCTAACACGCTAACGACAGCAGCGTGGCAAGTCGCCACCGATAGCGCGCCACTAAGGGCGCGAGAGGATAGCTAGAGAAAGGGCGGCCCGTTAAACGACGGCGCCGCTCGCTCGCAGCCGCCCGACTTCGGCGGTCGTTAACCCGTATTCGGTCAACACCGCGTCGCTGTCTTGGCCGGCGTCCGGCGCGGCACCGTCGAATCGCTTCGGGTGCGGGAACCGCGATAGGTTGATCGGCGAGCGCAACAAGTCGAGGTCGCCAAGCGCTGGGTGCGACGCCGGTTTTGCCATGCCGAGGAACTTGGCCTGTGGATTGTCGAAGCCGCCCTGCACGTCGTTGACCGGTCCGCACGGCACGCCGTTGGCGTTCAGCTTCTCCACCACCTCCGACTGCGGCAAGTCGCGGACGACGTTCTCGATCTCGGCGTTCAGCGCATCCTTCCGGCCTCGGCGTTTCACGAACGAGTCGTAACGACTGTCGGTCCGCAACGCGTGCGCACCGAGCGCTTCGCAAAAGCGCTGCCACATGCGATCACTCGCCGCCGCGATGTTGACGTAGCCGTCCTTGCAGCGGAAGGTGCCCATCGGCGTGGCGGTGGGATGATCGTTGCCCTGCTGATCCGGCACATCGCCGAGCATGGTGTAGCGAGCGCCTTGAAAGTCGAGCTTGTTCAGCATCGCCTCGAGCAGTGAGGTATGCACCCACTGACCTTCTCCGGTTCGTTCTCGATGCAATAGCGCGAGCAAAATGCCTTGGCCCAGGAACATTCCGGCGGCGGTATCGCTGATGGCGATGCCCACGCGCATCGGCCCCTGCCCCGGTGCGCCGGTAATGGACATCAGGCCGCTCATGCCTTGCACGATCTGATCGACGCCGGGCCGAGCGCTGTACGGGCCTTGCTGACCGAACCCGGAGATGCTGGCATAGATGATCGATTCGTTGACCGTCTTGACGGTCTCGTAATCGACTTTCAGTCGGTGTTTTACTTCGGCGCGGAAGTTCTCGACGATGATGTCCGCCCGTGCCGCCAGGCGCAGAAATAGCGCGTGGCCGTCGGGGTTCTTCAAGTCGATGCACAGGCTGCGCTTGTTGCGGTGCAGGTTCTGTTCATCCGGCCCGCGACGCGCACCGGTGATGTCGCGGCCGCTGGTCGGCGGCTCGATCTTCACGACGTCGGCGCCCCAGTCCGCCAGCAGCCGAACCGCCGTCGGTCCGGCGCGGGCGATGGTCAGGTCAAGGACGGTGAGACCGGCGAGCGGTCCGTTCATGTGGCAGCCTCCGGCGTTCGCGTTTACTTGCGCGGTTTGGTTGTCCCGGGAGTCAGCTCGGAAGTGAAAACCCGTCGCGCAACTGCGGCTGTACCTTCGCCACGCTGAGCAACGATTCCACACAGTCGCGTATCGACACGTCCAGCGGCCGAAACTCGACGCCGGTTACCGCTCGGATGCGGTCATTGCGCAATTCGCATCCGGCCCAGATGCCTCGGTACTTCGTCTCTCGTGCTTTGATGTGGTCCGGGAAGTTGTCGGTGACCGGTGGCGTGTCGTGGCCGAGTTCGGGCAGCAGGCGATTGATGTCGGCGCAGATGTCCTCGACGTTGCGGGCGTCCGTGGACCAAGCGATGTAGCGCTCGCCGTTTTTGATGTGGATGCTCTCCAACAGGCCGACGTGGCAGTCGGCGTCGTCGCGCACGTCCACCGTCATCCACGGGCGGTAGGCGCCGTTTTGGAAGTACTTGCCGAGCAGCATCATCTCGATGTTGTGCTGCCACGGCCCCATATTCTTCTGATGCGGGGATTGGATGGGGCCTACGTTGTCCGCCGGGCAGCAAGTGACGGCGTCCCACTCCCCGCTCGCCTCCGCGGCGTCGGAGAAGGCGCGCTGTGCGAGCACCTTGCCCATGGAATAGCCTTGGCGGTCGGGGGTGCGGCGAGGGTTTTGCTCGTCCGGGTAGCGGTCTTCGTAGAACACGGGTCGGCGCACGTATTCCTGCATGTCGCTTTCGGACATGACCGCGGCGATGCTTGAGGTGACGACCACGCGGGTGACGGAGCCGGACTTGTTGACGCTTGCGATCATGTGGTCGCACACCATCTTCACGTAGTCTTGGTCGCTGTAGTTGCTGACGTGGGAGACGTGGCAAACTCCGTGGCAGCCTTGAAAAATGTCGTCGAAGCAGCCCGGGTCGTCCAAGTTCGCCGAATGCACCGTCAAACGGCCGGATGCATACCCCGGCATGTTTTTGAGGAAGTCGGTGCGCTCCGGGTCGTTCGCGTCGCGTACGCAGGCACGCACCCGGTAGCCTTTGTCGAGCAGGCGACGCACCACCCAGCCGCCAATGAAACCCGCGCTGCCGGTGACGGCGACGGTGCCTTCCTTAGGAATAGGAGCCATATCTTCCCACTTGTCTTTCTGCGCAACGAGCGAGCATAGGGCGTTGGCGAGCCACCCGCAACGCCGCGCGCCAACCGCTAGCCGTGTGCGCGGGCTTTAAGCCCCCTGTTCGCTTGCCACGACGTCCTGCAAGCCTTCCCATTCGTCCCACTGGTTGCACAGGGCGTCTTTCGAGCGTTCCCATGGATCGTTGCCGGGTTCGTATTCCAGCCACTCGCCGCGCTGGCCGCGGTCGGGATGGTCGCTGACGCCGTTCACCATCTTATTCGGCTGTCGCTTCTTGTTGCGAATGCGAAAGATGATGTTCTTGCGCGATTCCGTGCCGTACTCATTGCGCGTGCCGGAGTGCGGTATGTGGAACACCGTAATGCAGGCGTCGCCCGGCTCCATAAGGATCTGCGTCGGTCGCGGCCAGCGCACGCCGTCGGGCGTGCTTTCGGACGTATCGTCGATGAATTGATCGCGCACGGCCTGCGGCAGGTAGACGAGCCCGCAGCCGTTCGGCGCGTCGTAGTTCAAGCGCGGCCAGCCGGGCCCTTCGGGGCCGATGCAGCCGTTGGTCGCGCGCTGCCAGCGGAAGAACTTTTCGGTTACGTGATGGGCACCGCGCAACAGGGCGGTCTGGCCGCAGCCTTCGCGGGTTTGGTCGTTCAAGCAGACGAATACGAAGGCGGTGAAACTGCCCATGCCGAGGGTCATTTCCGGATCCTCGAACAACGGCACCGAATTGTGGCCCATCACATCCGCGCTGCGGCCTAGGTCGCCCTTCGGGCCCGACGCGATGTAGCGTTTGTAGATTTCCTCGGGCGTGCCTTCTTGCCGCTCTTGCGGGACGCCGATGGTACAAAGGCCGTCCATGTGCGATTCCGCCGCGAAATACGGTTGGTCCTTCTCTCTGTAGCCGAGATTGTTGAAACGATTGCTCGGTTCTCGAACTCTGTTGACGCCCACTTGGCAAACGATGGGCGGATCGAACTGCCCCATCGCATCGTGCAAGACCGGCGTTACCGAAGAAGCGTTCACCAGATCCGTCATCTCCTTCGTACTGCCGACGTATTCGCCTTCTCTGGGATTGGCGAGACGCTTTAACGCCGCATCTACGAGCTCGTCGGAAACCGCGTTCTTAACGACGATATAGCCGTCCCGATAGAGCGTCTGTTTCTGTTCCAAGGTCAATGCAGTGGGCATGTAGTCCTCCTCCTCAATTTGAACCCCAAAAGTCATGCCTCCGGCGTATTCGCTACGCGGACTTGAGGTACTTGGCTCCTTTGCGGGCAATTTCGAATGCGGTTTTGCCGCGCTTGTTGACTATTTGCGAATTGGCGCCAACTGAGAGCAGCGCCTCGGCCGCCGCCACTTTGCCCTCGTAGGTGGCGCGGTGCAACGGCGTTCGTCCCTTCTTGTCTTGGGTGTCGAGATCGGCGCCCTGAGCCGCAAGCAAGCGAATAACGTCCGCCTGATCCTGCTCGGCAGCCAATTGCAGCGGCGCCCGAGCGGCCTTGTTCCGAAAGTTGACATCCGCGCCGCAGGTCAGAAGCGACGCGACGCAATCCACGGAGCCGGCCCGCGCCGCCCAATGCAGCGGCGTCATGCCGTAATCGCCGGCGGTTTTCGCCACCGATGGATTGGCGTCGATCAGCGCTTGCAGACGCTCGGTGTCGTTCAAGGCGGATGCCGTGAAGACGTCGTATTCGGCGCCGTCGTCGATCAGGATGCGGGCTACTTCGAGCTTGCCGGCGTTGGTGCGCGACGGGTTGTCCGGTGCCCACGGCCCCGGGGCGACGGCTTCGTGCAACGACGTAACGCCGCGCTCGCCGTTGCCCTTGATGGCCAACTCGTGGTGAACGCCAACGCCGTACTCGATCAACAGCCGCGCGACACCCGGATAGCCGCCCCATGCCGCCCAATACATCAACGAGAGGTTATCCGGCCAACCGGTGTGGGGCTTGCGAACGGACACGACGGTGGCGTCCGCCGCACCGGCCTGGAACACCGACCGCAGCGTATCCTCGGCGCCCGCCCAAGCCGCTTCGTGCAGCACGTTGTATGCGCTCTCGTCGATCTTGAGCGGCACGTCGTGTTCGAGCAGGAACTTCACCGCCGGCCCGCAGCCGCGCATGCCAATCGCCACCTTGACCAAGCGGGCGCCAATGCGCGACAGCACGTCGGGGTGGTCGGCGAGAAGTTCCGCCATGCGTGCCACGTCCGGGCTTCCACCCCAGCGTTCGGGAGACGACCCCAGCGCCGCTACAATAAGCGCCCGCTCGG
Organism: uncultured Pseudomonadales bacterium; assembly: GCA_964348085.1. Lineage (GTDB taxonomy): Bacteria > Pseudomonadota > Gammaproteobacteria > Pseudomonadales > Azotimanducaceae > VXYL01. Next base: position 8,679 of record CAYGBI010000042.1, on the reverse strand, counting down.
CGTCCGAGAGCACGAGTGGCTCTTCTTGGCGCAGGAACCAGTTGCTTTGAAATAAGCCCACTGCCGTCGGGGTGCTCATACTTCCTACCTCTTAACCGTCCAACACCGAGTGATCGAACCGAATACTACCCTCGCTTGTGTTCATGGCGCACATAGTCCTTCGCGATGAAGCCGGGCCACCGTTCGCTCGACTGCCGCCATCACCGCTTGCGAGGTAACCGTCGCACCGGTGACGGCATGCGCCTCGTCGTTTCGGAACGACTCTAGCCACGCCGAGCCGGTGTTCAAGATTTCGTTGAAGCCGGGCGTTTCAGCGTGTTCGATGATTCGTACGCCTTGCACGGCGCCGCCTTGCACGGCCACCGCCAGTCGAAACTCGCCGCCGTAACCTCTGCCGCTACCGCGTAACACGACCAAGTCTCGCTCGCAGCGCAGCAAGTCTCCTTCTACGTCGGTGACCAAGTCGATGCCCGAGAGCTCCCGCAACACGCGAGTTTCGGCTTCGAGTCGATTACGGCGCACATCGTCGGCGGTGGTCGCCACGAACCATGCGATGGCCGCGCCGGCGATGCCGGTCAGGCCGGCCAACACGGCGACGTTACGCAGCGCGCGGAGCACGGTCGCCGTGCAGTCGGTCGAGCACAGGGGTCGCAAGGTTGGCGAGCAGTACCGCGAAGGCGACGCCGTCGGGGTAACCGCCAACTGCGCGAATCGTAAACACCAAGGCGCCGATGGCGATGCCGAACAGCCACTGATGGGCGGCGGCCCGCGGTGCCGTCACCGGATCGGTGGCGATAAAGAACGCGGCGAGCATCGTCGCGCCGGCGAACCAATGGAACAGCGGCGAGCCCAAGCTCGCCGAACTGCCGCCGTCGTAGAACGCAGCCGCCGGCGCAGCGACGCCGAGCAGCACCGCTGTTGGAATGCGCCAATGCACCACGCGGATCAACACGAGGTATACGCCGCCGGCCAACGCCACCGCGTTCACCCACTCGAAGCCGACGGCACCGAGCGCACCGAACGCGGAACCTTCGGCGGCTTCTTGGACGGTGGCAGCGCCGCGAAACTTCAGCGCGTCCAACGCCGTCGCGCCGGTGGTGGCGTCCATGGTGGCGAGCGGGCGCGGATAGGCGACCAGCACCGCGGCATAGCCCGCCATGGCCGGATTGAAGACGTTCCTGCCCAAGCCGCCGTAGAGTTCCTTGGCGAGGACGATGGCGATACCCACCGCTACCGCGACGATCCACAACGGCGCCGAGGGTGGCATGGCGAGGGCGATCAACAGGCACGTCACCGGCACGCTGCGATCCGCGAAAGGCAGCGTCGGCCGCTTGCGCAGTCGCCAGCAGAGCGCGTCGAAGGCCGCCCCGGCGACGAGAGCGACCGCGCACTGAGCGAGCACCATCGCACCGAACGCCCAAACCGAGACGCCGATCACCGGCGCCAGCGCGAGCAACACGCGATCCATGATCGCCGGCGTGGTGGTGGGTGTCCCGAACATGCCGCCGACCTGCTAAGTGGGTGTCCTGATCAAAGTGGGTGTCCTGATCACGTTACCGCCCCGTCCTCGCTACCAGTGGGTGACCCGACCCGCCCCAGCCATCAGTGGGTATCGCCAAGGCGCCTCCCAAGGCGCCCCAAACGAGACACCGATCACCGGCGCAGCGCGAGCAAGACGCGATCCATGATCGCCGGCGTGGTGGTGGGTGTCCCGAACACGCCGCCGCGTGGTGGTGGGTGTCCCGAACACGCCGCCCGCCGCAGGTGGGTGTCCCGAACACGCCAAAAAAACACGCCCTCGGTTAGTGGATGTCCCACACGCCCGTCCGGTAGTGGGTGTCCCTTACGCACCGCGCTTACGTGCCGCTGCAAGTGGGCGTCCCGTCCAGCCAGCAAGTGGGCGTCCCGTCCAGCCACATCCAGCCAGCAAGTGGGTGTCCCAAACACGCCCCCCAGCCACAGAGGGTGTCCCCAAAAACACCAACCCGCCCACTAAGTGGGTGTCCCTAAAGCAGTTCCGAACCCGCCTACGCGCTGCCGCAAGTGGGTGTCCAACGCGCCGCGCCCGCCCACCCCAACGCCCCGGTGGGTGTCCCCAACGCGCCGCGCCTTTGCGCTCCGGGCGCCGGCTACCATTGCCGCGGGGTCCGCAGTCGTTGCTCGCGATGTGCTTGTCGTTGCCGGGCTTGTCGCGCTAAGCGTTCGGTGCGTGCGGTGGATCGTCGGCGCGCCGCTTCGGTGCGTTGTTTCAGCGTGGCGTCGTGGCGGATTCGTCGTTTGATGGCGCGAAACTCGTTGACGAGATCGATACCGCTTGGGCACTGCTCGGTGCAGGCGCCGCACTCGATGCAGGCGGTCGCGGTCTCGTTCAGCGCACCCGTTTCGAACGCCGCGTGCAAGCGCTCGGGCGAGAGGCCCTCCGGGCAGGCGATGTCGCAACGGCCGCAGCCGATGCAGGTTAAGGCGGGGGGTGGCGCCGCGCCGACACTGTAGGTGGTGGCCTCGACGAGGGCGTCGGGCGGCGCGGGCCTGCCGGTTAGTGCGCCGCCTGTTCGTAACTCTCGTCCGTACGTCTCGATGGGCAAGTCGGCCAGCGGCGTGCCGATGGCAACCCAAGCGCTGGTGCCGGCAAAACTGACGAGGCGCCGCCGGAGGGCGCGGCCGAGCATTACCGCTTCGAATACGGCGAACAGCGTGGCCACGTTGAGCACTAGGGTGCGCACATCGGTGGGATAGCCGTTGGCCGGTACGCGGCGGCCGGTCAAGCGAGCGACCAAGTCGCGTTCGTCGCCCGAGGGGTAGCCGACCTCGATGGCGACCGCGGGAGAGGGCAGCGAACTCCCCGGCGGCACGGCCACTGCCGCTTCCGCTCCGCCCAAGCAGCGGGCGACGATTCGCAAGCCCGCCACCACTTGGGCGAAGTGCTCGCGCAAGAGCGTGCGATCCGCTTCGACGCCCGGCTCGTTCGCCATGCCGTTGCCGATTACGAAGTCCGCGCCGGCGGCGATCGCCTGCTCGACTTTCTTGGCGGTCGGATAGCCGGCGCCGCCCATGCCAACGATGCCGGCCGCGTCGATTCGCTCGACGACTACGGCGGTGTCCGCCGAGTCGTCGAGCGGGGGAAACTCGTAGACGTGGCCGCCCATCTCTCGGCAAGTCTCGGCGAGGACCTAACGTGCAGGGACCGCATCCAACTCGATGCAATCCACCGGACAGACCGGCACGCACAATTCGCAACCCGTGCAGTGTGCTCCGATGACGGCGTGCAGATAGCCCGGTGCGCCGACGATCGCATCCACGGGGCAGGCGGCGATGCACAAGGCGCAACCCACGCAGTCCTTCTCGACGATGCGCGCGACCTGTTCGCGTGGTTCGGCGAGGCTCGCCAGTTCGCCGTCCCGGGCGAGCAGCCGCTTGAGTGCGGCCGCGGTCTCCGGGCCGCCCGGCGGGCACAGGTCCAGTCGTTCGCCGGCGGCCACCGCTTCCGCATACGGCCGACAGCCCGGATAGCCGCACTGCGCGCACTGGCTTTGCGGCAGCAGCGCATCGATGGCGTCCACCACGGTGGCCTCGCTGTCCTTGGTCTTGGCGGCGAGCGCCAAACGGGCGATTGACAGCAAGACGCCAACGACGAGGCCGATGCCGCCCAAAACCAACGCCGCGGTCATGCGCCCAAACCGCGAAAGCCGTAGAACGCCAAGGCCATGAAGCCGACCGTCACCAAGGCCAGCGGCGGGCCGCGAAAGGGTCTCGGCACGGCGTCGTCGTGGACGCGCTCGCGCAGGGCGGCGAACGCGACGATCGCGATGCCGAAGCCAAGCCCCGCGCCGATGGCGAGCAGCAGCGTTCGGGCGAGCGAAAGCCCTTCGTCGACGGCGATCAGAGTGACGCCCAACACCGCGCAGTTGGAGGTGATGAGCGGCAAGAAGATACCCAACATGCGATGCAGCAGCGGGCTTGCGGCGCGTATGAACAACTCGGTGAACTGCACGGTAGCGGCGATGACCACGATGAACGCGACGATGCGCAAGTAGCCGACATCGAGCGGCACGAGAACATAGCGGTACACGAGGTGTGTGCTGATCGCCGCCACCGCCAACACGAACATGGTCGCCAACGTCATCGGCAGCGCGGTCTCGAAACGGCCGGACGTGCCGACGAACGGGCATAGGCCCAAGAACTGCACCAGCACGAAGTTGTTGACGAGCGCTGCGGCGAGGAGGATGAGCAGCAGGTCCGTCACGTGGCGTCAGGTCACCCGCATTCCCGGTTGGGCACCGGCGTCCAACGTGACGAGGAAGATGTCGTCACCGTCTCCTGCGGCCAAGACCATGCCTTCGGACACGCCGAAGCGCATCTTGCGCGGCGCCAAGTTGGCGACGACCACCGCGAAGCGGCCTACTAGATCGCGAGGCGCGTAGGCGGAGCGAATGCCGGAGAATACGCGCCGTTGGTGATCGCCCACGTCCAAGGTCAAGTCCAAGAGTTTGTCGGCGCCTTCGACCAGCTTGGCGTTGACGACCTTCGCCACCCGCAGGTCGATCTTCTGGAAGTCGTCAATGCCAATGGTCTCCGCTTGGCCGTCTTCTTCGGCCGCCTGCGTCTGTTGCGCCTCGGCGCGCGTCGCCGCCACCATCCTGTCCACGGCCTTCTTTTCGATGCGCATGAACAGCGGTTTGAAGCTGCCGATTTCGTGATTCAGCAACGGGGTTGCGGCGTCCTGCCAAGTCAACGGGGCGACTTGAAGAAACGCCTCGGCTTTGGCCGCCATGGTTGGCAGGATGGGCTTCAAGTAAACCGCAAGCGCGCGGAATACGTTCAGCCCTAACGAACAGACGCCTTGAACTTCATCGCGTTTGTCCGGGTTCTTCAGATGTTTCCACGGCTCCCGCTCGGCGATGTAGCGGTTGGCGTGGTCCGCCAACGCCGTGATTTGACGCACGGCGCGGCCCACATCGCCCCGTTCGTAGAGTTCCGCGAGGTCGTGTCGCGCGCTTGAAACCTCCGCCCATAGCGCCTCGTTTTCGACCGTCGCGGCCAGTTTGCCGCCGAATTGTCTGCCGATGAAGCCGGCGCACCGGGAGGCGATATTCACCACCTTGCCCACCAGATCGGCGTTCACGCGTTGCACGAAGTCGGCGAGATTGAGGTCCATATCGTCGCTATTCGCGGCGATCTTGGTGGCGAAGTAGTAGCGCAAGCACTCCGGGTCGAGATGCTCGAGATAGGTGCTGGCATTGATGAAGGTGCCGCGAGACTTGGACATCTGCTGGCCATCGACGGTAATCATGCCGTGGGTGTGTACGCGAGTCGGCGTGCGGAAGCCGCTGTTGTCGAGCACCGCGGGCCAGAACAAACAGTGGAAGTTGACGATGTCCTTGCCGATGAAGTGATGCACCTCGGCGTCGCTGTCGGGCGACCAGAAGTCCTCGAATTCGAGTCCCTCCGTGCGCTCGCACAGGTTCTTGAAGCTCGCCATGTAGCCGATGGGCGCGTCCATCCAGACGTAGAAGTACTTGCCCTCGGCATCCGGGATGGGAAAGCCGAAATACGGCGCGTCGCGGCTGATGTCCCACGCTTTCAAGCCGTCGGTGAGCCATTCGGCCAGCTTGTTGGCTACTTCGGGCTGCAAGGTGCCGCTAGTCGTCCAGTCCCGCAAGTAGTCCGTGAAGCGTGCCAAGTCGACGAAGTAGTGGGTGGAATCGCGCAGCACCGGTTGCGCCTCCGACAACAGCGAACGCGGTTCGAGGAGCTCCGTGGCGTCGTAGGTGGCGCCGCACTCTTGGCAGTTGTCGCCGTACTGATCGGTGGCCCCGCAGCGCGGGCAAATGCCCTTTAGGTAGCGATCCGCCAAAAACAACTTGCGTTCCGGGTCGTAGAGCTGCGCCACGTTGGCGGTAAACGTGTAACCGCCCGCCGCCAAGCGTTGGTAGATCAAGCCTGCGTAATGCTCGTTCTCCGGCGAGTGGGTGGAGTGGTAGTTGTCGTGGCTGATGAGAAAGCGGCGAAAGTCCTCCGCGTGCTCCGCGCGCAGCCGGTCGATCAACGCCTCCGGCGTCACGCCTTCGCTCTCGGCTTTGAGCATGGTCGCCGTGCCGTGGGCGTCGTCCGCGCAAACGTAGACGCACTGGTTGCCGGCCATGCGCTGGAAACGCACCCAAATATCCGTTTGGATGTGCTCGAACAGATGGCCGAGATGGATGGCGCCGTTGGCGTTCGGCAGTGCGCTGGTGACGAGGATTCGACGCATGGCCTTACTGCGTGTCGAAGGGCGCGAGACTATAGCGCTTAAGCGCCGTGGGTAGTATGGGTGGTGTGGGTAGGTGTGGGTAGTAAGGTGGCGGGGCGGTATAATTCATCGCCTCACCGCTCCGGTTGGGCGTCATGCCGAATCCGCTAGACAGTTTCCCCGATCCCGTGCTCGGTGTTCCTTGGGGGGAACTCGGGGCCATTCGCCGCGCCGCCCGGTTGGACGGGCGTTGGCACATTGATGCGGTGCTCGGCTACCCGGTGGACGGCTTGGTCGCGCCCTATAGCGAAGCGTTGTCGCAGCGGTTGCGGGACGCCGTCACGCTCGACCTCACCTTCGCCCCGCCGCCAGGTGGCGGCGTCCCGGGTGCTGCCCACATCGTTGCCGTGGCTTCCGGCAAGGGGGGCGTCGGCAAATCCACCACGGCGGTGAATCTCGCGCTGGCGTTGGATCGAGCCGGCGCCAAGGCGGGCGTTCTCGATGCGGATATCTACGGCCCGAGCCAAGGCATGATGCTCGGCGTGCCCGAAGGCAAGCGGCCCGAGGTGCGCGATCAGCGTCACTTCGTACCGGTGAAGGCGCACGGTATCGAGGCCATCTCCATGAGCATGCTGGTGACCGACAAGACCCCCATGGTGTGGCGCGGCCCGATGGCCTCCGGCGCCCTGCAGCAGCTCATCGGGCAAACGGCATGGAGCGACTTGGACTATCTGGTGGTGGACATGCCCCCCGGCACGGGCGACATCCAGCTCACGCTCTCGCAGCAAGCGCGGGTGAGCGGGGCGGTGATCGTGACCACGCCACAGGACATCGCCTTATTGGACGCCCGCAAGGGCATCGAGATGTTCCGCAAAGTGGATGTTCCCATTCTCGGCATCGTCGAGAACATGAGCTGGTTCGAATGCGACGGCTGCGGCAAGTCCCATCGCTTGTTCGGCGAAGGTGGTGGTGCTCAAGTCGCGGCGGAGTACGGCGTCGACCTGTTGGGCGCTTTCCCCTTGGACCCCCGCATTCGCGAGTCGACCGACGGCGGCCAACCGACGGTCGTCGCCGACCCGAACGGCAAGGTGGCGGCGCTTTATATCGCCTGCGCGAGGCGCGTCGCCGGTCAACTTTGGCGCACGGCCAAAGGCGCTGCGCCGCCACCGACGATTCGCATGGACGATCGATGACCATCAAGTCCGACCGCTGGATTCGGGAGCGGGCGGCCGAGGGCATGATCGAACCGTTCGTCGCCGACCAGGTGCGCAAGGTCGACGGCGCCCGCGTGATTTCCTTCGGCACGTCCAGCTACGGCTACGACGTGCGCTGCGCACCGGAGTTCAAGGTGTTCACCAACATCTATTCCGCCACCGTCGACCCCAAGGAGTTCGACGAGCGCAGCTTCGTCAACGTCAGCAGCGAAAGCTGCATCATTCCCCCGAACGCCTTCGCCTTGGCGCGCACCATCGAGTACTTCCGCATCCCGCGCGACGTACTGACGCTTTGCGTCGGCAAATCGACCTACGCCCGATGCGGCATCATCGTCAACGTGACCCCGCTCGAACCGGAGTGGGAAGGCCATGTAACGTTGGAGTTCTCCAACACCACCAACCTACCGGCGAAAATCTACGCCAATGAAGGCGTGGCGCAGTTGCTGTTCCTGCAAAGCGACGAGCCGTGCGAGGTTTCATACCGCGACCGAGGCGGCAAGTACCAGCGGCAAACGGGCGTCGTTTTGCCGCGCACTTGAACGCTTCGTTTATCCTGCGAGTGCTCTGTCCGGTTGTATTGCCGCGCACCGTCTGGCCGCGGCATGGCGCTCCCTAGTGTTCCGCACCAGAAATAGTTTGAATTAATGATGGGGCTCTTGGACCTCTGCCAGCCACGTCCGTGCGCGCTCGATCTTTGCCAAGACGTCTTCGCCCTTGGCTGTCCAACGGTAGGGCCGCGGAGCGCTCGGGCCCTCTCAAGGCTCGTCCGAGGACGCGGTCGAGGGTGCGCGGGCGTTTGCGGAGAAGCGGCCGCCCGAGTGGCGCAGGCGGCAGCGCCACGGAAAGTCGCTGTCGCGAAAGCGGGTTTCGGTGTAATTCAACGGCGTAAATCCGGCATCGGCATCTAAACGGCAACTCTCGTGACGTCGCTTGTACCGCCGGCCGCGGCTCATAACGCTTGGGGGTCTACCTCGTCGCTTGCGTGTGGCGTTCGAGCGATGGTGAACCGCTCCATTCCTACGCGAACGGTCAACGGTTTGGACTCGTCGCCACGGTCTGATCGGTTAGCTCGTCCGGCTCTTGGGCCAACAACGCTTGGAGGGGCTCGCGAAGATTCGTGCCGCCGTACGTCCGGCCGACATTTCGCGCGCGGGTTCGGGCTTGTCGCTCACGAAACGACGGGCTCCTTTCGCACGGCGAGAGCGGCCTTTGGCCCGCAGACGCGGGGACTTCGGG
>CAYGBI010000041.1:0-33749 GCA_964348085.1 uncultured Pseudomonadales bacterium | reverse complement strand
GCGGGGGCGCGCCCCGCGACCGAACCGAGGGAAGGACGGGCCCGCCCGTCCTTCCGTTTTTCTTTTTCTCGGGCATGCTCTAGCTCGGATGCCGGAGGTACTTCGCGTCGCAAGAGTGTGCGACGCCCAAAGCGTGGCGACGACAGGGGCGCGGCGCTTGGAACTACCGGCCAAGAGGCCCGCGACGCGAGGACGCGACGGGGAAAGACTCTTTGATGGGTTCGCGCCGTCCGCCCAATCTGGAAGTTCATGGTGACGCCGTGGTAGGCACCGTGCGCAGGGATGGCCGGATGCGCGGTTGATTTATGCCGCGGGTTGCGGAAGCGCCGGAAGTAGTGCATGATCCCGGACTGTCATGCCGCACAGTCGCGTGGAGTTGGCGGTGGGTTCCCGCCTGAGGCCGGCGGCGAGACGTGTGGATGACGTGGAGATGACGTGGAGAGGAAAATGTCCAGCAAAACTAGGGTAGGCGGCGTGGTCGCGGCGCTGTTCGGGACGGCGGTGCTGCTCGGGGCGAGTCCCGCCGTAGCGCAGCCTAATACGGTGCCGGCGGTGTTCGCCGCGGAGACGCTTTCCACCGCGAATACGACGATGGTCGGCTCGGATCCGTACTACAACGTGACTACGGGGCCGGCGGGCGCGCAGAAGGTCTATCTGGAGACCGACATCGCGTTGTTCGACGACCAGCGGTACTTCATCCGGTACGACTTCGGCGGCGCGGTGCTGCAAAAGCCGATGGACTTGGAGCAATTCCTCATTAACAGCGGGTTTGGCGGCGTTACGCGGGTCCAAGGGGGGGGGGCTGCAGAGGGTTTCGCGATATACCGCCTTTATCAGGCGGAATTCGCGATCAACACCACGATCGAATTATATATCCTCGACCACTTCGCAGTTCCCGGGCCGGGCTCGTTCGACTTCGAAATCGGCATCTACAGCACCGACCAGGACGCTAGGAACAAAGCCAACGAGCGGGCTTTGATGACAGCGACCGTGGCGGGCGTGATCTCGGTTGTCCGGACGTTGAGCGTGGAGTCCAACCCTTGGGGGGACGCCGACGGTGAACCGCTGCCCACCGCGAACGTGGCGGCGGGGGAAGAGAACGGCGGAGTGTTCCGCCGCTTCGTGCCGAGCAGCTACGAAGGTGCGGAATACACGGACGAGCAGGGTCCGCTGGCGGAGATCACCGTCGCGGTGACGACGGAGACCGCCGCCGTTCCGCCGGTGGCGATTCGGGACGCCCGAGACGGCACGGCCGTGACGGAAAGGGACGTGTACGGGGGCATGAGCATGACGTTCGAGTCGGACACCGACGGGGCGTTCTCGTTCGGGAGCTTCAGCGTCGGGGGGGACTGCGGTCCCATGGCCAACTTGGCCAAGCAGAAGGAGGACGACGAGGGCGGTCTGGCGCCGCTCATGACGGCGGGCGAGATGCCGGACGACGCGTCGCTCGCCGTGGCGGCGACGGGCACCTTCGGCTCGTCGGTCGGAACCCAGCTCTTCTGCGTCAACGTGGCGGGCAACGAGGTGGCGATTCCGGCGGTGGGCGAGCGGACGGCGCCGTTGAACGGCTACCGGATGGGGTACGAGTTGACGCTGGCCAACGAGAACGCGCCGGATAACGTCCAGCCCGACGAGGGCACGTTGGCCGCGGGCTCGATCGCGCGCAACGGGACGACGGTGAACATCGCGTTCCTGTCGACCTTCGAGGGCTACCGTCAGCGTCTGGCGCTGGTCAACCGGGGGTCGGAGGAGGCGGAGTACCGCTGCACGGAGTTCCAGTTCGAGGAGGACATCGTGACCTCGGTGACGGCGAGCGAGGAGATGATGAGGGGCACGATCCCCGCCAACGGCCGGAAGGTGCTGAGGATGTTCGGCGACGAAGGGCACCTGACGATCGAGGGTGCGGGCACGCGGGCCTCGGGGACGTGCGAGATCGACGCGACGGCGGAGGACGTGAGCGCGATGACGGTGCAGTTCAGTTCCGACCGCCTCGACACCACGCTGTACGCGCCGGAGCCGAACTAGGCGGCCCGCTCGGGGGCGCGTGCCCCCGCGACTGAACCGAGGGAAGGACGGCCCGCCCGTCTTTCCCTTTTTCTTTCTCGGGTACCACAAGCGCTTTTGAATGGGCGTAAGTCCGTGGGCCGCGAGTTCACGGACTTTTCGCCTTGAGAACGCACCGGATAGCATCCAATCTGCCCCGGTCACGCAACCCCGCCTTCCTCAACGGGCCGCGACGTATTTGCGGTGCCGTGCAAGGGGAAGATGGCCATGGTACGGTTCGAGTTCAGAGGCAGACGAACCCGCCCGCGCAGGGCGTCGAGGCGTTGCGATGCGCATTAAGCCGACCGCGCTAGCCTTTCTCGCTGCATTTGCGGCGTATCCCGCCGTTGGCGTGAATCTGGGCGACTTGAACGGCGACGGACGAGTGGACGTTTTGCTACGCAAAACCGACGGCCGGTGGCACTACTATCCCATGGACGGTCGGTTCCCCCTCGTTGACGGGATTGGGCGCGCCACACTCACGCCGAATACAAGCTGGCGGTTCGCCGGATTGGGCGACCTTGACGGCGATGGCAAAGACGATGTGCTGTTGCGCAACGAGAATGGTCGTTGGTGGTACTACCCGATGGATGGCCGTCGCAACGTTCGCGCCGAGACCGGGCGAGCGGATGTGGCGCGTGATCCTGCGTGGCGTTTTGCGGGCATCGGCGATCTGAATGGCGACGGCAGAGACGACGTCCTGCTGCGCCACGAGGATGGTCGCTGGCGTTACTACGCGATGGATGGCCGTCGCCAGCTTGCCGAGGCGACAGGCGGTGTGGACTTGCCGGCGGACGTAAGTTGGCGACTGGCGGGCTTGGGCGACCTGAACGGAGACGGTCGCGACGACGTGCTGCTGCGCCACCGGGACGGCGACTGGTGGTACCACGCCATGGATGGACGCAGCAGGCTCCCCGAGCAGAGCGGCGTCGCCGATTTGACGGCCGACCAAAGGTGGCGGCTCGTCGGTCTGGCCGACTTGAACGGCGATGGTCGGGACGATGCGTTGCTGCGCCTAAGGAACGGCATATGGCGCTACTATCCGATGGACGGGCGCGCCCACCTCGAAGGGGACGGAGCCGTCAATCTGCCGAAAGACCTCGGTTGGCGGGTGGCCGGTTTGGGCGACATCAACGGTGATGGCCGTAGTGATGTGTTGCTGCGCCACCGAGACGGTCATTGGCGCATGTGGGCGATGAATGGGCGCCGTATCCTCTCCGCCGCAAGCGGCAGAGGGGCGCTGACCCGCAATCTGGATTGGCGTCTTCCCAAGCCAAGGCCCATCGTAGGCGTGCCGCTCGATGCGGACAACACCGACCCCGTTGGCCTTGCCTACCAGCAGGGCGCTTTTCGCGTGCTCGATTTCGTGGACCGCATGGTCTATGCCTATGCCGCCGACGGCGAGCGAGACCCGGCAATCGACTTCCCCTTGGCAACCGACAACGACCGCCCGCAAGAGATGACCTTTGCGGAAGGCAGGCTTCACATTGTCGACCGGCGAAAACGCAAGGTCTTCGCCTACACCGCGAAGGGCGTGCGCGATATAGACGCGGACTTCGAGCTGGACGTGGACAACGGTTTTCCTACGGGCATCGCTTATGCCAACGGCAAGTTCCATGTCGTCGACTGGATGAGCGACCGAGTATTCGCGTATTCCGCGGACGGGGAGCGAGACGCCGCGCTCGATTTCGACCTGTCGCGAAGAAACCAAGAGCCGGCGGGCATGTGCTACGCCGAAGAGACGTTCCACGTCGTCAATTGGTCGGACCGCAAGGTCTACGCCTACACGACCCAAGGCGAACGGCACGCTGAACGGGATTTCGACCTGCGCTACAACAGCAGCCCGGAAGGGATGGCCTGTACGACGGGCGCGGCGTATATCGTGGATTGGGTCGACGACAAGATATATCCCTACGCGGACTGACGGCGGATCGACAATCTCATAGCACGCGGTAGCCGAAGCGATCCATAAGGTTCTTGTCGATCGCCGATGTGATGGTTGCTATCGCGCTCGCCGAGAGGCTCTCCTTCCACCGTTCGTTCAGGTAGTAGTCTCGATAGGAGGCGAAGTTCCGGTTCCGCTCCTTCGTGGAGCGCTCATAATTGGTGAAGAAGCTTGTCGATCTGGGAATGCCGTAGTCGGCGGCAATGCTCTCGATAACCTTCCGCGGATCTTCGAGGATGCGTTCTATCGCTAGATTGCGGACCCCGCCCTCGCATCGACTAAAGAGTTCCAAGTAGGAACGGTTTTTCGCGTTCCACAGTTCGACGGGGCTCGCCAGCGCCGTTCCTTGCATGTTGTCGCGGCCCAGCGTGGGCCAAGGCGTAACGAGGAACGACTCGAAGTCCAGCTTCCCACGTTGCCGCGAGTGGTAAGGCCGACGGTGGAGGGACAGTAGCCAAGCGTATGGGTTTCTCGTAAGCGTCAGCAGGATCAACGAGTGATCGCGCCGCGTAGTCCGAACGCGCCGCAGCTCGGCCTCGGCGGCATCCACTAGGCCGTGTTTCCAGCCGAGGTTACGTTGCCGTGTACAGCGGAAATATATATCCCTCACCCAGTCGCGCCCTGGTAGCGTTCTTTGGATTCGGCGCACGGCGCTCGGTGCGACGCCCGGCAGCAGGGCCGCTTCGAGGTTGATTTCAAGCAGCTTGCTGACGTAGTTTGTGCCGGTATTCCGCTCGCCGTAGAGCTTGATGAAGTAGGTAGAGGTCAAAGGCGCTGCTGCCGTGCGGTGTCTGCTGCCACTGCGAGTTTCGCACTTACCATGCCTGTACTGCCATCTCACCCGTCGCCCACGTGGCTGTTGACTGGGGTTCCTCGCTCCGGCAGTTCGCTATGTTGCCGATTGGCGGGTGAATTGCCGAACACCGTCGCGTTGTCCGAACCGCTGACGAGAGCGGAGTTCCAAGGCGTCGATAGCGAACAAGCCGCCTGTTCGCGCATCGAGCGATTCGTGCGGCAGACGCGGACACGGATCGCCAGCGAACGCAAGGCGTCGTCGGTGCAAGTCGCCGGCGCCCTTGACGACAACATGGTCGCGGCTCGGCTAGCGGAAGGGGGCTTGCGCCGCCGACAAGCCAGCCACGGCACCATCCGTATCGACAAGCCGTTGTCGAACGACTTCACGTTGCTCATCAAACACAACGCTTTGTTCGCCGCCCTATTGCCCAGACTGAGAGATCGTTTCTCTTGTTTCGCGTTGGTGCGCAATCCCATGGCGGTCTTGGCTTCATGGGCAGTCGTGGATCTTCCCGTGCAGCGCGGCCGCATTCCCGCCGGGGAGCAATACGACGCCGATCTGCGCGAACGGTTGGAACGAGCACGGCGGGTGCTCCAGCGTCAGCTAATCATCCTCGATTGGTTCTTCGGGCAGTTCGCAAACAGCTTGCCCACCGAACAGATCATTCGCTACGAGGATGTGATCGGCAGCGGGGGCGCTTCGCTGTATCGGTTGCTTGGCCACTCCGAGACGCAACCGGTCGCGTTGACGAGCCGCAACGCCAACGCCCTCTACCGCGACGTGCGTGTCGAAACTCGGCTCGCCGCGTTGCTGAGCGCCGACGGTGCTTGGCGGTTGTTCTACACGGACGAGGAATGCCGGCAAGTCGCAAACGCGCTGCGACGAAAGACGGTGCCGTGAAGCAATGGCTCGTGGCGTCGAGCGTGCTGCCTACGGAAGTCCCACCCAAATAGGGCTCGACCAAGCCATCGCGCCGTTGGCCTGCTGGACGCGCACGAAATAGTAGTCGCCGGCTGTGCGGCGGGTCTCTTCGAACGCAAACGCCACGTCCAGTTCCCCGTCGTTCGCCACTCGCCGCAGAGTCACCGTGTCGACATAGTCGCCGAGGGGCAGTTCGTGACGCGCAACGCCGCGGTCCAAGTCCGCCAAGTTGATCTCCACTTCCGTTGCGGGAACGAGATGGTGTTCGCGGTGTCGCGGTACGCCACCGCCGAACTCCCGGGCTTCGCGGAGGGTCAGTCGGATCTTCGCGGCGTCATCGACATCTCGAAGGGTCAGACGAATGGTGCTCGTATTCCCCCTAGTGTGCGTCCGAAACGCGATTGTTCGGCCGTTGCCCGAGAGTTCGAGGGATTGCGTTTGGGCGTTGTGGAAGTCCAGACCGCGTGCGGCGGTTGCCACCGCGCCGACGATGCCCAGCCTGCCCCGCCACCAGCGCCACCCGCGAGGATTGTCGCCGGCATGCGACGGCTGCGAATCCGAATGGAAGACCAGCTCGTAGTCGCCATCGACGACCTGCCGGCCGGCGCTTTGGCGATATTCTTGCCGCCATACCTCGAGCCCGTTTCGAACCACCGTGATCGAGTCCAAGGGGGCGGTGCCTACTACCCGACCTTCCACGCGCCTGACTTCGGCAAACGGGATTCGCTGTCCTATTTCCGCGCCGTTCAGCGCAACGTCGAGGATGATGCGGTCGCCCGTCGTGGCGTAGACGGTTCGACTCTTCAATGCGTCGAACAGCGCGTCCCGGCTGTGGGCGGGAGCGCGGACGGCGGCCAAGCCGCCACGCTGCGCAAGCGTGCCGCGTTGGGCGCCCGTATAGCCTGGCCGGCTCAGGTGGTTGTCGCTGGCTGCGATGAAGCCGACGGGATGGCCACGCCGCAGGTATTGCTGTGCAAACCACTCGAATGCGCCTTGCTGCGACATGATCTCGACCAACGACGCCAAGGATGGATCATGCAGGCGAAAGTCGGCCGCTTGGTGGGCGTGGGGGATCACCAAGACATCTTGCGGGTCGTGATGGGCGTGCAGTCCTTGGTGAAACAGCGGCAGCGAACTGTATTCTTGGATGGCGATGCGTCGCCGTCCTTCCGGCGTGCGAAACAGCACGTTGTGGTGCCCTCCCTGAGTGCTCTTCACGGTCCACTCGTAGCCCAAGAACGCGACGAACTCCCCTTCCGTGGAGAAGCGGCGCACCGTATCCGCGAGCGCGTTCCACTCGAAGTCGTCGAGTGCCGTGTCATGTTCGGAATGGGTGGCGAAGTCGAGCTGCGCGTCTTCCCGAGCCCAGACCATGAGTTCGTCGGCGGTGCCGATGCCGTCGGCGAAACCGGAGTGGCTGTGCGTATCGCCCCAATAGATGCGCCGCTTGGGGCTGTGCTCCACCAGTACGGGGTTGGCACGACCGGTGATCGCTCCGTCTTTCTCGCGGAACGTGAAGCGATAAACGCCGGGCTCGTCGAAAGCAATGTCGTTGAGCACGGTGATCGGTTTAGTGCCGGCTTCGATTTCGGCGAAGGACTCGCCATTGACGAATACCGCCCAGCTTGGGATCGGCCCGGTTGCGCGGTTGTAGAACCGATCTTGTGCGCGCACCGACAGGGCGAACGATTCCCCGGTCGCCACCACCGACGGCGCGAATCCATGCACGCCAGCGACTTGCGATCCCGTGACCATAATGGGCTGGATGGGTAGGCTCGCGAGTACGCCCGCGTCTGCGAAGTGCAAGTAAAGCGGCAGGGGCATTCTGTGGCTCGCGAAGTGGGGTAGCGTGATGCCCCGACCACCTTGACGCGTGTCGCCGTAGGTGATGGTTACGGTGTCGCCAGCGACCAGCCGGCCCCGGACAACGCGAAACAACAAGCTCACGGCGTGGCGCATGGCGATATCGCCACCAACCCTCGACGACGACGGCGAGAAGCGCACGTTGGGGTTGGACGAGGAAATGCTGACGTAGTCGTCCGCCGCCCCGTCGTCGGCTTGGAGCCGACTGAACCTCGCCATGCCGTGCCAAGCGACGACGAAGCCGTCTCCCGGCACGACATTTCGGTTGCCGACGGTATAGGTCTGGCGAACGGTGACGCGCTTCCCTGCCTCGAACGGGCCGGTGTCGGCGACTAGGGTGCCGAGTGCGTCGGGTTGCTCGTCCAAGAAGGTGAACTCGCGGACCACGGCGTCGAGATTGCCGATGTAGTCCGCGCGGTCCGGATAGGCCAGTACGCGGGACGCCGTCAGCGTGGCATGCACGGGCATATAGCGGCCGGTGAGCGAATAGGCATTGATCCAGTCCCACAACGTCAAGGCTCGGTGCCTCGCGTTGGCGCGATTGCTCGGTAACTGCCGGACTTCGGCTTTCAACAACTCCACCCGCGCTCGCGCTTCCGGCGACAGGTAGTCAGCCGCGCCGAAGGCCGAAAGGCCGCTCAATATCGCCGCGCATATCGAGAGCTGTTTCAAGTTCATGCCGCGTCGGTCTCTTGTTGCGTTTGAAGTGCCCGCAAGCGTCGGACTCGACGCGATGCGCGGGGAGGGGCGACGGAATGCTAGCATTCGTTTGCGGCAGTGCGAGAACTCGACGTGAGGCAAAGGACGATGTCGGCCCGCCATCCAATCAACCGCAGTGCCGCAAGGACGGTGTGGTTCCACCGCCAGTACCAGCGGTTTCAGGGCGGCCATGTCAAGCACGCCCACTACTTCGACCATGTCCGTCGCAAGCCGGGATTCGCTTGCCGGATGGTGTTCACTCGCGCAACGCCTTCGGATTCGGTCGAACGGGAGCGGCTGGAACGGGAAAGATCCGACCTCTGGCCGCTTGCCGCTGATGAATCGGCGCAGTGCTGGCAACCGCAGGAACACGACCTATTGTTCGTTGCCGGCACGGATTGGCGTTACCTAGCGGCGAACGGCTTGCAGGGCCTGCCCAACCCTAGGCTCAACCTGATCCAGCATGTTCGTCACGCCGACGAAGGCACGGAGCTCCACGGCTACCTCGTCAACAAAGCTATACGTATCTGCGTCAGCCCGGAAGTGGCCGATGCGGTCGCCACCACCGGCCGAGCTAATGGCCCGGTGCTAACGATTGCCAACGGGATCGCGTTGCCGCCCTACGATCCGGCGAAATCCCGAGGCGTGCGACGACGAAACGAGGTCACGATCATCGGCTACAAGCGTCCGGCACTCGCATCGGCGTTGTCGAGACGGCTGCATGATGACGGCGTCGCGCACCGAACCGTGACCGAATTTCTCGACCGTCGCGCCTTCCTCGATCTCTTGGCGGCTACCGAAGTGGCCGTTTGCCTCCCGCGCGCGGAGGAAGGCTTCTTTCTGCCGGCATTGGAAGCCATGGCGCAGGGATGTCGGGTGGTGACTCTGGACTGCATTGGCAATCGCAGCTTCTGCTTGGACGGCGACAACTGCCTCGTTGCCGCGCCGAATGCGGATTCCTTGGCGCACCGGGTCCGCACTGCGCGGGGGCTCTGCGCCGCCACGAGAGAGTCGATGCTTGACCGAGCGGCGCAGACGGTCGCGGAGCACTCCCTCGAGCGCGAGCGGGAGCGGTTCCACGAGATTCTGCGCAATATCGATCAGTTGTGGTCGGCCAACACATCCGTGGGCGTTAGTCGCTCGCCCACCCCCTCCCCCGCCGAGCGTAAGCGCCCGCGCAAAGCGCAAGCGCCGCTCGTCGACTTCATGATAGTGGGTGCGCAGAAGTGCGGCACTACGGCGTTGGCCCATTTTCTCGCCCAACACCCGGACATCGGCATGTCGAGGCCGAAGGAACCGCACTTGTTCGATGCACCGGAGTTCCTGCCCGACCGCACGCCGACGCAAATAGACGAACGCTACGCGGGCAACTTCGCCCACTGCCGCGACGTGGCGCTACGCGGCGAGGCGACGCCGATTTACTTGTATCTGCCTCATGTCGCGCCCGCGCTAAAGCGCTATAACCCCAACTTGAAGCTCATCGTGCTGATCCGCGAGCCGGTTGCACGAGCGATCTCCAACTACCGAATGCAGAAGTCGAGGTCGCGGGAGCGCCTGCCGTTTTGGCTTGCCTTGTTGAGCGAGCCGTTCCGCCTACTCCGGGAGCAAGATGCGTTGGCCGCGCGGTCCCCGAGCCGCGAGCACTCCTACCGTGGCCGCGGCCTTTACAGCTTGCAGTTGCGCAATCTCTACCGTTACTTTCCGCGCGATCAAGTGCTAATCCAGCGTTCCGAGGCGCTCATGCATGATCACGACGCCGTTCTGCGGGACGTATTCACGTTCTTGGGCGTGAGACCCGAAGTGGCGATACAACCTCGGACGGTGTTTCCGAGCGGTGGTGGCGGCCAAAGTCACCCCGTAAGCTCGCGATTGCTGCGATTGTCCTATCTGGCTGAGTCTCGGCGGTTGCGGAACATGCTCCGCGCCGATTCGCGCTTATGAAGCAACACGCTTTCAATGTCGCCTTTGCCGTCCTGTGCGCCATCGCCGGGGCGAGCGTCGCCCATCTCGTGGCTACGCCGCTATGGCTTGGCGCTGTCGCCGGTATCGGAGTCGGCTTGTTGCCGGTTGGGTTGCCGCGAGTAGTTGGCCGATTGACGGCTAGGCGCTGTGCCGAACTCGCAAGCTTCGCATTCCTGGTCGTGATTGCCGTAGCCGCCTCGGCGCAGGGGATGTTGCCCGCGCTAAGCGGCGCATCGGTTCGCTTGGAGTCTTCCCTTCCGCTCTTGCTGATCGCCCCGGCGCTCTACGGCACCTATATGGCTTTGAACCGGCCAAGCTCCGGGGCGAGCGGCGACACCGTGACGGAGCGCTTGGCAGCGGCGCTTTCAGGCCCGCCCCTTATATTGACGCTCGCCCTAGCCGTCGTCGTCGCCACCTGCGCTGTGCTGTTGATTCGCTACACCGGCCTCAACCACCCACCGTGGCAAGGCTTGGCGGCCAAGTTCGTCGACCGCGGCATCATTCCGCCGATTACTTTGGTGCTGTTCTTTTGGGGGTTGTTGCTGTTGGCGAACAAGACCTGGGTGCTTTGGCTCGAACGTCGGTCATTGCGCACGGACGGGTGTGGCGCTTCGGCGCTAATGGCAGCGCATGCGCAAGCGAATGCGCACGGCGAGGGCGATGTGGACGACTTCTTCGCCGTGGTGTGGAAGAAGTCCGCGGACTTCTACACCGTGCCTCGCTACATCAACTGGGCCATCCCCATTCTCGGATTCATCGGCACCGTGCTGGGCATATCCTTAGCCGCCGACGGGATTCAGAACATCATCGGTTCGAGGAGCGGTTTGGCGGACCTCTCCACGGAACTCGGCCAAGCCATCGCGCCACTAGGTATCGCTTTCGACACCACCCTGATCGCATTGTCGCTGAGCGTATCCCTCATGCTCCTCCAGACTGCCCTGCAACGCTGGGAGGACGACATCCTGGTGGACTACGAGAGCCACATCCGGTCCGGACACCTAGCGCCGCGGTGAGAATGCCCGGCCGAGCGTGGTCGGGACGAAGTGCGGAGATCCGCCCGAATCCGTGTAAGCCGTTGGCCGTAGCGCGCCAACCGTCTTCCGTCCCAAGATGGCCGTTTCGCGGCACGCCGTTGGGACATGCTCCACGACCCGTTCTACAAGCGCCTGCTCGGCCACAAGCGCGTCGTCAAAGACGTCGTCGAGGCCGCGCTCGGCCGGCGACGGGGCGCGGCGTGGCTCGACGCGTTGGACTTCGAGACGCTCAAGCGCGAGCCGACCGAAGGCGTCACCGACGACCTCAGGCTGCGCCTGCCGGACATGGCGTGGTCGGTCGACGTGGTCGGCGCGGGCGGCCACCGCCGCCGGCTGCACCTGCTGATCGAACACCAATCGACGGTGGACCGCGCCATGGCGCTGCGGTTCCTCGAGTACGGCTACTTGCTGTACCAGCGGCTGTACGGCGACGACCGCGGCCGCTGGCGCGAGGGCGAGGAGGCCGACGCAGTGGAGTGCGTGGTGGTATACAACGGCGAGCGCGAATGGACCGCGGCGACGAGTCTGGCGGGTGCCGGTGGGCTCGACCTGCGCTACGCCGTGGTTGACATGGCGCGCTTGGCGGCCGACGATTCGTTTCGTGGCCGGGCGCTGTGGTGGGCGGCGCGGCTGGAGAGCGTCGAGCCGGCGCGGCTGCCGGAACTGGCGAACGACCTCGGCGCGTGGCTGGCGTCCGAAGGCGAGTCGGAGTTGACGAGATGCTTGGATTTGCGGGTGGGGCAGTTGGCGGACGAATGGGGCCTGCCACTACCATCGCTCGCGTGGTACGAGGAGGAAGGCGTCATGTTGAAGGAACGGTTCGACCGGTGGGCAGCGGAAATCCTGCAGCGGGGCTTGGAGCAGGGACTGGAAAAGGGCCGAGCGCAAGGCATCGAGCAAGGCTTGGCGCAAGGCATGGAGCGGGGCTTGGCGCAAGCGGCCGGACACGAAAAAGCGCTCTTGCGGCGCTTGGCCTTGCGCCGGTTCGGGGCGACGGCGGCGGAGCGGTTGACGGCGGCGCTGGACGACGTCCGCGACAACGACCGGCTCGTCTTGGCGGGCGATTGGATCGCGGACAGCGTTGATGCCGAGGACTTCCTCGCCCGCGTGGCGCGGGGCGCCGGCGGGTAGGAATCCGCGCCGAGCCGGCGAAACGCTTACGCGAGCAACCATCGCCACATCTTTGCCGTACACTTGGGGCGAGCAACGTGCTGGGGAGCCTTTCAGTGAGCCAACCGAGCGACGACGTTTTGCGCGACATGCATCGGCGCATGGTGCGCATTCGCGTATTTGAAACCGAGGCCGGACGCATGGCCGAGGCCGGCAAGATACCGGGTGCGCTGCACTTGTACGTCGGCGAGGAGGCCGTAGCGGCCGGTGTGATGGTGCATCTCTCCGACGACGACTGGATTACCAGCACCCATCGCGGCCACGGCCATCTGATCGCCAAGGGCGGCGAGTTCGACCGGATGTTCGCGGAATTGTTCGGCCGTGCGACGGGCTATTGCCGCGGCAAGGGCGGCAGCATGCACATCTCCAATATGGCGCTCGGTATGCTCGGCGCCAACGGCATCGTCGGTGCCGGGCCGCCGATCGCCGTGGGCGCGGCGTTTTCCACCAAGTTCCGCAAGACCGACCGCGTGGCCGTGTCGTTCTTCGGTGATGGCGCCAGCAACGAAGGCTCGTTCCACGAGGCGGCCAATATGGCGGCGTTGTATAAGCTGCCGGTGATCTTCGTGTGCGAGAACAACGGTTACGGCGAGTACACGCCGCAAGCCAACCACCAGGCCATCGTTGATGTGGCGGATCGCGCCGCCGGCTACGGGATGCCGGGCGTCGTCGTGGACGGCATGGATGCCGTGGCCGTGTTCGAGGCCGCCGGGGCAGCGATCGACTTGGCGCGCGCCGGCGACGGCCCGACGCTCTTGGAGTGCAAGACCTATCGCTTCTTCGATCATGTCGGCGTGCGCGGCATGGGGCTTTCGTACCGAACCGACGAGGAACTCGAAGAGTGGCAGAAGCGCGACCCTGTGCGTATTTTGGAGGCGCGTCTCGACGAGTTGGGGGTGCTTACCAAGGAACAAGCCGCCGCGGTTCACGGTGAGGTGGTCGCCGATGTGCAGGCAGGCATTGCGTTCGCCGAGGCAAGCCCCCTGCCGGACCCGGAGACGTTGCTCGAAGACGTTTACGCTTGAACTCGGAAGACGCGCGGAGATAAGACCATGCCAGAACGAGAGCTCACCTATGTGGCCGCGATCGCCGAGGGTGCTAGTACCATTCTTAGGGAACAGGACAACGCCTTCGTGGCCGGCGAGGACGTCGCCGGTGCCGGCGGCGTATTCGGCTCCTACCGCGGGATGTTGGCGGAGTTCGGCGGCGAGCGCGTCGTCGATACGCCGATCTCCGAGGAAGGCATCGTAGGCTTGGGCGTCGGGGCGGCGGCCACTGGCCTGCGACCGATCATCGACATCATGTTCATGGACTTCATGGGCGAGTGCATGGACGAGATCGCCAATCAGATGGCGAAGATGCGCTACATGTTCGGCGGCTCGGCAAAGCTGCCGATCACCGTGGTCACCATGTCCGGTGCCGGCATGAACATGGCGGCTCAGCACTCGCAGAGCTTGGAGGTTTGGATTTGCCACCTGCCCGGCTTGAAGGTGGTGACGCCGGCCACGCCCTACGACGCCAAGGGACTGTTGATCGCCGCCGCCCGCGACGACAACCCGGTGTTCGTGGTTATGAACAAGCTGTCGCTGCGTACCACCGGGCCGGTGCCGGAAGAGGCCTACGAAGTGCCCATCGGTTCTGCCAAAGTGATGCGCGAGGGTGCCGATGTCACCCTCGTTAGTTACAGCCGCATGGTGCGTGAAGCGCTCGACGCCGCGGAAACTCTGGCGGCGCAAGGCATCGACGCCGAAGTCGTCGACCTGCGTTCGCTGCAACCCATGGATACGGACACGGTGATCGAGTCCGTCCGCAAGACGCATCGGGCGGTGGTGGTTCACGAAGCCGTGCGGTTCGCCGGCTTGGGCGGCGAGATCGCGGCGCAGATCCAGGAACTCGCCTTCGACGACTTGGACGCGCCCGTGGCCCGTGTTGGCGCGCCGTTCTCGCCGGTGCCGTTCAGTTCGGTACTGGAGCAAACCTACCTGCCGAACGCTGCCAAGATCGTCGACGAAACGCAGACCTTGATCGGCGCATAGAAGCCTGTGGGAGTTCTCGGCGCAGCCCCGAAGACCGACTTGCCGGCTAGGGCGGCTTGGGCGTAAGGCCAACGGCGGTGCCGCCCCGCGACGACTCTTGTGGCGTTGGCGGCGTTGACACGCCGTGAAGAGCATTGGCTTGGTGGCAAACCCGGCGTCGGGGAAGGATGTGCGACGCATCACGGCGCGGGCGTCGGTTTTCGACAATCAGGAGAAAACCGCCATGCTGCGTCGCGCCCTCGTCGGTATTCGCGCCATTAGCCGAGCCCCGGTGCGTTACCTGCCGGACCCGCACCACATTGCCAAGCGAGCGCTCGACGAACTCGGCATCGACGCCGAACCGCTGGCCGTCGCGACCGCCTCGCGCACGGAAGACACCATCCGTGCGGCGTGCGCCTTGCGGGGTGCCGGGGCGGTCATCGTACTCGGCGGCGATGGCACCAATCGGGCGTTCGCCAAGGGTTGGCTGAACGCGCCGTTGATCTCGCTTTCCACCGGCACCAACAACGCGTTCCCGGTGATGCGCGAAGCCACCACCGCTGGTGCCGCGGCGGGGATGCTGGCGGAGGATGCGGTGCCGCTCGATGCGGTGGCCGAGCGAGCGAAGGCCATACATGTGCATATCGACGGCGAGACGCCGGACTTGGCACTTATCGACGCGGTGTTCACGTCGGATCGCTTCGTCGGCGCCCGCGCCTTGGATGATCCGTCCAAGTTCGTTTCGGCGATGCTGACGCGAGCGAATCCGGCGGCCGTGGGCATGACATCGGTCGGCGGCTTCGCACATCCGTTGACGACTCGAGAAGACGCGGCGCTGGTGCTTCAGTTTCAAGCGGACGCAACGCGCACTGTGCTCGCGGCCATCGCGCCCGGGCGGTTCGAGCGCATCGGTCTTGCCGGGGCGGCGCTGGTCGGTCTCGGCGAACCGTTGCGGCTACGGGGGCCAGGCGTGCTTGCTTTTGACGGCGAACGCGAGCGCGTGCTGCAACCGGGGCAGGAGGCGACGCTGTATACGTTGCGCGACGGACCGTGGGCGGTGGACGTGGCGAAAGTGTTGATGTGCGCGGCAGGTCGTGGGGATTACGGGGGCTAGGGCGAAATGGCGACGGAAATCTATCTGGTCAAAGTGGGCATGACCATGCACGAGGGCACGGTGGAGGAGTGGTACATCGGCGACGGCGAGCGCGTCGAAGCCGGCGCCCTGCTGTATCGGCTGGAGACCGAAAAGGTGAACTTGGACGTCGACGCCGAAACCTCGGGCACGGTGAAGCATCTGGTGACCGAAGGCACCACCTTGGAGCCGGGCGACGTGGTCGGCTTCATCTACGCCGATGGCGAAGCGATTCCCGACGTGCTGCCGTCACCCAAGCCGAAACGCGATGTTGCCGTTCGCCAACCGGGGGAGCGTGAGTCTCCCGCCGCTGCCGCGCCGGCGGCGCCGCGGAAGTCGGCCGGTGGACGAATTGCGGCTTCGCCCGTTGCTCGCAAGCTCGCCGCGGAACTCGACGTCGATCTCGCCGCGGTTACCGGCACGGGGCCGCGCGGTCGCATCACCAAAGAGGATGTCGAAAAAGCCGCGGCCGCCGCTGCGGCGCCCGTTTCCGCGAGTGAAGTCGGCGCCGTGAGCGTGGCCGAGGCGCTGCCGCTGCGCGGTATCAGGAAAACCATCGCCGAGCGCATGTACAAGAGCTTGCGCGACTCCGCGCAACTCACCATGGACATGGAAACGGCGATGGACGAAGCGGTGAAGCTGCGCCAAGCGCTCCTTGCCGAGTGGCAGGACGAGGGCATCCGCGTGACGTACACGGACCTCGTGCTCACCGCCGTCGCCAAAGCCCTCGTCAAGCATCCGGCGATGAACGCGGCCTTGGTGGACGACGCGATCATGCGCTACCAAGGGGTCGGCCTCGGTGTCGCGGTGGCGCTCGACGAGGGTTTGATCGTGCCCGTCGTCAGCAACGCGCACACCCTAAGTCTGAAGCAAATCGCCGTCGCATCCGCGAATCTGGCTGGCCGCGCCCGGGACGGCGCGTTGACCGTCGACGACGTTGAAGGCGGCACCTTCACGGTCACCTCGCTCGGCATGTACGGCGTCGATACCTTCACTCCCATTCTGAATCCGCCGCAAGCGGGCATCCTCGGCGTTGGCCGCATCTACGACGGCTTGCGCTGGCAGGACGAGACGCCCGTGCGAACGGCGATGCTGCGACTGTCGCTCACTTGGGATCACCGCGTCCTCGACGGCGCCCCGGCGGCCGAGTTCCTCGCTAGCGTGCGCGACTATCTGCAGGCCCCGTTCAGACTGCTGGTGTAGGCGAACGGCGCGCTCCCGCTCTCAGCGCAACTCCGCCCGATCCCGAAACGCCGCCAGCGCCTCGGGATTCGCCAGCGCCGTGGTATTCGCCACCGGGCGGCCGTGAACCACGTCGCGCACCGCGAGTTCGCTGACCTTGCCGCTTAGCGTGCGTGGCACGTCAGGCACATCGGCGATGACGGCCGGCACGTGGCGGGGGCTCAGGCGGCGACGAATGCGGTCCTTGATGCGACGGCGGAGATTGTTATCGAGCGGCATGTCGTCCCGGAGCACGACGAATAGCACGATACGCGTGTCGTCCAACCACTCTTGGCCGATCGCCACCGCCTCCACTACCTCGGCCATGGTCTCCACCTGCCGGTAGAGTTCCGCCGTGCCGATGCGTACGCCGGCGGGGTTGAGCACGGCATCCGATCTGCCGTGGACGATCCAGCCTTGGTGCGCCGTGCGTTCGGCGAAGTCGCCGTGCGCCCAGACGTTGTCGTATTTGCCGAAGTAGGCGTCGCGGTATTTCTCGCCATCGGGGTCGTTTAGGAACCAGATGGGCGCGCTAGGGAAGGATTGGGTACACACCAACTCGCCTTTGCCGGCCGGCATCGACCTCCCTGCGTCGTCGAATACGTCCACCGCCATGCCAAGGCCAGCGCATTGCAGTTCGCCCTCGTATACCGGGCGCCAAGGGCAACCCAAGACGAAGCAGGAGACCAAGTCCGTGCCGCCGGAGATGGACGCCAGCGCGACATCGTCCTTGACGTCGCGATAGACGTAGCGAAACCCCTCGTGGCTGAGCGGCGAGCCGGTGGAAAGCACCGTGTCGAGTGCGCGGAGATCGTGGCTGCGGCGGGGTTTCACGCCGACTTTCTCGATGGCGGAGAGGTACTTGGCGCTGACGCCGAATACCGTCACCGCCTCGTCTTGCGCCATGTCGAGCAAGGCATGGGCGTTGGGATGGAACGGAGAACCGTCGTAGAGCACGAGGCGGCAGCCCGTGGCGAGGCCGGAGACCAGCCAATTCCACATCATCCAGCCGCAGGTGGTGAAAAAGAACAGCGTGTCGTCGCGGCGCAAGTCGACGTGCAGTTGGTGCTCCTTCAAGTGCTGCAGCAGCGTGCCGCCGACGCCGTGGCCGATGCACTTCGGCTTGCCGGTGGTGCCGGAGGAATAAAGGATGTAGAGCGGATCGTGGAAACTTCTCGGCGCGAACCTTAGGCGTGCGTTCGGATAGCGCCGCCGCGCTTCGGCCACGGCGTCGGTCTCCCCTGCCTCGCTGGAGGTGGAGACCCAAAGCAGGTGGGGCGTGGCGGGCAAGGCGTCGCGTACCGTGCGGGCGCGTTCTCTGGTGTCGAAGCGCTTGCCCCCGTAGTGGTAGCCGTCGCAGGCGATGAGCACCTTGGGTTCGACTTGGCCGAAGCGGTCGAGCGCGCCTTCGACGCCGAAGTCCGGCGAGCACGACGTCCACACCGCTCCTAAGCTCGCCGTGGCGAGCATGGCGATGACGGTCTCGGGCACGTTCGGCAGCCAGCCGGCGACGCGGTCGTCCGGCCCGACCCCGAGTTCGGCCAGCATTTGCCGAAACGAGGCCGTCGCTTGGGCGAGTTCGGCATAGCTGAACGAGCGCCGGGCGCCTGTTTCCAGCACCGAGACGATGGCGATTTCGTCGTCCCGATAGCGCAGCAGATTCTCGGCGTAGTTCAAGGTCGCGTTGGGAAACCATTGGCTGCCGGGAAAACGCTCGCCGTGTTTGAGGAACGGGCCGTCGCCCATGTCGCCGACAACGCCGCAAAACGCCCAGACGGCCTGCCAAAACTCGGCGCGATTGGCGACCGACCAAGCGTGCAGGTCGGCGTAGTTCGGCGGCGCGAAGCCGAGCGGCGCGGCGAAGCGGGTGAGATTGGCGTTGGCGATGCGCTCGGCGCTCGGCCGCATCAACGGCGCGTCGGTCATCGGTCAGCGCAGCCCTTCCCACACGGTGCGTTCGGGACCGTCCGGGTCGTCGACGACCGCCGTGGCGTCGTCGAACACCAGCGTTTCGCGGCGCTCCGTCGAATACGGCGCGAAGCCGGGCTCGCAGTCGCGGATGAAGCGCGTCCAAGTGCCGTGAACCGCGTCCGCCACGTGTTGGGGCGACGGCCCTGCGCCGATGAACGCAGCGACGCCGGCTTGGTGCAGATTGTCGAATGCGAAGGGAATCTCCAGCGCATGGGTGGCGCCGAGCCGGGCCACCCGGGAGCGCCAGTTGAATTGATAGAGCCATGTGTTGCCGGCGCGCGCTTCCGCGAGGCGAATGGCGGGAATGCGAAACATGTGGTCGGTCGTGATGGCGGTCATCAGTTCCACCGGCGAAGCGTCCGGGCGCGTCTTCCGATAGGTGTCGAGCAGGTGGCGGCCACCCAACCCAAGTGCCGCTTGGTCGAGTTTCGCCGCGTCCACTTCGCCGTAGCCCCAGAGGGTGGTTTCGTCGCGGTTGGAGCCGGCAAGCACCGCGACGTTGGCGTTGAGGCCGCTGCGAATCGCCGTCAACGGCGGCTCGGGCAATACGGGTGAGCCGACGACCGGATAGAACGCGGACACGGGCACGCCGAGCGCTGTGGGTAGACCGGGGCCGCGCTCCAACTCGCGGCAGACGGCGGCTTGCGCGGCGAGCAATTCGTCCACGCTCGCGGCCTCCAACCCGGCGAGGTCTTGGACGCCGAGCGCGTCGAGCAGGTGGTCGGTCACTACCGCGCCGGCACGCTCCGGCAAGACGTGATGCGCCGCGCCGCTTTGCGCGATGACGGCGCGAAACAAGCCGGCCGTCAGCGGCGAACCGAGCAGCGTGGCAACGCTGAAACCGCCGGCCGATTCGCCGGCGATGGCCACCTTGGCGGGTGAGCCGCCGAAGTTGGCGATGTTGTCCTGCACCCAAGCGAGCGCTGTGATCTGATCGAGAATGCCGTTGCTGCCGGAACTGGCGAACTCGTCGCCGAAACGCCGCAGGTCGGTGAAGCCCAACGCGCCGAGGCGATAGTTGATGGTCACCACCACGATGTCCCCCGTGGTGGCGAACCGCGCGCCGTTGTACCACGGCACGGCGCCTTGCCCATTGCGATAGCCGCCGCCGTGGATCCACACCAGCACTGGGCGAGCGGCGTCGTCCAAGGCGGGCGTTTGCACGTTGAGCGTCAGGCAGTCTTCGTCCCAGCGCACCGGCGCCGGATCCGTCATGCCGCCGGACGCGACTTGTGGCGCGGCCGGGCCGAATTTGCGGGCGTCCCGCGTACCTTCCCAGCCCTCGTGCGCCGTTGCTGCGCGGAATCGGCGCGCGCCGGTTGGCGGCGCCGCGTAGGGCACCCCCGCGAACAGCAACGCGCCGTCCTTCTCCCTGCCTTGCACGCGCCCCGATTGCGTATTGGCGATGATTGCCATGATTCTCCCCGACATTGACGAAAGCCGAGATTATGCTGTGCTGCGACGGCAATCGACTACCATGAACGGATGAACATCTACCGTCTATTCGAAACCGCGTTCGATCACGCCGGGGGTTCGCCGGCGCTCATCCGACCCGGCAGCGAGGACATGAGTTATGCCGCCCTAGGGGCAGTCGTGGCGCGCTACGCCGGAGCCTTGTCGACGCTTGGCGTGGCGCCTGGCGACCGGGTGCTCGTACAGGTGGCGAAGACGCCCCAAGCCGTCGCGCTCTATCTCGCTTGCCTCAAAACCGGTGCCGTCTACACGCCGATCAACACCGCCTATACGCCGCCGGAGGTCGAGTTCTTCCTTGAGGATGCTGCGCCTGCGGTGTTCGTCGCGGGAACCGAGGTCGAGACGCGAACGCGCACGCTGGTCTTGGATGCCGACGGCGAGGGCTCGTTCGCCGCGCTGGCGGCCGATGCGCCCCCGGTCCACCGGACCGTGCCACGAGCGGACGACGACATCGCCGCCCTCGTCTATACATCCGGCACCACGGGCCGCTCGAAGGGAGCGATGCTGACGCACGGCAACCTCACCTCGAACGCGCGGGTGCTCAGCGACTATTGGGGCTGGCGCGTCGACGACGTGCTGCTGCACGCGCTGCCCATCTTCCACGTTCATGGTTTGTTCGTCGCGCTGCACTGCGCCTTTCTCGCCGGCACGCCGGTGATCTTCCTGCCCCGGTTCGACGCTGACGCGCTGCTGCGCGAGTTGCCCCGCGCCACGGTGCTGATGGGCGTGCCCACTTTCTATTCGCGGCTGTTGCGCCATGCGGATTTCGACGCGGCGCTGTGCCGCAACATGCGCTTGTTCATCTCCGGCTCTGCGCCGCTTACGGAACGAACCTTCGCCGCGTTCGAACGGCGCACGGGCATGCGCATCTTGGAGCGTTACGGCATGAGCGAGACGTTGATGAACACCTCCAACCCGCTGCGCGGCGAACGCATCGCCGGTAGCGTCGGTTTCGCGCTGCCGGGCGTGGAGGTGCGCATCAGCGGCGACGACGGCGAGCGGTTGCCGAGCGGCGCGGTGGGCGGCATCGAGGTGCGTGGCGCGAATGTCTTCAAAGGCTATTGGCGCATGCCGGAGAGAACGGCGCAAGAGTTCCGTTCGGATGGCTTCTTCATCACCGGCGACTTGGGCACGATGGACGCCAACGGGCGCGTGATCATCGTCGGCCGCGACAAGGACATGGTGATCTCCGGCGGCTACAACGTCTACCCGAAGGAAGTGGAAGCCTTGCTGGACGAAATTCCGGGTGTGGTCGAGTCCGCGGTTATCGGCGTGCCGCACGAGGACTTCGGCGAAGCGGTGGTGGCGGTGCTCGTCGCCGAGGAGACCGTGGACTTGGCGTGCGTGAACGCCTTTCTCAAGGGAAAGCTCGCCCGCTATAAGCAGCCGAAGCAGGTCGTCCGAGTCGCCGAACTGCCGCGCAACGCGATGGGCAAAGTGCAAAAGAACGCCCTGCGAGAGAGCTACGGGAGCTTGATGGCGGCAACTTCGCACTCGAATTAACGGCCATTTCCTACACGCGCTGCCGGCTTCGGCTTACATGCAGCGGCGTTGAGGTGGTTTATGGTCGCTGCGTGTCACACACCAATAAGGAGACCAAACCATGGCTTGGATAAACCGCAGCATCATCATGGCCCTCGCGTTCGCTTGGGCGGCGTTCGCCGGCGCCGCTGATCGCGTCAATATCAACACGGCCGATGCGTCCACTATCGCCAGCGTGTTGAGCGGCGTTGGCTTGAAGAAGGCGGAGGCCATCGTGCGCTACCGCGAGACGAATGGTCGCTTCAACGCGCCGGAGGAGCTCGTCAAGGTGAAGGGCATAGGCCCGGCCACGGTGGAGAAGAACGCTGGGAAGATCATTGTCAGCGAGTCGGACTCGGCTGACGCGAGCGCCTCGAAAGTCGCGCCTGGGGCTGAAGCGGGCGCTGGAGCGGAAGCGAGCGAATGACGTCGGCGAACTAGCCGGTGCGCGGCGCTTGGGTGACGGGCGCGAGCGGGTTTGTCGGCGGCCACCTCGTTCAGTGCCTCGGCGATTTCGGCTGGCGAGTCGCCACGGCTCGTGTACGCGCCGGTGGGACGACGCCGGCGCCGTGTGCCGGCGACGTCGTATTTCACTTGGGCGGCATCGCTAAACGGGGCGATGGGGGGCTTGCCGAGGTCATGGCCGCCAACTGCGCCCTAACGTGCGAGCTGTATCGGCAGGCCAGTCGTGCGGGGGCCGGCGGCTTCGTCTTCTTGAGCACGGCCAAGGTGCTTGGCGAGCGTAGCGATGCGGCCTTGACCACCGCGGCTCCGCGGTACCCAGTCGGTGCCTACGCGCAAAGCAAGGCGGCGGCCGAGCGGGGATTGCTCGCGGCGCACGCACGCTGGCGCCTGCCGCTCGCCATCGTCCGTGCGCCGCTGGTTTACGGGTCGGGCGTGCGGGGCAATATGCGTCTGTTGCTCGCTGGCCTGTACCGTGGCGTGCCGTTGCCGTTGGCTATGGCGCGGGGGCCGCGCAGCTTCGTTTCGGTACGAAATCTCGTGGACGCCTTGGCCACGGTGGGCCTCGCGCTCAAGCAGGGCGAGGGCGTGCGCGTCTGGCACGTCACGGACGGGCGGGATATCGACGTCGCCACGCTATGTCGAACACTGGCGGGCCTGTTCGGCCGCGAAGCGCGGTTGGTTCCGCTGCCACGCGCAATGGTCGACTGGATCGCCCGGGCGGCGGCCGGCCGCGTTGTCAACGCGAACTTGGCGAGCAGCTTGTTCGATGCGTTTCGGTTGGACGACCGAGCGCTGCGCCACGAACTGGGTTGGCGGCCGCCGCAGTCGTTCGATGAAGCGTGGGCCGAGACCGCCCGTTGGTTCGCGTCAATGCGTCGCCAAAGCGGGCAAGCGGCAAGCAACCGGTGAGGGTGCTTGGCGTGGCGGATGTTTGGTGGATCGTCGGCGTGTTCTTGGTCAGCGCCCTACTCACAGCGGCGCTTTGGCGGGTGGCGCCTCGACTCGGCATCTTGGCGTTGCCCAATGCGCGCAGCTCGCACAGCGCCCCGACGCCGAGCGCCGGCGGTTTGGCGTTCGCCCTGCCAATGGTTTGCTGGCTGTTGTTCGTTGGCGAGGACTATCCGCCATCGGTCTATCTGGCGGCAGCGGGCATGGCGATCGCGGTCCTAGGCTTCGTTGACGACTTGCGAGACATTCGCTCGTCGGTGCGCTTGGCGTGCCATCTGCTCCTAGTCGCCGTGGGCGTGCTGTGGTTGCTGGAACCGAGCGTGATCGGCGCGGTCGTCCTGATCGTCGCGTTGGCATGGTGGGTGAACTTGTACAACTTCATGGACGGTATCGACGGCATCGCCGCCTCGCAAACGCTCGCCTATA
This sequence comes from uncultured Pseudomonadales bacterium, assembly GCA_964348085.1. Taxonomy (GTDB): domain Bacteria; phylum Pseudomonadota; class Gammaproteobacteria; order Pseudomonadales; family Azotimanducaceae; genus VXYL01. Next base: position 10,144 of record CAYGBI010000041.1, on the reverse strand, counting down.
CCGTCGGGGCGCTGCTGCTCGGTACGCTGCACCAGTCGCAGGCGGTCGTCTGGCTGCTGCTGGCGGCCGTATTCGGGTTCCTTCTGTTCAACTGGGCGCCGGCGAAGATCTTCATGGGCGATGCCGGCAGCGGCTATCTGGGGCTGACGACCGGCGTGTTGGTGCTGTGGCTGGATCGCACCGGGGAACTGCCGTTTGTCGCCAGTTGCATTCTGCTGCTAGCATTCTGGCTGGATGCCACCTATACGCTGTTGGCTAGGGTGGCCACGGGCCAAGCGTTCACCAAGGCGCACCGTTCGCATGTGTACCAAATCGCAGCCGCACGCATGGGTCACGCTCGCACGACGTTGTTGTTTTGGCTGCATTGGCTGGTGTGGCTGATGCCGCTTGCGGCTCTGTCCATCGCCTTCCCGGGCTGGCGATACCCGTGTCTCGCGGTCGCTTGTCTGCCGATGGTGATCGCCTGCGTGAGGCTCGGGGCCGGCCAGCAGGGTGCGCAGGAGCGCAAGACGAGGTAATACCTTTGATGATGAATCGCGCATTGGTCCAATACATCGAAGGCTTGAGCAGTCGTCGCAAGCAGGCCATCGCCATGGTGATCGACGGCTTGATGATGCCGTTCGCCCTGTGGTGCGCACTAACGTTGCGTCACGGTCACTGGCATTTGGATTGGCTGCAATTCTGGCCGGCGTTCTTGGTAACGCTTGCCTGCGTGCCACTGTTCATTCGCATCGGCCTGTATCGGCACGTCATTCGACACATGGGCGCCAAGGCGATCAGCTTGGTGTTACTAGGCGTCACCATCATCGCTATCGTCTTGGCCGCGGTCGTCTACATGGCGAAACTGGCGGATGTGCCGCGTTCCGCGCTGGTGATCTTCTGGCTGCTGTCGTTGTTCTACGTCGCGGTCACGCGATTCGCGGTGCGCATGTACGCGGAGGCCGTTACGCGCCGAGATGTCGCGAAGAAACCCGTGGTCATCTATGGCGCTGAGGCGCCGGGGGCCTATCTGGCCTACCAGCTCGGACTCAACAGCGAGTACCGCCCGGTGGCGTTCATCGACGATAAACGGGACAAGCAGGGCGGCGTCGTTCAGGGTTTGACGGTGTATCCACTGGAGGCGCTTGCCGAACTCATCGACGAGCACGTCATCAGTCAAGTGTTGGTGGTCGCTCCCCCCGAGGACCGACGGCGCATCGTCGAAGCGCTGGAACCCTACCCCGTTCACGTGCGGCTGATTCCGAACATGGACGCGATCGTCTCCGGTACCGGCCTCGTGGCGAGCTTTCGCGATGTCGACATCGGCGACTTGCTCGGCCGCGACGAGGTGGCGCCTTTGCCACACTTGCTGCGCGGCTCCGTCACCAACCGGGGGGTGCTTGTTACCGGCGCCGGCGGCTCCATTGGCGCCGAGCTATGCCGACAGATCCTCGGCTTGGCGCCGCGGGTCTTGATTCTCCTCGATCAATCCGAGTATGCGCTGCATGAAGTGGAAAAGGAACTGCGGCGCATCGCCGAGCGCGACGGCATAAATACGCCGGTGGTGACGGTGCTCGGCTCCGTACTCAACGAGGCCTCGATGGAGCGAACCATGCGCGGCTACGATGTCGAGACCGTCTATCACGCCGCCGCCTACAAGCACATCGGCTTGGTTGAGCACAACGTCATTGAAGGCATCAAGAACAACACCTTCGGCACGTTGCGCTGCGCACGGGCGGCGTTGAAGGCGGGGGTCGCCGATTTCATCTTGATTTCCACAGACAAGGCGGTGCGCACCCGCAATGTGATGGGCGCCAGCAAGCGTTTGGCGGAGATGGTGCTGCAGGCGCTGCAAGAGACAACCGATACGACACGCTTCTCCATGGTGCGCTTCGGCAACGTGCTGGTTTCTTCCGGTTCGGTGGTGCCGTTGTTCATGGAGCAGATCGACAAGGGCGGCCCGGTGACCGTCACTCACCGAGACGCGACCCGCTACTTCATGACCATCTCGGAAGCCGCCGCACTGGTCTTGCAGGCGGCCAGCATGGCGAGGGGAGGCGATGTCTTTCTGCTCGACATGGGCAAGCCGGTGAACATCCTCGACTTGGCCAAGAAGATCATCCGCCTGTCAGGCCACAAGGTACGCGACGAGCGCAATCCGCACGGCGACATCGAGATCGAGTTCACCGGTTTGCGCCCCGGCGAAAAGCTGAACGAGGAGCTGTTGGTGGGAGACGCCTCTTTCGGTACGGCGCACCGCAAGATCATGCGCGCGATGGAACCTCATCTGCCGTGGTCGCAACTGCGACCGGGGTTGGCGAACTTGGAACGGGCCTGCGACGGCTTCGATGTCCAGGCGATCAAGCGTTTCATCGAGGGACTGGTGGAGGGCGCCGATCTCGCCGAGCAACTGATCGACTTGCCGCAGCGCGACAATGTGCTGACGTTGCCGGAACGAGAACGATAGCGCAGCCTTCGCCCAGCCCCGCCACCCGCTCGTCAGTCAACCCCTCGGTCTCGCCATCAGGCGGGCTCGGCGACGAACACCGGAATCGTGCGCGCGGTTTTGTTCTTGTACTCCTCGTAGGGAGGGAAGGCCGCCACGCACAGCGCCCAGATGCGCGACCGTTCGCCGGCGTCGTCGACTTCCCGCACGCGCATGGCGAACACCTCGGTCTTGTCCCGGATCTGCACGTCGGGATTCGCGCGCAGGTTGTAGACCCATACCGGATTCTTCGGGGCGCCGCCTTGGGACCCCACCAACACGTAGTTGTCGCCGTCTTTGACGCGCATCAACGGCGTCTTGCGGATCGCGCCCGTCTTGTTGCCCGTGTGCGTGACGATGATGCACGGCAAGCCCGTATCCATCAGGTCGGTGCCTTGTGTGCCGCCGCTCCCCTCGTACAGCTCCACCTGATCCCGCACCCACTTGACGGGCGTTGGGATGTACTCGGCCATGTTTTCTCCTCCTCTCAACCTGAGTGCGGGTCATCGCGCATATCGCGCCTGAAGCCGCCTAGTCTATATCACGGTATCCTTCGTTAGGCGATACGAATGCGGGAGACAAGGGCATTGAGCGATCACGCCGTAGTGGCTGCGACATGGCGCGACTACTTGGAAATGGTCAAGCCGCGGGTGGTGGCGTTGATGTTGTTGTGCGCGATGGTCGGCATGTGTTTGGCGGCACCCGAATGGCCGCCGCTCGACATCGTGCTGTTCGGCTTGCTCGGTATCGCCTGCGTGGCCGGCTCCGCGGCGGTGGTCAATCACATCGCGGACGCCGCCATCGACGCCCGCATGTCGCGCACGCGCGCCCGCCCGATGGCCGAAGAGCGGGTGAAGCCGTTGTCGGCGGGAGTATTCGCCGCCGCCCTCGGGCTTGCCGGCATGGCCGTGCTGCTGCAATGGGTGAATCCGCTAACGGCTTGGCTGAACCTCGCCTCGTGGGTCGGTTACGGGTTGGTGTATACGCTCTACCTAAAGCGCGCCACGTCGCAGAACATCGTCATTGGCGGATTGTTCGGCGCGGCGCCGCCGCTCTTCGGCTGGACGGCGGTCACCGGCGCCGTGGAGCCGGGCGGCCTCGTACTGCTTGCGATCATTTTCATTTGGACGCCGCCGCACTTCTGGGCCTTGGCGCTCGACCGGCGCGAAGATTACGAACAGGCCGAAGTGCCGATGTTGCCGATCACCCACGGCGACGCCTATACGAGGCGGTGGATTCTCTACTACACCATCGCCTTGTGCGTGGTCAGCTTGGCTCCTTTTTTCATCGGCATGAGCGGCGGCGTCTATCTGCTTGGCGCCGTGATCTTGGGCGGTATTTTCTTGGCCTACGCGGTCGCCCTGCTGCGTCGCAAGGCGGGCATGGAGATGGCTACCTTTCGCTACTCCATCGTCTATCTGATGGCGCTCTTCGTCGTCTTGCTCGTGGACCACTATCTACCGTAAGGGCCACCTACCGTAAGGCCGCCTCGTGGCCGCATGGAGCGGGCTCAAGGCGAGCCCCGCAGGTGGCCGGGCGCCAAGGCGCGTTCCACGGCCTCGAACACGAGCTCGGTGGCGATGGCGAGCAACGCCGCCGGTACGGCGCCTTCGAGAATCAGGCGCGTGTCGTTCAGCGCCAAACCCTTGACGATGGGGTCGCCCAAGCCTCCGGCGCCGATGAATGCCGCCAAGGTGGCGGTGCCGATGCTGATGACCGCGGCGGTGCGCACGCCGGCCACGATGCTTGGCATTGCCAGGGGTACGAACACGAGCCGTAGCTGTTGACGCGGCGTCAGCCCCATCGCCACCGCGACGCGCCGCAACGTCGGGTCGATGCCGGTTAGCGCGGTGATGGCGTTGCGCAAAATAGGCAGCAAGGCGTAGAGGAACAACGCCACCACGGCCGGTATCACGCCGATGCCGGTGAGTGGTATGAGTAGCGCCAAGAGCGCGATGGATGGAATGGTCTGCAACAGTCCGGCGGCGTAAACGGCGGCACTCGACAGCCACGGCATCTTGAAGATGGCAAGTGCGACCAGAACGGCGACCAAGGTCGCTGGCAGCAAGGCGCTGGCGACGAGTTGGAAGTGCCGGCCGACATTCTTCGCGAGTCTACTGGCGAAGTCGTCTTGCTGGTGGACGCCTAGGGTTTCGCCCCGCCCCGCATCCGGGAGCTTCTCGGCGATGTAGCGGCTTGCAGCGCTGACGGTGGTTTCCTCGGCCAATAGCACGGCGGCGTTGATGGCGCGCATTTCGGCGTCGTTCAAAGTGTTCGCGGTACGCGCTACCGCGGCCTTGGCCGCCGTCGCCAAGTCCGCTCGCACAAGCGGCACGGCCAGATAGGCAGGAAAGAACTCCCGGTCGTCCACCAAGACGGTCAGCGCGTAGCGGTTCAGTTCGCCGTCGGTCGAGTAGGCGTCCGTGCCGTCGATGGCGCCATCGGCGATCGCTTGGTAGGCCAGCGCGTGTTCGACGGCCGCCGGCGTCCACGTGAAACCGTAGCGCGCCCGCAAACCCGGCCAGCCGTCTTGACGCTCGACGAACTCGTGGGAAAACGCCCAGCGCAAGTCGTCGTGCGCCAGCAGATCGGAAATCCGCTTCAAGCCCCGGGTCGAGGCGGTGTTGGCCGCCACGGCGAGCGCATAAGTGTTGTTGAAGCCAAGCGCGGGCAGCATTTCCACATCGTCCGTCCGCAGCGCTTCGGCCAAGCGCTCGGGGGTCGGCTCGTCGATGTTCTTAATGGCCTCGGCGATCGTGCCGGTGTATTCGACGTATACGTCAATGTCGCCGGCAACCAAGGCGTCGTAGCAGATTTTGGTGCCGCCCAAGCCGAGTTTGCGCTCGACGGGGAAGCCTTCGCGCTCCAAGAGCTGAGCGACGATCTCGCCCAGAATGTAGGACTCGGTGAAGTTCTTGCTGGCGACGACGATGGGCTTGGCGTTGGCTAGGCCAGTGCCGAGGACGAAGGCCAAGGCGAGGAGGCCGGCGCGGACGCCCGGCGCTGGCCGACGGCGGCGCCCGATCACGATGCGGACGACAGCAGCGAACGCACGAAATCATCCGCCGGTGCCGCCGCCACTTCGTTGGTCGGCGCCGCCTGCAGCACGCCGCCGTCGGCCATGATGACGAGGTGGTCCGCCAGCCGCAGCGCCTCGCGCATGTCGTGGGTGACCAGCACGGTGCTTACCCGCTCGTGGTCGCGTAGCTGCTCGAACTGCCGGTAGAGCTCGGCGCGGGTAATGGGGTCGATGGCCGAGAACGGCTCGTCGAGAAGCAACATCGCAGGCTTCAACATCAGCGCACGACACAGTCCCACGCGCTGCTGCTGTCCCCCGGAGAGTTGGTGGGGATAACGGTCGTCGAGTTCGGCAGGCAGCCCCACCAACTCGAACAACTCGCGGCGCCGGTCGTGAATCGCCGTGCTTTCCCAGCGTTCGAGATTGGCGAGCAACGAGGCGTTTTCGGCCACGGTCAGATGTGGAAACAGGCCGCCGCCTTGGACGGAGTAACCGATGCGGCGGCGAAAGGGTTCGACATCGGTAGTCGGCACCGGCTCGCCGAGCACGCGCACGCTGCCCTCGTCTGGCCGATAGACCGCGTTGATGAGTTGCAGCAGCGTCGTCTTGCCGCAACCGCTGGCGCCGACGATCGCGCTGGTGCGCCCGGCGGGAAGATTCAGGTTGACATCGCGGAACACCCAATCGTCGAAGCGCTTGCCGACGTTTGAGAACTCGACCGCGTAAGCGCCCGTCGGCGCCGCGTTCACGGGGCGGCCGGCTCGAAGGCGGCGAGTTCGCGCAAGGTGCGTCTTCGCGACGGGTCGGTTTCGGCCGCGAGCAGCTCGGTCACTTGGCGACGATACTCCGCCAGCGAGGGGCGCCTGCCGAAACCCTCCGCCAGACAGCGTTGTATGTGTTCGTGCCAAGAGGCGCGCTCGTCGGCAGCGAGTTCGCGGCGCTTGAGGCGTGCCTTGAGCCGGCTGCCGAGTACGCGCAGCCGGTCGTCCTCCGGCTCGAAGCCCGGCCACGGCGCCATGGCGGTCAACGCCTCCTGCAGGCGTTCCATGCGCCGTTTGTCGGTGTCTTCGACGAAGCCCTCGTAAAGCGCGAGTTCCGCATCCGGTGCCGGTTTCGGCGCGGGACGGCGATAGACCTCGGCGATCTTCTCCGCCAGATCGCCTTGCGCGTTCAGCATGCGGCGCCGCTTGTCGATCACGTCGAAGTCGAAGCGTAGGCGCTCGGCATCGCCGCGTCGCACCGCGCTTATCGGTGCGACGAAGGGGCAACGGTTCATCACCACCGCCTTCAACGGGGGACGTTCGTCGCTCGGTTTTGCCTCGGGCGTTTCCGCGTAGGGCGCGAACAGTCGCTCGGCCAGTTCCGCCACGTCGCAGTCGATCAACGGGGCAATGTCCCGGGACAGGTCGGCGACGATGATGCGGTTGCCGATCTCCGGGTGCCTCGCCACCGAGATCACCGGCGCTGCGCACGACCGCTCGTTGGAAAAGCGCTGGGAGATATGCACGCAGAGGCGCTTGCCCAACGGCAGCAAGCGCGCTTGGACGGCGTCGCGAGAGCGATTGGTCAAGGCGAAGTGCCACAGCCTCGGCTGCGCCGCCTTGATACGGCGGGCGAGGTGGACGGTTGCCCGCACGTCGGCGAGGGCGTCGTGAGCGCCTTCGTGGGCGATCGCATTGGCGGCGCTCAGGCGCTCGAGTTTGAAGGACACTACGCCTTCGTCTTGGGGCCAGCACACGCCCTCCGGACGCAACGCGTAGGCGGCGCGTACGAGATCGATCAGGTCCCAGCGCGAGTTGCCGTCTTGCCACTCGCGGGCGTACGGATCCATGAGGTTGCGATACAGGCCGTAGCGCAGAAAATCGTCGTCGAAACGCAAATTGTTGTAGCCCACCACGCAGGTGCCCGGCTGGCGCATCATGGCATCGATCCGGCGCAGCGCATGCCACTCTTCCACGCCTTCCGCGTTGGCGCGTTGCGGCGTGATGCCGGTGACGAGGCATGCTTCCGGGCTCGGCACCACGTCTGGCGCCAAGCGGAGGTAGGTGGCGGTCGGCCGCCCTATGGGGACCAATTCCGCGTCGCTGCGCATGCCGGCGAACTGCATGATGCGGTCGCTGCCGGGATGGGTGCCGGAAGTTTCGAGGTCGTACCAGAAGAAACTCGCCGGTACGCTGTTCGAGTTGGTGGGGGCAGCGGTCATTGCGGGGCGCATATTACGCGACTCCGCTCAGCACTCGACGCGATTCGCTTCCGCCACGCCTTGGCCGGGCTGCGCCAACGCGGCGCGTCGCGCTTCGGCCGGCGATGCGGCAAGCTCCCGCATCGTTGCGAAAAAGTCCGCCCAGTTCCCGCCCGAGTCGTCAAAGAGACGTCCCATGGCGGCCTGTTGGCTGTCGTAGGCGGCGTGCAGCGCCAAGCGGGCGTTGTTGAAGGAGGCCGCCATGGCGTCGTCGTAGCGACCGCCGCCGAGCGCATCGCGTCGGTGCCGGTAGCAGCGGCGCATGGCGACTAACGCCTCGGCTTTCAGTTGCCGCTTGGCGTCGTCGCCGACCGGCAACTCGTAGAGCGCGGCGAGGCGTTGCCGCCAATAGTCGAGGAAATCGGCGAAGGCGCGGCGAGCCGCCAAGGTCTCTTGATACGCCCGAGCGTCCTCGTCGCCGCGATAAGCGCGCAGCCAAGCCAATGCGCCTTGATTGCCGACGAAACTGGCAAAGGACTCGTTGAAGGTCGAATCGTCGGGGACATAGATCAGACTGTGCGCGAGCTCGTGGAAGAGCAAGTCGGCGAGCGATGCGTCGTCGTAGCGGATGAAGCTCGACAGGATTGGGTCGTCGAACCAACCGAGCGTCGAATAGGCCGCCGCGCCGCTTATATGCACGTCGTGGTCGAGCGCCAGTCGCTGCGCTTCCCGTTCCGCGCCTTGGCGCGAGAAGTAGCCCCGATACACGACGCAGCCAGCTACCGGATAACACCGCGGCAGCGCGGTGACGGCGAACTCCGGCGCCGCCACGACGGTCCAGATCGGCACGCCGTCCACTTCCGCGTAATCGCGGTAACGATCGCCCGCGGGCAGGCCGAGTTCGCCTTCGGCGTAGCGCAAGAGAGATTCGATCAAGCGTAGCTTGCGCACCACTTCCGGTGCTGTCCTTGGATCGGCGATCACCGCTTGCGCGTCTCGCTTCGACAGTAACAGCCGCGTTTGGCCTGCGACCGCTTGGGTGTAGAAGCCGATGGTGGCGCAGCCGGCGCACAGCAGGTAGCCGAATCCGGCGAGGGCGAAGGCCGCCACCGAAAGGATGCGCTTTGGCGGCGGGCGGCGGTAACCTACGGGGAACATCGACGCCAAACGATACCGAACTCCTCACCTTCGAGGGCGAAACATGGTCGATGCGATTCGGGGCGCCGTCTCGTTCGCGTTCATCGCGGTGAACACGGTCTTTTGGAGCGTGCCGATCTACCTGTTGGGCGCGTTTCGGCTGCTGTTGCCGAAGCGTTGGCGGGTCGCGTGCGGCACGGTGATGTTCCGAGCGGTCGACGGCTGGGTCGAGTGCGTTCGCGCGATGACCAAGGTGTTGGGCACGGTGCGCATCAGCACGGACATAGCGGCGAGCGCCGGTCAGGGGGAGTTGCGCTTGGACCGGTGGTATTTGGTGGTCGCCAATCACCAAACTTGGGCGGACATCTTGGTATTGGTGTTCGCGTTGAACGGACGCATCCCCCAATTCAAGTTCTTCACCAAACGCGAGCTGATCTGGGTGCCGTTCATCGGCCTCGCGCTCAAGTTCCTGGACTTTCCTTTCGTGCGCCGCTACGGCCGAGAACGGCTCGCCAAGGCGCCCGAGTTGCGCGAGCACGACCGCGCCGCCACGCGCAAAGCGCTCGCCGGCGTTCGCGAGCGCCCTACGAGCGTGTTGAGCTTCTTGGAGGGCACACGCTTTACGATGGCGAAGCGCGATGCGCAGGAGTCGCCTTACCAAGCGCTGCTAAAGCCGAAGATCGGCGGCTTCCTGATGGTAAGGGATGGCTTGGCGGATCAACTCGAGGCGGTGGTCGACGTAACCATTGTCTACCCCGGCGAGTCCGGCCAAGCGCCGGGCTTCTGGGACTTCCTGTGCGGTCGCTGTAGCGAGGTCAAGCTGCGCGCCCGCACCTTCTCCCCTCCCGAAGGCGACGCGCAGGCGGTGCGCGACTGGCTTGAGCAGCTCTGGCGGGAGAAAGATCGGTCTTTGACTTCCGCTCGTCGGGGCTAGACCCCGCCGGACTTGGCGGCGTTAGCCGCGAGTCCGACGGGGTGCTAGGGCGGCTTGGGCTTAAGGCGAAAGGCGGCGCCGAGAGGCAACGACTTTCGTGGCGCCGCCACGGTCCGACCGGTTGGCTCGACCGGCTCTTGGGTCGATAACGCTTGGAGGGGCTCGCGAAAGATTCGTGCCGCCGTACGTCCGGCCGACATTTCGCGCGCGGGTTCGGGCTTTCCGCTCACGGAACGACGGGTTCCTTTCGCACGGCGAGAACGGCCTTTGGCCCGCAGACGCGGGGACTTCGGGGCGCTAGTGTCGTTCGCGTCAGGAAGCGGACCGACGCGAACGACATGTCCGACGCCGTTTACAAGGCCGTGTTGTCCGAGCCCCGGGTCGCCCGCGACCTGATCGAGGGCTTCG
>CAYGBI010000040.1:0-34305 GCA_964348085.1 uncultured Pseudomonadales bacterium | reverse complement strand
ACCGCGTTCGGCCCGATCATCGGCACGCGCTCGTCCTCCGCCAGCACGCGGCCCTCGAACGACGCGATGTGGTCCTCGATGTCGGCGGCTTCCGGCGCGGGCCGGTAGCGCGGAAGAGCGGAGCCGTCCGGCGACGGTTCCGCGGCTGTGGTTTCGGCCATCGGCGCCTTCTCCTGTATGTCCGGGCACGAAATCGGACGGGACGCCGGCGCACGCCGGCGACACCCGGCGAACATAGCATGCCGCGCGGCGGCGAAGCGGTGCGTCCCATCCGGACAGGCTCGCACGGCCGTCCGTCCGCCCGTTAGCGACATCGCCGCGCCGCCCCGTGAGAAATCGCCACCGCGAGTTGTGCGATTTCGCCGGCGTTTCTCCCCGATCAGGCGCCGTCGTCCGAGCTGTCTGGTGGCCTTGTCGGGCGGGCGTCCGACATTCTCGGTGCGGCGCGGGCTTTCGCTACGGGTCGCTGGCGCCACGAAAGCCGTTGCCTACGGAAAACCGCCTTTCGCCCCGGCCCAAGCCGCCCTATCACCTCGTCGGACTTCGCGGCCGACGTCCCCAAGTCCGATCTGCGCGAGTCCGACTTCTACACGCACCTAATCGCCGGACGAGAAAGCGCATCCTGCGGGCAGAGGCGACGTTGCTATGCCCCAGTGTCGTCAGGCCGGGGAGAATCAGAGGTAAATCTACGCGCCAGCGTACTACGCTCTGACGCATTGGGGCGTCATTGCGCCCAAGCTCGTGACCTTTCAGCGCGGGCAGCGTTGCGGAGCGGATACCGCCGATCTACCCGGACGAGCCGTACATGTCGCGCGCCCTACGCGACATTGAAGACATCATGGCCGACCGCGCCCGCTGATTGGACGATGCCTTGTTCGTGGCGTATTGGGGCGCGCAGGATGCCGGGCCGACGAGCGGCTCATGCGATGGCTGGGAGCAAGCGGACAGGTTTGCGGCTGAGTGGAAGCCGAGCGACGTGCTATTCCGCGACTTCGGATAATTTCGCTGGCAATTCCCAATCAAAACGCGTGCGGGTCTGCGAAGAATGGGGCTCCCGTAATTCCGCTCCGTCGGTCAAGCCCTTGTCTCCCCGAATCGCCGTCGCTTAAAATCCCGGTCCGAGTTCGGCGAAGGGCGCCACGGCCTTTCGCCTTTTTCATGTCGGGAAGCCATGCCTGCACTATTGATGCTGGAAGACGGAAGCCTCTTCCGCGGCAGTTCTGTCGGCGCGTCCGGTTTTGCCGTGGGCGAAGTGGTGTTCAACACCGCCATGACCGGCTATCAAGAGATACTCACCGACCCCTCCTACGCCCGGCAGATCGTCACGCTCACCTATCCGCATATCGGCAATACTGGCGTCAATGTGGAAGACGCCGAGTCGGACCGCGTTTGGACTGCCGGGTTGGTGGTGCGCGACTGTCCGCGCACGCACTCGAACTGGCGATCGCGACAGGCGTTGCCGGAGTATCTGCTTGCGGCCGGCGTGGTGGCCATCGCCGATGTGGACACGCGACGTTTGACTCGGTTGATCCGCGAAAAAGGCGCGATGGCGGGTTGCTTGGTCGCTGGCGATGCGCCCGATGCTCAGGAGGCACTGGCGCAAGCACGGGCGTTTCCCGGCTTGGTGGGCATGGATCTCGCCAAGGAGGTATCCCGAAGTCAGGCGACTGCTTGGACGGCGGGCAGTTGGTCCATCGACGCGGGCTATCGGAGACGGGTGAAGCGTGCAATCGATGGTCCCCATGTCGTTGCCTACGACTTCGGCGTCAAACGCAACATCCTGCGCCTGTTGGCTGATCGCGGTTGTCGCGTCACGGTGGTGCCGGCTGAAACGTCGGCGCGAGATGCGCTGTCGCTGTCGCCGGACGGCGTGTTCCTGTCCAACGGACCGGGCGACCCGGAGCCGTGCCACTACGCCATCGCCGCGACGCGCACCTTCCTCGCCGAACGCCTGCCGTTGTTCGGCATCTGCCTCGGCCACCAGATACTTGCTCTCGCCGGCGGCGCCAAGACAGTGAAGATGCCGTTCGGTCACCACGGCGCCAACCATCCGGTGAAGGATCTTGCCACCGGTGCGGTGATCATCACCAGCCAGAACCACGGCTTCGCCGTGGATGCCGATTCGCTGCCGGACGACATGGCGCTCACCCACGTTTCGCTCTTTGACGGCACCGTGCAAGGCATTCGCTGCGTCGATCGTCCTGCGTTCGGCTTTCAAGGTCACCCGGAGGCGAGCCCGGGGCCGCAGGATTGCGGCTATCTGTTTGATCGCTTTGTCGATATGGCCGCCTCCGCCCAAGTGGCGTCTAGTGCCGGCGCATCCGCGTGACGCCAGCGAAAAGGCTTGCGTTTCGCGACCGAGTGCGTCTGCAGCTCATGTTGCGCCGGCGATGGGCCTATCTACGCTACCTGCACCTTCGGCAAGGACTCCTCAACACAGCAGGCGTCGGATCCCTGCTAAGCGTCGGTTGTGGCACCGGGATCGCGGAAGTGCTGTTGGCGCTTGAGTTTCCAGAAATAGATTTCCATGTCACGGACGTGGGCGATGAACGGGCGATCGAGCAGAGGTTGGGAGCGCGAATGGTCAGGGAGTGGTCCGTGGACAACGCGAGCTTCGGCAGCTTGGATGTCTTGGCACCCTGCTCGAGACGCTACGACATGGTGACGTCGGTGGAGGTGCTCGAACATATCGAACACGATGACGTTGCCGCTACGCGGATGCTCGAGGCCGCCAAGAAGTATGTGTTTGCGTTGGTGCCGTTTGCCACGCCGGCAATGAACGAGGATCCGCGACGGCGGCGTAGCGTTTGGCAACGCCAACAGCACTATCGCGTGGGTTATGACGAAGCGGGCTTGCAGGCGCTGTTTCCCCGGTCGCTCGTCGTTCGTGGCTGCTATTGGGACGACCAAGGCGTTTTATTTCGGCAGCGGTTGGACGACTGCTCGGACGATCGGATTCGTGACTGCGTCGAGGAACTTTCAGCGGCCGCCAAGTCGGACCTCTTGGCGGCGCCGCCCGGCCCGGCGGGAGGTTGCCGGGGTATTTGGACGCTGGCCGCGGGCGCGACAAGCGGATGACCTCTCGCCCTGCGAACCGAGCGTCTTCGGGAAAACGCACCGACATCGAGTCCGTGCTGATCTTGGGCGCCGGCCCCATCGTTATCGGCCAAGCGTGCGAGTTCGACTATTCCGGCGCCCAAGCCTGCAAGGCGCTTACCGACGAGGGCTATCGGGTGGTATTGGTGAACTCCAATCCAGCGACCATCATGACCGATCCGGCGACCGCGGACGCCACCTATGTGGAGCCGGTGGAGTGGCGCACCGTCGCCAAGATCATCGAGGCCGAGCGCCCGGACGCCCTGCTGCCGACGATGGGTGGACAGACCGCGCTGAACTGCGCGCTGGATCTAAGCCGCGAAGGCGTGCTTGCCCAGTACGGCGTGGAACTGATCGGCGCCAACCAAGACGCCATCGACAAGGCCGAGGACCGCGAACGGTTCATCGACGCGATGAATCGCATCGGCCTCGCCACCCCGCGCTCCGCCATCGCCCACAGCTTGGAGGAAGCGCTCCAAGTGCGCAGCCGCATCGGCTTTCCGTGCATCATTCGGCCGTCGTTCACTCTGGGCGGCAGCGGTGGCGGCGTTGCCTACAACCGAGACGAGTTCGTCGAGATCTGCCGCCGCGGCTTGGACCTCTCGCCAACCAACGAGTTGTTGATCGACGAATCGCTGCTCGGCTGGAAAGAGTTCGAGATGGAGGTGATTCGCGACAAGCGCGACAACTGCATCATCGTCTGCGCCATAGAGAACTTGGATCCCATGGGCATCCACACCGGCGACTCCATCACCGTCGCCCCGGCGCAAACGCTTACCGACAAGGAGTATCAGATTCTGCGCAACGCGTCGATCGCCGTGCTGCGGGAGATCGGCGTCGAAACGGGCGGCTCCAACGTGCAGTTCGCCATCGATCCCGCCAACGGGCGCATGGTGGTGATCGAAATGAACCCGCGGGTGTCGCGCTCGTCGGCCCTCGCGTCCAAGGCGACCGGCTTCCCAATCGCCAAAGTGGCGGCCAAGCTCGCCGTCGGCTATACCTTGGACGAGCTGGCCAACGACATCACCGGCGTCACGCCGGCGTCTTTCGAACCGGCCATCGACTACGTCGTCACCAAGGCGCCGCGGTTCACGTTCGAGAAGTTCGAGCAGGCCGACGACCGGCTGACCACGCAGATGAAGTCCGTCGGCGAAGCGATGGCGATCGGCCGCACGTTCAAGGAATCGCTGCAAAAGGCCTTGCGCAGCTTGGAGACCGGCATCGCCGGGCTCGACGAGCGCTTCCCTCGCCACGCCGCCGATCGAGACAGCACGCTCATGCACGAGCTGAGCCGCGCCGGGGCGGATCGCATCCTCTACGTGGCGGAAGCCTTCCGCGCCGGATGGGATGTGGCCCGAGTAGCGGAAGCCACCGGCATCGATCCGTGGTTTCTCGCGCAGATCGACGAACTGGTAGCCGCCGAAGCGGCGCTCGCCGGACACGCGGTTCACGCACTCGGCGCCGACCACTGGCGGCGCCTCAAGCGCGACGGCTTCTCGGACGCGCGCTTGGCGACGTTGCTCCGTTGCGACGAGGCGGAGGTGCGTAGCCGCCGCCTCGCCCTCGGCGTCAAGCCGGTGTTCAAGCGCGTGGACACGTGCGCCGCCGAATACCCCGCCGCCACCGCCTACCTCTACTCCACCTACGAGGAGGAATGCGAGGCGGCGCCGTCGGCGCGACGGAAGATCATGGTGCTTGGCGGTGGCCCGAATCGCATCGGCCAAGGCATCGAGTTCGACTACTGCTGCGTGCATGCGGCGTTGGCGATGCGCGAGGATGGCTTCGAGACCATCATGGTGAACTGCAATCCGGAGACGGTCTCGACCGACTACGACATCTCGGACCGACTCTACTTCGAGCCGGTGACGTTGGAGGATGTGCTCGCCATCGTCGACGTCGAGCAGCCAACCGGCCTCATCGTGCAGTTCGGCGGCCAGACGCCGCTGAATCTGGTGGAGCGACTCCACGCCGCCGGCGTACCTATCATCGGCACGAGTTCCGACGCCATTGGCCGTGCCGAGGACCGCGAGCGCTTTCAGGCGGTGATCGACAACGCCGGCTTGCGTCAGCCGGCGAACCGCACCGCGCTCGATGTGGCCAAGGGCGTGGCGGCAGCCGAGGAAATCGGCTACCCCATTGTGGTCCGCCCTTCCTATGTGCTCGGCGGAAGAGCCATGGAAATCGTCTACAACGCTCGCGAGCTGACGCGCTATTTCAGGGACGCGGTCGATGTCTCCAACTCGGCACCCGTGCTCTTGGACCGCTTTCTCGAACAAGCCGTGGAGGTGGACGTGGACGCCGTATGCGACGGCGAGCAGGTGGTGATCGGCGCCATCATGCAACACATCGAGCAAGCCGGCGTGCATTCCGGCGATTCCGCCTGCGCGCTGCCGCCGTTTTCGCTCGACCCCGAACTGCAGAACGAAATCCGCCGCCAAGTGCGGGCCATGGCGCTAGCGCTCGGCGTCGTCGGCTTGATGAACGTACAACTCGCGGTGCAAGACAGCACCATTTACATCTTGGAAGTGAACCCTCGCGCATCCCGCACCGTGCCGTTCGTGTCGAAGTGCATCGGCGTGTCGCTTGCCAAAGTGGCGGCGCGTTGCATGGCCGGCAAAACGCTTGCCGAGCAAGGCTTCACCCGGGAGATCGTCCCGCACTACGTTTGCGTGAAAGAGTCCGTGTTTCCGTTCCCCAAGTTCCCGGGCGTGGACCCGATCCTAGGGCCGGAGATGAAATCCACGGGGGAAGTGATGGGGGTGGGCGAGACCTTCGCGGAGGCTTTCGCCAAGGCCTCGCTCGGCGCCGGCGAGCGGCTGCCTACCGGCGGCAAGGCGTTCATCAGCGTGAAACCGTCGGACCGACCGTTCGTCGGCAGCGTCGGGCGCCAACTGAAGTCGCTCGGATTCGAACTCGTCGCCACGCGCGGCACGGCGCACTGCCTGCGCGAAGCCGGCGTCGCTTGCGACGTGGTCAACAAAGTCACCGAGGGGCGCCCGGATATCAGTGATTTGTTGAGAAACGACACGATCGACCTCATCGTCAACAGCACGGAAGGCCGCCAAGCCATCGCGGACTCGGCGGTGATTCGCCGCCTCGCGCTGCTCCACAAAGTGTGCTATACGACCACCCTTTCCGGCGGCGAGGCGTTATGCATGGCGATCCGCGACGGCCGCGTTGACGAAGTTCGGCGTCTGCAGTCCCTGCACGCCACGTTGGCGTAGTCGTGGTGCCATCGAACATGGCCGCTCGTGCGACGGCCGGTGACGCGGGCGGGACGGAGTCGAGGGTGCGGCAGACGTTTGCGGAGCGCGGGGTCGTCTTGTTCCGCCAGCTCATCCCTCAATGCGCTTGGTCGCCGGCGCGGGCTCTCGTGGAGCGAAAGCTGACGGATGCGGGCCTCTGGCAAGGAGGCGCTTGGTTGGGCGGCGACGAGCATCCGCGCACTACTTGGTCGCGTCGTCTCAAAACCTGCTCGAAATCGACGCAGTTCAAGGGGTTGCTTACCAAAGAGGTCAACGCCGCCGCGCGAGCGCTCTTGGGACCGGGTGCGTTGTGCGCTGCCAACCCGCGCACGCAACTGCTCTTCACCCCGCCAAGTAGTCAGCCGTGGGTGGTGCCGCACAACGTTTGGCACTTGGATGTGCCGCGCTTGGGCGATTCGGCGTTGCCGGGCGTACAGATGTTCACGTTCCTCGCGCCGGTCGCGCCCGGTGGCGGCGGCACGCTGCTGGTGGCGGGCTCGCACCGTCTGCTCAACGACCAAGGCTTCATCGGCTCCAAGGGCGTGAAGAATCGCCTCCGGGGAGAGCCTTATTTTCGCCGGTTGATGGACCGTCACGCGCCGTGCCGGGAACGCTTGCTAGGCGAACTCGGCGCCGTGGACGGCGTGCCGGTGGAAGTGGTCGAATTGCACGGCGACCCCGGCGACGTATACTTCGTCGACATGCGGCTGCTGCACACGTTGGCGCCGAACGCGTCCGCTTCGCCGCGTCTCATGGTGACGCACCGATTCATGCTTGAGGTGCAACGTCGAACGGTCGACGCCGCCTACGCGAAGTTGGGCGAGCGCCGGCGGCTGACTCGTCGGGGCCCAAGGCCCGCCAAGGCAACACCCGAACCTATGAGCCTTTCGACAGCACTATGACAACGCCGATGACCGTGGAAGGTGCCGCGATGCTGCGCGAGGAGCTCGTGCATCTGAAAAGCGTGGTGCGGCCGAGTATCTCCAAAGCCATCGGCGCAGCTCGGGAACACGGCGACTTGCGGGAGAACACCGAGTATCACGCCGCCAAGGAGCGGCAAGGCTTCACCGAGGCGCGCATCCGACACATCGAATCCCAACTCGCGAACTCGCAAGTGATCGACGTAACCAAAATCAAGCCCACCGGCAAAGTGGTGTTCGGGGCGACGGTGACGCTCTTTGATGTGGGGAACGACACGGAAGTGCGCTACAAGATCGTCGGCGAAGACGAGGCGGACATCAGCGCCAACAAGATCTCGGTGATGTCGCCACTGGCCAAGGCGATGATCGGCAAGGGCGAGGGCGATGCCGCCGTGGTGGAGACGCCGAGCGGCCGCCGCGAGTACGAGATTGAGGCAATCCTGCATTCATAGGTGACGGGTAGCATCAACCTTGCCGCGTTTCGGTATGTTCGTTTGCGTCCGAGGTCAGTGCTGGTGGTCGACGCCAGTCGCCGGCGCCGGGAGTTGATCGACGTGCTCCTCGACAACGGAAGGAGGCGTCTAGGTGTCGGGGACCGAGCGGGAACTACACACGTCGGGAGCTAGGTTGAGATGAGTGGACCGTCCTACCAAGTGGCACTGTCGTTCGCCGGCGAGCAGCGATGGTATGTGGAAGAAGTGGCGAAGGGCCTCAAGGCCTGCGGTGTCTCCGTGTTCTACGACCGCTTCGAAAGGCCAGGGTGTCGCCGGCGACCCCTTCGCGGTGCGGCTGAGACCGACGCAAGGGGTGTAGGGATGTTGCAGGCGCGATGCTAGGACGGCTTGGGCTTAAGGCATAAGGCGGCGCCGTAAGCAGCGACTTCATGGCGCCAAGACGGTTGTCTTTCGCCGCCTCGCCCACATATACAACACATGCTGGGCCTACTTGAGCAAGGCAGTTCGCGTTGCCGCCGCAAGGCCGAGTGGTGTAGTCTTGCCAACCCTTTCGCGACGGGTCGGCGACTGCCGAGTACTACCTAAACGGCGCGAGCCAACGATTACGGATATGGGCAAGAACCTTCTACTCTGGCTGATTATCGGCGTCGTGCTGGTGACGGTGTTCAACACCTTCAACGTCAGCAACGAGCCTAGGGCGGAGACGTATTCCTCGTTCATCAAACAGGTGGAAAGCGGCCACATCGCGTCGGTGACGTTCGAGGGGCCGGAGCTCTTCGCGACGCGCCAAAACAGCGAACGGTTCAAGGTGGTGCTGCCCTCCGTGGGCGACCCCAAACTGCTCGACTATCTGCTCGAAGCCAACGTCACCGTGGAAGGCAAGATGCCCGAAGAGCAGAGCTTCTGGGCGCAACTCTTGATCGCGAGCTTCCCCATTCTCATCATCATTGCCGTGTTCATGTTGCTCATGCGGCAGATGCAAGGCGGCTTGGGCGGCCGCGGCAACCCCATGACGTTCGGCAAGAGCAAGGCGCGGCTTTTGTCGGAGGAGCAGATCAAAACCACCTTCGCCGATGTCGCCGGCGTGGACGAGGCCAAGGAAGATGTGCAGGAACTGGTGGAGTTTCTGCGCGACCCCGGCAAGTTTCAGCGGCTAGGCGGGCGTATCCCGCGCGGCACGCTGATGGTCGGCTCGCCGGGCACCGGCAAGACCTTGCTCGCCAAGGCCATCGCCGGTGAGGCCAAGGTGCCCTTCTTCTCCATTTCCGGTTCGGACTTCGTCGAGATGTTCGTCGGCGTCGGTGCGTCCCGGGTGCGCGACATGTTCGAGCAAGCCAAGAAGCAAGCGCCGTGCATCATCTTTATCGACGAGATCGACGCCGTGGGGCGGCATCGAGGCGCCGGCTTCGGCGGCGGCCATGACGAGCGCGAGCAGACGCTGAACCAGTTGCTGGTCGAAATGGACGGTTTCGAGGCCAATGACGGCATCATCGTTATCGCCGCGACCAACCGCCCGGACGTGCTCGACCCGGCGTTGCTGCGCCCCGGCCGCTTTGATCGCCAAGTGGTGGTGCCGCTGCCCGACATTCGCGGCCGCGAACAGATCATGAAGGTGCATATGCGCAACGTGCCGGTGTCGGACAACGTCGACGCCTCCATCATCGCGCGCGGCACGCCCGGGTTCTGCGGCGCCGATTTGGAGAACGTCGTCAACGAAGCGGCGCTGTTCGCGGCGCGCACGGGCAAGCGCCTAGTGGAAATGGAAGACTTCGAGAAGGCCAAGGACAAGATCATGATGGGCGCCGAGCGCAAATCCATGGTCATGTCCGACAAGGAAAAGCGCAACACCGCCTACCATGAAGCCGGCCACGCCATCGTTGGCCGCAGCGTGCCGGACTACGACGAGCTGTACAAGATCACCATCGTGCCTCGGGGCCGCGCCTTGGGCGTGACCATGTTCCTGCCGGAGGAAGACCGCCACAGCCTGAGTCGACGCTCGATCACCAGCCAGATATGCACGTTGTTCGGCGGTCGCGTCGCGGAGGAAATGGTGAATGGCCCGGAGGGCATCACTACTGGCGCGGCGAACGATATTGAACGGGCGAGTCAGCTCGCGCGCAATATGGTTACCCGTTGGGGGTTCTCCGAGCGCATGGGGCCGTTGCTTTACGACGAGGAGGATGGCGAGGTCTTCCTCGGCATGTCGGCGGCGTCGCAACCGAAACCGATTTCCAGCGACACGGCGCGGGAGATCGACGAAGAGGTGCGCAACATCGTCGAGAACTGCTATGGGACCGCACGGAGCATTCTCAAGGAACACGAGGCCCAACTGCACAAGATGGCGGAAGCGCTTATCGAGCTGGAGACGCTGATGCCGGAGCAAGCGGACGACATCATGGCCGGCAAGCCGCCGCGGGAAGTGGCGACAAGCGCCCCGGCTCGGGCCGCCGATGACGCCCGTGCGCCGAGGACGAACGCCGAGACGGAAGCAGGCAATCGGCCGAGGTCCGAGCCGCGTCCGATTGGTGGGCCGGCGGAGGAACACTGAGGTTCGCGGTCGGTCGCCTGACCTAGGCGGCGGACCAGGTTGCTCAAGGAGGGGGTCGAGTGGAACGGACGTATTTCGGCACGGATGGTATTCGCGGTCGCGTCGGCTCCGACCCCATCACCCCGGATTTCTGCCTGCGCTTGGGCTGGGCGATCGGCAAAGTGCTTGGCAGGAGTGCGTCGCCGATGGTGGTGATCGGCAAAGACACGCGCATTTCCGGCTACATGATCGAATCCGTGTTGGAGGCCGGCCTCGTTTCCGCGGGCGTCGATGTCAACTTGCTCAGCCCTATTCCCACCCCCGCCGTCGCCTACCTGACCCGTACGCTCGGCGCCGATGCGGGCATTGTCATCAGCGCATCGCACAATTCCTTCGAGGACAACGGCATCAAGATCTTCGACGGCGAAGGCAACAAGCTGCCGGACGAGCAAGAAGCCGTGATCGAGCAGCAGTTGGGCCAGCCTTTGGTCTCCGTCGGCGCCCAGTCCTTGGGCCGTGCGTTCCGCATTGACGATGCGCGTGGCCGCTACATCGAGTTCTGCAAAGGCACGGTCGAACGCGGTTTGCACCTGCGCGGCTTGAAAGTAGTCGTCGACTGCGCCCACGGGGCGACTTACGCGGTGGCGCCCAAGGTGTTCGCCGAACTCGGCGCGGAAGTCGTGCCAATCGGTGTCGCGCCCGATGGCACCAACATCAACGATCAATGCGGCTCGACGCACCCCGATACCGTCGCTGCCAAGGTGTTGGAGACGGGTGCCGATGTCGGGATCGCTCTCGACGGCGACGGCGACCGGACGATGATGGTGGACGCGGAAGGTCGAGTGGTGGATGGCGACGAACTGCTCTACATCATTGCCAAGTCCAGCTTGATGCGCGGCCGATTGGGCGGCGGCGTAGTGGGCACGGTAATGAGCAACCTCGGGCTGGAGCGGGCGCTCGAAACCTGCGGCATCCCGTTCGAGCGTGCGGCGGTGGGTGATCGCTATGTGCTGGAACGACTGCGCGCCAACGGCTGGCAACTCGGCGGCGAGGCTTCCGGGCATGTGATCTGCCTCGCCCTCGCCACCAGCGGCGATGGCATCATCGCCGCCTTGCAGGTGGTCGTCGCCATGGTCGAGAGCGGCAAGTCGTTGAAGGAACTGCGCAACGGGATGCACAAACTGCCGCAAGTTATGGTCAACGTCGAGACGCACAACCCCATTGATGTTGCCGGAAGCAGCGTCGTTCGCAATGCATCGCACGGCATCGAGGAATCGCTGAACGGTCGCGGCCGCGTGGTAATTCGGCCCAGCGGCACGGAGCCGGTGCTGCGCATCATGGTGGAGGGCGAGCACGCCGACGAAGTGCGTGGGCACGCCGAGTCCTTGGCGGAGGTGGCCCGGCAGGCGAACGGCGCGTAGTCGGCGCGAACCGCTAGCTCAGTCGAGTGTGGTCGTGCGGACGCCGATGATCGTCGCGAATTGGAAGATGCACGGCACTACCGACTCTGTCGATGCCTTCGCTGCGGCGTGGCATGGTGCGCCGAGGGGCGTGGACGTGGTCTTTTGTCCGCCGCTCGGCTACTTGAGTCGACTGGCTGCGGCGCTTGCGGGGAGCAACGTTCGATTCGGTGCGCAGAACGTCGCGATCGACCCCAGTGGCGCATTTACCGGCGAGCATGCCGCGGAAATGGCAGTGGATTTGGGCGCCGAGTTTGCGATAGTCGGTCACTCGGAGCGCCGAAGCATGTTCGGGGAAAGCGACGAGACGGTGGCGCGCAAGTTCGGCGCCGCACGCCGCGCCGGGCTTGAACCGATCATCTGCGTGGGCGAGACCTTCGATCAGCGTAGTCAGGGCCAGGCGGAGCGCGTCGTCCTCGCCCAACTCGACAGCGTAATCGAGTGCTGCGGCGTAGCCTCATTCGAGAATGCCGCCATTGCCTACGAGCCGGTCTGGGCGATCGGCACCGGCATAACGGCGACTCCAGAGCAAGCGCAGTCGATGCACGCGACGATCCGTCAGTGGGTCGTCGACAAGGCGCCGAGCTTGGCGGAGACCGTGCGAATCCTCTATGGCGGCAGCGTGAATGCGTCCAACGCCACCGGTTTGTTCGCGCAGACCGACATAGAGGGTGGCCTCGTCGGAAGCGCGTCCTTGGACGCCGCCGAGTTTGGCGCGATATGCTCGGCTGTGGCGTGATGCCGGCGAATGCTGTGTTGGACGAGGCGTAGACGATGAGCACCTTGGAAACCATCTTGTTGATTTTGTTGATCGTGGACGCCATCGCGCTTGGCGCCTTGGTGCTCATTCAGCAAGGCAAGGGTGCGGATGTAGGGGCGGCGTTCGGTTCCGGCAGCGCCAACACCTTGTTCGGTAGCGCCGGGTCGGCGTCCTTCCTCACCAAGATGACGGTTTGGCTAGCCATCGGCTTTTTCGCCATCTCGTTCGGTCTTGCGTATTCCGCCAAAGAACGAGCCAACGCCTTACGCGATCTCGGCTTGCCCGGGTTGCCAACCACCACGGAGCAGACCGACGTCGACGCGGAAGAAACCGATACCGATTCCGATCTCCCGGAGTTATGATGCCAGCACCGAGTAGTCGCTCGGCTTGCCGAAGTGGTGGAATTGGTAGACACGCTACCTTGAGGGGGTAGTGGGCAGATGTCCGTGGAGGTTCGAGTCCTCTCTTCGGCACCACTCAAAGCACTCGACCGTCTATGTCCACCGTCACCCACTGCCGTAGAGCTTGCCAACCGTGACTGTCGCGACCAAGGGCATCGTCCTCGCCGGTGGCCAGAGCCTGCGCCTGCATCCCGTCACCATCAGCGTCAACAAGCAGTTGTTGCCGGTGTACGACAAGCCGATGATCTACTATCCGTTGACCACGCTAATGCTGGGCAGCGTGCGAGACATCCTGATCATCTCCACGCCGCGCGATACGCCCCGACTCCAAGAGTTGCTCGACGACGGCTCTCGGTGGGGCATGGCGATCTCCTATGCGGTTCAGAACGAGCCTCGCGGCTTGGCGGATGCGTTCTTGGTCGGCCGCAAGTTCATCGGCAGCGACCCGGTAACGCTGATACTGGGCGACAACATCTTCTTCGGCAACGAACTATCGGAAAGGGTGCGGCGCGCCGTCGAGTGCAATCCGGGCGCCACGGTGTTCACCTACCCGGTCAAGGATCCGGAGCGATTCGGTGTGTTGGAAGTGGATGCCGAAGGTCGGCCGATCAACATCGAGGAGAAGCCGTCGGCCCCGAAGTCAAACAAGGCGGTGACCGGCCTCTATGTCTACGACAACGACGTGGTGGAAATCGCATCGTCCTTGGCACCCTCGCCCCGGGGTGAACTGGAGATCACCGACGTCAACCGCGCCTACATTCACCAAGGGCGGCTTGACGTGGTCGAGCTGGGCCGAGGCATGGCGTGGCTGGATACCGGCACGCCCGAGACGCTCCTAGAAGCCAGCCTGTTCGTACAGACCATCGAGCACAGCCAAGGTCTCAAGATCGCCTGCCCCGAGGAAGTCGCTTGGCGCATGGGGTGGATATCAAACGCCGACCTCGCCGCGCTGGCGAAGCCGTTTGGCGGCCGTTCCTACGGGGAGTATCTCAAGGGACTGCTGGCCGCCGGGACGACCTGATTTGGGGTGCCGTGGATGAAGATTGAAGAGACCGCGCTCCCCGGCGTGGTGATCGTGCGCCCGGACGTCTACCCGGACGAGCGCGGCTTTCTGCTGGAGAGCTACAACAAGCGGCGCTACGACGAGTTCGAGACGCTGCGCTGGAACTTCGTGCAGGACAACCATTCCCGCTCTCGGCGCGGCGTCGTGCGCGGCTTGCATTTCCAAGAGCGTGCGCCGCAAGGCAAGCTCGTGCGCGTGGTACGCGGGCGAGTCTTCGATGTCGCGGTGGACATCGACCCCGCCTCGGCGACGTTTCGGCAACATGTCGGCGTTTACCTCGACGATGCGGAGCATGTGCAGTTGTTTATCCCGCCGGGCTACGCCCACGGCTTCTGCGTGCTCTCCGAGGTCGCTGATTTCGAGTACAAATGCACGGCGCATTACCAGCCGAACGATGGCAAAGGCGTGCGCTGGAACGACCCCGCCTTGGGCATCCCTTGGCCGATCGACGAGCCGGTCGTTTCCGCCGCGGACTTGCGAAACCCCACGCTCGACGAGTACCTGCAACGGTGAGAGTGCTCGTCACCGGTGCCGAAGGCCAAGTTGGCGCGGAACTCGTGCGCCTAGACGGCCCAGACTTCCACGTTATAGCGTATGGCCGCTCCGAATTGGACATCACGCGTCGCGACGACGTGGTTAGCCGGTTGGAAGAAACCGCGCCGGACCTGTTGGTGAACTGCGCCGCCTACACTGCCGTGGACGCGGCGGAGGATGAGCCGGACCTCGCGCACCGTATCAATGCCGATGCCGTCGGTCTGCTAGGCCGCGCCTGTGCCGCTCGGGGCGTTGGCGTCGTTCATCTTTCGACCGACTATGTCTTTGACGGCGCAAAAAGAGATGCGTATGTCGAGACCGACCCGCCAAACCCGCTCGGCGTCTACGGCGCCTCGAAACTCGCCGGCGAAGAAGCGCTACGGGACGCGACCGACCAACACGTCATCCTGCGCGTGAGCTGGGTGTTCGGCCGCTTGGGACGAAGTTTCGTGGATACGATCCTCCGGCTGGCGAAGGAGCGTAGCGAGATTTCAGTGGTCGACGATCAGATCGGTTCACCTTCGCCAGCGACCGCCATCGCCGAGGTGCTGCGGTTGATCGCGCTACGCACGGCGAGCGACAGCGCGTGGGGGACATACCACTTCTCTACGCAGCCCTCGCTTTCGTGGTGCGCCTTCGCCCGAGAGATCGTCCGTATTGGCGTCGAAACCGGCGTGCTGAACTCGTCGCCCACGGTGCGAGCCATAGCCACCAAGGATTGGCCAGCCAAAGCCCGACGTCCCCTGAACTCGACGTTGAACGCGGCGAAGCTCGAGGCAACGTTCGGCGCCCGACCGCCGTGTTGGGAAGGGCCACTGCGGGAGTACATTGAGACCTCGATCAAGTGATGGAGATCGTTGGATCCCTCATGTAAATCCTATAGATGCTGCCGAGCGGGGTGATCGCGGAGAGACGGGCACATTGCCGCAAAGTTTCAGTTGAAAATCGGTGTCGAGGTTGCAATCATGCAATCTGTCATGCTCCACACGGGGGAACAGAGAGTCCATGGTAGGCCCGGATGGAGAGAAGCGCCCGGGCGATGTCGTCGGCAACGCGGTGCATTGTTGTCGCGTCCTAGTTGGAGACATCGAAGAACCGCGCACGGGCCGTCAGCGCAACGGCGGAAAGGCGCGAGCGGCGGCATTGAGCGCGGAACGTCGTAGTGAGATCGCTAGAAAAGCCGCCGTCGCACGGTGGAGGACAACGCCGGACGGGAAGTAAGGCACCCGACCGAAGTTGTAGCGGCAACGTGAAAATCAGTTAGCCGCGCCCGCCTAGGGAACTGGTGGAGCCGGAGGGAATCGAACCCTCGGGACATAGTTTTAGAGACACGTTCCGGCACCAGCCGGCGGCCCCATGCAACAGAACCCGGAGAAAGCCCGAACCCTAACAGGTTCGGGTTTTCTCTTGCCCAAAAAATGCTTGCTTTCCGTTTCGAACAAGTTACGGTGGCAAGTATGAACAAGCTATCCACCGAGCGACGCGCCAAGATTCTCAACCTGTTGGTCGAAGGTGTCTCGATGCGGGCCATCAACCGTCTCGAAGGCGTCGGTATCAACACGGTCACCAGACTGATCGACCTGGCCGGCGACGCTTGCGCCGCGTATCACGACGAGCACGTTCGGGGCATTTGCGGCAATCGACACATCGAGTGCGACGAAGCGTGGGCTTTCGTTTACGCCAAGGAACGAAACGTCTCTCGCGCCAAGGCGGCGCCGAAGCAAGCGGACGACGCATGGACGTTTTCGGCCATCGACGCCGAATCCAAACTGGTCGTGAGCTACCTTGTCGGCAACCGCGACGGTCAATCGGCCATCTCATTGATAGACGATCTTCGGTCTCGGCTGGATGACAGACCGCAAGTTTCCACCGAGGGTCTTGCGGCGTCCAAGGAAGCGGTCAAAGGCGCGTTCGGCGGCGACGTGGACTTCGCCAAAGTCATCAAGGAATACGGCAAGTTGCCGGGGAACGAAGACGAACGGCGATACAGCCAGCCGGTTTGCGCCAACGTCAAGAAACGTCGTGTCGAAGGCAACACCGACACGCGGAAGGCCAACATGTCATACGTCGAGCGAAGCAATATCACGACGAGGATGGGCAACCGCCGATTCACGCGATTGACCAACGCCCTTTCGAAGAAGGTGGAGAAGCACGCCGCGATGGTCAACTTGTTCTTCTTGCATTACAACTTCTGCCGGATTCACAAGACGCTGCGCGTCACGCCCGCGATGGAAGCCGGAGTCGAAACGACGGTGCGCGATTGCGAATGGATCGTCGGATTGATTGACGCCCGAGCGCCGAAGCCGAAACGCCCCAAGACGTACCGGAAGCGGGCCGCTTGAACTTCGCCAGTGAAATCATATGGGCAGCAGACAATCGGGTCGTCAGGCGGGAAATCAACGACACCTGCATAGACCTGATCGATCTCGTCCGCCGTTCAACTCAACCACACGCACGAGCCCGATCGGCTCGAAAGCGGCTGGCGCGTCGTTCAAGAACGCTTGGACGCCGGACGACTTGGACGTTTGCGGCCATAGCGAATTGACCGACCGCAGCCTGCCACCTACGCGATCATAGAGGTCACGCGCGTCGCGCAAAAGACGCCGAACCCCGGCGTCCATCTGCCTGAATGGACGGACGGCGACGGATGCCGCCAAATCGAACGGAACAATACTCCATCATGTCGCATACGGCTGGCTGGCGCGGCCGTCCATGCCCGTGCCGGACACCCGCCGAACGCCGTTTTGGCCAACTCCCTCCGACCTACACAATTTAGGATGGTCGTGGACCAGCCGCTACAACGCTTGGACTCAGTCGCCAGTTCCCGCTAAAGTTGCCGCGTGCCGTCCGCTGTAGGCGCGGCTTTAGGCACTGAAGACGCTTGCGAGTAGGTTGGTCCCTACAAGATAAGGGAGGTCCGCCATTGGCGTCGAAACCGGTGTGCTGAACTCGTCGCCGACGGTGCGAGCCATCGCCACCGAGGATTGGCCAGCCAAAGCTCGGCGTCCACTGAACTCGACGTTGAATGCGGCGAAGCTCGACGAGGCCACCTTCGGTGCCCGACCGCCGTGTTGGGAAGGGCCGTTGCGGGAGTACATGGAGACAGTCGCATAGCAGCCACTGTCGGTAGAGCGGAGAAATGAGAACTTGGAGTTGCACTGAGGGATGCGATGTTGATCGGTGATGAGTTTGTGTTTATCCACTATCCGAAGACCGCGGGTAAATCGCTCACAAGGTACATGATCGAGGCGTGGCGGGGACCGATTCAAGGCTTCGTGTCGAAGGGACAGTTCGAAGAGCTCGCGGATCTGCTGCGGCCCGGCATAAAGCTTGAGATCGGACGCGGTCACGAAAACATGCGCCAAGCGGAGAAGTACCTGAACGGCATAGGGAAAAGCCTCGAAGAGATGCGCGCTGTTTTCGCCTGCATCCGCAACCCGTACGATATCGCGGTTTCGACATATACGTTCTTGCGTGAACACTACCGGCACAACAAAGGACGCCGCAACTTCGAGGCGGCGATCAGCAATGAATTCGACGAGTTTTGGCAGCAAACCAACTACGCACGGCCGGAACGGTGGCTAACCCTAAACGGGGAAGTTCTGCACAACCAACGCCTACTTCGTTTCGAGACACTAAAGGAGGATCTCAACGATGCGGCGAGAGACTTCGAATTCAGGCGAGCAACGCTTGCGCACATCAACAAGACATCCCACAACCACTATAGAAGCTACGTAACGACCCCGGAATGCGAGGCGGCGATCTACAGGAACTTCCGTTATCTCTTTGACGGCGGGTTTTACGAAAGAGAGCATGTCGCAACCTAGCGAAGTGGAAGACTAAGGCAACTAGCTAGAACGCCATGCAGATATTCATACTCGGAATGCATCGCTCCGGGACCTCGGCGGTTGCCCGCGTGCTCAATCTGATGGGGGCGTATTTCGGTACGGAAGGGATCAGCACGGGTGTTAACGAAGAAAACGAAAAGGGCTTTTGGGAACGCCGCGACGTCCGCGACCTCAACGATACCATTTTGCACACCGAAGGTTGCGACTGGGATGCGGTAGCGGACTTCGATCCTAGTGCCATTGCCATGGAAAGCCTAGGTGTGTATCGATCATGCGCCGCCAAAATCGTTCACGATTTAGACGCTCATCGTCCGTGGTTCGTAAAGGAGCCTCGCTTTTGTGTACTGTTTCCGCTATGGCGCCCGACATTGGAGGTGCCGGTTTGCTTGCATATCTACCGTAACCCCCTCGAAGTTGCGCACTCTTTGAAGGTGCGCAACGGGATGCCGGTTCCTGTTGGCTTGGCGCTATGGGAGGTCTACAACACACGCGCTCTGCATGCCTCCCAAGGGCTGCCGAGGCTGGTGGTGTCTTATCTTGATCTGTTGCGCAACGCCGAGGCCGTTATCGCCTCCGTCAGGGCCCGTCTACAGAGCGTCGGTGGTTACGATTTGCGGATGCCGGGGCCCGGGGAAGTCGCGGGTTTCTTGGCGGAGGGCCTCTATCATCAGCGCCAAGGCGTTGAAGCGCTCAGTAGAGAGGCGACATCAAGCCAACTTGATCTCTTCCATTCCCTTGAGGACGCTCGGAAGACCGGGGATGTTGACGGGTTGGCAGTACCGAGTGCCTCGGACCACTCATTGGCAACAATTCGCGATTACGAAGCAACACGTGTCAATGTCAGCGAAAGGGCACGAGTGGCAAACGCCGCGTGGATTCGCCGGCAATCCCCCGGGGTCACCGCGCAACTGACGATCAAGGGCCATGAGCTGGACCGCGCCCTCGCGAGCGAGGCCCAGCTAAGACGGGAGAAGGATGCCCTCCAAGGCGAGATTCGCCGGCAAACGGTGAGTCGGGACGAGGCCCGCCGAGAACTGTACCTGCGCTCGATGGAGTTCGTGGAGACGAGTGAGCGGCATCGGAACAGGGTGGCGGAATTAACGACGACCTTGGCGTCGGCGCAACAGCGCAACGAGTCGTTATCGGGTGAGAAGGAGATGCTCGAAGGTGAGCTTCGTCGGGGGCTAACGGAGCGGGAGGCGGTTCGTCGCGAACTTGGCCTGCTGTCGACGGAGCTTAAGCAGGTGCGCGAAGAGAGTGCCAGCGAAGCCGCGCGCTTGCGTGCGAACGGGCAAGCCCGAGCGAGTGAACTCGCCGCCCAAAAAAGTACTGTTGAACATTTGAAGCGCGGCATCGCCGACCTCTTGGCGTCTCGGCGATGGCGGTTCGGAAACGCGGTGATGTCGCTCCGCTATCGCCTTTTGTTTCGCGACGTGCCACCAATGGCTACCGATACGTTGGCGGAAATCATCGAAGCGGAAAGCCAGCGGAAAGTGCCTGCCGGGAAGGAGGCGAGCAGACGAGAGAAAGGCCCGGCGGACCCGAAGGAGATGCCAGCAAGCAAATCGGAGGCCGGGGAGCAGTCAGCTTCTGCCGGTGTCACATACTCCAACAGGAAGGCAGCACAACCGTTAGAGAATCGCACGCGGACACCTATTGTGGCGGTCATCGCGTGGGACGTTGGCCACAATCCTTTCGGTCGCGCTTACTTGCTTGCGGAAGCGTTGGACCCCTACTACCAAGTCGTCCTGATCGGATTCCAATTTGCCCGCTATGGCGATGCCGTGTGGAAGCCACTACGTGGCGCCCGAATCAGCCCCATTGTCGTGCCCGGTACGTCGTTCCCAGAGTTCCAGCAAAGGCTTGCGGATTTGGCGTTGAAGATCGACCCGGATGTAGTCATCGCCTGCAAGGCGCGTCTCCCGTCCGTGCAACTCGCATTGATGGTGAAGGCTCTCCGGAACCGGTGCGTATTCGTCGATGTAGACGACTATGAACTCTCCTTCTTCCGCAATCGAGAGCGCCTTCGTTCCTTGTCGGGTGTCTCGCCCGAATCGCTTGAACTCCCCTTCGAGGAGTGTTGGACACGTTACACGCAAGAGTTGTTGCCGTTCGCCGATGGGTTGATCACTTCGAATCCAGCGCTGCAAAAGAAGTTCGGCGGCGTGATCGTTCCACACGCCCGGGACGAGGCTTGTTTCGATCCGCGGAAGGTCGACGCCTCGGCGACCCGGCGCTGGCTCGAACTAGCGGCACAAGACAAAATCGTCCTGTTTGTCGGCACGCCGCGTCCGCACAAGGGCCTCTTGGAGGTCTTGGCTGCCGTCAGGAGTTGTGGGTCGCCGCACTATCGGTTTGTGGTGGTGGGTACGCCGACCGACAAGTGGTTCGCCGAGGAACTAAAAAATGCTGGCGGAGACTGCCTTCGCCTACTCCCCGATCAACCTTTCACCCGCCTCCCGGAGCTTCTCGCGGCGGCCGATCTGATGTGTCTGCTTCAGGACCTCGACAGTGAGATCACGAAGTATCAGCTTCCGGCTAAGGTCGTCGATGCGGCGGCGATGGGAATTCCGGTCTTGGCGACGCCGTCGGAACCTATCGCGCCGTTGATTAGCGCGGGCGTTGTGGAGGCAGCGAAAACCGAGACGCTCGCCGAGAGGATCGATTTCTGGTTGCGGGCACCCGAAGAGGAGCGCAGGCGGCAGGCGCGGGTCTCTAGGGAGTGGTTCCTCGAACATGCGAGCTATCGAGCAATCGCCAAGACGCTCGTCGGTCGGATCGACGAGCAGGTTGACAAACCGCGAAGATTGCCCGCCGGGGCACGACGATTTCTTGAAGATCAGGAGCGTCGGTTTCCTGTCTCTACTGCGCCGACACCGGGCAGCGGGCTCGACATCGTGGTGTTCTGGAAGCAGCACGACACCGGGTTGTACGGCCGACGCTTCGAGATGCTCATGGCTCACCTCGCCCGCCGGCCGGAAGTCCGTCGGATAGCGATCTTCGACCGCCCCCGGTCGATTCATGCCCTACACGGTGAGCGTCTCTTGCATCGAACGGACCACCGCCAAGTGATCGCGCACCAGAGCATCGTACGGCATTGGGGTTTACTGGACGGTGGCAAGTTGAGCTATCACGTGTTCCTCTACAACAACCACCGCGGTGTTGACCGGGCGCTGTCTCGTTATCCACCAGAGTCCGGATTCTTGGAGTTCGTCGCGAGCGAGCTTGATCGACTGTCCATTCAACCGGGCGAGGCCGTGTTCTGGCACTACCCAGTCATGGAGCAGATTACGTCACTCAACGAGCGCTTTAAACCGAAGCTCAAAGTCGTGGATGTGGTCGACGACCACCGAACTTGGCCGGGCACTGGCGCCGACGAGCGGCTACGCATTAGCGAACACTATCGAGAGGTGCTGAGCGACGCGGATATCGTCCTCGCCAACTGCGCGACCGTGCAGGCGACAATGTCGGAGTTCGCGCCACACATCACCGTCGTTCCCAATGGCTGCGACTTGGATGCGGCGCCGACGAAGATTGACGACGACCGCTTCGATGCCCTCTCGCAATTACCCGGCCCGAAGCTGGGGCTTGTCGGCAACCTCGAGCCAAAGACGGATACATCGCTGTTGAGAAAGGTCGCCGTTCGGCGGCCGAACTATCAGTTGATCTTCGTCGGCTCGACGCACGCGAACCCTGACATCTTGGAGTTGGACGAGCTGCCGAATGTGCATTTCGTCGGCGTGGTTCGCTATCCCGACGTCAAGGTATGGATAGACAGTTTCGACGTGGCGCTCATTCCGCACTTGGATACGGAACAGACGCGGTCGATGCACCCGCTGAAGACTCTCGTCTATGCCGCAAGAGGGGCGCCCACCGTATCGATGAAAATCCACAATCTCGGGGAATTCGAGCCATTCGTCCGAGTCGCGGCTAATCACGATGAGTTCATCGAGGCCATTGACGATGTGATAGAGGGCCGATGGCAACTCGATAAGTCGGACCTTCGCGAAGTCGTGCAACGCAATGCTTGGGACCGGCGCGTCGCTCAGATTATGGCGCTCTTGAACGACGGGGGCGCTAGTGTCCTGTCCGGTTGATTTCTCGCATTTCCGGGCGATCTCTCGGAGGGGCCACATGGAACCCCGTACCGGCGTTGCGCACCTCGGCAACGGGGCAGGCCATTCCCAGTGGCCCGCTGAAATACAAGAAATCAACCGGACAGGACACTAGAGCGTGGCTTCTGTTGGCGCGGAGCAACGCGAATACCGTGGCATGTGTAATATATGCGGCACGGTGGGCACGTTTCGTGGCTCTCTCCGTTTTGGCCGAGAGCAGTTCCCGTGTTCCCACTGCCGCTTCAGCCTGCGCTACCGGGATCAGGCGGCGGCGATACTGCAACAGTTCGCTTGCGGTCTGGCCCTATGCCTCGACGAGTTCGTCAAGTTGGATGTGTGTAAGAACTTGAGCATCCTCGAAGCGGCTTTGGGCGGGCCGTTCATTCGCCGCTTTGCCGGGTCGGCCAACTATGTGCGGTCGTATCTGTTCGACGATGTGCCCGTAGGCGAGTGCAAGAACGGCGTAGTCTGCCAAGATTTGCAGAGCACTTCATTCCCTGACGAGAAGTTCGATTTGGTTGTCACTAGCGACGTTATGGAGCATGTGGCCGACTGGCGGTCGGTCGTTAGGGAAACCGCTCGCATTCTCCGCCCGGGCGGTGCTCATGTGTTTTCGATACCGCTGCGTTGGCCTCTTCTCTCGGCGTCGTTCGCTCGGGCGCGGGTGGTGAACGGCACGGTCGAACACATCGTCGAGCCACGCTACCACCGTGCGGGCGATGGCGAACCGGCGTTGGTGTTTACGGATTTCGGCATCGACCTTCTCGCCTACCATGGGGAGGTCGGCATGCGGGCTCGGCTCTTCAATAGTCACGAGATGCTCGATGGCATCCATCGCTTTCCCTCGGTGATCGCCGTCAAACCGGGTGGAAAGCCAACATGAGCGAAAGCGCACTTGGCGCGACAGCGGCCGACATGCGCTGTCTCGTATGTGGCCAAGGGGGGATCGACATTGGCGTTGATGCGTGGAACGCCGAGTGCGACCGGTGTGGCGCCTCGGTTCGGTCGATGCACTTGGCCGCGATGTTGCTCACAGAGGGTAGTGCGGGGCAAGCGCTCTCTGCTGCTCAGTTTGCGAACGATAAGAAGTGGGGAGAGCGCGGGATACTGGATTTCACCAACGACGGCCCACTAATGCGCGTACTGAGGCCACACGACGGTTACTGCGCCATACCTCTTTTCGATGAATGCTCGGGGTGCGAAGAGGAATTCGGGACAAAGCTGCTCGACGTGATTGCGGCAAAGAGCGGAAGCGAAGGAGACATATTGATGTTCCGGGATGTACTGCGCCTAGTTCCAGACCTTGGGAGATATGTCGAGCAGTTGCAGTCGCTGGTTCGGCCGGGCGGGGCTGTAATTTTTCAAGATCAGTATCGCCGGCCGTTCCCTAGGCTGACGGAGAAAACCGAGCCCCGGGAGCCAATTAGACCCCGCCAAACGGTGTTCCGTGCTGCGCCGTATTCGCTATACGGGTACGAGGAAATAGAAGTGCCCGTTCGCCGCGAAATTGGGGCCGACTTTATCGCGCTGTTGGCGCGGCACGGGTTCGATGCCTACGTCCATCGGCCCCTGCCACCGGTCTACCCCAACGGTCGAGAAATGGCCGTCGTGGCGCAATCTCGCTAGCACTTGCTGACGCCCCGGCGGATCGGCCGGGCTTTGAATAACCAACGCCGCGCCTTCTTTGGGTGTCGACTAACCGGGGTACCGATGAACACGTTACGTCGCCAGTTGGAGATTGTTCTCTACCGTGCTCGTGCATCAATGGCGGCGGAGGTCGCCAAGACATACCTGAACTTTCTGTGGTGGATCATCGATCCACTCATTACGATGATGGTGTTCTATGTGGTATTCGCGTTGGTGTTGAAGCGAGGTACGGAGGACTACCCGGTATTTCTGATCGTAGGACTCGTGGTCTGGCAGTGGTTTGCGAATACCGTAACCAGCTCAGCCAGCTCCATCTACCAAGCCGCTTCGTTGATCGGCCAGGTCAAGTTCAACAAGGTGATGTTGCCGTTGACGATCATAGCGGTGAACACCTTCAAATTCCTGTTCGTGTTTCTCATCTTGATGTTGATTCTGTGGGGGGCCGGCTACGGCCCGAGCGCTGCCTACCTCGCACTTCCGTTCTTGATGTTGTTACAGCTACTGCTCATCTTTGGCGCGTCGACGCTTTTGGCCGCGTTAATGCCGGTATTGCCCGACCTCCAATATGTCATCGGCAATTTACTCCGGGCGATGATGTTCCTATCAGCGATCTTCTACCCGGTAAGCGCTATCCCCGAGGCGTACCGCGGGATTTTCCAAGTGAATCCAATGGTCCCCATCATTGACGGCTATAGGCGGGTGCTGATGCTTGGGGAGTGGCCGGATGTCCTCAGCTTGACCTATGCCGGTGGTGTCGCCGTACTCCTCGCCGTCGGAGCGACGGTCGTCGTCAGAGCGCTGGATCCTCATTTCCTGCGGCTGGTTGCGCAAAAGTGACAGGGGGAAGTGTGATCGTCGAGGTGGACGACGTTAGCGTGGACTATCGCCGTAGTCGTTCTCTGTGGCGTAAGGCACAGCGTTTTCGCGCCTTGGACAGAGTGACCTTCGACATTCGCGTAGGCGATTCCGTCGGCATCGTCGGTCGCAACGGGGCCGGCAAGTCCACGCTGTTGCGAGCGTTGGCGGGAATCGTCCGTCCGAGCTCGGGAACCGTGCGTAGCACGACGGAGTCGATCACTCTGCTGGCCTTGGGAGTAGGTTATGAGGCGGCCCTTTCTGCGGATGCGAATGTAGTGATGAACGGCATGCTGCTTGGCATGCGCAAGCGTGAGGTGGAGGGCAAACTCGATGCCATCTTCGACTTTGCGGGGCTGACCAGCTTTCGCGACCAGCCGATAAAGACCTATTCATCCGGTATGAGATCGCGGCTCGCCTTTGCTACGACGGTATATATTCAACCGGAGGTCCTCCTCATTGACGAGATTCTCGCCGTTGGGGATAGGGACTTCCGAGCCAAGTCGGCCGAAGTCATGAGGAACCGCATTCGGTCGGGTCAAACGGTGGTTCTCGTTTCACATCAAACGCGGATGGTCGCGAGGCTCTGTGAGCGGGCCATTTGGCTCGACCAAGGCCGGGTTCTCCACGATGGACCGGTGCGGGAAGTCGTGCGTGCCTACGAGACGAGCTGAGGTCCACGGGTTTTGGCTTTCGCGGCTAGGGCGTCCTTCATGTGATCGAGTATCCGGGCCGTACGAGCTTCCCACGAGTGCGCGGCGAGCCACGCATCGGAACGCCTAGCATGGGTGCCTTCGGACTTCTCGATCAAACAGCGCTCGATCTGCACTATGAACTCGTTTGCCGTGCGGGCTGTCCGCACTAGTGGGCCAAGATCCCCGATATTGGCGATTGGCGTAGCGACGATCGGCACGTCCAACGACGCGTAGACGTACAGTTTCAGAGGATTCATGTGCCGCGTCAGATCGTTGTCGAGGTGGGGCACGATGGCGACGTCGAAGTGTCGCATGTATCTGACGGCGTTGCGGTAGTGACGCACGCCTAGAAAGCGCACTCTATCGCTGGCGAGCCGCAGGATTTCCTTGTTGCCGTGCGCGGAGCCGATGAACACGAAGTTCCAATCTGGACGCATCTTCGTCGCGGCCTTTACCAGCTCAAGGTCCATTCTTGGCTGTTCTAGATTGCCGGTATAACCGATTATCGGACCATCGATGTGCGCTAGCTCCCGCGGCCTCGTGCAGTTCCACACTTCCTCTCCGTAGATCTCGGCGGCGTTGGCGATCAAGTGGACGTTTGGATTGATCCTCGATGTGTTGTGGAGCACGGCCTCGCAGTTGGCGAAAGCCAAATCGGCTCGGCGCAGCACCGACTCGTAGTTTCGGTGCAATGCTTCTTTACGCTCGCGGGTGGCCGGCCACTTGCGTTCGTCGTCAATGACATCGGCAACCACCAAATCTGGCTTTAGTTGGTCGCAGATGGACAGAAAAGCTGGAACAACCGGACACACCCAGAACACCGTCCGATGGGACGCATCGAGGTGTCGCTGCACGTGCTTGGCTAGGTAGTCGCCGTATGCGGCCATGCTTAAGCCGAGGGCCCGTGCCAAAGAACGGAAACCCCGGCGTCGACTGTCTAGGAACGTAAAGGTGACCGAACGTACCTTGCCGTTGTTTTCGAGTCCGAGCTTCCTACGCAACGTCTGCCACATGACGGGGAGCGCCTCGGTGCGGCGGATGCCGAGAGAACGGGGATAAGCGAACCACCGGCGCAGGTCGATGGGGGCATCGACCTGCAGGATGCGGCCGATGCGGGGATCTTTCGCCAAGTATTTGACTAGCATCTCTTGGCGCCGGCCGTATATGCCAGTGTCGTTCTGCTTCCAGAAGAAGACGATATCGAGCTTGGTATCTTCGGGTTCGTTGGTCACGGTCGTGCGCTCGCAGCAAGCGGATCGGCGACCGCATCGTGAAGCAACGCGAATGCCGGGGCGCCTCGGCCGACGCCGGCGATCATCGCCAAGTTCGAGTTGTAGAAGGGATCCTGCGGTAGTTCGCGAACGACTAGGCGGGCGAGTTGTTTGGCGTCCGCATCTTCGCCGTGCCGTCCTCGCGTGCCGGATTCGTGATGCACCAGCGCAACGTCGGCGGCGCAGACGTTGTATAGGCCGTGCGCGT
Organism: uncultured Pseudomonadales bacterium; assembly: GCA_964348085.1. Taxonomy (GTDB): domain Bacteria; phylum Pseudomonadota; class Gammaproteobacteria; order Pseudomonadales; family Azotimanducaceae; genus VXYL01. Next base: position 7,205 of record CAYGBI010000040.1, on the reverse strand, counting down.
GGGCTCGGAGACAGAACTCCACGTCCCCCGCTACGGGATAGGTCTCGTCGAATCCGCCGATATTGTCGAGGGTGCGGCGGGCGACGGCGAGACAGGCGCCGGCGACGGCCGCCACGTTGCGCGGCCGCTGGGGGGAGACGAAGGCGTGATCGTCGAAGTCCGGTCGTGTGCCGCGGTAGAGTTGGTCGGCGCGGTCGCCGCAACCAATGACCATCCCGGCGCTTTGAATGCTCCCGTCCGGGTAGAGCAGCATCGGGCCGACGGCGCCCACATCATGCCGTTGGGCGTATTCGGCTAAGCGCCGGAGCCAGCCGGCGGCGAGGGACACCGTGTCATTGTTGAGGAACACGAACACATCGCCTTCGCCGGCGCGGACGCCGAGGTTGTTCAACGCGCACCAGTTGAAGGCGCGGTCCGCCCGCAGAACACGGCACCTAGGTTGCGAGTGCGCCATGTGCGCTAGCCACTCGAGGGTCGCGGGTTGCTCGGAACGGTTGTCGACGATGAGGAGTTCCAGTCGAGTGGCTTCATTGGTGCGGTAGAGGCTCTCGATGCATGGTCGCAGCAAGTCCAAGCGGTCTCGCGTGGGCACAACGACGGTAATCATCGCACCGTCATTGCCGTTGAATCGGCAGCGCCACCCGTCGGATGTCGTCTCCACGTCGCTATCGTTCCCGTAGCGTTCCTTGAGGACGGCTTTCAAGTTGCTCGGTGGCGTGCGGGGCGCCTTGCGAACGAGTGAGTGGCTGAGGATGGTCGGCACGTGGACGATGCGCGTGGCGCTCCCGACCCAGCGCAGGAGGGAGCCGTGGCAGTCGTTGAAGTCCCAAGCTGGCACCCGGAGTAATAGTTCCCGGGACACGCCGAGGCAGTCCGACATGTAGTCCTCGTAAAACAGCAAGTCTGGAGAGAAACCGGGCCTGAAGCGGGGACGTCGCCGCCGTCCCCGCGCATCGAGTTCGTCGGCATCGCCGTAGACGAGGTCGGCGCCCTGCTCTAGCGCCCTCCCGATCGCGTCGAGACCGAGCGGGCTGAGGCGCGAGCCTACGCCGAGGATCACTACGCCGATGCACCCGTCGTCGAGTGCAGAGCAATCGACGCCATCGTTCGCCGGCAGGGCAACGATGCCGAACTCCCGCAGGCGTACTAGCGCCTGCTCTAAGCGGGGCGAGTTCGCATCGACGAATACTGTGGTGCCACCCGTCAGCGCACCTAGGTTCGCCATTAATTCGTCGTAGGCGGACTCGTCGAGGCGCCGCAACGAAACGGCGAGCGCTAGGTCCGTTCTTGATATGCGCTCGACGCGGGACTCGGCACCCTTCAACCATTGGCGATACCGTCGGTTCAAGCCTCGCCCGCCGAGAGCGACTAGTCCGATCAACATACCGTAGGTTGGCCGCCATCCGCCTTGGGAAGCGCGTAGGAGCTGCCGAAAGAGACCTCGCCAGCCGCCCGTAACGCGCAGTGCACAGCCGAGATTGGCGGCCACTAGGAATAAGCGTTGAGTCGCATGCATAGCTTGGTTGCGCTTGAGTTTGCTGCGCCTATTCGCCTGTCGAGGTCTTCCGGCTTGATGCGCTCACGCGGAAGGACTGCCTCGTCAACGTGCGAAGGCTCCGTTCTAGTCGATGACTTTGCGCATGCGGCTCGAAACGAGCTTGCGAGGCGCTTTCGTGCTGCTAATCTTATCTCGCCAACCCCTGCCATCGCATGACGTTGTACGGTGGTTGCGACAGACCGGCACCGCCAGTCGACGGTTGGTTCGGAACTCAGGGCGCCTTGAGCATCACATTTGGCACGCATGTCTAAGAGGCCAAACTTGGGGATGGCCGCCACTACCACGGCTATCGGTTGAGTAGAGACGATAAGACTCGTAAATGGATACTGAAGGAATGGCGGAGGCGTACCAAGGAGAGCAACTAAAGCTCTCGTTGGAACCGGCGAGCTTGGCGGACGGCACCGCAGAGGAGCAAGCGTCGTTCGGCAGGCTGTCGATCGTAGTTAACGGCCGCACCATGACGAAAGGCGACGGCGTTCGCGGCGCGAGCGACGAACGCCAGCCGGGACCGTATGTCTCTGGATACCACTTGGCCGAGTGGTTCGTCAGGAACTGGTGGCGGCTGTCGTATGAACCAAGTCTGACCGACGATTCCGACGAGACACCTATGGGCTGGGACTTTGCCCACTGGATGTCGACCATAGGCGAAGGGTACGTGTGGCCAAACATCCGGCTTGTTTCCGACGGGTTTCAAGTGTCGGTCGGATCCTTCCCATCAGAAGACCTCTACGTTAAGGAGTTTCGGTACGACGGTGCCTACGGGGCCGAGCTGATTACCCTCGAATGCCTCCAAGACGCCACTCGGAAGTTGATCGATGATGTCCTGCGCATGCTCAATGAGGCGCGTGTAAAGAATACGGAACTTCATCGTCTCTGGTCCGCCCTGCTGGACGACATTAACAGACCGGAGGTTTCGGTCGAGCGGCGCATCGAGGCGATGCTCGGGTTCGACCCCGACGAGGCGTGTCCAGCCGTCCGAAAGAGTGTCGCGGATGTCGGGCGGCTCGGCTGCGACGCGGTTGCCGAACTGGTCGCGGATGCGAACACGAGACGAAGTCAGGCCGTTACAGCATCCGACCTTGAGCGTAGCGGGAAAGAGGTCGGGTTCGATGGGCGCGCTGAAGACGTCGTCGACCCCCATCCGGACGTTCCCGTTCCGGCTTGGGGCACGTGCGAAGCGTGGCGGGTCGGTGTCGCGGTCGCGCACGCGGTTAGACGAAGCGCAGGGCTAAGCGGCCAACCTGTCGACACGCCGATGTTGGCAAGCATGGCGGGCACGAGCGAAAGTGTCATCCATAAACATGATCGAACAGCCGAAACAATCTCGTTCGCCTTGGATGACGACGGTTCTGGTTCCTCTCGGATCGTGATGCGACAAAAATCGAAAACCGGGCGACGGTTCGATTTGGCGCGGCTGATCGCCGACCGACTTTTCGACAACGACATCGGCGACCCGCTATTGCCCGCCACCCAAGCCTACACATACCGGCAAAAGGCGCAGCGAGCTTTTGCAGCCGAACTGTTGGCGCCGATTAGTGCGGTGGACGACTTTCTGAACGGTGACCGATCAGATGCCCGTTGCAACGACGCAGCCGAATACTTCGACGTGTCGCGGGTAGCGATCGATTCGTTACTTCGAAACAATCATCGTCTATAGCGTGCCACGCTAGCGCCAAGTCGGTGACGCCGACAAGGTGATAGGGCGAAAAGCTCACACAACTGCCCAACTTGCCGTGTCGCGGAGTTGATCGCCGACTACCCGAACACACGGGGCTTCGGTCGCGCACGACTGACATTCGCATATATCTTCGTCAAGCTTTCGATGTGGCCGTTCGCAGTGCCGAACTCGGCAACCCATTGCTTGCCGGCGGCACCGAGTTCGATGGCCAGTGGTCGATTCATCAGCAGGTTGCGAAGATGCGTGCTCAACTCGGTGGCATCTCCGCGGGCGAACAGATAGCCGTTACACCCGTCTCTGATCAGTTCGGGAATCCCGCCGACCTTGCTGCCGAGCACTGCGCGACCGTGCGCCATCGCCTCGAACGCGACCAACGGAGCGTTCTCCAACCATAGGCTCGGGATCACAACCGCCGTCGCTTTGCGGTAGCTGTCGACGAGCTCGGGGCCGTGCCGCGCACCGAGGAAAGCGACCCGTCGCAAGCCGAGGCAAGTGGCCAAGGCTTGGAGTTGGCCTCGGTCGGGGCCGTCGCCCACCACCCAGAGTTCTGCGTTCGGCACTTCACGTTCCACTTCGCCGAACGCCCGCAACAAGACGTCGACGCCCTTGTGCGGAATCAAGGCGCCGACGAAGAGAACGACATTGCGTTCCGTCGGCGGTGGTTCGTAGGGCGCGTCGACACGGGTGAAGTTGCGGAGGTGTACCACATTCGTAGCCCCGTTGCTCCGCAAGTGTTCGGCAAGGTCTTTGCTCGGGGCGACGAACAGGTCTACCAACCATCGGTCCAAGAACCGCCTCCCGTATAGCAGCCAGCCTTCGGTGGCGAGGATCTTCCAGTTCATGCAGCCGTGGCGCAGCGCTGTCCACGCGGGCTGGAAAGCGCACGTCTGCTCATGCGTGCAGGCCGCCGTCGGATAGAGGGCGCAGTAGTCGTGGACCGTCTGCACCGTTGGGTAGCCGCGTAGCGCCGCCAGAATCGTGATGGGATGGCGGTAGTTGTTGTGGAGGTGGACGACATCCGGTCGCGCGTGGTCGATGAAACCGCGCAAAGCCCGGTGCAGCTTGGCGTAGAAGAACACATGGCGCCGGTAGTCCACGAGCCGGCTGGCGGGTTCGACGAAGAATGTGCGCTGTGACGCCGAGTCGACGGAACGATGATTCGACAGGGTGAACCGGAACACTTCGTGCCCCGCCGCGGCCAACCCCTCGCATATGTCGAGGACATATCGTTCCGTGCCGCCGATGGCGTCCTCGGGATCCTTGTCGTTGACAACCAAGACTCTCAACAGCGTCCCTTTGGCCTTTGGCGACGCACCGGCTTAGCGAAAATGTCTCGTCACGTACTCCTGAAGTTCCGCCAGCGACTTGGCGACTGTGTTGTTGCTCGTATCCACGACGAGTGATGGCTGTTCGGGGGCCTCGTATAGGTCTTGGACCGCGGTGAAATTGCCGATTTCCCCCGTTCGTGCCTTGCGATAAAGGCCCTTCGGGTCGCGCTTCTCGCAGGTGGCGAGATCCGCGCGTATGTACACCTCGTGGAATCTGTCTCCCGCCGCCCGCTTGGCGGCGGCGCGGTCGGCGCTGTAGGGCGAAATCAGTGCCGAGATGCAGATGAAGCCGGCGTCTGCGAAGAGGGCTGCCACCTCGCCGACTCGGCGCACGTTTTCGGATCGATCCGCGTGGGAGAAGCCCAGGTCGGCGTTGAGGCCGTGGCGGAGGTTATCGCCGTCTAGCACATAGACTTGGAACCCCTCTAGGAAGAGCCGCTCCTCGAGCGCGAACGCGAGGGTGGACTTGCCTGCGCCGGACAGCCCCGTGAACCAGAGTACGCCGCCCGCATGTTTGCTTCGGCACTCCCGCGCTTGCACGGAAACCCGGTGGTGGGTCAACGTGATGTTTCGGTCGGACATCGCAGGGACGGATGGAATGCGGGCAACCCAGAGGGAGCTAGGACGGCCGAAGTTCGCCGTCGAGGTCGTGGTCGTCGCAGAAGTAGAAAAAGCTGTCGCGCAACTCGACGATCCTTATCTCTGGCGGCACCTCCACTTCCATCACCAAGGAGAAGATCGGTGTGCCGGTGTGCGGTGCGCGCTCCGTCACCGTGTCCAAGTTGTAGATGTTGATGTTCTGGGAGGAGAAGAAGCTGGCGACCCGATGGACGATGCCGGGGTGGTCCATGGCCGTTACGCTAACGGTATAGGGGATGCGCCCTTCGACGCCTCGCCGTTCCTCCGTGCGCCGAAACAGGAACGCCAAATCCATGCCTTCGGCCAGCTTAGCGAGCTTGGTCTCCAACCGTTGCAGGGGCAAGGTGCCGCCGGCGACCGACATCAGCACGGCGAACTCGCCGCCGAGCACCGTCATACGGCTGTCCTCGATGGATAGGTTCATGTCGTAGACGACTTGCGAGATCTCGTTGACGATGCCGGGTCGGTCTTGGCCGATGGTGGCGATCACGGCACGGGTCACGTGACGCGCTCCCGCACATAATCCGCCAAGGCGTCGACGCCGACGCGGTCTTGTGCCATGGTGTCTCGGCTGCGCACCGTCACGGATTGGTCCTCCAGCGTCTGGAAGTCGACGGTGATGCACAGCGGCGTGCCGACTTCGTCGTGGCGGCGGTAGCCCTTGCCGATGTTGCCGGTGTTCTCGAAGTGAATGCGGCCCAAGCCGAGTTTCATGAGCGCTGCCTTGATCGCTCGCGCTTGAGCCACGATGCCGTCGTGGTTGCGCTTCAGCGGCAGTACGGCCGCCTTGATCGGCGCCAAGTGCGGTGGCAACGACAGTACCGTGCGTTCACTGCCGTTGTTAAGGCGCTCAACGGCGTAGGCCTCGTTCAATATGGCCAACACGCCGCGGTCGACCCCGGCGGACGGTTCGATGACGTAGGGTACGGTCCACTGCTTGTTCTCGCCTTGCACGGCGAGCCGAGCGTTGGATTCGCTGTTGTGCAGCACCGTGGCCTGAATGCCCAAGTCTCGCTGATTCTTGGTGTGCGAGCCGAGATCGAAGTCCGTCCTGTTGGCGATTCCCTCCAACTCCTCTACGCCGTGCGGGAAGTGATACATGACGTCCACGGTGGCTTTCGAGTAGTGCGCGAGCTCGTCGCTCGGCACGCGGTACAACTCCAAACGGTTGCCGTTGACCCCTTGGGCCTCCCACCACGCCAGTCGTTCTTCCACCCAGCGTTCGTGCCAATCCTCGTCCGTGCCGGGCGTGACGAAGAACTCCAACTCCATCTGCTCGAACTCGCGCACGCGGAACACGAAGTTGCGCGGGGTGATCTCGTTGCGAAACGCCTTGCCGATCTGCGCAATGCCGAACGGCAGCTTGGCAGAGGTGGCGTCCAACACGTTCTTAAAGTTGGTGAAGATGGATTGCGCCGTCTCGGGTCGCAGATAGGCGAACGCGGAACCGTCCTCGACCGGGCCGAAGTTGGTCTTGAACATCAGATTGAAGGCGCGCGCCTCGGTGAGATCTTCCGAACCGCAGCGCGGACAGCCGAGACCGTCGATGTGATCGGCCCGCCAGCGGGATTTGCACTTTCGGCAGTCGACCATAGGGTCCGTGAAGGTCGCTTCATGGCCGGATTGCCGCAACACCTTCGGGTTGGTGAGAATGGCCGAGTCCAACCCTTCCACGTCGTCGCGCTCGTAGACCATCGCGCGCCACCAAGCGGCTTTCAGGTTGTTCTTCAGTTCGACGCCGAGCGGCCCGTAGTCGTAAACGCCCTGCAGGCCGCCGTAGATGTCGCTGGCCTGAAACACGAACCCGCGCCGCTTGCACAGCGCGACTAGGTCGTCAAGCGAGGCGGCGGGCATGGGATTCGTCCAAGGCGAGCGCGACAGAGCGCGGCACTATACCTTGGCGGTCGCCGAACGTGAACAAGGGCTGCTTGACGTCAGTGGTGGTGCCTCGGCGGCCACGGCCCTACGCCCCGCGTCGGCGCGGTGGACAAGTTGGCCAAGT
>CAYGBI010000039.1:0-34429 GCA_964348085.1 uncultured Pseudomonadales bacterium | reverse complement strand
CAGCTGACTGTTAATCAGCGGGTCGCTGGTTCGAGCCCAGCAGGCGGAGCCAATTCCATGCAATCGCAAAGTGCGCCAGCGACCAAGCGTTCTTGCAACAGCCGCAGGACGCTTGGCCGATGGCCGTCGATCCGATGAACTGGCGGCGAAAACTCAAGCGCGACGAAGTCGTCTTGCTCGATGGCGGGACGGGGTCGGAGCTGCGCCGCAGAGGCGTGCCAATCAGCGACGTCGCGTGGTCCGGGCCCGCGGTGCTCACGCACCCCGCAGTCGTGCGCGACATCCACGCCGCCTATGTCGATGCCGGCGCCGAGGTGATTATCGCCAACACCTTCGCCACCTCTCGCTTCCTGCTCAAGGCGGCCGGGTTTGGCGAGGCGTTCGAAACCGCGAACCGGCGCGCTGTCAAGCTGGCGCAGGAAGCCGCGCAATTGGGAAATGCACGAGTGGCCGTTGCCGGGTCGCTCTCCAACCTGCCGCCGGCCATGGATATCCGCCGTTATCCGCCCGCGGAAGAAGAGGCCGACGACCTTAGGTCGCAAGCTGCCTTGCTCGCCCATGCCGGCGTCGATCTCATTGCGCTGGAGATGCTACAGGACACCCACCATGCCGCACGCGCCTTGGCAGCCGCACTGGCTACAGGGCTGCCCGTGTGGTTGGGCGTAAGCGCCCGATTGGTCGACGGCGAGTTGCGTTGCTTCGATTTTCCTGAGCGGCGTTTCGCCGAGGTCTTGGACGCGCTTGTGGCCATGCGGCCGGATGTCGTCAACATCATGCATACCGAACTCGCGGCGGTGGCACCGGCGATCGACGCGGTGCGCGAGCGGTTCGACGGCCCGGTGGGGGTCTATCCCGAAACCGATCCGCGAGAGCGAGCGACGCCAGCAGTGCTCGATCGGTTCGTCGCCTGCGCCGAAGCGTGGCGGCGGCAGGGCGCCCGACTGTTTGGCGGCTGCTGCGGCACTACGCCGAAACACATCGCCGCGTTGCGCGCTTGGCTAAGCGAGACGCCATAGGACGCCGGAGCGGATGAGACCGGCTTCGCCGCCGAGATTCCTACGGCGCAGGACCGAAGAGCGACGATGCCGAGCGGGAGGCGTGGCCGTTCGCGTACCGCGTAACCCACCACGGGCTGCTATATCTGCACTTCCTTGCCGCACTCGGCCGCGCGATAAAGCCCGTCCAACATGCGTTGCACGCCGAGTCCGTCCGTGGCCGGGGCCAACGTCGGCTTGTCGTAGAGGCAGTGATCGACGAAGTTGTTCATCTTGCGCGCGAACATGGATTCCTTCGCCAGCCAACCCGGCGACTTGTTCACCATGTGCCCATGCTCGTCGCGGAAGATACGCGGCGGATCCCAACTGCCGCCACCCTCGTCGCCCAACAACTCGAAGTTCCAGTCGTCCTCTGTGTGCGCGGCGAAGGCAGCCTCGATGTGGGCGACTGCGCCGTTGGCGAAGCGGATGCGACCGACCGCCAAGTCCTCGACGGTGTAGGTCTCGTAGTCCCAACCTTTCCAGGCCGACTCGACGCGATCCGAAGGCTTATCGCCGATGTAGGTGAACATGTCCGCGCTGGCGCTCACCGGCTCCGGCGAGCCCATCGCATAGTGCGCCATCTCCAACGCATGCACACCAATGTCGATGAGGGGGCCGCCGCCCTGCAACTCCTTGCGCCCGAATACGCCCCAATTGGGGATGCCGCGACGACGAATCGCCCGCACGCGGGCATAGAGAACCTTGCCGAACTGACCCGCATCGAACGCTTGGCGCAGGAATTGCGTGCGCGAGTGATAGCGGTATTGAAAGCCGATCACCAGTTTGCGGCCATGGTTTCGCGCCGCGTCGACCATGCGTTCGCCGGCGGCCGCGGAGTGCGCCAAGGGTTTCTCGCATAACACGTGGCAGCCCGCATCGAGGGCGTCGATCACCGGCTGCTCGTGAAGATTGTTGGGGGTGCAGACGGACACGGCGTGCAAACGCTCGCCAGCCAGCATCTCCCGCCAGTCTCGATAGCTGCGCTTAATGCCGAACTGTTCTTGCCGCGCAAGCATGGCCGCTTCGGAGATATCCGCCACGGCCACGAGTTCTACATCGTCGCGCCGCGCGAGCTCGCGCAGATGCGCAACGCTGATGCCGCCGGCGCCAATGAACCCGTATCTGAGCTTCTTGTTTGCCATGTCCATCTAAGTCGAGACGCTAACGCATCAAGCGGAAGCACTCGCGCAACTCGTGGACAAAGAGCTCGGGTTGCTCGAAGGCGGCGAAGTGACCGCCTTTGTCGAGTTCGTTCCAGTAGACGATGTTGGCGTAGCGCTGTTCCGCCCAGCTACGCGGAGTCGGCACGATTTCCTTCGGAAAGATGCTGCATCCGGTAGGCACTTGCACTTTGTCGCTGTTGCGGCCGCCGAAAGCGTTGTTGAAACTCTCCCAGTAGAGGCGGGCCGAAGACGCGCCGGCGCCGGTGAGCCAATAGAACATCACGTTGTCGATGAGTTCCTCGCGGCTGACTGCGTTCTCCGGGTGGCCGTCGCAATCCGTCCACTCGAAGAACTTCTCGATCACCCACGCCGCCTGGCCCATGGGCGAGTCCACCAAGCCGTAGCCCAACGTCTGCGGCCGAGTGCTCTGTTGCTTGGAGTAACCGGCGCCCCACTCTTGGTAGTAGCGGCCACCGGCGAATGCTTGTTTGTCCCGTTCCGTCGGATTGTCGCGCGCCTCTTGAGTGGGGCCTGCGCTCGGCATATTGACATGGATGCCCGCACAGCGACCGGCGTCGGCAAGGCCAATCGCGGTCGTGACGGCGGCGCCCCAGTCGCCCCCTTGGGCGAAATAGCGCTCATAGCCCAAGCGCGCCATCAATGCGTCCCACACCTCGGCGATCTTGCCGACGCCACAACCGGGGGTTTGCGGCTTGCCCGAGAAACCGTAGCCCGGCAGCGACGGGCAGACGATATGAAAGGCGTCGTTCGCATCGCCACCGTGGGCGGCAGGGTCGGCGAGCGGCTCGATGACTTTGTGGAACTCGACCACGGAACCCGGCCAGCCGTGGGTGATGAGCAAAGGCACGGCGTCGGGGTTTGCGCTCGGCCGGTGAATGAAGTGGATATCGAGGTGATCGAAGGCGGTGACGTATTGCGGGAAGCTGTTGAAGTACGCCTGTCGCGCGGACCAGTCGTACTCGCGCAGCCAGTATTCCCGTAGTTCCTTGGCGTAGGCGAGCGGCAAGCCCTGATTCCAGTCGTCAACGGTCTCCTGCTCCGGCCAGCGCGTGTTCGACAAGCGGTGGCGGAGGTCGTCAAGAACGGATTCCGCGATGGCGAGGCGGAATGGACGTATTTCGGTCATGGTCTCTTACTCCTATTGGCGGTTGCTTTAGTCCCGCAGTAACTCGTTGATGGACGTCTTTGCGCGGGTACGCTCATCCACTCGCTTGATTATCACCGCGCAGTAGAGATTGGGGCGCGGCTGCCCATCCACCGCCTCGGCGCCAGCCATCGAGCCGGCGACCACCACGGAATAAGCCGGTATGCGTCCGTAGACTATCTCGCCAGTGGCGCGATCAACGACCTTGGTGGAGGCGCCAACGAATACGCCCATCCCGAGCACGGCTCCTTCTTCCACGACGACGCCCTCCACCACCTCCGAGCGCGCCCCGACGAAGCAGTTGTCCTCGATGATCACCGGTGCCGCCTGGAGCGGTTCGAGGACGCCGCCGATACCCGCGCCGCCGGAAATGTGGCAGTTCTCACCAACCTGCGCGCAGGAGCCCACCGTCGCCCATGTATCGATCATAGTGCCGGCGCCGACACGAGCGCCGATGTTGACGAAGCTCGGCATCAGGACAACCGAAGGGGCGATGTACGCGGAATGCCTCACCACCGCGCCGGGTACGGCGCGGAATCCCGCTTGGCGAAACCGCTCAGCATCCCAGCCCTGAAACTTCGAGGGCACCTTGTCCCACCAAGGGCCGCCGTCCGGGCCGCCCGGCACCAAGCGCATATCGTTAAGCACGAAACTGAGCAGCACCGCCTTCTTCAGCCATTGGTTGACCAGCCACTCGCCGCCGATTTTCTCCGCCACGCGAGCCGCGCCGGAATCCAATGCGGCAAGGGAGCGATCCACCGCGGCGCGAATCTCCCCACCCGTGTCCAAACCGAGTTGGTGTCGGCGTTGCCACGCTTCGTCGATGGTCGTTTCGTCGCTCATCCCTATGTGCCCCGAATCTTCATGCCGGCGGCGCGGTAGGCGTTGTCGATCAGTCGCATCTGCTTCACCGCGTCGGCGGCATCCGTGGGCAGCCGTTCCCCGGTCTTCACCGCCCGTATGAAAGCGTCTAGCTGATAGTCGTAGGTGGTGCGCATGTCGAGCGTTTCGGTGGTCGTCTCACCGTCGGCCTCCAGTTTGATCTCGTGGCCGACATGCGGCACCAGCGGGTTGGTGACGGTAAGCGTGCCCTTGCTGCCTTCGGCGACGAGATCGGCCCGGAACCGGTCGCCCTTCATCATCGAACCAACGGCGGTGCCGGTGGCTCCGCTCTCGAATGCGACATGCGCCGTCAGGCGCATGTCGACGTCCGGCGGCCCTTCCACTGCTTCGGCAGACACCACCGTCGGCTCTTCGCCGGTGAAGTGGCGTAGCCACGACAGGGGATAGCAGCCCATATCCATGGTCGCACCGCCGCCGGTTGCGTAGATCATGCGAATGCTGTCGGCCGGCATGTCGCGGTCACCGACCGGCGCGTAGAAGCAACCCGTCAAGCTCTCAAGCTCGCCGATGGTCCCGGATTGGTAGATTTCAAGCGCGCGCAGGAACACCGGGTGGTAGCGATAGTGGAACGCTTCGATCAGCAAAAGCCCAGCGCGTTCGGCCGCCTCGGCCATCTCGGCTGCCTCACGCTCGTTCATGGCGAAGGACTTTTCGCACAGCACCGGCTTGCCAGCGGCGAGCGCCTTCAGCGTCCACTCGTGGTGCAGACTAATGGGCAGCGGATTGTAGACGGCGTTGACCTCAGGGTGGTCGATGACGGCTTGATAGTCGTCCACCACGTGCGCCACGCCACCCTTTTCGGCCATCGCCTGGGCTCGCTTGGCGTCGCGCGCCGCAATGGCGACCACCGCGACGTCCGGATTGCGGCTCGCCGGTTGCAGCAACGCGCCGGGCGTGATATTCGCTGCGCCCAGCGTGCCGAAACGAATGTCTGCCATGCCTTCCCCTTCCCCTAAGGCGGTCTTCAACTTATGTTAACGGCTTCAGCTAAGCGATGCTTTAGGGACTCTCCTTGCCGGATTCGCTAGCGCAAACGCTGATTCGCACCATTAGCCGCTGGCCGCTCGAGCGGCTGCACTCGCTGGCACACGATTTGGCGCCGGTGGGCCGACTGTATCGCCGCCGACTGGTGGACAGGAACTTGGCGCTCGCCTTTCCCGACGCCACCTACTCGGACAAAAGGGCGCTGGCACGCGCCTTCTACCAAGCGCTCGCCGAGGTGGTCGTGGAGTTGTTCCACGCGCTGGCAATGGACCGCGAAGAACTACGCCAACGCATGGTGTTCGAAGGCGCGGACGCCCTCAACCACGGCGGCGTACTGTTGTTGTCCCACTACGGCAACTTGGTGTGGGCGGCCACGGCGCTCAGCGGCGAAGTCCAAGTGCCGGTGAACGTCGTCTACAAACCGCCGCACCTGTCGTTCATGCTCGACGTGGAACTCGCCATCGCCAAGCGCTTCGGCGTGCGTCCAATAGCCGTCAAGAGCGTCACGCGCGAGCTTGTCTCGAGCCGGGGCGAAAAGCGCGTTTGGGCGCTAGCTGCCGACCAGCGACCCGGCAAGCAGTGCCACCAAGTGGCGTTGTGCGGTCGGCCCACCGCTTTTTACTCAGGGCCGGAACGCTTGGCCCGCGCGCTGAAGCGACCGGTCTATTATCTATCGTGCCGGCGCAGCGCCCCAGGGCTTTACCGATGCAAGATCGAGTGCATCGCCGAACCGCCCTACGAAGACTTGGGGGCGGTGACAAGGGCGTACGCGCAAAAGCTGCAAGCGGACATCGACCATGCGCCAGCGGACTGGCTGTGGTCGCACGACCGCTGGCGAGGGTGCTAACGCCACATAAGCGAATAGGCCAGGACTCCTTCCAAGGACGCGAAGGTCTGGTTTGCCGACGACCCCGGCAGGTTGGCTTGACGACCTGCGCGAGAACCTGACCTGACTGCTTGGACGATGGGGATTGTCAGGAGATTCTATGTCGCATCAATAGCTTACCAAGACATCCCTCGCCACCGTTACGCCCGCCTAGCTGAACGCTACGGCGGGCGCCACGGACGGCGAGGGTGTCCCCGTTTAGCCGGCCAATGCCACCTACAACTAGTAGGTGCCGAGCATGAAGCCCTTCATGGTCTGGCCGAACAGCGACCCAACGACTAGGCCGGTGGCGGCGCCAACCAGTACGATTTTCACGCGACTCGACAATTTCTTCTTCTTGGCATTCTTGGCGAGCTGCCAGCCTATCTCCGCGCTAGGTTGCGCAGTTGGGGCTGTAGGGGCCGTTGGGTGTAGTGGCGGTTGCGCCAATGTCCCGGACGCCAGGCCAAGGCCGAGTACGGTGGCGCAAACCAATAGCTGCTTTTTCATCGCAATGCTCCTTTGCTTGAGTTGAATGGTAGGGCAACGATAGCGCGGGCGAAGTCGGCTCGCATAGCGACATCGACCCGTCGGCGTGTGCGAAATCTCGGAAAATCAGCGCCAACGCCACAAAAGCCGTTGTCTCTCGGTACCGCCTTTCGCCTTAAGCGCAGGCCGTAGGAGTTCGCGTAAGCGAAAAATTCGCTATCGCCATCCCTTCGGCTGATCAACTGCGGAGAATATCGGGTCATCTCTTGGCGAAATCGAGCAGTCGAAGGGACGGATGAGAGCGGGTTCGCCGCCGCGAATTCCTACGACGCAGGCTCCTAGAGGGAACCGATCAGGCGGCCTTCTTCGGGCAGACCGTACATTGCGCCGATGATGCTGCCCAATTGGGCGCCGAGCAACCGGTTACTTTCGCGACTCCCGTTCTTGGACTTGGATTTGGACACGGATCTGCTCCGCTCACCAAGGATCAGGCCTAGCTCCGCACCAACGTCGTAGGCGCCTAGAGGTTGCCCAGTCGAATGTTGTTGGGGTTGTGCCAATGTCCCGGACGCCACGCCGAGGCCGAGTACGGTCGCGCACGCCAATAGCTGCTTTTTCATTGCAATTGCTCCTTTGCTTGAGTTTCGAGTGAAGTGCGACGATAGCGGGTGCAGGTCCGGCTCACATAGCGACATCGACCCGTCGACGTGTGCGAGATTTCGGAAAGTTAGTTGCCCTTGAACTGCGGCGTCGTTTTCGCCCGATACGCCTTGCTGGCCGCCGATCGATCCTCGGTCGACGCGGACAGCAGGTTCTGATCCACATCCATGTGCATGACGGCGTTGTCCATGGCGGAGACGATGGTATTGACGCTGCGCTTTATCATCTGAGCCGGTATCGGCGACTTCGCTGCGTAGCGGCCCGCCCAAGCTCGGGCGGTATCCAAGAGCTCCGCACGGGGAACGAGGTCGTCCAAGATGCCCCAGTGCAAGAGATCCGGCGCGTGGACGCGCTCGCCACCCACCACCAAGCGCTTGGCGCGAGCCGAGCCGGCGATGCGAGTGATGAGCGGCAGCCCCTTCCACATCAGATTCACGCCGATGTCGATCTCGGGGTATTGCATGAAGCAGTCGTCCGCGCCAATGCGGAAGTCCATCGCCGTGGCCAAGACGGCACCGCCGCCCATGGCCGCGCCTTGCCAAGCGGCGATGGTGATTTGATCCATGTCGTACACCGCCAAGGTCGCACGTTCGCCCATGCGCGCCATACGACGGCCTTCAAGCAGCCCGGCGGGCGCGGGGCCGCCGCCATCCAAGTCCGCGCCGGAGGAAAAATGTTTACCTTCGCCGGTGAAGATGACCACCCGCGTTTCGGCATCTTCGCGAAACGACAACGCCACGGCTTCGATGTCCGCTAGATGGGCGTGATTCAAGGCGTTCGCCTTGGTCGGCCGATTAAAGGTGACGGTGGCCACATGCCCGTCTAGGCGCACCTTCACGTTGTCGTAGCGCTGCTCCCGCACAGTTTCCCCCCGGAGTGATCGCTCACCAAGTGTGGCACACGGAATTAGAAAAAAAGTGCAGGCTGGCGAGGCCGCGGAATTGGACCTCGACGCAGCCTGCGAGGGGAGGGGCTCTAAGGGACCGCGTTACATCTCGCGCTCGCGCACTCCGCGGTGCCCCCTAAACTGCCTGCTGCGGCGCAGTGTTACCTAAAGTAACACTCGCGTCAACCCTCAATCTCAACTTTCTTCGCTTCTAATTCCGCTGGTGCCTGCGAGCCTCCCTTCCCGTCCCCGTCGCATTCGCTCAGCGGGGAAGGCGGCGATAGAATCGCCACCTCGTTCTCGACGGGCCGCGAGAGCCGCCGATGCTCGACGCCGACAATCCGACCTCGCATAGCTACTTCTCGCAGCGCTTGCGCCTGCACTACTTGGATTGGGGCAACGACCAACAGCCGGACTTGTTGCTTGTGCATGGCGTTCACGACCACTGCCACTCGTGGGATTGGCTGGCGCAGTCGCTGCGCGAGCGTTTTCACGTCGTGGCGCCGGACCTACGCGGCCACGGCGACTCCGAGTGGACGGTGGGCAGCCCCTATTCCTATGTGGAGTACGTGCAGGACATCGCGCAATTGGTGCGCCAGCGACGGTTGTCGCCCGTCACCGTCATCTCGCACTCCTTGGGCGGCACCATCGCCTCTATATACGCCGGCGCGTTCCCGCAGTCCGTCGAGCGGCTGGTGATCATCGAAGGCGTCGGCCTCTATCCAAGAGCCGACGACGCCCCGGACCGACGGCTGCGCCATTGGCTGAACGCGAACTACTCCCTCGCCGGCCGGGTACCGCGCCGCTACCCCACGCTGGAAGACGCCTATCGGCGCATGCAGGACACCAACCCCCATTTGTCCCCCTCGCAGGCGCGGCACCTCACCACCCACGGCAGCAATCAGAACGAGGACGGCACCTACACTTGGAAGTTCGACAACTACACACGCGCACCGCGGCCCTACGACATCCCCAACGAAGACATCGCAGCACTGTGGCGACGCATTAGCTGCCCCGTGCTGATCATCAACTCCCGTCACGGCTATCCCCATCGGATTGGGCAAGAGGGCACGGCACGGCACTTCCGCAACGTCAGGCTGCGCGAGATCAACAACGCTGGCCATTGGCCGCACCACGACCAGCTTGCGGAGTGCGTCGCCGCCATCAGCGACTTTCTCGGGGTGCCACTCGAGTGACGCTCACCTTGGCGGGCTTGCAGGCGGTGGATGTCGGCCGACGCGCGGCCACCGCTTGGTGTTCTAGGCTGTTGGCGGACTACGGCGCCGAGGTGATGATGGTGGAACCCGCCGGCGGCCACGAGCTGCGCTTTCATCCACCGTTCGGCGCCGATGGCCGCAGCACCACGGCCCGCTACTTTCTCGCCAACAAACGCACGGCTTCGCCAAGCCGTCGTCGCGAACTCATCGAAGCGGCGGACGTGATCGTTACCGATCGCGATGCCCAAGCGCTGGCGCGGGACAATCCGCGTGCGGTCATCTGCGCTATCACGGCCACCGGTCTCGCAAACGCAGACCAGCGAGGCAACGAGTTGACCGCTTACGCATCATCCGGTTGGGCGAGCGTCAACGGCATGAGCGACCAGCCGCCGCTCAAGGGCAGCGGCTATCAAGCGGCCTACCAAGCCGGCACGTTGGCCTACGGTGCGATCGTGGCCGCTCTGATCGAGCGCGGCAACGGCGACGCCGGGCAGATCATCGACATCTCGGAACGCGAGGTTCTGGTTTCCACGTTCGCTCCAGCGGTGCTGCGCGCGCAATATTCCGGCATCGTCTGGCAGCGGCGCGAGCGGGTGACCATGAACGACGGCCCGGTACCCGTCGCGGACGGCTATTTCGCCCTGCCGCTGTCGCGTCCCGCATTCTGGCGCAAGGCGATGACGGTGCTTGGCTTGCCGGACCTCGCCGACGACGAGGAACTGCAACAGCCCGGCCTGCGCCACAAACACGTCGCGCGGTTCGCCAACCGAACCGCCGCGGCCATGAGCAACTGGCGGCGCACCGAGCTGTTCGACGCGCTCGCCGCGGAGCGGGTGGTCGCCGGCCCCGCGTTCACCATCGACGAGATGGGCGACAACCCCCAGTTCAGAGCGCGCGAGTTCTTCCGTACGCCGGAAGAGAACCCGCAGACTCGCTTTCCCGGACCGTACGCCCGCATGAGCGAGTCCGGCTGGCGCCTCGCCCGAGAGATGCCGGACGCGACGACCGACTCCGGGTTCGTCGGCAACGGCTTGCCGGAACTGCGACCCCATCGTGCCGGGAGCGAGGGCGACGGGCCGCTCGCCGGCTTTCGCGGCCTCGTCCTTACCCAAGCGTGGGCCGGAACCTATGCAACGGAACTGCTCGCCCTCTGCGGCGCTGAGGTCATTCAACTCGAAACCCGCGGACGTTTAGACAGTTGGCGTGGCACCTACCACAACCCCATCCCGAAACGTCTGCATGGTGTCGAGACGGCCACGCACGCTTGGAACTGCAATCCGCTTTACAACTCGGTGAATCTGAACAAGCAGTGCATCACCGTCGACTTGGCGACGTCGGCCGGCGTGGAACTGTTCCAGTCCTTGCTGCCGCATATGGACTTCGTGGCGGAGAACTTTTCGCCCCGCGTGATGGCGAAGCTCGGCTTGGCCTACGACACGCTGAAAGCCATCAAGCCGGATTTGGTGATGGCGAGCTTATCGGCCTACGGCGCCACGGGCCCGTGGGCCAACGTGCCGGGCATCGGCGGCACCATCGAGCCATCCTCCGGTATGTCGTCACTGCTCGGCTACGAAGGCGGGGCACCGCAGAACTCCGGGCAGATGTATCCCGACCCGGTTGCCGGCATCTGCGGTTTCGCCGCCATCGCCACGGCGCTCTTGCATCGCGACCGCACCGGCCTTGGCCAGTACATCGACCTTTCCATGCAAGAGGCCAACTTCACTTTCATCGGCGACGCCTGGCTGGAGTTCGAGGTCACGGGCCATGCGCGCGGGCCACTGGGCAACCGGCATCCGCTCTACGCGCCGCACGCGATCTATCCCTGCGCCGGCGAAGATCAATGGATCGCCATCGCCGCCGAGACCGAAGCGCAGTTCGTCGCCATCGCCGGCGAACTCGCCTTCGACCCCGCCTCGTTTTCCAGCAATGCCGAGCGCAAAACCCGGGAGAACGAGTTGGACGCACGTATCGCGGCGCACACCACGACCCGAGACAAGCACTCGCTGGCCAATCGCCTCGCTGCCTTGGGCGTGCCCGCCGCGCCCGTGCTCGACGCCGGGGAAATCGTCCTCGATGCACAGCTACGCAGACGCGGGCACCTGGTGCGGATACCTCACCCGGAAACCGGCCCGATGTGGCAATCCGCGGCACCACTGCAATTCAGCCGCACGCCACTCGCGGTCAACCGCCCGGCACCCCTGCAAGGCGAACACTCTCGTGCGGTATTCCGCCGTTTTCTGAACATGAGCGACGCGCGCTACCAAGAGTTGACCGACAGAGGCGTCACCGGCAGGGGGCCGCCCGATTAAGTCGACGATCCGCTCAGTACGCCGATCAACGGAGATCAACCGAGAGGAGCGAACAGATGAACTACCAAGACGTCACCTTCGAGGTGGTCAACAACGTGGCCCGGATCACCGCCAACCGGCCGCGCTACCGCAACGCGCAGAGCCGACGGCTGCTCGAGGAGCTAGACGATGCCTTTCGCGTCGCCGCTCAAGACGACGCCGTCCATGTGGTCGCTCTGTTCGGCGCTGGCGAGCATTTCTCCGGCGGTCACGACTTGGGCACCCCCGACGAGCAAGCCGACCGAAAGCAGCGCCCGCTACAGGCCGGCTTGCGTGGTCGCTACGACCACTCGCGGGAGCAGTTCGTCGACAAGACCATGCGCTGGCGCAACGTGCCGAAGCCGACCATCGCCGGCGTGCAGGGCTACTGCATATTCGGCGGCTGGATCGTCGCCTCAGCCATGGACATCATCTACGCCGCCGACAACGCGATGTTCCTAGGGTCGAACTTCCAGTTTTTCTCCGTGCCATGGGACATGCACCCCCGCAAAGCCAAGGAATTGCTGTACGAGAGCCGCTTCATCGACGCGGCCGAAGCGGCCGAACTCGGCTTGGTCAACCGTGTGGTGCCAAGAGAGCGACTGACCGACGAGGTAATCGCCTATGCGGAACGCATCGCCCAGAATGATCCATTTCAGTTGCGCATGATCAAACTGGCGGTCAACCAGATGCAGGACACCCAGGGCTTCCACGCCCACATCACCGCCGCGCACTTGGCGCACATCACCTCCTCACAAGGCGAGGGCGATCCAGACTACGCGTTGAAGGTGCCACCGGGACGGCAAAGGCCGATGGTGGCTCGGGCTTTTGAGAACTACCGCCGCAACAAAGCGAGTTCCAAGTAGGGGAAATCCTAGGTGGCTCCGGCCCAATACGGCGCAGGAGTGGCTCACGCCGGTTCATCCTTGGTCGCCCGCTTAACCGGGCCGGAATACTTCGGACATTGCCAAGCCATTGCTCTTCACCGCAGGTTTTCGAGGTAAGCGGTCACTTCGCTCACGTCGCCGCGCATCGCTACCCGCCCCGCTTTGCGTTTTAGCTGATAGTCGTACATCGGGTCGTAGTAGTACTCAAGCAGCCACGCGATCCATTGCCGGTGGCGGCTTGCGCTGGCAGTGTCGAACGCTTGGGCCATCAGCGCCGCGATCTCCCGATAGCGCACGCCGCCAAGTCGTCGTTCGATGCGCTTGAGCGCCCGCGGCAAGCGTTCGCTGGCGTGGTCGGCATCGGCGACGACGTACTCTTGATAGATGTTGTCGATACGCTGCTCGGTGCCCACTTCAATGATGGCGATTGGCGCGCTTTGCAGCGCGTCGTACAACCCTTCTGGAATCGCCAACCGGCCGATGGTGCGACTTTCGTCTTCGACGACAACGCTCGTATGGGCGTCGAGTCCGACCAGCGCCGTCGCCAATGCGTTCTCGAACGCGATCGGCGTCGGCTGCGGCGTGGGGTAGCCGCCGAAGGCGGAGCCGCGATGGTTGGCCAACGCTTCCAAGTCAATGTGGTTCGAGGCGGCGCGAACAACGCCGGTTTTCCCACTCCCGGTGCGACCGCCGACGAGTACGAAGCGCCGCTCGCCGGCACTCT
The DNA here is from genome assembly GCA_964348085.1 of uncultured Pseudomonadales bacterium. Taxonomy (GTDB): domain Bacteria; phylum Pseudomonadota; class Gammaproteobacteria; order Pseudomonadales; family Azotimanducaceae; genus VXYL01. The sequence goes on along the minus strand of CAYGBI010000039.1, from coordinate 21,122 downwards.
GCAAAACGCCCAAGCAGAAACGCCTGAGCGCCTTGAAGCCGCCACTGACGCGGGGCCGCACAACGCCACCCTCCGCCAACCAGCCTTGGACGATCCGCGAACGAAGGCCGCCGCGCCAGCAACAGATCAACGCATCCGGATGCGAGACGGCGAAGCCGCGCCACGCCCTAAGCCGCACGTCGCGCGTCGCGCCACTGACCAGCCTTGATCCGAGCGCTACGGCGGCTTCGCGGCCCCGTTCCTTGTATGTTCGGCCTACCGCCGCACGTTCTTCGTCGTTCAAGAGCGGGAGATTGACGGCGCCCGGCACGCCGCCCTTGGCGAACTCCACCGGCGAGCGCACATCGATCAACGGCTGCCTGCACCTTAGGATGGCGGCATAGTCGGCGCTGGCGAGCGTCACTCCTTCAGTGGTGGTCGATTGAGCCGGCAACGCGACCTCGCGAGCGGTGGAAGGGACAGATGAGAGCGGATTTGCAGCCGTGAACCCCCGACGGGGTGCTAGGGTACGACATCCTCAATAATGCGTTGCCCACCACGAAAGGCGGACAGGTGCTTGCGCAGCAAATCGAGATTGGCGTCGTTGGTGGCTACGGCCAAGTCGACTGCCTCCTGCTGCACCGAGATGGCGCGCTCGAAATCGCCGTTGGCGGCGTAAGCCGCAGCCCAAGTATCCAAGTACGCGGGGTTGCGGCGGGCGTCGGCGTCCTCGTCCGCCATCAACCGATCCATGATTTTCAAAGCAAATCGCTCGTCGCGCAGCCCCGGCAACTTGCTCACCGTCAACTGCCACGCCACTTGGTTGACGATGCGGCCGTCGTTCGGCGCCGCCTTGACCGCACTCTTGAACCAAGAACGGGCGCGCCGAAGGCTCTTGTCGACATGGTCCCCGCGGGCGTAAAGCTCGCCCACCAAGAGCATCGCCTCCGGATTGCGTCTCTTCGCCACCTCCCGAAGCCAGCGCCAAGCCTGGTCGTTTAGCTCGCGGTCCAAGGTGGGATGCGTGAGGAATCGAGCGTACTGAACCTTGGCGCCCTCGTCCCGCTCCGCGGCGCGGAGGAAATACCGCTCCGACAGATCCTGATCCCCGCGAACCAATCGGCCTTCGGCATGTAGCCAACCAAGCGACAACAGCGCGTCGACGTTATCCAGATCCGTCGCTCGCACCAATAACGGTTCGCCGTACGACACCTTTTCGTCGCCGTAGGTGCCGTATAGGTACAACAAACCAAGACTGTACATAGCGCTATCGAAGCCAGCGCTGATGGTGAGCAGGAAGCGTCGCTCAGCGCGTTCCAGCCATGCCTCGCGCTCTGCGTCGGCGCTGCGGCGAGCCTTCTCCATATAGGTATCCGCGAGCGTCAAGTTGGCCAGAGCATTCTCAGCTTGCGCCGCCCGATACAGCCAACGAGCGGCATCGTCCAAGCGGTCCAAACGAAGCATCTCCATGCCGATGAAGGTCTGCGCGGCACTGTCGCCGCCTTGGGCCAATACTCGTACGAACTCCCAAGTGCTGAACTTTTCGCACGCGCCCAAGTCCGCGCATGAGCCGGGTGGCCCAACCGGAAACACCGTGTTCTCGTCGCGCTGCACCGCCGCAGCCATGGCTGAATAAAGTTCCCCCAAGTCGAAGCGCTTGCTTTGCATCGGTTCGCCATCGACGCGCGCCGCCGTCCATAGCCGGAAGTCCTCCTGATCGACTTGGTACTCGGTGCCAACCGTCGTCAGGCCTTCCTCGGCCAGAAATGCTTGGGCTTCGTTGGTGGAAAGCGCAACGTAAGTGACCACTTCCTCGGCGACCGAGGCAGTGGATTCAATGGCATCCTGGATTGTCGCGACCCACGCCTCGTGCCACAGGGCCTGTTCGGTGGCCTCCACATGGCCGTAGAACTTGGCCAGCGCCTGATGGCCCGCCAAGCTCCCGTAGTATTGATCGAGAGTCGCCGACCCCACCGCGCCAAGGCGCAATGGACTGCCGTCCATCGCATCTAGAGCTTGGCTTTCCAACGCCGTCAGCCGACGCAGGCGGGCAGCGAAATCCGGGGCCGTCAGGAACGCTTTCTTCAGCGTCGCCGGCTCGATCATCTCGCCGGCGGCGGCACGCTGCGCCAACGCCTCGTAGCTCACGGGCGGCATTGGCACGCTCTGGCAGCCGATCATCAACGCAAGCAGCAAGGCCAAGACGCCGAACGGCATCGACTTCCGCCAAGGCGACGACATAGGCAAGGCGTCTCGACCGTCCATGTCGGCAGTTTAGCGCATTAGCCCGTAGCGGGGGGTTGGGCGGAGGAATGGCAGCCCCGCGGTGTCCGCGTCGCCGAGAACGGTCAGGCGCCTGCCCGGCAAAGGCGCGACGAGAGAGCGTATCGGCCCTGTTCGACCGAGGAGCAGCGATGCCGGGAGGGAAGGCCATTCGAACGTCGCGTGGCTTTACCATGGGCTCCTCGGAAAGTTCCTTGAAAATCCTCAATTGAATTGCGGATTTTCAAGGAATATTGTGGGGAATGGCCATTGAACGTCCCAGCGCCCGGGCGCGTATCTTTGATGCACTCTCCGTCCACCCGGCGGTCGCTCTGACCGGGCCACGTCAGTGCGGCAAAACCACGCTCGCCCGCGAGATCGCTTCCACCCAAACCGGAAGCACGTTTTTCGACCTCGAAAGAGCAGTGGACCGGCGACGACTGTTGCAGGCACCGGAGCAGACTTTGGTCGGCTTGTCTGGCTTGGTGGTCATCGACGAAATCCAACGCGAACCGGCGCTGTTCGAGACCCTGCGCGTACTCGTTGATCGAGCCGGCAACCCGGCACGGTTTCTTATCCTCGGCAGCGCGTCGCCGGCGCTTGTCCGTGGGGCCTCGGAATCCCTCGCCGGCCGCGTGGGGCTAGTCGATCTTTCCGGCTTCGACCTCGCCGAAGTCGGGCCGGGAAACTGGCACGCGCTGTGGCAACGGGGCGGTTTTCCTCGTGCATACCTCGCGCCAAGCGACCGGGCTTCCTCGCTGTGGCGGCAGAGCTTCTTGGAGACGTTTCTGCGCGACATTCCCCAGCTTGGCATCACGGTCCCCGCGACGATCCTGCGTCGGTTCTGGACGATGCTGGCCCACTACCACGGCCAAGTGTGGAACGCCGCCGAGTTCGCTCGCGCCTTAGGGTCGAGCGAAGGTACCGCACGCAGGTATCTCGACATCCTTACCGGTGCCTTCGTGGTGCGAGCGCTGCAGCCATGGTTCGTCAATATCAAGAAGCGTCAAGTCAAGTCTCCCAAAATATACGTTCGCGACACCGGGCTGTTGCACGCTCTCCTGTCGCTGGAGACGAGCGCGGAAGTCGCTGGGCACCCGAAGGTCGGCGCTTCGTTCGAGGGGTTTGTGGTCGAGCAACTGGTGAGTGCATTCGAGGTCCACCACACGGCCTATTTCTGGGCGACGCACGGCGGTGCCGAGATCGACCTGCTTATCACAAGAGGCGGCAAGAACTACGGCTTCGAGTGCAAGCTCAGCGACGCCCCCGGCACGACGCGCTCGATGCGCGTGGCGCTGGCCGATCTGGCATTGGAGCATCTCTGGGTGGTGTATCCGGGCCACGAAGCGTACCCACTGGACGAGCGTATTTCGGTGCTGCCGGTGGCGAACATCCCGGAACTGGCAAGGTCGCTCGGCGTCGGTGATGCACGGCTGACGTGATCTTAGGCGCTTGAGGGCTGAGTCCGAACAGCCAGATGGGGTATCCTTGATCGTCCATTTATTCGCCGAGCCAGCCATGGGTCTAATGCACAAGCTTCGATTGCCCCAACAACACGAAGCCCTGCCGGGGCGCGATGCCAAAGTGCCGGTGCCAAGCAGGCATTTCGTTCACGGACGGCCGTTGCAGCCCCCGTTTCCCACCGGTTGCGAGCGCTTCCTCGCCGGCATGGGCTGCTTTTGGGGCGCGGAACGCAAGTTCTGGGAAGCACCTGGCGTGTTCACCACCGTAGTCGGCTACGCCGGCGGCATCACGCCCAACCCCACTTACGAGGAAGTGTGCTCCGGTCTCACCGGCCACAACGAAGTGGTGCTGGCGATCTTCGACCCGGACCAAGTGAGTTACGCCGAATTGCTCAAGGTGTTTTGGGAGGCACACGACCCCACGCAAGGCATGCGCCAAGGCAACGATCTCGGCACCCAATACCGCTCGGGCTTGTACGTCTACGACCAAACCCAGCGGGAACTCGCGATTGCTTCCAGAGACCGCTACCAAAAAGCACTCAACGAGGCCGGCTACGGCGCCATCACCACTGAAATCGAGGACGCGCCGACTTTCTACTACGCCGAGCACTACCACCAGCAGTATTTGGCCAAGGTGCCCAACGGCTATTGCGGGTTGGGCGGTACTGGCGTTGGCTGCGACACCGCCACGTCCGTGGAGTTGACGGCTGCCTTAGCAGGTTAGCAGCCCGTCGGACTTGGCGGCGTTCGCGAAGTCCGACAGGGTGATAGGGCGGCTTGGGCTGGGGCGAAAGGCGCCGCCTTTCGTGGCGCTAGCAGTTCCCATGCCGTGGCTACGCTAGGCGTCGCCTGTCGGGGGTCGTCCGCTCTCTCGATCCGGCACAGCGGCGTGCATCTTCGCTTCCACTTCTTCGGCGTTCCGCATCGTCGCGAGGTCCAAGCTGAAGTCCGGTCGCGGGGGCGGTTCGATCTTCGCCAGCAGTTCGCGGACTTCCCGCCCCGAGAGGCCCAGCTTCCTGAGTTCCCCGCGCCCTAGCCGCTCGCTCGGCTCGCGTACGGCCAAGCCCCCGGCTTCCGCCTTCAGCAGCCGGCTGATCGCAGCGCGTTCGGCATGGCTCAGACGAGCGCCGAGAACGTCGTAGTCCAGCCACGCCTCGAACGCGAGCGGGGCCACGCGCTGCAACATGCCGGCCATCACCCGGCCGTATTCGCGGATCTCCCACTGCGCGTGCGCGTCCACCCGCAAGGTGAGAAAGTGCAGCAGGTTGTGTAGGTCGATCTTCCAGTACCACTGCGTATAGGTGGACAGCGGCAGGTCGATGCGCGAAAGCTCGCGCGCCACATCCTCGCCGAGCAGCCAGCCATAGGTGTCCGCCGCTTGCCGACGCAGCCGTTGCCACCGCTCGATGGCATCTGCATAGAGCCTAGCCGACGCCGGCGCATCCTCCCGGCCTTGATTGTTGACGCTGCTTTGGTGGGCGAAGTTGTCGGCCTCGGGCTGGTAGAACAACAACGGCAACAGGCTGTAGCGTGCGCTGAGCTCGTTCACCGAGGCGGTGCGGTGGCGGATCCACTGCCGAGCGACGAAGATCGGCATGCAGCAGTGGAACTTGAACTCCACCATTTCCGTGGGCGTGGTATGTGCATGGCGCTGTAGATAGCGCACGAGGCCCCGCGTTTGGCTGACCCGGCGCGTACCGGCGCCGTAGCTCACCCGTGCGGCGCGCTCGATATCCCCATCGCCGCCCATGTAATCCACCAACGACACGAAGCCGTGGTCGAGGACGGGAAAGTAGCCACCGAGGATTTCCTCCGCCGCAGGGACGGTGGGTCGTTTGGTACGGGCGGCCGCCCGAGGCTCGGGGGCAGAACTCATCCAGTAATCTCGCGCCAGCTCAACTTACCAACACTTTGCGTCGGTACCAACACCTTGCGTCGGTGCAGACAACGGTGAAGAATCTCGTCACATTAAACCGTATCCGCGCCCGCAGCGCGCAGCCGGAGTCCACCATTGCAGCCGTTCGGCGCCTTCCTTGCCTGCCTCGCTCTGCTCGTCGCTATCGCGCCGAACATCGCCGCTAACGAACTCAAGACTGAATACTCGACCGTCTCGCTCATCGCCGAACAGGAGAGCCTGCCGGCGAGCGGCGGAACGATTACCGTCGCTCTCGACTTGGTGCCGGATCCGGGCTGGCATGCGTATTGGTTGAATCCCGGCGACGCAGGCAAGGAAGCGTCGATACGGTGGACGCTGGCGAAGGGCTTCGAAGCGGCGCCGCTCGAGTTCCCGACGCCAACAGTGATTCCGTTTGGTGACTTCGTCACCTACGGCTTCAAAGAGCCCATCCTTTTGCTCGCCGACATCACGGTGCCCGCACTGGCTGCAGGGACGGATGTCGAACTGGCCGGCAGGGCGACTTGGGTCGTCTGCGACGATGCGCTGTGCGTGCCTGAACAAGCCGACTTGGCGCTCACGCTGCCGGTAGGCAATGGCCGCGTCGACGCCGACACGGCGCCCCGCTTCGCCGTCGCCCGCGGCAAGTTGCCCCGAGCCGTGAACTGGTCGGCACGCTTCGCGCTGACCGAGGGAAGCGTCGAAGTCGACGTGGCCTCTCCGCGTCTCGTCGGTGTCGAAGAACCCTACTTGTACGTCGCCACGAAGCGTCTCGTTCGCTACGGCGAGCAGACCAGCCTCGCCACCGGCCACGGCCTGCGCTTCGCCATGGCCGCCCACGGTCGCGCCGACGAGACGCAAGCCACGCAAGCGGTGTTGACCTATCGAGACCAAGGCGGCGAAACGACGAGTGTGTACTTGGCTTTGACGCGAACGACGACACCGTTCGCCGCGGTGCAAGCCGTCGCGGCGGAAAGCGTGCCCGATGCGACGCCTAGTGGCAGCGCGACGTTGGGCAGCGTGTTGCAAGCGGTGCTCTTCGGCCTTATCGGCGGCGTGGTGCTGAACCTGATGCCCTGCGTATTCCCAATCCTCAGCATGAAAGCGCTGGGCCTCGTACAACTCTCCGGACAAGATCAGCGGCGGGTGCGGGAAAGTGGCTTGCTCTATACCGCCGGCATTCTCGTCATGTTCTTGGTGATCGCCACACTGCTCATTGTCCTGCGACAAACCGGCGAAGCCGTCGGCTGGGGATTCCAGTTGCAGTCGCCGTGGGTCAACGTCGGTTTGGGTTTGGTGATGGTGGCCATCGGCCTCAACTTGGCCGGCGTCTTCGAAGTCGGCACCCGGCTCATGGGGTTCGGCCAGTCGCTGGCGACCGACGGTAGCGAACGACGTACCGCGTTCTTGACCGGCTTGCTGGCCGTGGTGGTCGCCACGCCTTGCACGGCGCCGTTCATGGCCGGCGCGTTGGGCTTCGCCTTGGCGCAACCCGCAGCGGTCGCGTTGACGGTATTCGTCGCCTTGGGACTCGGCCTCGCATTGCCCTATCTGGTACTGAGCTTCGTTCCCGCGCTCGGTCGGGCATTGCCAAAACCGGGGCCGTGGATGGCGACCTTCCGGCATGTGCTGGCATTCCCCATGCTTGCCACGGCGTTGTGGCTGTTTTGGGTGATTGGCCAGCAACTCGGCGCGACGTCCATGGCGGTAGCGCATCTCGCCGCGCTGCTGCTGAGCTTCGCGCTGTGGGCTTACGGTCGAAGCAGCGCCGGAAGCGCGACCGGCTGGCGCATCGTCGCCGTCGTCGGGCTGCTCGCCTGCGCGGCGGCGCTCGTCCGTATGCAGGATGTGCGCATGGCGCCGCCGACCGCGAGCACGCCAGCCACCGCCGGTGTACTCGGCAAGATGTCGGTGCAGACGTTCACCCCCGAACGTCTGCTCGGCCACATCCAAGCGCAACGGCCGACATTCGTCTACTTCACCGCCGACTGGTGCATTAGCTGCAAAGTCAATGAACGAGTCGCACTTGCGACCGACACCGTGGGCAACGCGATCAACGAGCGCGGCATCGCGGTGCTGAAGGCGGATTGGACTACGGAGGATCCCACCATCACCGAATGGCTCGCCAAGTACGACCGGGCGGGCGTGCCTCTTTACCTTTACTTCCCCCGAGGGGCGACCCCCGAGACCGCTACGGTACTGCCGCAAGTGCTGTTGCCGGGCACTGTCGTCGATGCGATCAACAACGCGGACGCGGTGGCCAAGGCGGCGACTCGCGCTTGACCGCTACGCGGACTTCCACCATGGGCCGCTGCTAGGGCAGGGGTGTAAGGGCTTGAAGCCAACCGACGAGATCCTCGCGGCCCGCGCCAAGTGGCGCTATCGCGGCGACGGCCGGCCGCCTTTCGCGCAACCTCCGGCGGCGGGACAGGAGTCGGTTTGGGATTATCCCCGTCCCCCGAAACTGGCTGCGGACCGGCGAACCGTGGCGGTGGCGCTCGGTGAAGTGTTGGTCGCCCGCTCCTCGCGTGCCATTCGCGTCCTCGAAACCGCCTCGCCACCGACGTTCTACCTGCCACCCACGGACATCTCTCCGGCGGCTAAGGCTTGCCTGCGGCCGACGTCGCGACGCTCGCTATGCGAGTGGAAAGGTTGGGCGGTGGAGGTCGACTTCAACGACATCCCGAGCGTAGGTTGGTTCTACGCGGTCACCTTCCCCGAGTTTTCGGCGATCGCCGGCTACTTCTCGTTCTACCCCCGAAAGCTGCAATGCACCGTGGCAGGCGAACCGGTGCGGGCGCAGCCCGGCGGCTATTACGGCGGCTGGATCACCTCCGAGTTGGTCGGCCCGTTCAAGGGTGAACCGGGCACTGAGGATTGGTGAGGTCTTGCGTTCGCCCGATGCGGTCCGTTGCGGTGTTGGGCGCGTATACTCCCCTTTCGATTGGCGATGAGGAGTTATCGATGTCCGAACCGGCCCTCGAACTGCAAGAGCACTCAGTTCGCACGACATTGGCCTACGCCACGGACGAGGGCGACAAGTATTACTACGAGATTGCCGCCCCGGATTCACCCGGGCGCAACTTGGGAAGGGGCACGGCGAAACGCGAGATGGCCATCTTCGACGCGCGCCGATGGCCGGCGTTCGCGCTGGACGTACACGGATTCGAGCTGGTAAGCGATCACTTGCCCCGGATCGACTTCTTGGACGACGCCAGCGTCAAGCGCCTCTACTACCCAATAATGGCCAAGCACGCCGCGCACCGTACCGGCGCCGCGCGTATCCACATCTTCGACCATACCGTGCGTCACGGCGATGCGGAGGTTCGACGAACGACCGGACTCAAGCCACCGGCGCGCGGCGTACACAACGACTACACCCACTGGTCGGCGAGAAAGCGCGTGCGCGATTTGCTGCCCACCGAAGCGGAAGAACTGCTCAAGAGGCGGTTCGCCATCGTGCAGGCGTGGCGGCCGATCGGCCGACCGATCGAGTCCGACCCGATCACCGTCGCAGACGCCCGGACGGTCTCGGAGGCGGATTTCGTACCTGTGCCGCGCATCTCGCCCGGTCGCGTGGGCGAGACGTGGCGAGCGCTGCACAACCCCAAGCACCGGTTTTTCTACTACCCGCACATGACCCCCAACGAGGCGCTTTTCTTCAAGGTCTACGACTCCGCGACCGACGGCACGGCGCGCTATACGCTGCACACTGCGTTCGAGTTGCCTGACCAAGACCGAAGGACAAACCCGCGGCATAGCGTCGAGATGCGGCTGTTCGCCTTTTTCTGATTTCGGCAACGCTCGGCCGGTGACCACACGAAACGAAGTCGAGAGGCTTCTCCGCAGACTGTTGCACGCCGGTCGCTTGCGCGGGTTCCCTAGGAACCCCGTTCACCGCGACACCGTGCTCGCAGTGGCCGCCAGCGGGCTAATCCGACGGCATGCCTATACCGAGCCGAAGATCAACGAATACCTCATCGAGTGGCTTGCGTCCGTGCATGCCCTCGTCGACCACGTCACGTTGCGGCGACGATTGGTCGACTGCGGCTTCCTAAAGCGCACCACCAACGGCTCTCGCTACCTGCTGAACTATCCCCGGGTAGCGGGCATTCTCGGCGATCCGACACTAGAGGTGGATGCCGGCGCGATGCTTGAGGACATCCTCGCCGAGCGGGAGGCGCGCAAGCTGGCGGCCTGTGGGACTTGGGCGCGGTAAGTGAGGAAAGGCCGACGGCGAGGCGGGAGCGCGGCCGAGGTCGGGAATAGGCGCACCGGGCGACCGCTTTGTGCGCCGGCCGGTGTACGAACTAGTGTCCTGTCCGGTTGGCCAGCCCCATATGCCAAGGGGCGCAATTCCGCCACAGATTCCGCACGGCTCGCCCTCTGGAAGCTCGCTCGGCGCGAGAAATCAACCGGATATTAGGCGTCTGCACCGGTGTAAAACGCCGCTGTGCGTCCTGCCGCCTCACGGGCAGCTTCAGCATTTTCGCCGGCGCAGATCGCCGCTTCGCCCCAACCTTCGCAGCTACCGGTGATGAGCGCCTTCCCCTCTGGCGACGCGGCAAAGGCCTCTTCGTCCACGATTGGCGCATCGGGTTGGTCGATGTGGTTCGCAAGACCAAAGAGACCTAACTCCCAACCCACGCCCGTCGCGCCCGGGCCGTAGGTGTCCCAGTGAGGCGAGTGGAGTTCGGTGTGCGTCAACGCCAGTCTGACGCGGCCGACATCGTCGTCGGCAAGGCGCACTTCCACCCAACTGACGCTGCCGCCGAACTCCCAAGTCAGGGCGAAATGCGAGAGCGGTTCGCACGTCGTGATCCGGCCACCGGCATTACCTTTCAACTGGTAGCGGCCGCCGAGTTCGAGTTCACCGCTGACCTCGGCAAACCAGCGTGGGATGCGCTCGCCATTGGTCACGGCGTCCCACAGATTATCCACCGGTGTCGCGTAGCTGCGGGCAAGCATGACGGCGTGGGCAGGTTTCCCATCACGCCGCAACACCGCAACTGAACGCTCGGCGGCGGCGAGGTGCGCCTTGACGTCGAAAGTCATTCGTTTCCTCCTTTATGTTTGCTCGCCAAGCCATCAACGGCGGGCGGTGGTGCTACTCGGCAAACTGCTCGATGTGCGCCAGCGTCTCCCGCAGCACGTCTGCTTGCGCCTCTTGGATGAGCCAGTGCCCGACATCCAATTCCACCAGCCGGTACGGGCCATCCATCAGCGGCGGTGCCGCATCGACGCCGGGGCGACCGATCGCTTGGTCCTGATTGCCCCAGATCAATAGCGTCGGCGTGGAGATCTGACCGATTGGTTGGCGATCTTCAGTGAGTCCGCCTCGATACCAATTAAGCGCTCCGGTGAGCGCGCCCGGTTGCCCGAGAACGCGCACGTACTCTTCAATCTGCTCCGGCGTCGACGCGCTCCAGACATTCCTTAGCGCGGCGAAGTCATTCGCCGAGAGCGCCGCTTCGGCTGTGCCGACTTGACGGAAGAACTGCATGTAGCCGCTACGTTCTCGCTGCTCGTCGTTGTTGGCGATCGCATCGGCGAACGCGTCGACGTGCGGAACCGATAGTGCCGTCCAGCTTATGACCCGGTCCGCGTGACGAGCGGCCATCACCCAACCCAGTCCCGCGCCGTGGTCGTGGCCGACCAAGTGGAAGCGCGTCTTGCCGAGCGCATCCGCCATGGCCAAGATGTCTTCCGCCATCGCGGGGTAGTTGTAGTGCTCCGCGCCCTCCGGTCGCGCCCCCGGACTGTAGCCGCGGAGATCCGGCGCCAGCGCCGTGTAGCCGTTTGCCGCAAGGTGCTCGAGCAGCGGCAGCCACATATGCGAGGTCTCGGGGAATCCGTGCAGCAGAATCACGAGCGCATCCCCGTTTCCCGCGCGACGGACATCGTAGGTGTATTCGCCGACGTTCATCGACGTTTGCTGAACGGTCATTGCGGATCCTCCGGTAAGGTTGGCACATGCGCCAAGTCCCACGAACAACGTTGCGGCCACGAGGACATGCCAACGGCGGACATTCATCGTTCGCTGCTCGGCAACGGCGCCAAACCCGCCACGTCGAACCGATTCAAGCGTGATCGCCACCCTAGACACCCTCCGTCCCTTTGGCCAATTCGCTACCGTGCGCCACCCTACGCGAACGCGCCTGCAAAGGCCACAGGCTAATCGCCGCGGGGCCCAACCGTTCCCAAGTGCTCAACCGCCCTGCCGCAAGCGAGCCCGCGATCAGAGGCGTCGTTCATGCGGGCCGCGACATGGCGGTCATGTACTCAAGCATCGACGGGATGGCGACGTCGTACTGACCGTCGGGATTGATGCCCAAAACGCCCCGTTCGACAAGCGCCTTGGCAAACTCCTCGGCGTTCGTCCTGAACTTCGGATCCTTGTCCAAACCCATCCCCGCGATCACTTCCTCGCACACCCCTTCCACCTCGAACATGCGCCCGGGGCGAATCTCGATCATCTTGTCGACGATCCGGGCGGTGGCGGCGGGCACCATGTCTAGCACGGTGTTCGACAATCGGGCGTTGTAGTAGTCGCGGCGGGTACGGTCGGAACCCAACCGTACCCGGTCCCAGTCCACCCGTTCGAGCACTCCGTTCGTTCTCAACAGCTCCCTACACAGCGCTTTCTGCGCTCCGTAGAGATGCTGGGGCCACCCGCGGGACAGCTTCGCAACCGTCTCGGCAGCTCGTTGCCTGCCGCCATCACTGCCAACGGCGCCGTGCTTACGCAGCATCTTCGCCGTTGATTCCGCACATTCGTAGTCGGACATCGCCCCCATGTTGGTCACCGCCTCGTCGGACAGCCTGGAAACCCCCGCTTTGGAGAGCCCGTCCGCCGTGTACCCCAACCCGGTCAACAGCAATACCGAAGGAAAGCCCAGTCCGTTCGTGTGCAGTTCCACTAATCCGTCTGATTCGGAAGGCTGGATTCTCTGGGCCTCGTCCATATAGAGAACGAGCTTGTTCTTCCTAGCCGCTTTCGCGGTGTACGTCGCCCCGACCTTGTCGATCAAGTCACCCAGCTTCAACCTATGCGCGAGCTCCGTCCCAGCCTGAATGGCAACTTGGCTTCGCTCCGAAAGCGCCGAAACGAACGCCGCACGGACACACGCAGCCAAGGTATCCATGCTTCTCAAGTCCTCTCGACCTACCTTGACGAACAACGCTTCTCCTGCGTGGTGTTCCCGTAAGTGGTTGAGCAACGACGTTTTCCCACAGCCGGGAGCGCCTTGGTAAATACGGAACACGGTAGCCCGCCGGTCAGGGGTCAACCCGTCTAGCGCGTCGTCGAACTTCCGTATTTCGCGCCGCCGACCCGCGAAGAACGGCGCAATGTCACGGTCGTCGGAGACCGAAAACCGATACGCCGCCTGTTCGTCGAAACCCATGGGACGATCATAGCGCAAGGAAGGTCCGCTCCCCTTGCGGCGAGGCGTCAGCAAGAGCGCTCGGAGTGACACCCTAAGTCGAGTCCGTCCGACCCGTCGCGCTCCACGACCCCTAAGAGGCGGATGTGTAGTCCTCTCGCAAGAGCGACCGCACTCTTGCTCCTTTCGCTCCTGATCAAGTCTACGGACTAACCTGAAAGGAGTACGGCGCCTACCTCGATCAGGTCCAAGATGGCGTGACTAGGACTTGGGCTCGGTGGATGAGCGAGAGTGGGCAGCCGTGATCGAACTGAGCCACAGTTGGCAGGTCAACGCACGGACTTCCGTCGACCGCTGCCCGAACCTCCCTCGCCCACACGCACATCGTCAATCGACAGTACTGGTACGGAACCCGCGAAGAACGGCGCAATGTCGCGGTCGTCGGAGACCGAAAGCCGATACGCCTCGTGTTCGTCGAAATCCATGGGACGACTATAGCGGGAAAGGCCTGCTCCCCTGCGGTGAGGCGTCAGCAACGGAGGCTTTGCTCGACCAACGCCACAAAGCCGGCCAGCCCTGCCAGCGTCACATCCGCCAAGTTCCGAATTCCTTGGTGCCCTCGACCACGTTGTTGTGGCACGCTGACAGGGAGATGCCAATGAAGTCGCGCGTGTCGCGCGGATCGATCATGCCGTCGTCGGCGACGCGGGATGTGGCGAACAGCCCTTTCGACTGCTCCTCCAACTGCATTTCCATGCGTTCTACGCGCTTGGCGTTCGCCTCCTCGTCGAACGCCAAACCTCGGCGTTGCGCGGCCGCCCGCTGCACGATGGTCATCACCCCCGCCTGCTGCTTCGGCCCCATGACGGCGATTTTGGCCGTCGGCCACGTGTAGGCGAACCGCGTGCCGTAGGCGCGGCCGCTCATGCCGTAGTTGCCGGCCCCGTAGGAGGCGCCGACGATCACCGTGAGGTGCGGCACGGTGGAGTTGGAGACGGCGTTGATCATCTTCGAGCCGTTCTTGGTGATGCCGCGCTTCTCGAAGTCCGTGCCCACGATGTAGCCGGTGATGTTGTGCAGGAACAGCAACGGCACATCGACTTGGTTGCACAACTGGATGAACTGCGACGCCTTCTCCGACGACTCGGACATCAGCACGCCGTTATTGCCGAGGATGCCGAGGGGGTAGCCGTGGACGGAGGTCCAGCCGCATACCAGAGTGGGGCCGTAGAGCGGCTTGAACTCCTCGAAGCGCGAGCCGTCGACGATGCGAGCGATCACCTCGCGCATGTCGAAGGGGACCGTCAAGTCCTCGCCGAGGATGCCGAGCAGTTCCTCTCCGTCGTACACCGGTTCATCCGCCGGTAGCGTCGGCCCGGGACCTTTCTTGCGCCAGTTCAAATGCGCCACCACTTCGCGACACAGGCGAATGCCGTCGAGCTCGTCTTCCGCTAGATAATCGCCGAGACCGGAGGTCGTGGTATGCATATGCGCACCGCTCAGCTCCTCGCCGTCGGCGTCTTCGCCGGTCGCCATCTTCACCAACGGCGGGCCGCCCAGCGACACTCGAGAACGACCGCGGATGAAGATGTTGTAGTCGCTCATGCCCGGCTGGTAGGCGCCTCCGGCGGTGGACACGCCGAACACCACGGAAATCGTCGGTATGCGCATCTTCGACAGCTCGGTGATCTCGTAGAACAACCGCCCGGACTCGGCGAAGTGGCCGGTGGCGCCGCGCATGCCTTCGAGCACTTGCCTGATGTACGCATCCTTGTCCTCAACGCCGGCATCGCGACCGCCGCCACCGCCTCGACCACCTCCGCCACGCAGGTCCGCACCCGCGGACTCGACGAACTGCACATACGGCATGCGGTTCTCGCGGGCGATTTCGAGCCCGCGCATGAGCTTCTTCGAGTTGAAGTGGTTCATGGCCCCGGCCTGCACGGACGGGTCGTGGCCGAGGATCACGCACTCGACACCCTCGATGACGCCGATGCCGACGGTGAACCCGGAACCCAAGTTGTAATGCGAGTTCCACGCCGCCAGCGGGCTGATCTCCAAGAACGGCGAATCCGGGTCGAGCACTCGCGCGACGCGCTCGCGAATGGGCATCTTTTCGCGCGACGCCAGCCGCGCCATGGCCTCCGCGCCGCCGCCCTTGGCCGCTTCTTCGTACAGCTCGTCCAAGAAGGCAAGCTTGGCGAGCATCTGCGCACGATTGACGCGAAACTGCTCGGAACGGGTGTCTAGTTTCGATTGGATGACTGACATAGGTTGTCTCTTATGGATTTGCCTCGGGCGTCGCCCGCAACCGGCGCGCCAAGGATTCTCGCAGCTCGGTCAGGCAAACGACTCAAATGTCGAACACCTTCCGGTATGCCGGCCGTTGCGTGACCAAGTCCCAATAGCGCTTGACGTTCGGCGTGAACACCTCTTCGATGTCGAGGGAGTTCGCCAGCACCACGCAGTAAACGATGCAGATGTCGGCGATGGTGAAGCGCCCCGAACAGAGGTATTCGCGGTCCTCAAGCGCCCGCTCGACGCTTCTCATGCGGTGCAGGAACCACTTGCGGTAGTCGTTCGCGACCTGCGGGTTGCGAGTCGCCTCCGGCTCCAAGCGGGTGTAGCGCAGCACCAAAGTTTGCGGGAAGGTCAGCGTCGCGTCGCTGCGGTGCAGCCAGTTTAGATAATTGCCGTAGTCCGCCTCGTCCATGCCCACGGCCAAGTCCGTAGGACCGTATTTGTCCACCAAGTACTGGCAGATACCTGCCGACTCGGTCATGGTCAGGGCGCCGTCCACCAACGCCGGCACGGTGCCGAGCGGGTTCACGGCCATGTATTCCTTGTGCAGGTAGCGCGGCGGGAAGGGCATGTTCACCAGCTCGTATTCGAGGCCCATTTCCTCCAGCGTCCACAACGGGCGCATGGAGCGCGCCCGCGTGCAGTGGTAAAGCGTAAGCGTCACGGGATTGTCCTGTATTCCGGGGTTCCAAAAGCCAAAACAAGCGCCACGATCCAGCCGATGACCGTCCACCCAAGCAGCAGGTTGACGAAGAAGCAGGTAGCCGTCGGCACTCGTCGAACCAAGGCGATGCTGGTTGGCAGCAGATAGCCGACGGTGAGCACCGCCAGCAAAATCGCCACGAACGTTCTCATCGCGCCGCAGGAGCTCTGAAAGGCGAGAACTCAACCGGACAGGACACTACCAGCCCATGGTGGTAGCCCGCGTCGCACCGAGAACGGTCGGGCACCCGCCGGGCAAGGCACGACGCGGGCGCACATCGGTTCATATTCGACCGAGCAGCGACGATACCGACGGGATGCATGGTCGTTCGAACGCGCGACTTCCACCGCGGGCGGCTAGACGCGGGCGCCGCCGATCAGCGCGCTCCCTTCCTGCCAAGGCGAAATCTGCCCTTCGTAGACGCTCGCCCCTTTGCGGAAGTGCGCCGCCTCCTCCAGCGTCTCCACGAACGGCATGTTCAGCGGGTAAAGCTCGTTTTCTTGGTGCGGCCGCGGCCCTCCCTTGGAGACGTGGCCCCAAAGCGGGTGACCGACCACTTCCTCGGCGATCGCGGCCGCTTGGATGAGTTTGTCCAAGTCGTAGCCGGTTTCGATGCCCATCTCATGGCACATATGCACGAAGTCCTCGGTCGGCACATGGCCCGCGGCGCGCCCGTTGCCGCAGTAGGGACAACCACCCATGCCGCCGATAGAGGTGTCGAACTCCGTCGCGCCAAGCATCAGCGCTTCGTAGAAGCTCGCCATGGTGGCGCCGCGGGTGTTGTGCAGATGCATATGGAAGATCTCCACCTCCGGCCAGCGATCACGGATGGCGGCGATGGTTTCGCGCACTTCGTGCGGCATGTTCCAACCCATGGCGTCCAAGAACGAGACTTTCTTCACGGGGATGCCGGCGTCGTGCCATTTGTCGAACATCATCGCCAATAGCGCCATGCGCTGCGGCAAGCTGAACGGTCCCTCGAAGTTGGAGCCGAAAGGATTGCCGATGGCGACCGAGGCACTCTCGGCTCCGGCGGCCTTGGCGCCGGCGATAGAGGCGTCCATGCCGGCAATCTGCTGCGCTTGCGTGCGGTTGTAGTTGCGGCGGGCGAAGGAATCGCACAGTTCCACATGCGTGCCGAAACGCCGGCCGCGCACATCGATCTTGGGATAGTAGGAATCCGCCCGGTCGAAGCCTTTCTTGTTGAACACCGCGGCGGTGTATTTAATGCCCGGCTTGGGCACGAATTGCTGTGCGATGTCGTCAATGCACGCCATCGACGGCGTCCACTTCGGGTGCGCGAACGAACCGATGGAGATGACCTTGGCGCCCGTCTCGCCTAAGGCGTCGAGCAGTCTGAGTTTCTCGGCAACGGGTATATCCGGGCTTTCGATCTGCAAGCCCTCGCGCATGGTGTCGTCGGTGATGGTGACGCTCTTCGGCAACAGGGTCATGGGCATCTGCCTCGCGTTTCGACTCGTCCTTTTTATCAAAGTCGCTCGCGTGCCGTCTATAACGGCGTTCTCAGCCGGACAAGAGCGTGAGAAGCGCCTCTCTCTGACGCGCGGACAAACGCCGAAACAGCCGAATCAACGCGTCCTCGTCCTCGGAAAGCACGCCGCGAAAGGTGGTCTCGATGTGCGGAAAGAGCGCGGGTTCGACGGCGGATTCACTGGCGTCGCCGGGCAGGCCGTTTAGCGAGTGTTCAAGGCGCGTGACGATCTCCGAGTTCATGCTGCGCCGGTAGCGACGCGCCGCCTCGCTGACCCTGCCATGTAGCTGTGGCGGCAACCGTACAACGAACCTCTGAGTCTTTTCGGGCACGCCCTCGCCGCACTAACTGCTTAGACCGTCCACAAACTATTCGCACCTATGCAAGAGAGCCGGCCGATAAGCCGGGTTCTGTCGCGAGCAACCATTCATCTGGGGCGAATCGTCGCCGAATCGCCTCATGCGGCCTACCCAGGCCCGGCGCGGACCACGCCATAGGGCCCCTATTTGGCCTTGCTCCGGGCGGGAGTGCCGTGCCGGAGCTGTTGCCAGACTCCGCGGTGCGCTCTTACCGCACCGTTTCACCCTTGCCCGCTCGCTCGCTTTCGGTACTGCAACGAGCGAAGCGTCGGCGGTTTGCTTTCTGCTGCACCTGCCGCGGGCTCGCGCCCCCCAGGCGTTACCTGGCGCCCTGTCCTGTGGAGCCCGGACTTTCCTCACACCGCGTGACGATGCGCGGTTGCTTGGCCGACTCCCTTGCCTAGAGCGTACCGCTACCGGTCGGTTATGGAAACCGCAAGTTGATAGAGTTCGCTCCGTGGCCGCCCGGTAATCTTGGCGGCGAGCCGCGCCGTCTGGCCGGCAGGCAAGTCGGCAGCCAGCGCGCGCACCACGGTTTCCACATCGGCGGGCATTGGCGAACGCTCCGAAGCGGCCAAGACGCAGACGATTTCACCACGGTCCAAGACAGCCCGCGAGGCGAGCACTGCCGCGACCGTAGCGAAACTCAATGTTTCGTGGCGCTTGGTTAGTTCGCGGCACACCAACAAACGCCTCCCGCCGCCACCGAGTTCCACGAGCTCCGTTAGGCAGGCGCGTAGGCGGTGGGGCGCCTCGAAGAACACCACCGGCACGTCGGCAGCGAGCAGGCGCTCGAGCGTCGCACGCCGCGCGGCTGCCTTGGCCGGCAGAAAGCCCTCGAAGCGAAATCGATTGAGGGGAATCGGCGACGCCGCCACGGCCGCCGTTAGGGCGCTAGGCCCCGGCACAGGCGTCACCCGGATGCCGTGGCGCCAAGCCTGTCGTACCAATTCGAAGCCGGGGTCCGAAAGCAGTGGCGTGCCAGCATCGCTGATGAGCGCCACATCGTCGCCAGCCAATAAGGCGGCGACGAGTACGTCGCTCGCCGCCGTTTCGTTGTGATCGTGGAGCGACACGAGGCGTCTAGGTGCGGCGCCGATGTGGGCCAGCAACACGCGACTACGTCGGGTGTCCTCGCAAGCGACGGTGGGCACGGACTTCAAGATGTCCACGGCCCGCAACGTGATGTCCGACAAATTACCGATCGGGGTGGCCACGACATACAGGTGACCGTTCGCAGCGCCGCCTGCCGCCATCGCGCATCTCGGTTGAGCAAGCGGCCAAAAGCCTAGCAGCTTGGGGGACTTCGGGCGTACTCGCGTGAGGGGGCGAATGTCGCACGAGAACGACCTCGGCTCACGGAAGGCGGCGATAAGCCGCAGCGGCCAATCCTAAGCGCCGCCATCGGTTGGATGCGTCAGGAGGACTTCTACGCGTCGGTGCCTCAGGAGGTTGCTGGCTGGGAACGTCCCGTTGAATGTGCTCACATGGTCGCCTTTAGGGTTGTACCAAGACACAAGAGTCGGTATTGGGGCGGGGCGACGAAGTAAGATCGGAGACAAACTCGACAGTCACCCGGAAACCAAGGAGTTGATTATGGCTGAGGTAACGGTGCGGAACCTCCATACCTATCCGGTCAAGGGCTGCGGCGGCGGACCCGTGAAAGAACTGGTGCTTACCGAAAGGGGGATAGAAGGCGACCGGGAGTATAGCTTTGTGGGCGAAGACGGCCTGCTCCTCGATCAGCGGGAGACCCCGCTGCTGGCCTCGGTCAGTGCCGAGTTGTCGGGGCAACGGTTGCTGTTGCGGCATGCAGCCCGGGGAACCTACGCTCACGTTCCCCGCCTTGAGGGAGACTCGATCCCGGGTGTTTGGATCCTCGAAAGGTTCGAGGGGATCGACCAGGGAGCCGACGTCGCCGAGTGGGTGTCGAACATAGTCGGAAAGAAGGTCCGCCTGATTCGCGCCGACAAGCCTTGGCGCGTCAACTTGCCGGTGCCGAGCCTGAAGCGCGTTCACGGCAAGCCGAGGCACAAGTTCACGGCAGCGACCGACATCTTGCTGACCAATCTGGCCTCGCTGGAGGCGTTGAACAGGGATCTGGACGTCCCCATCGGCATGGACCGCTTCCGCCCCAATGTCGTCGTCGACGGCATTGGCGCCTATGAGGAAGACCACATGGAACTCGTCGGCACCGGCGACGTCGAGCTGATGCAGGTCACGCCGGCCGAACGATGCGAGATCATCACGACCGATCAAGTGACCGGCGAACGGCCGGCGAACAACATCCTGAAGGTTCTGGGCAGGACTCGCTACAAGGCAAAAGATCGGTTCGGCACGGGACTGCTGTTCGGCAACTACATGAGGGTTTCTAGGCCCGGTACGCTGTATGCGGGAGACCGTCTGCAATTGCGGAACATGACCGAAGAAGAGCGGGCCGCGGCGGACGGTTGACGCTCCCGGGCGGGGATCCCGATCAGGGAATCCTCACGAACGTCGTTTCTGGCGCAAGGGCTGTTTCGATAGCTTGCGGCGTGACGTTCAGCATGGACGTGCGCACGGACAATAACGAACCACAGAAGGCCATGCGCTGGCGGACGCCGCGACGCGACCGGCGGTCGTCCGTCGCCGCTGCGGGGCTTCGCGCTGTCGGGCAGCGCCTATCGGCCGGCTCGCTGGAGTTCGTTAGTTCGATCCCGGAACCAGGAGGGACATCCCGACGCGCCATGAGGTCGAACAGCGGGTCGCCGAGGGAGGCCACCGCCCGGCGAGCAGCGGAGAGGAGTAACTTGGCGTTGGAGGCGTTGCTGGCGGACCGACCGCGTTGAGCGCGACGCCTCGGCGCGCATAGGCGAATGTCGCACGAGAAAAACAGCCTCGGCTCACGAAAGAACAGGGCGATCGCTGCTCGCGGCGAATCCAAGTCCCGTTTAGCCTGTCTTCGTGAGCCGAAACTGTACACTGACGACATCGAGACGCTTCGCTTGGCGCCGTCGCGCACGAGCGTCTCAGCGAGAGCACGAGGACAACACCAGGCCATGGCCGAAACCGCCCTTGCCCCACTCGACCGGTGCGACCCGCGCCACCGCCGGGAACTCGAGGCCATCCTCGCGCTCCGCGCCGAAGACCTGCCCCTCGTGGAGGGCAAAGTGCCGGCCACCCAGGCGCACCTGAGGGCGCTCACCTACAACTTCGACGGCCTCGGGACGCACTTCGAAGGACGCCCCGTGCAGGTCTCCGCCGACCTGCCGCTGTGGTACGTGCGCTTCGGCCGGGACCGCCGG
>CAYGBI010000038.1:0-35489 GCA_964348085.1 uncultured Pseudomonadales bacterium | reverse complement strand
GCCCCCCCCCCCCCTCCCCCCGATCCCCCCCCGCCTCACGGCCCGTAGCGCGCTCCTAAGTCCGACGAGCTGCTAGGCGCGCCAAGGCGGCGGTGTTGCCGTCCGGGTCCTCGAACAGGCCTTCTTCGAAGCGCACCACGTTCAGCATCTTCGCGACCTGCTTTAGTTCGCCGGGGCGCACCCGGAACGCCGGGTTTCCCGGGCCGACGACCGGCCGATCCGTTCGCAAGTGTTGTTCGACAAGCAGCAGGCCATTGGGGTTCAGGTTGACGACGAGGCGTTCGAGCAACGGCAAGTTGACATAACGGATATTGACGATGAGATCGTAGCGCGTCGAACAATCGACGCCGTCGTCCAAGTCTCGCTCCAGCCAATCGATGGCCAAGCCGGCCGCCTGCGAGCGGCCTTTGGCGAGCGCGATAGAGGAGATGTCCACGGCGTCCACCGTCAGCCCAAGGCCGGCGAGGAACAAGGCGTTGCGACCCGTGCCGCAAGCGAGGTCCAACGCCCGCCCTTGGCGAGGCAGCAGCGGCAGGCAACTCTCAAGGAAGGCGCTGGGGTGTGGGCGGGATTCGTAGGCGCCGGCGCGGTAACGAGCGTCCCACTTCCGTCGGTCTGCCGCGCTCACGGGGTTTCGTCCCGAGCATCGGCGTCGCCCTGATCTTCGTCCGCGGCGTTTGGCGCGTG
This sequence comes from uncultured Pseudomonadales bacterium, assembly GCA_964348085.1. Taxonomy (GTDB): domain Bacteria; phylum Pseudomonadota; class Gammaproteobacteria; order Pseudomonadales; family Azotimanducaceae; genus VXYL01. The sequence goes on along the minus strand of CAYGBI010000038.1, from coordinate 34,802 downwards.
TACCGCCCCCTCCGACTCCCTCTCGGCGCGCCGCACAAAGGACCAAGCGAACCAACCGGCGACCACGCCGAACAGAACCCCAATCAAGGTGAGGATGATGGCGCCCAAGGTCATGGCGCAGGCAGACCGTCAACTTCGCAAACCCTCGTGTACATAACGTCAAAGACTCCACCTCGTGTGGTCACTGTACTGGAATCTCAAGCCGTTTGCGCCTATGGTGGCACCCTCTCCTCAAGCCGTTTTGGAACGCCAACGAATGAAACTCTACGACTACACCATGGCCCCCAACCCGCGTCGCGTGCGCATCTTCTTGGCGGAGAAGGGCATCGACATCGAAATGGAGCAGGTGGACATTCCGGCCGGCGAGAACCTCTCCGCCGAGTTCCGCGCCATCAACCCGCGCAGCCTGCTGCCAACGCTAGTGTTGGACGATGGCACGGTGATCGACGAGTCCGTCGCGATTTGTCGCTATTTCGAGGAGCTGCACCCCGAACCGTCGCTGTTCGGCACGGACGCCAAGTCCAAAGCCGTGATCGAGTCCGCGCAACGGCATATGGAGTGGGATGGGCTCATGCCGGTCGCCGAAGCGTTCCGCAACAGCAATCCCACCTTCGCCAACCGGTCGACGGCCGGCAGCGAAGGCGTGCCCGCGATGGACGGCTTGGTCGAGCGAGGACGAAACGGCGCCCACCGCTTCTACGACGCCCTGAACACCACCTTGGGCGAATCCCAGTATGTGGCCGGCGACGCCTATAGCATCGCCGACATCACGGCTTTCTGCGTCGTGGACTTCGCCAAGTGGGTGCAGATTCGCGCCGGCGACGAACACCCCAACATCAAGCGCTGGTACGCGGAGGTCGCCAGCCGCCCGAGCGCGAAGGCTTAAGCGCCGAGGCGCTAGCAGCTCCTCGGACTTGGCGGCGTCAGCCGCGAAGTCCGAGGAGGTGATAGGGCGGCTTGGGCTGGGGCGAAAGGCGGGTGCCGTCAGGCGACGGCTTATGTGGTGCTCGCGCCCGCGTCGCGCGCCCACATGAAGCGCAGCGCCAATCGATAGCCGCCGAACAAGGCCACGGCGTATAGGGCGTCGCCAACCAAACTGCGGCCGAGGAAGGGCAATGCGTCAACGTAGCATTGCACCAGCCCAGCAAGAGTCGGCGGGCGGAACACCAGCCACACGCCTAAGTTGGAGATCAGCCAAAAGGCGAGCGCGCCCGCCCCCACCGCCATCACGATGCGCCCGCCGCTGTCTTCGGGACGCAAGAGGCCGCGGCCGATGGCGGTGCTCGCGATGAAGCCCAGATACACGGCCGCCATTACTACGCCGTGATACAGCCCCAAGTGCAGGTCGCTCAAGAACAGCGCGCCGATCGGCACCAGCCAGTACAACCGATTACGCAGATAGGCGCCTGAAAACAGCGCCAACGCGCCAACGGGTGCGATATTCGCGGGATGCGGCAGCACCCGCATCGTGGCGGCAGCCAAGACGAGGATGATCGCCAGCGCGTGCGCATCCAAGAGCGACAGCAGGCGAGCCGCGCCCTGCGAAATGGCCAACCTTGCTCGCGCCGCCGCGTTGTGCATCGTCCCCCACCATCGGTATCTTTTGGTCCGACGCATTTTCGGCTTGCCGCATGGCATTGTCCAATGACTCACGCGGATGCCGGCGTGAGCGCGGTTCATGTTCTCGTCGCCGGCCGCAAGTGGTGTGCGCTCGTCCGTCGCGTGGGTTATGGTCTAGCGGTACATGGGCTTGGAGGGAGTTTTGGAGTTAAACAAAGTCATCCTCGATTTCGAGGGCAAGGTGGCGGTGCTCAAGTTCAACCACCCCGAGGTGATGAACGCCGTCGGCGCGGACATGCTCGAAGGGTTGAACGCAGCCTTGCGCGAAGTGCAAGACCCCAACAACGGCGCTCGCTGCCTGCTCATCACCGGCGAGGGGCGCGGCTTCTGCGCCGGCGCCAATCTCGCGGACCCTAGCCGTGGCAGCGGCGCCGGCGGTTCGCTACGCACCGCCTATCACCCGTTGCTGCTGACGCTTCGCGACCTCGACATGCCCATCGTCACGGCCGTCAACGGCGCGGCCGCCGGCGTCGGCATGAGCTTTGCGATCATGGGCGATATGGTCTACGCCTCGAAACGCGCCTTCTTCCTACAGGCATTCGCGCGCATCGGCCTAGTGCCGGATGGCGGCTCCAGCTTCATGCTGCCACGCTTGGTGGGCTGGGGCCGAGCGATGGAATTGTCGCTCTTGGCGGAGCGTCTGCCCGCGGAGAAGGCCGAAGCCTGGGGACTCGTGAATCGCGTCTTCGAGGACAACACGGCACTGATGGAGGGTGCGCTCGAACTCGCGGGCAAACTGGCCGACGGCCCGAAGTCGCTTGCCCTCATCCGGCGCATGTATTGGTCGACATGGCACAACGCCTACGAGCAGCAGCTTGATCTCGAGGCGCGATTGCAGGAGGAGGCGGGACGCACCCGCGACCACGCCGAGGGCGTGAAAGCGTTTCTCGAGAAGCGCGACGCCAAGTTCGAAGGACGCTGAACGGCGTGTCGTTGCGCGGGCGAGTGGCGTTGGTGACCGGCGGCGGGCGCGGCATCGGGCGCGCCATCTCACTCGCTTTGGCCCAAGACGGGGCGACGGTCGCCATCAACTATCGCCGCGACGAGCAAGCGGCGCGAGAGACCCTCGACAAGATCATAAGCAGCGGCGGCCAAGCACGCATGTACGTCGGCACGGTCGAGGACTACGACCGGGTCGAAGAAATGGTGGGCTTGGTGGAGGCCGACCTAGGGCCGGTGAGCATCTTGGTGAACAACGCCGGCATCGCCAGTCGCGGCCTTTCCGTGGTGGACACCGACCCCGCCGAGTTGCGCCGCGTGGTAGCGACGCACGCCTTCGGCTCGCACTACCTGTCGAAACTGGTGATTCCGAAAATGCGGCAACTCAGGCGCGGCGACATCGTGATGATCTCCAGCATCGCGTCGCGCAGCCTCGCCGCCAACGGCGGGCCGTACAACATGGCCAAGGCGGCGATGGAGGCGCTGGCGGTCACCCTCGCGCGGGAGGAACGCGACCATGGCATCCGCGTCAACGTGGTGGCGCCGGGCTTGGTGGAAACGGAAATGGGCAGGCGGCTGGTGCGAGCCACCGCCGGCATCACAAATATGCGCGACTTGGACGCCTCGATGCCGTTCGGCAGAGTTTGCCAGCCGGAAGACGTGGCCAACATGGTGCGGTTCTTGGTTTCCGAACGAAACTTCTATGTCACCGGCGAGAAGATCTACTGCGACGGCCGGATAGTCGCTTAGCGCCGTCCTCTCGACGTTTCACAACGGCGCAACGGACGTGTGCAACGCCTCGCCCCGCGCCCAAGCAACCGCCACTTCCTCGCCGACCGCGGACAGCGCCAACACGGTCCAAAGTTGCGCCAAGTCGTGGATGCGGATGCCGCGCAACGTCAGCAAGAGGTCGCCCTCGCGCATACCGCAGCGTGCGGCGAAGCCGTTTTGGTCCAGCTTGGTCAGCACCAGAGCCACCGGCGTTTGCGCCGTCAGCGCACCGAAGCTAGCGCCCCACGCCGTTCCCGGCACCACTACGCCACGTTCCAGATAAAGCCTGAAATCGGCGACGATCTGCCGCCAATGCGCATCGACCAGATCGGGCATCGCGTCCATCTCCGTCGGGAAGCCGGACTGGGCCACCTCGACGCGTGTTGGCCAACCCGAAGCGTTGGCGGGACCGATCACGATCTCGATCATCGTCTCCGCACACGGCATATCGCGCTTGCGCACCCGCAGCAACTTCTGCGGTTCGCTCGCAAGCACGCGGGCAACGCAACCCGGCTCGCCGTCGACGCTCGGAAAGCCGGGAATGCGACCGTGGTCCGGTTCGGCTTCGACAGGTAGCCGCAACCGTCGCCAAACCGTCGCAAGCGGTTGCTCTACGTTGAATACCGAGCGTTGCTGTAGGGTTTTCGTTTTGGGCCGCCTTTAGCGAGGGTCGCGGAGTCGCACATTTTGCCAGCAGCACGACGCCTTTTGGCGCACCGGCGCTTGAGCTACTGGATCCCAAGCACTCCGGCGACCAGCGCTCACGCATGGCGTAGACTGCACGCGCGACCGCCGAAACGACCAAACCATGCCCACGGACACCTACTACACCGACCATTGGCGGCAGATAGAAGACGAGCGCATCGCCCGCTACGAGCGGATGTTCGAGTGGCACGACGGGCACACGGCCCTGTTGGCGCCGGCGAAACTTGCCGCCGGTCAGCGGGTGCTGGACTTCGGGTCCGGGCCGGGGTTCATGGCGCTCGCCTTGGCGGAATTGGTTGGCCAGTTGGGGCGTGTCCATGGCGTGGACATCAACGCCAGATTCGTTGCGGATGCCACGCGGCGGGCGGCTGGCCGCGACAACGTGACGTTTCACCACGTCACCAGTACGGCGATTCCATTGGCCGACGACGCCGTAGATCGGGTGATCTGCAAGAACGTCTTGGAGTATGTGCCGGATGTGGACGCGACGCTCGCCGAACTGCGGCGGGTGCTGGCGCCGGGTGGTCGCGTTCACATCATCGACAGCGATTGGGGATTCGTCGTCGCCGAACCGTGGAGTGCCTCGGAAGTCGCGCGTTTCTTCCAAGCCGCTGCCGTCGCGTTCAAGGAACCGCATATCGGGCGCAAAGCGCCGGCGCTACTTGCCAAGCACGGCTTCGTCGATGTGGAAGTGGCTATCGTTGCCGGGGCCGACCGGCAAGGCCGAGCGTTGTCCGTGCTGCGCAATATGCGCAGCTACATCGCCGCCCAAGACACCATGCCGGCGGACGAAGCGGATGCCCTCATGCGACGAGCCGAGAACGCCGCCGAAGATGGCACGTTTCTGTTCGCCCTACCGCAGTTCTTGGTCACCGCCGTCAAGCCGTAGGCCGCGCTAACGCCAACCGGCCGACAGATTGCCGGGGAAACTCGGCTGGGCCACGGGCAAACGGCTCAAGCGCATTAACGGCACGAAGGGCGTTGCCTCGCGGCACCGCCTTTCGCCTTAAGCCGCCTCTATCAGGTAAGTCGGACTTCGCGGCCAACACCGCCATGTCCGACTTACCTGCTAGCGTGACGCAGGTTTGGTCGCCCCCACTCGCACCGCCGCCGAGCCAGCACGCATGGAACGATCAAACCACTCGGTGGTCCTCGGATAGTTCGGCAAGTCGTCGCCGAAGTCCCCGTCCAAGGCTTCGAGCGCACCGCGCAGTGCGTCGACGCACTCACCGTAACGCGACCGCCAGTCGCGTTCGACAGCCATCACCCGGTACGGGTACGAGTCCCGCGCCCGCTTGCCTTTCGGCGTTAAATACACCTTGCGCGTGCGGTCTCGCCGTTTCCCCGGCGCCACCACAGCCACCAAGTGCCGCTCCAACCCGGCTTTACCGCCACCATCGACTTCGCCCATTTGCGAGGCTTGCCCGACCGCCATGCCGTCGTCGCCGACGAATTGCAGGAGGTTGGCGGTGGCGGAGAGACCCGCGCCGTAGCCGCGAACATCCCACTCGAAGTCGATCGTGAACGCCGCCAACGCCTGCGAGAGCAAGGCCGACAGCGGCAACGCGCTCGCGTCCACCGCCGCGTCGCGCAGAACCACAGGCCAGTCTTGCCCGTGATGTGGCACGCGGGGCGGGCCGACGTCGGCCGCGATGTAGTCGCCGCCGGTAACGCTCTCATCCGCCGCGCCATATCCGGTTAGGCACCAAGGCAGTTCGACGTCCACTTGGCAGACCAAGGCCGCGAGCGATTCACGGAGGGCGACTACGTTCGACCCGAAATCTCGTCGCCAATCCGCCTCCACATCGGCAACGAACGCTCGGCCCGAGTCGCGTACACGGCGCCCGGCGGGCGTCGGCCGCAGTTGGCGGTCTCGCTGCCCTCGCTTTGTCGCCGACAGCCAACCCAACCGTTCCACATCGCGCAATACCGCGCGCATGCCGCGGCGCGAGAGAATGGTGAGCTTGGACATGTCGCGTTGGCTGACGCCATCGTCGGCGACCACGCGCAGGACATTGCTCCAAACGCCGAGCGACGGCGCTTCGGCGTGGCCGATGACCTTCGCCTCGTAGTCGCGATGGAAGGCGGCGAAAGCGCGGCTCAGAAGTACGCCGAGAGGAGTGCCGCTGAGTTTCACAACCGGCAGCGCGGGCCCCATTGGCGCCACGGAGGCATACGTCAACGCGCGCAGGAATACCGCCGCTTGTTGCTGCGAGCAGTCGTAGCCAACCCGGCCATCGGCGGCCGTCACCGCACGCACCGGCGCCCTGCCGTCCAAGCGCCTTCCCTCGCCCATATGCGACATGATGAAGTCCACCACCAGCCGCGCCGTCTCGCCGTGGACGTCGTCGGCGAATGCGAAGGCCAAGGTGACGCGATCATCCGTCGCGGCCACTCGGCTGCCGGAGTCGCCGCCGACCGCGACGATTCCCGGAAAGGCGTCGAGGGTCGCGCGGAGTCGGCTTACGTCCGCACCCTGTTCGCTCAAGCGCCGTCGACCTCCCATTGCACCAACGTGTAGGCCGGGTCTTCGTCTTGGTGGTGCTCGAACACCGCCCGCACCGGCGCGCCGATCTCCACCGCCTGGCGCGGATCGCCGAGCAGATTGCCCACCATGCGGGCGCCGTCGTGATCCGGAAACTCGACCAGCACGACGATGTACGGGCCTTGGTCGGCAAGCGCCGGATGCACCGGGTGCCAAACCCGTTCATAGCTGTAGATGCGCCCGACGGGGGGCACTTCGACGAACGCCAAATCTTGGCTGAAGCAGCGGTGGCAAATCCACTCCGGCCCCCACTGCCAAGCGCCGCACGTTTTGCAGCGTTGCAGCACCAAGCGTCCCTCGGCCGCCGCTTGCCAGTAGGCCGCATCCAAACCGTCCGGCGCCGGCGCCGGTTTCGGTAGTCCGGGGTGCAAGTAACCCGTGCTCATAGCGTCGCCTCCGAGCCGAAGATGGACGAACTTACGGGCGTCACCATCGGCCCGGAAACCACCATGGACACATCCACGTCCTCCACCTGATTGGGCGAGGAGCCGCGAATCTGCCGCACGGCTTCGATGTTCAGTTCGAGGCCGTGCATGTAGCACTCCGCCAAGTTGCCGCCGCTAGTATTGGTGGGCAACTTGCCGTCCGGCGCGAGGAGGTTGTCCTTGGTGAGAAACTCGTTGCACTCCTCCGGCTCGCAGAAACCGTGCTCGACGATGCTCATCAGCACGCCGCCGGTGAAGTTCTCGTAGCACTGCAACACGTCCACGTCGTCCGGGCCGCACTCGGCCATGTCGTAGAGCCGGGGCACGCAGGACTTGAAGTTAGACGTGGCGTAGTCCGGCGTGTTGTGGACGCTGGCGCCGGCGCGGTAGTGTGAGCCGGTAACCGCACTCAAGACGTACACCGGTTTGTGGTCGAAGTCCTTGGCGCGTTCCGCCGGCACGATCACCATGGCCGCCGCGCCGTCGTTCTCCAAGCAGCAGTCGAACAAGTGGAATGGCTCGACGATCCAGCGCGACGCGTCGTATTTCTCTTCGCTGAGCGGCCGCCCGTGCATCACGGCGCGCGGGTTGTTCTGGGCGTGATGGTAGGACGCCAACGAGATCGCCCGCAGCGCCGGTTGCTCGACGCCGTGGTCGTGCATGAAGCGCGTCACCTTCATGGCGAAGCTCTGGGCCGGCGACATCAACCCGTACGGCACGGTGTACGCGCCGGCGCCGGAGACGACATTGCTGCGCGGCCCCTGCCCGAAACGCCCGAACTGGCCTTGCGCCAACGCGCGGAACACCACCACGCATTCCGCAAGGCCCGTGGACACCGCCGCCGCGGCATGGGCGATGGCCGCCGAACCGCCGCCGCCACCGCCGCCCCACTGCATATTGGAAAAGCGCAGGTCATGGATGCCAAGGGCGTTGGCCAGCCGCGAAGGATCGCTGCGGTCGTTGGAGAACGACGCGAAGCCGTCCACCTCCTTCGGCGAAATGCCGGCGTCTTCGCAGGCGGCGAGCGTGGCCATCAACGCCAGCTTGAACTCGGGGTCCGGCGACTGGCCGCGTTTGTAGTAGGTGGTTTCGCCGACACCGACAACGGCGGCGGCGCCTCGTAGGGTTCTGGACATGCGTTCTCCTAGCGTCTGTCGGACTTCGCCCGGTTAAGGGGGCGAGGCCAAGAGAGTACTAGATTGAATGATCGGCTTCGCGCCAACCAACCACGATGCGGTTCGCGGGCGAGCTCACGGGGATCCGCAGCGCCCGCCCTCGTAGAGGCCGACGTTGTCGATCTGCACGTCCACCGAGCTCTGCGCGAAATCGAAAGCCACTCGGCCGAACAAATCCGTGTTGGCGACGGTGAAGGTGTGCCGGAAACGCTTATAGCTCCGCGTCAGGTTGGCGCGGAACTGCCCGCCGCTTACGTTCTGCCAGCTATCCATGTTGGAGTCCAGATAAGCGGTGATAAAGCGCGCGCCATCGGCTTTGGCGTTGTAACAAAGCGTGTATTCCTGGCCGCCGACGACCATCACCGCGTGACTGATTTGCGCATGCCACGGATCGTCGGAGGACTGCGCGGCGACATGGACGGCGCCGCCCCGAACGCTGATCGAACTCCTGGACTCGGAATAGGTGTCCCGGTCGACCTTGTTCCAATTGCTGCACTTGCCTTGGTAACACTGCCGATGGTCGCGGTTGAATCCGCCGACGCCGTTGAACGTACCGCCGCTCGCGATCAGGTTGCCCCGACGCGTGCGCAGGGGTGCTTGCTCGGAGAAGAACATCATGTCGTTGCTGAACAAGCCGCCCAGATTTTGCAGTTGCAGGAAGTGGAGGCCGCCGTGTTGCGGCGCGTCCGCCAACTCGACAATGAGAATCTCGTCGTCGCACGCCGGCAGCGCGCCCGCCGCGCAACGCACCTCGCCGGCTGCCCGGCGACCGTTGACGATTATGTGGGCGCCTTCCCGCACATGCCGAGCGTTGATGCGCAACGTATTGGCGTCGCTTAAGAACGCGATGTCCACGGTGCGCGTCTGGACTTCGATGGGCGCCAACGGCCACAACGCCGGTTGCGGGTGATCCAAGAAATCGACATGGGGTCCGGCGCGGGCGGTGACCGTGAGGACCAAGTCCCCTGCCTCGGCATCGGCGAGCAGCGCACCCCGCCGATAGCGCGTCCCATCCGCACGACTTTCGTAGGCTCGGTTGGCGAACTCGAGCGCCAAGAGTTCAGCGTCGCCGTCGACGAACCGCTTGCCTTCCGCCTGCAGCACGACCGCGCCCTCGGCGGCGGACTTCTCCAACGCGCGCAGAATCCGCAGCGTCTCCGGCGAGCCGGCGGTTCCGGCGTTCAGGGTCACCTGACGCGCGAAGCTGCCGGAGAAACCCGTGCTGCCCTGCAACACCATCTGCCAGATGTCGGGCGAGGCGCCGGCGAGAATCCAAATGTCGCGCTCGGGAAAACTATCGTCCATCTGGACGATTTCCATTAGATCGATGATGTTGAGGCGCGCTTGCGGGGTGACCATCCAGCGCTCGTACGCGCCACGCCAAGTCGGTGCCTCCATGCCCGTGCCGGGGGTATTCGTGCTGGCCAGAAACGGCATCTTGTGACAGTCGCCGCAGGTTTGTGCGCCGGTGGTCTGGCCACTGGAATCGTTGATGAAGCTAAACTCGAAGAAGCCGTCTCTGGCGTCTCTGGTGAGCACATTGTCGAACCGCCTCGCCGCCGCCGGCGGGTACGGCACGCTGAGGATGAACTGGGCAAGCGCATCGCGAGTTTCGCCGTCGAGCAAGCCGTCCTTGCCCTCGTCGTTGACCGGGCAGTCGGCCATGTCGCACATGGTGGTTGCCATGCTGCCGTCAACGAGAAACCGCGTGCAGCTCTCCGGCTGGTCCAGCGCGCAGTTCGGCGCCACCTCCGCGTCAATGGTGGCGGTGTTGATGCCGCCGTAGGGGTCGCCGGGAATGCCGTCCCAGTGATACGGCTGGGTGTCCCGCAACCCTCGAACCGGCATGGTGAGGCGTGGCGGCACCTGCGCCATGCAGCCGTCGGCGCCTTGGCAGGCGGGCGTCTCCAGCACCCAGATGAGCTGGTCGGTGTGGTTGTCCGGATGACAGCTTTCGCAAGAGAAGGTGCCCGTGGAGGAAGCGTCGGCGTCGTTGAAGGCGATGCGGCCGCGCTTTGCGATGGGGTGCGTGGGGTCGGCGAGCGCAATCGTCCTCACCAACCTGGGCCTTCGCGGCGACGCCACGTTGAGCAGCGAGACGGTGTTGGCCACCGCGTTCAGTACCCAGGCGAATCGCGCCCGTCCGGTGTCTTCGGAAGAAACCAAGGCGACGCCTCGGGGCGCCGCCCCCACGCGAACGCGGCCGAGCACTCGGCCCGTTCGCGCATCAACCGTAAACACCTTGTCCGAGCCGGCGGCAGTGACCACGAGCGTGCGGCCGTTGTCGCTCACTTGAATGCCGAACGGCGTCGCGAGCGCTCGCCCCGGCGGCGGTTGCCTCGGCGGCAACGGCTCCAAGTCGAATACCGTCTTGGCGCTGCACCGGTAGCCGCAGTCGACGCGGACGATTTGGTTCAAGAAGGCGCGGTTGTCCATCTCCGCCATGCCGTGGCCCAATGTGCCGGCGCGGCCGTTGGCGTCGTTGCGGGCATCGGTCTGCGCGATGTACACCCGACCCTGACTATCCGCCGCAAGCCCGTAGAGCAGCGTGCCCAAAGAATCGACGACCTGTATCTCCCGGTCCGTACGCGTGTCGAACACGAACAGGTCGCGATCCGGAAGCTTGGGGTTCTTCACGATGTCGGCGTCGTAATCCGTAGACAGGACGTTGTTATTGGTGAACACGTGCTCCACGGCGTCGAACGTGCAGGTGTCGCCGTCGATGTCTTCCTCTCGACAGCCCGAAAGCTGGGTTTGATTGTTGGACTCGAACGGCATGACGTACAGCCGATGGCCGCTTACAACCAACGCCCGCGGATCCTGCGCGCGGATGCGCAGATGGTGGGTGACGACGCGGAAGGCGACATCCACGACCGCGACTTGGTTGCTCACCGAAAGCGCGACATACGCCTTGTCGTCATTGGCGAAGGCGATGCCGACCGGCTCGTCGAAGCGCGTGGAGAAGGCGGTGTCCGGGTCGATGTCCTGAACGGTGGCGATCACATGCTGAAACGTGCGACTCAACGGATCGGTGTCGATGACGCTCACCGTGTCCGAAACATGGTTGGCCACCCAAATCTCGCGGCCGTCCGGTCGCACCGCCAAGCTCACCGGGTCGATGCCAACATTGATTCGGTTGACCACCCGCCGTCTTCGCTCGTCGATGACGTCGACCGTGTCCGCCGGCGTGTTGGCGACGTAGACGAACCCGTCGTTGACGACGATGGGATTGAAGTGCGGACTGGCGAAGGTGGGGTGCCCGACATTGTCGCTGATGGCCGCTTCGTAGGCGGGCGCAGCGGGGACGTCAACGGCACACACGGAGACGAGGGCAACCAGCAAGACGGCTACCGCCCCGCGTAATCTAGGCGCCCGCCAAGCGCCTGCCACCATCAGACCCCTCCAACCGATCTCGCGTCGAACGGTCGTCAAGAAACCCTCGTACAAGCCATAAATGTACTCGCGGCACGGGGCATGTCAACGGTTGGCGCGCCAATAAGCGTGGTATCAGTGCCGTTGTGGGTTCGGCGCCTCCTCCCGAAGTGCCGCCGTGCGCAGAGTCCGCAATTCGGCCCGCTCCGCCCGGTCTAGACGCTCGATGGTCCGAGAGAACGCGCTTGTCGGCAGCCGGCGAAGGTTCCCCTCGACATAGGCGCGGATCTCCTCGGGATAGGCCCGCCACATTTCGCGCAGCACCCAGCCGACCGCCTTTTGCATGTAATAGCGGTCGTCGTCTACGCAGTTGTCGATCATCGGCAGCACGGTGTCCGGGCCGAGAAATACGGCGTTCTTACCGGTGTAGTGGATCAGGCTGACGATGGACACTCGGCGCGGCCACAGCGCGTCGTTCGCGTTCCAGCGCCGAAGAACTGGCAACACGCTATCGGGGTCCGCTTCCAGCAGGCGGGAGTAGAGTCCGCTCAGACAGTCCGAGTGGCACCAGTTCTCCACGCGTTTCACCCAACGCTTCATGACCGGCCACAGTCGCGAATCGACGCCCCTTCGGACGATGGGTAGGTAGTACTCGTGGGCGGCGAACAGCACGTCGCCCCACTCGTTAGCCATCCAGAGGTCGTCCCAGATGGACAGCACGGTCGCGGGGTCTTGGTCGTAGAACGAAAACCCTGCCTTGACGCGCTTGCGCAGGGCTGGGACGCGAATGCCGGCGTAACGAAGATTCGAGCGGCGGTCCTTGGCCATGTGGCGGCCTAGGGACGGGTTGCCTAGTTGCTCAAGGGCGCTTAGGACTTCGGCGTGGTATTGGGGGTACTTCATGGGATGGGCGTTGGGTGCTGCACACGGCTAGGTGACGCGACGATGGGACAAGGATGCCATAGCGGTCGGATAGCTGGAATGGAGAGGCGTTTGGTAACGACACCTTCTACTCCTCGGACGCACGCCACGGACTTGCTGGAAGCGCATTTCGGGTTTATCATTGGGAAATTACATTCTGCGTTATCCGGAGATAAAAGATGACTCGGATCACAGAGTCGAAAGACCTATTCTTCCCTGTAGAGACCCGGCCAATATTTACGAGGCATATCGATGGATGGCCGGAAAAGGAACTGGAAATTCCCAACAGAATGGCGGTGCTCAACCGTAGCAACAATCAGATCCTCGGTGTCGTGAGCAAGGGCTACCGATTGGTAACAAATCAAGAAGCCTGTGACTACGCACGCCTGTGTGCACGGGCAGTGTTCGGAGACACGATGGAGGACGAATGGGAGGTATCTGCAGTCGATGCTCCTGAATCTGCCATCTATTGCCATATGGATCTCACACACAAGACGGGAAAGCTAGATTTCGACTATGTAATGGTCGGTACCCGAGAAGATGTTCCTGATGCTTATGGCCCCTATATCCGGGTCACCAACAGCTACAACGGGCAGCGCGCCTTGGTGTTTACGATCGGCTACTACAGGAAAGTATGTGCCAATGGAATGACTGCGCCTGGCAAGATCATTTCCTTTTCGTTCCCGCATACTCGTAGTGAGATTCAATCTGCGATCAAATTCGTCGTAAATCATGATCGTGTCCGCAGGATGCAGAAAGACTTTAGCGAAGCATTTGATGGCTTACGGAGATATCGTCTTGATGAAAAGTATGGTAAGGAATTGGTTCAATCCATTTTGGCTATACGAATTCCTAGGAACGCAAGAGAAGAGAAAAGGCTGGAAGAGAAAGAGCCAAAGGAATCGAGTGAACGGGAAGATCTGAGCTTGAACGCCTTCCAGAGCGATTGGTGCCGGTTGGAAAGCCACATCGAGTCTTTGTATGGGAAGTACGCGGAGGAGCTCGGCAACAATGCCTATGCCGCATTGCAGGCCGCTACAGATTTGGCTTCCCATCCAATTGATAACTTGTGCTTGCGCAAGGACAAGAACACACTTCAACGATTAGCGGGAGAATGGATGGTTGATTTCCGAGGCGAGTGCAGAGACCGGAGTTTCGACCTCTCAAGATACTTGGAACGGCCCATCCATAGGCACGAAGAGCGAGTGATTTCACGTCGGTATGGGGCATAGCGGCAACACGACCTCTATACCGAGCTGGACCGCGCAGGCGACGGCCCAGAACAGTTGGGTGCCGAGACAGCGGTGATCTCTACGGCCACACGTGACGAGCTAGCCGCAGCCGGACCCGCCATGACGATGCGTGGATCCGCTTGCCTGAGACGCCGAACGAATAGGGGCGTGGGCTCGTCGTCCTTACCTTAGCACACGCTGTGCGGGTGGGAACGTCGGTAAACAGCGCCCGTTAGAACTCGTCGTCGTCAACAACTCCGGACCCTCAGAGGACCCTCAGAGATTTGCCTCAACCGACGTCAATCATCCTGCCAGTCAGTGCGTACTCTCCGCACTGTCGTGTCAGCACGATATATTTTAGTCCTTTCACCGGGGGCTCGTGGCTTTACTATTTCGAACGATCCCACCGGCAGACCGTACATGTTCTTGGCCTTCTTCCATAGCCACCTCACAGTCTTGTCATCGATTCCTTTCGTCGGCAGCTTGTCGGGCCGTCTGTCGTATGCGCTACCCCACTGCTCGAAGAAAACATCCCGTCTTGCATCGTCGCGGGCTTTCGCTCCATCTTGCCTATAGAAGGCGACTGACTTTATCGGCATCTCTAAATCCGTCGCAATCTCCCCTCGGAGGTTCGCCAGCGTCGGATGCGCCGGTGTCGGTTGCTCCGCCGTTGTCGCCACGGATTTGTGTGCGCCGCTAGGCATAAAACAAGCGATGTTCTCAACCTTCGGTAACTCAAACAGCAGCTTAAGGTCACCGATTTTCGACTCAACATACCCACGGGCTTCGGTCATCATATCCACAACATCATGGGTCGGGCGGACGTCGGTCGCACGGAGGCCGCGACCGCCGGGTTTGTCAGCGAGCGGATTCAGGAGCTTCATCAGCTCCCAGTCGCGGATCAGGTTCCACGTATCGTCCGAATTCGGTTGAGCAGCTACAAGGACCGCGCGAACGGGACTGCCGTAGGTAACGACATCCCGAACAGTAAACACGAATATCGGCGCGTCCAGTCCCCTGATGACCGCGAAGGCCGCATCCAATTCAAGGGCATCTCTCACGGCCCGATCAACGATACGTAGCCCGACGCCCGCGATTTCCTCTGCGTCACTCGGTTGCGTTTCTCTAGTGAAGAGGAGCGCGTAACGATCAACGGCGGCGATGGCGAACTCGTCCTTCCACTCGTCGGGCGGACGGAAACGCAAGCGCAAGCGATTGTCCCTGCCTCTGCCTTGCCCAGGCTGCCGACCTCGAACAGTGAGGATGGCTTTGAAGAAGGGGACCAAGTCGGGCAGATCCACCTGAGGGATATCAGCCTTTACCTGGTCGAAGTTGAAGTGCGCCACTTTACCGACGAGCTTCTCGACCACGTCGATTGCGCTTTTACCGCCGAACTCCCCAGTCTCGCCATCAAACCACCGTTTGAGTGTTTCGCGGCTGGAAGTAGCGTCGGCGTCGGCAAACATCTTGGTGAACGTGCCCGGCGATGCCATCCCGATTACGAGTTGGCGCATGTCCTCGGGATCCTCCATTCCCTTGAAGTGCACCTCGGTGATTCGCTTCAGCTTCTCCTCCAATATGTCCCAGATCCGGCTCTCCACCGTATCGGGATTCCGCACTGTGATGACATCAACGGTCTCGGTTTGACCGTAGCGACTCAAGCGTCCGACTCGCTGATGGAGACGCATCGGGTTCCACGGCAGATCCACGTGAATCAAGGCACTGCAACTTCCTTGGAGGTCGACGCCTTCTCCGGCCGCTTCCGTGGATACGAGGAAGCGAACATCTCCACGGTTGAACCGAGCTGCGGCGACGGTGCGCTCTTCCACGCGGCTAGATATCCTGCCGGATGAGTTCTGCACATCCTTAACGAAGCCATCCCCATTGATAAACGTCACGCACCCGTCGCCGTAGCGCTTTTGTAACGCACTCATGAGTAGGGCCTGAGTCGCTTTGTATTCGGTAAAGAAGAGCACAGACCTTTTGCGGAACGAGTCGTCCACCACGGTGAGGATGTGCTCGATCTTAGTTTCGTCGGTGACCTCGTTTGCCGCGTCTAACAGTTCCTCCAAAGCCGGAATCTCGTTTGGATTGAGGTCGACTCCACTGAGATGCTCTGCGATGTGTTCTTCTTGGAGACTGATCTCATCCAGATTTGCGGGATCGTCCTCATCCTGCAACTCTTGCAGGCGGGCCAAAGCCCTGCGCGAGTCTTCGATTATCGCCTCCGCAGACCGAAGCCGATCCAGTCGACGAGCAAGTGCCCGACGTACAGCCGCGACGGAACTGGACGCCAGCTTCTGCATCGCGATCAGGATCAGAGTAACCATTCGCTGGTTCTGGAAATCAAGACCGGACGCGTACGCCCTACCGGTCTGGATGAATTTCGTGAGCTTCTCATAGAAGCGCGCCTCTTGAGGAGAGTACGCGTAAGTTTCCCGACGCGTCCGCACGGGTTTGAAGAGCTTCTTGCCGGACATGTCCGTGACGGATTGCTTGTTGTTGCGGATCATGACGTCGCGGAGACGGTTGAGCTGGCCTTTGATGGGTTGCTCGGGGTTGAAGTCTGTTGGGCGAAGCAACTTGAGCAGCGACAGGAACCCCTTGTCCTTGCCCCGATGCGGCGTGCCCGTAAACAGCACGAGCGACCGAATCCTCTCCCGCTTCTCCAGATTCTCTAGTAGCTGGTAGGAAAGCGTACGTCCACCTTGATCGTCCACGTTCATATGGTGGGCTTCATCGACAATCACGAGATCCCAAGGATCGGACTGAAACAGACGTTTCCAACGACCATCCGTGTCGAGACGCAACGTGTGTATGGAGGCGATGACTTGGTCGTGAGTATTCCAGTAGTCCGACCCTCGCCGATCAGCGACAGTCACATAATCCGGGATTCGGATGTCGAACATTTCCCGCAGTCGAACCTGCCACTGTTTGACTAGGCTGGCTGGCGCGAGAATGAGTAACCGTCGCACCCGACCTGACGAGAGTAGCGGTGTGAGGATGAGGCCTGCTTCGATGGTCTTGCCGAGTCCTACATCGTCAGCTACGAGCCATCGTGTTGGCCAAGTTTCGAGAACGCGCTTGCAAACCCAAAGTTGATGGGGCAGCAGGGCGATGCGTGATCGGGAAAAGACGCCCCTCCAAGCGTCATTGACGGAACGTATGCACTCGGCGAGAACCCTCGTCACGACATGCAGAGCGGGATCGAGCCGGTGGGCAGCCATGCGCTCCGGGAGACTCTCCATCGGTTCGAGGTCGGCGGCCAAGCACTCCTCTATGCCATGGTCGAACCGGACGACAACGCTGTCGTCTTGGTCTAAGAGGACTTCGCCAGGCCCGAAGCGGGCATGCCGCACTTGTGGCATTTGCTTGCCCCCGTGCAATCAGTTAGTGATGACTTGGCCAGACGCAGAGGGAAGCCGCACTGACGCCGTCAATGTCAGAGAATACCATAATTACTCCAAGCCGAAGCGCCGGCGCAGTCCCCGGTGCAAACCCAAATGGCGAAGCGGTATATCGAATGCACGATGGAGATTAGGGTTTTTCGTTTCGAACTTGGATGCGAGAAAGCTGAATAGCTCGTGTGCCTTCTGTGAATTGGTCGCACCTGCCTCAGGACATAGCCCGAGTGGCCGAAGAAGATTCAGAACAAGTTCCGAAGGCACCCAGCAGTCAGGGAATAGGTGTTCGCGATGAAGAACTTGCATACGGACGAGTTCACGGAGCACCCAATGGAGACCCATGTAAAGTGGTGCAGGCGGAGCATCGAAATGCGTTCCGGCGCCCGTAAGGGCTGTGTCTACACGGGGCGCAAGCAGGCGAGTGAGCTGGTACATACCTTGGGGCCGTAATTCGGCCGATTTGAGTAGGCGAACATACACGTCCCGATATCGGCTAAGTTGGTAGATTGCTGGAAACAGCGACATCCAGCGCGGATAGGTTAATTGGTCCAATGCCTCGTCTTGCCAAGTGCGCAGCATTCGCATCCAAGCGGCGATGTCGTCCGGGTCTTTGAATATGTCCCACCATCCTCTCTCGTGTACGATTTCGAGGAAGCGTCGGTGGTGACCATCCCGGGCTCGACCAAGGCTCTGGGATGCACCTAGAACGAGCAAAGCGAGCCAATGATCGACCGACCCGGCTTGCAGGCTGGCCGAAATGTCGTCTCGCCGCAACCACTCCGGCCAAGCACGTTTCTCGTAGGCAGCGATCACTTTGCTGCGCACGGCGGCATCGTCCCACCATTCGAGGAGATGTTGAAAGAATGTCGGGGGAGCGGGCGGAGAGGGAGACGGGGCTTCCGAGTCATGGTGTTGGTCGGGAAACAAAGCACCCAAGAGTCTCTGGCGACGCCAAGGTTCGTCGCAGAGGTCTTCGAGCAAGGTGCGGACAGCCTCGTAGTCCTGAAGCCACGATGGTCGGGCGCTGATGGGGATGAGACGCGAAAGAACACGTTCCTGCAATTCGCCATACAAGAGATAGCAAATTGCGGCGGAGCGTTGACCGTCCTCAAGGCCCTGGTACCAAGCCGAAATTTCGGCTGCGTCGGCTCTGTGCTGCATTCGAAGCCACCGGAAGACGGTCCAATCTTCGCTGCGCTGGATGTAGGCCGTATCAAGAGTCCACGCTCCGGGAGCAAAGGCAGATCGCAGGAACTCGTCCTTAAGATCTCCGTCAATGTCGTCTCCGAGTTTGGGGGGCTTACGGAGCAGCAATCTTCGCAATGGCTGGTAGCTTCCGTCCGCTGCTCGGGCTCGAACCTGTCGCCGCCAAGCAGCACCACGTGGATCGTTGATGAGCAGGTTCCAAACCGGAGATCGAGAGAGAGGGCGTAGCGCGTGTAGCCGCTTAGGCACTAGGCGATAGTTCCATCGAACCGCCAAATCGGCCAGCAGGTCGCACGGTCGACGCGGGGTTGAACGAGAGCCGTCAGTCGCCATGCCGGGAGAATTGAGCAGAGGGCAGAGGAGCCGATCGGTTTCCTCAGATACAACGCAGCGGCTGCCCACCAATTCCAGGAAGTCTGCGTCCTTCACTTCATCGAGAGCGGCGCACAGTGCCGAGTCGTCCAGACCGTCGACCGCGACTTCCCAAGACGAGCCTGAGTTGAGCGGAGGAAGGAAAGGCGAAAACGGTGCAGGAAGACCGGTAGGTACGATGGAACGGGCGGCCATCCACGCAGACAGTCCAGAGCCGGAACCATGCAACTTGAGTAGAAACTTCCGGCGCAGCCCGTCGGGATTATCTACGCCGGAAGCGAGGACCTTCCAAAGGGAGGACAGGAATTCCCCACCGTCACCCTTAATTGGCAGACCATCTGCCACCTGCGTTCGGTTGGTCAACGCGTCGTTCAGCTCGATCAGAGCTTTGCCAAGCGCCTCACCGAGGCTTTGGGCTGACTGAAGGGTAGCTTTGTCTTCCAAGGACACGTGGGCTCGTCCAGGGTCGAGTTTGAAGGGTCCATTGACGACATATCCGCAACCCCAAGCTTCGCTTGTAGGCGTGACATTCCAAATGAACGGTACTTCCGTTCGGAAGGCTGTTGGCACACCGTCTCGGAGACCGATGGCCAAAGCGGCAGTGCCCATGTCTTCCCGTCCCGCGTCCGCGGGCCGTAAACGGAGGATTTGCCATCGGCCCATGTGTTTGGGGAGGTCAGTCACGGCACCGAGAGACCACCCCGGCGCACCTTCGATCAGCTTCCCGTCAAAGACATGCACTCCGGGGGAGGGCCCGCCTTCAACAACTACCTTATGCAAGTGCCGGGCAAAGACAGGCAATAGAACTCGCGCGTAGGCGAAACGACTGAAGATCTGCCCGATCAGAGTCTCGGCTGGGATGTCCTGCCGGAGTGGCAGGCGGACCCGGGTCGGTCGACGCTCGTCGACCATACTCAAGTCCGCGTCGTCCGGGACAGCCTGTTCCTTAGGTAGCAATGCGCCGGCAATGGAAAACCCGATGAAGGCGCTGGTCACGGAAGGGGATGATGAAATGAGGTGGACAGACTTGAAGCCAAGGCCAAAACGACCTGTCGTCGAGGAAGACCGCAGGTCTCCAGGTGACTCGCCGGGTTTTCCGCTGAGATTCATCAGCATCATGAAGTAGAGGTCCTGATCCCACTGTCGCTCGCGCCCAAGCGGGAATGCTGCGCCGCCGGTGTCGTTTATCGGTCGCCCCCAGTGGGTGACGTCCACGGTCGACCCGTCTTGGTCGTGGACTTGAATCAATAGCTGGCGGGCGTCGGACGGGAGAGGTCTACCCTTGATCTCGGCGGCCTGCGCAAGTGCGTCGTCAGCATTCTGTGCGAGCTCCAAGAGAACGCTGTCGGGCCCGTACCCGTACCGGTGCATCAGTTCGTTGACCCGTTGCCAAAGGAACTTCTGGTGATCAGGCGCTTCGATTAGGTTCGCCAAGTGCTCGATGGCCTTTCTCTCGATTTCAAGCGCGCCGGGAGAGCGCGTCTGCTCTCGCTTCCTTTGCGCCCGTTCGGCCTCCCTCAGGGCATTGCGGAGCGGCTCGCTCTCTTTCACGTCGAACTGCCGAAGCGTCAGCGGCAGATGCGCCTTGATTGAGGCGAGTACGGGACCGAGGTCCGCTTGTGAGCTCTTCCCCCATTTGGACCACCAACGGGTTACTCTCTCGCGGTCAAGTTCAAGGTACTGGGATGTCCATCTCTCGACGGTGCCGCCGAGGAGTCGTATGAGTTCACGACTGGAGCGGCTCTGCGGTCCCACGTCACGCAGAGTGATCTCCCAGAAGTCGCCAAGTGACCTGAGCGCTGGCGCGGATTGCGACTGGGGGCATCGCTGAGGGTCGATGGCGAACAGGGTTTCGTGGTCGTGGTCGGCTTCCATGTCTACTCGGTATCCGAGGACGTTGACCGCACTCACGCGATCACCACGCGCGACCCGAGACGATATCCAGACACTGACCTTTGTGCATGGGCTTTGTCCATCCGAGCCAACCAGCCCGCTGCGTACGCCGTCAATGCTGACACCGTCGCCAAGCCACTCTTGGGCGAGCTTCTCGATGACACCGTGCCAGCCACGTCCCAGCAAACTCAGGAATGCGCCGACTGCACCATGCGGGAGCCGACCATGCCAAGGTTGGAAGTACTTCTCCAAGGTTTTCGAGCGGAGGTCAACCGAGTTGCTCTCCGATTGGTTCATCGGTGCTACCCGTTCGTGACCGGTCGCGCAAAGAGCCGGTCGCAACTCGGAGATCAGCAGGTGCCGACGGGCGACACCGACTTCGGTTCTCGCAACATCATCACTCGCGTGCCAGTTTCCGTCTTGCGTCGGTAGCTCAAGTTTCGGCAGAACGTGGGTGAAGAAGTCCTCCGCTTTTGCAAAGCAGTTCAAAAAGACGCGGAAAAGGCGCCCGCTGGTAGAATCTTTCGGCGGTCTGGACTCAGAAAGACATGTGAGCATTTCGATCTGACGTTGCACGGGGATAGGCCCGCAGAGCGCTTTGGCCAAACCCACAAGCGTTTCCGAAGGCTCTGGGAAACCGGCGGGGCTAGGTTCCAAGGCATGCCTCACGGTATGGACGACCTTCCAACCGGGATGGTGGGCGGCGAGGGGCGTTTCAAGTGCACTGGCAACCAATGAAGTATCAACCTCCATTGGGTCTGGAAAGACAAGCCAAGAACCGCTGCCTGCTTGGGCGACTCGATCGGAATCCAAAGCGTCAATGATGCGCTGTAGTTGCCGCTCACGGCTCAAGCGCCCGAGAATCTCTCGAACCACCGGCTCCACCGTTGGCCAAATCGCGGTATCGACCGCGTCCGGGAGGCGCTTGTCGCCGAAAGAGTCGTACTTGGCGAGTTCGTCGACGGCGTGGAGTACCTCCATGGGCGCGACCAACACAGCATCCGGCGCAAGGCCACCATGATCGCGGTGGGGCAGCCAACGCCTGTATTTCATTAGTTCGCGCAGACCCGGGGTGCGCGGCAGCGTGACTTGACCGTCGACAGAACGAGCGCTTTCCACGATGCGATCAACGAAACGCCACGGCTGCGGATCTTCTAAGATGAGTTGGAGAACGCCGTCGTCGTCCATTGCGGGAACGAAATCATAGAGATGCTCGACCTCGGAGTCCGGATCCAGCAGCCGTACGTTCTGCTCAAGTTCCGGCGGTAGCCGCAAGTTTGCTCCGCCTCCGGTTGAACGGCGAGCGTGGGGATTGAACGCCGCACGGTTCCCATCGACATCGCGGTGCAGCGGGATTGTGCTCCAACGTCGTCGAGCTGCTGGTTCCGGGCTGTACAAGTGTTTGAGCAGAAGCAGCGTCTCGCCGTCGGTGAGCGATGTCCAATCGCCACCCTGTGCTAGGCAATCCTCTAGAAGGCGATAGAGTACTTCGAGATCGGCGCGACTGACGGAAAGGGCATTCGCAAGATCGTCCGAAATCGACTCTCCCAAGTTGCCTTGAATGGCACGCCATGATTGGTCGAGCAGGCGCAGGAGGATGCGCAAGGCTTGCCCCAATTCACCGGTGCCATGGAAGATCTCCGTGTCGCGTCCGACCACATTGGCGGTACACCCGGCAAGAAGCGTACGAGCGGCGAAACGTACATCGTCGTCGTCCGAGATGCTCGGCGCGATTCGGTTGAGCAGGTGTATTCGACGGGTAGGTTCGGCAAACTGCATGGCTCCGAGCACCGCAGTAGCCAATTCTCTTGGCGTGGGTAAGGGCACATCTGCCACCGTCGCCACCGCGTCCCTATTTACTACCAACCAAACGGATTCGCCGAGCGCGTCTGCAAGTTCCGCTACGGCTCGCTTCGGGTCGCTGAGACGTTCTGATCGAAATCCATCCGCACCTTGGTCGCCTGAAGGCGGACTGATGAATACTCGGCAGTTTTGGATCTGGCGACGGAGATTGAAGATGGACCAAGCTTCTTCCCGATTACCCGGCGACCTGATGGCTCGGAGCAACGGGAGCCGAAGGAGATGACGGTCCATGGGACGTTCGTCTCGTACGGTTAGCAGTGTTTCCGCGAGGCGAAGGCGTGAGTGCCGTAGTCGATCCGATTCGTTACCTGCTTCCAAGCGTCGTCCCAAGGCAAACAGCGCAGTATCCAGTCGCTGTTGGTCAAACTGCGCGGGCGGTAGAACGTCACCTCGACGCCGTCCGAATGGGACTGGAAATAGTCCGCTGCCAATTACGTCTTCCGCGGCGAGTTCGACAACCGCCTGCAAGCTTTCCGACGGTGTCTCCAACAGCCAAGCCGTTGGCAATGCCTCGCATATATCTCTCCACGCATCCTGCAACTCGTCGCACGTTGCTCGCGAGATGGAACCACTGATAGTGTGGTGAAGTGCGCCATGGGCGAACTTCTGCACCAGCCAATGGGCGATTGCGGTCGCACGACTGTCTTCGGTACTAGGGTCGGGACCAAGCACATGGCAGACAAAACGCCCGATCCAACGAAGAGATTGCAGGGACGAGAACTCGTCGGTTGGGAAACTGTTAAGGAGACGTTGCAGGCAGTCGACGGTCCAGTCGTCGAGATCGCCAGCGAAACGTGGGGCGTCGTGGTCGATGAAGACGACGTCGTCCGCGCCTTTGTCGCAGTCGGCGACAAATTCTCTGCGAACAGCGGGCGGTGCTTCACTCCATTTCGGGATGGATAGAACCGAGTAGGCTTTGGCATCCAAGGCTGTCCATCGAACGCCGTCGGACACGACAGCCGGTAAAAGCCAGTGCCGGTTTGTAATGGACGCGAGGCGGGTCGTGACCAGGTCGGAGCACGCGACCGCCTCCAGCAGGCGTCGTGCCGCGCCTTGGTCGACATTGACAACGGCCCTAGCGAGCGTGCTCGGCAGCAGAGGAAGCAACAGCTTCTTGCAGAGCATGCGGTTCCATCGGGTGCGCATGTCGCCATCGACCGCGGTATTGCCGGATTCTCCGATGACCCCGGGAATGGACCTACGGTCCTGCGAGGGCCAAAAGTATCCGTGTAAGTTAATCTCCCAAGCCGGCGGGGGACCGTAGCTTTCGACGATCCCACTGGAACTGGGCTCGGGATCGTCGTCCAGCGGCAGGAACACGGCCCAGCGCAGTCGCACTCCCTTTAGCTCGGCATCGGGTACGAGGGGCCGCAGCACCGTTATTGCAGCGTGAGCAAGCGCTTTCCGTGGAATGGTGGAGTAGCGGCCGTTTCGCCACTGCGACGACTGCGGCCAATCGTCTCGCGACCGGAGCCTATGTAGGTTTGGGCTTCCGAGAGCTTCGATCCCCACCGCGTTCCAGCTTGGGCTCTCCGATGCAATCTCGCCGTGAAATGGCCGGTAGCGAACCTCTAGACCGTCATCGAGATGCCGGCCCACCCAACCCACCGAATGACGCTCGACATACAGCAGCTTTTCGCGGCGTCGCACGTCCTCTGGCGCGGCCGCGTTATAGACTTCAATGGTTTGTAGATGTCCACACTGCGCCAAGAGCAGTGCTGCGGGCTCGGAACGCCTGAACCAAGAACGCAGATCGTCCGACTTTGGGCGGCCTTCGCCCAACCCGTAAGTGCGCCCCCCTGCCCCTCGATCAAGATGCTCGCGAGTCCGAAGCGGGATCCAGAGCAGGAGGCCATGGGTAATCGGTCCAAGCAGCTCTCTGATGACGGAGCGAAGCCAGTCTGCCTCT
This sequence comes from uncultured Pseudomonadales bacterium, assembly GCA_964348085.1. Lineage (GTDB taxonomy): Bacteria > Pseudomonadota > Gammaproteobacteria > Pseudomonadales > Azotimanducaceae > VXYL01. The sequence continues at coordinate 10,450 of CAYGBI010000038.1, read as the reverse complement.
TCCGCGTTGATGCGATCCCAGTCAGGATGAAGGGGATCCTTTTCTTCGTTCTCGCCAGTGCCTACCCAAGGATTCAGAACGCCAGCCCGCCATTCCGAGTCCTTTGCACCGATGTAAAGGAACGCCTCGCAGATGTGGAAGACGCTCTTCAGCCCAATGCCGAAGGTGCCGATCTTGTCGACAGCGTCCTCCTTAGATCCACCGATGGCCTTGTGCAGGGCTTCGCGATCCTCGTCAGGAAACGCGCCGTCGTTCGCCACGAGAAGTGCTGGGCCATGAAGCAAACTGTTTGAAGCATTAGGCCAACCGCTCTCGAGTACCGTAAGTGCGAGACGGCGGGCGCACGCATCGTCGGCGTTCTGAACAAGCTCCCGAAATAACGTACGTCCATCCCCGGCATCTTTGTAAACGTCAGCCAAGAGAGTCTGGATCGCCTTGATCTCGTCGAGCGGGCTTCGGACGATGCCGGCGTTGCGACGAACGTTGATGTGGGGCAAGCGATCCTCCTAGGTTCTATATCGTTTATCAGCGAGTAATCTGCGTAAGAAACTGGGCCCTACCTCTTCTTCGGAACCTTGCGATCCTCCGGCAAGAAACAGATGCGGTTCATTCTGGTTACGCTGCCGTCAACGTACTCCCATACTAGTTGTTCACCATCGCGATAGCGTCGCACCACGACTGGGCCCCATCCAAACACATGAAAGTCCAAGATCCCGTTGTTCCAAATCATGCTGGCCGATGTTCGCGGGCAGTAGGGCCTGTCGCCGATTCTGAACATCACTCGACCTGCCACATCGTTGGTGTTCTCCCCCAACGTGCTGTTTGGCCCGTAGTCGTGAATGACGCCGCTGCTGGTAACCACCACACGGCGTCCGCATTGCTCGACACGTTCCACATGTCCGGCACGTTGGCCCTCCGTCGCCTGCCACAGGCCCCGGATGTCGTCGGCACCCTCGATTAAGGGCTCCGTGCATTCCGCCAAGATCGGTAATGGGAAGTGGGTATAACCGCAGCCCGGGGTGTTGCCCTTAGGTATGTCCGCCGCCAGCTTCCCGTTGCCATCGAGATTCGGTAGCTCGCAGTAGTCAATGACGCTGCCGTCGCCCGCGAGGGTCGCGGGATCTGTGGTGAGGGGTGGCCTCGGTGAAAGGAACAATCCCCAGAAGGCAACCAAGAACAAGGCTGCGACGGTGACCAAGAACCAAGCAACCAGTTTCTTGATCACGGCGAAATCCGTCGAATCACCGATGTAATGGTTCTTGCCGGATTGGGGCAACTGGTCGATGTCGTGCCCCGTCGCCAAGACGAGCGAGATCGCCGTTTCCTTCCGCTCATCGGCCCTCAGCTCGCTTCGTCTTCTGAAGAGATCAGGAGGATGGGAGGCATGGGACGCACAGTCTCTTGACCTTTTGCTTACAAAGTACCACGACAACATTCGCCTTGTGGTGCCGGGTTTACCGCGATTTCGGAGCGGAATAATCCCCACCCCTCACTAGGCTTACTGCTCGCCGGGCAGGTGTGCATTGGTTCGGGGTGGAGAGCCGTGGTTCGGGGAGAGTGTGTTATGGTACGCATAGTTGCCCTTCGGCGAGCGAAGCGTGCGCGACATTCGGCAAGCCGTGGTTCGGGAGCGTACGGTGAGTAGGTACTCGCTACTCTGGACGGCTCTTTCTTTAGGGCAAGCCTGACGAGGCCAGTTGGGACCGCGATGCGGCTCCCACACGGCTTAAGTTGTAAGTGAAGTTCACTGCTGGACAGTCCCGGCACACGGTGCCCTGCGCCAACAAAAGCTAGCAATCGGGTCGGATGGGTCGCGGTGCGCGGCAACGGCGACGGATTGCTAGCGCGGCTTGACACGTAGCAAAGGGGTGTGTCGGCAGCAAGGTCTACGGTCGTTGGCTCGTCCCTTCAGCGAACCTCGTTGCGCACCAAGGCGTTCCCAAACTCAAGACTGGTTTTTCGACCTGTCGCCGGCATTCCTGTCTGGCGGCGGGCTTGTCGCTGTCCGTCGAGTGTAGGGAGTGGCTCGGCGTCGTCCATGGACTGCCTGTCACAGCACGTTGCGGGCCGAGCTTGGTTGTTCGGCTCGTGGACTTGAGACGAGCCACGCAAAGCGAAAGTTGTAAAGGGTATTCACGTGGGACGCGCGTTCTTCGTCAGGACACGCGGATCACACAATTTGTCAATTAAGGAGAAGACATTATGTCTAGGCGTAAAGAAGTGGAGCAACTGCTCTCGGAGATCAAGCAACGGTTGGCGGACTCAGAGCAGCTCCGACCAGTCAAGGAAAACGTGCCGCAGAAGCTGCGGGAGCGTGTGGAAACCTTTCTGAAGAAGCCCAAAAATCGGGACGGGAGGGGCGTTAAGGCGAAGGTGTACAAGGATCTCTTGAAAGCGTTGAAAAGGTTTAGTGGGGCGATAGCGCACGCTCATAGCCATCCAGATGGCTCGGTACGACGGGCGGCGAGACGTCTCGTGCGCTTGCCGCAATGGAAGCCCATCGAAGAAATCCAAGTGGAGGCGCGCCGCTTCACCGGCGTGCTGATTAAGGCGGGCGCAACGCGCAATGAGAGGGAAAAGCGTCAAGAGGCCGAGGCTGGTCGCATCGAAATCGACCGGCGCTGGACGCTCGTGCCGATCCTTTCCACCCGCCAGCTTGAGGCGGTCGGCAAGAAGCTCGCGCTTTGCGTCGGCAACAAGCGCAGCGATTGGGGCCGCGATTATCACGACCGGTTGAGGAGCGGAAGCTCCGAGTTCTGGCTGCTAGAGGACAAATCTGAGCCCTACAGCCTCATCGAAGTCGACGTGGAAGACGCACGGGTTGTGGCGGAAGCCAAGGCGGCGGAAAACGAGGATCCGGAGCTAACGCATGAGTTGGCGCTTGAGATACTGAAGGCGCTCGATGCCACCGCGGACGATGTGGATTGCTTCGCCAGCGTCGGCGCGTACAGCCTCTTCATTCCCACCCGGCCTTTACCGAACGGGCGGTTGTCTCACGCCGGGGGCCACTATGACGTGTGGTGGTCGCCAAGGCGGAGATTGGCGGCCGTCAGGCGGGTAAGGAGAGGCGACGCGGCTTGGTGCCTCTTTAGGCGCGAACGCACCGGCGCCGAGCTGCCGAAGTGGGAGGCGGTGGACTACGGGAACGCAGTAAGCGAGAGTCAGTGGCCCTCGTTTCTCGTCTTGTTCGTGCGCCAGTGCCCGATACTCGGCCGGTTGCTCTATCCAACGGGAACAGTGCGCAAGTACACGACCAGACGAGATCCCGACTAGGGGCTCGGGGAACGCAGCCGGCCTTCGGCGGCGGTTCAGATCCGTCGCCGAAGGCCGGTCGGCGCAGGTCGTCCAAGTTGGTTGCGAACAAGCCGACGATCAGTTGTTCGACACTTGCGTCGGTTTACGAGAACGCAAGGTCGGGCGTGACTCGCGAGGAGGCCGGTGCCGACGTAGCGGCGCACGGTCGGAGAGCCGCGTCAGGACCATCCACGTGCGGGCGGGAATAAGGTGGTCCGAACGGGCGCCGCTTACCGCCACAACTTTGTGTTTTCGGCGGAAGCACGTTTGGCTAGCACCCTGTCGGACTTGGCGCGTTGCCGCGAAGTCCGACAGGGTGCTAGGGCGGCTTGGGCTGGGGCGAAAGGCGGTGCCGAGAGACAACGGCTTTCGTAGCGCTAGATCGGGAAATGTCGCCGCAAACGAACCGCTCCGTACACGGTGGGCAAGGCGCCGCATCCGGCGGTTTCCGCACGGCTCAAGAACGTGACGCCGACGAGCATCTGGGGTGCGGACAACCGTTGAACCCTCGCCTATTATCCCGCGATATGGCGTTTCGACGAAGCACCTAAGCGCGACTAAAGGTGCCGCGCCGCAACGAGCCGACGTGCAAGGAGGCAGCAATGCTGAACAGGCGATCAGTCATGGTGTTTGGTACCGTCGCCGCGGGCTTAGCCGCGTCCCGGGCGGGAGGTGCTAAGCTGAACGTGCGGAACGACACGCAGTTCATGCTTAGCACTTCGGTAGCAAACGACGCACTGCTGGCCGATGCGGGAAGGTTGGTCGATCGCCATGCCATGGTGTGGACTCGACAACTGAACGCACCGGTCGCGACAGTGTGGCGCTTGGTGAGCAGCTCGGAAGGCATGGCCAAGTGGTGGCTGGTGCCGCCGACGACGTTCGAGCTTCGTGTTGGCGGCGCCTTCCGGCATCACTGGGAAAACACCGTCCGTGATTTCCGCGAGAACGAATACATCGACTTCGTGGAACCGCACGGTCCTTATGCCGGCACGGGCGGCATGCGCATCGAAATGCGCGACGACGGTGATGCGACGGCTTTTGCGTTTCTCGGTACTTGGGGCGCAGACGCGACGGTCGCGCAGGGAGACATGTCGGCGCAGCAACCCGGCGGCCCGGGCACTCCTTGGGTTGGCGTGGCCGCCGGCTGGCACCACATGGTCGACCAGCTCCGTTTCGTCATCGACGACCAAGCACCACGGCCGGGCTATGCGGAGTTGATGGACTTCTACGCAGGCTACCTGCGCGATCTCTATCGGTGGAACCGCATGGCCGCTCGTGTAAGCGGATAAGTGAGGTTCGTTACTACCGGCGACGCTGCCTGAACCACTCGTGATTGGACGGCACCAGCCAAGTTCTCACCGCTGGTTCAACCCCGTCGCGACGGCGAGCCGGTCGGCGCGTCGGCGCAGGTCGTCCAAGTTGGTCGCGAACAAGCCGAGGACCAGTTGTTCGACACCTGCGTCGGCGTACGCGGACGCGACGTCCGGCGTGACTCGCAGGCGGCCCGCGCCGACGTAGCGACGCACGGTCGCGGGGTCGCGTCCCGCTTCCCGCAGCCGCGCGTTCAAGCGCCCGAACGCCGATTCGGCACCGGCCGGGTCCAAGTTGAAGGCGTACCAGCCATCGCCCTGCGTCACGACGCGGGTCAACGCGGCCTCGCTCTCGCCGCCGAAGAAAATCGGCGGGTGCGGTTTCTGCACCGGCTTTGGATTGAAGTAGCAGGACTTGAGCTGCACCGTCTCCCCGTCAAAGGTGGTCACGGGTTGCGTCCACAGCGCCTTCATGGCGTCGATGTACTCCGCACAGCGTCGCGCGCGGGTACGGAAGTCCATCTGTAGATTTTCGAACTCTTCCCGCAGCCAGCCGATGCCGACGCCGAACTCCACGCGCCCGCCCGAAAGATAGTCCAAGTCCGCCACCAGCTTCGCGGTGTACACCGGCTGGCGCTGCGGCACGAGGCAGATGCCGGTGCCGAGTCTGATGCGGGACGTGTGCGCGGCGGCGAAGGTCAGGGCGGAGAACGGATCGAGAAGCCCGTCCGGTTCGCCCGGGATTCGGCCGTCGTCCGAATACGGATAGACGGACTCGTACTCCGGGAAGAACAGCACGTGCTCCGGCGCCCAAATGGCGGCGAAGCCCACGTCTTCGAGGTGCTTGGCCGCGCCGGCGATGTAGTCCACGGGCGTGCGGTGGCTGAATGGGATGGCGACCCCTATGTCCATATGGCGCAAGGCTCCTTAACCGTTGGCGTTGTGGAAGCGATCGGCTCGACTAGCATTCGCTACCCCAACCCGCTGATCACATCCACAACCTTGCTGTAAAGCGTGTAACCCGCGAAACCGATGTACATGATGGAGGCCAACACCATGAAGAAGATGTTGATCCAGCCGGGCCGGGCGGAGACGGGCAGCCGCGTCAGATTCATGTACAGGATCACCGGCACGTACACCGCCATCGCGAACCCGCCGATGAGCGCGGAGATGAACAGGAAGTCGAGGCCGGCGATGTCGTACTTGCCGAAGAACCAAACGCTGAAGATGCCAACGCCCATGGTGGTGCCGACCAGGATCAGATACCACTGCTCGAGCTTGAACCAGCGCCCGAACTTGAAGTTGGTGTGCAGGAGGTCCGCGAAGATGCGGCTGCCGCCATCGACCCCGCCGAGCTGCGTGCTGAACAGCGCCGCCATGCCCACGATCAGGAAGATGTAGCGCCCGGTCGTGCCGAGACTCTCTTCGAGGATCAACGCGAGATCCCACACCAGGCTGCCTCGGTCCGGCACGAGGCCGATCGGATGCAGGACGGCGAGCGCGCCGAAGATGAAGAGGAACATCGTGAAGCTGCCGAGCAGCCAGAAGAAGATCGTCTGATCCGCCACCACATAGCGGAACCAGTCCTTGAAGCGGCGTCGATTTTCCGCGGTTTCGGCGTAGATGTAGCCGGTGTCCATCTCCTTGATCTCGTGCTTGTGTGCCGGGCTCATCAGCGAGGGCGCCAGCGCACCCATGCCGACGTTCTTCTCGCGCAGGTAGTACGCGTAGTACAAGTTGCCCAAGCCGCCGGCGCCGGCGAAGACGACCGCGCCGAAGAAGCGACTGAAGGTCAGTTGATCGCGCACCGTGCCGTCGTCCGCCATCACGTTCACCGGGAAGTCGGGGAAGTCGAAGAAGCTGATCACCCCCTCCCACATGGCGACGAATACATCGACGGTGCCGATCTCCCACACGACATAGATAAGGCCGACGACAATGACCAAGATCAGCGCGCCGATGCACCGCTCCACCGCGGTGTAGATGACCTTGGGTCCGAACAAAATCGCCGCGACCAACGCGAAGATAATCGTCGTCCACAGCCACGGCGGGCTGTCGTGGCCGGGGCCGAAGATGAGGTCGCGTAGCGCGATTCCGGTCTCTCGCGCCCAGCCCGGCAGGAACTTCCCGACAAAGACGATGAACACGAACATGTAGACGAGGAACTTCAGCACCCTCGCCATGCCGGTGAACGGGCTTTCGCCGGTGACGATGGTCCAGCGGCCAATCTCGATGTTCACCCAGAGCTGCAGAAAGATGCCGATGGCGGCGGCCCAGAGCAGTTGGGCGCCAACGACCGAGGTGATCCACGGCCACATGATGAGCTCGCCGGAGCCAATCGCCAGCCCCGCCATAACGACGCCGGGACCGATCATCTTGTAGAGCGGCGTCTTGCGATCCGGCAGATCCGCTTGTTTGAGAGGCGGGATGGGTAGGGGCATGGCTGGTCGTCTTTCTTGTCACATGCGGGTCAGGATACCCCAGCGAGTGGTGCGGTGAGTTGAGCTGGGGAAGATGGTAAGCAGCTGCCCGTTAGAACTCTCGGTCGACAGCTCGGCAGGCGCAGAACCACCTCAACCGGCGTCAACCTTTGCTGCGCCATTCATGGAGTACGTTCCATACATTCGTGTTACCGTGGTAAATGGACCTCTTGGGTGGTGGGCGCACCATCTGAAACGATTTGTCCGGCAGACCATATATACGGTGGACGATCCGCCTTAGCCACGCGACAGTCTCGTTATCAATCATATTCGGAAGCAATTCAGGCGTTCTACCGTATTTGCTGCCCCACTCCTCGAAGAAGGCGTCCCGCTTAAGCCTACCAAGGGCTTCCGTGTTATCCCCATCATTTCTATAGAAGGCAACCGACCTTAATGGAATGTCCAAATCCGTCGCAATTTGCTCTCGGAGATCTGCTAGTGTCGACTCGGGTTCCAGCTTGGTAGGATCCTGACTCGAATGCGGCATCGACTCGTACTCGAACTCTTCGCCCCACTTGACGAACTTCTCGGCGTGCTCGTCCACCAGCCACTGTAAAATATCCGCCTTGTTCATTTTTCGTAATTCTTCATACAAACTGCTCCCCTTTTTGGTCAGCTTCATATCATCGACTATGGCGTCGAGAAAGTCCCTTATCTCCCAGTCGTCTTCCTCCATCAACACCGAACGGAGATCCACCGCCCGTGCGTAGTACTGTTTTGCGTCTCGCATTGACACCACCACCATGCTGCAAAGCCAGTCGAAAATACTCTTCGGCCTATGGGTTGCGACAGGATCTAACCCTTCTCGAATGGCTCTCACATAGCCTACTTCGGATTTCCACAGCCGATCCATCATCTTTTCTCGATCATCGTCAGTGACTTCTACGAAACTGCCTTTTGGCCCTGAGCTAGGAACGCAACCATAGAGCATTTCAAACGCAACAACGCTCAGGGAATAGATATCCCAAGATCGTCGGGGAGCCCCACCTAAACCGATGGGATCAGGGAGGGACTCAGGTGCGCTGTACCTATATGTTCCGGTATAACTCGTCTCTCTCCCCTCCTTCCGCGCTGCACCGAGGTCGATCAAGACACACTCGCCATTCTCGTTGACAATAATATTCTCTGGCTTGACATCGCGATGGACGACCTTGCCAGCGTGCAAGTGACTTAACCCATTCAATATGCCTTGAAAGTATGGAAACCACGCTTCTGGCTTAAGAGGTCCGCGCCTTGTCAGAACATCGCGAAGCGTCTCTCCCTTAACCAAATCCATGAGAAGAAACTTATCCTCCTTTACGTCCAAGATCCGGACGACGTTTGGATGGGGCTCTAGGTCCATGAGGCGCTGGGCTTCCTCTTTGGCACCCTCTTCGAGCACCTTGACGGCAAAGTGCAGCCCTGTGAGCCTGTTTTTGACCTTAAAGACGGCGCCAAATCCTCCTCTACCGAGTCTCTCAATGTATTTACAGTTGGGGAGAGCCTCCTCGATGTCCTCCTTAATGCTCATGTGTATACCTCCCTACCGGCTGCCGATCACTCGTGCCACCGTAGCGTAGAGTGGTGGAACACGGCGGGCAACCTCCATGTCCACTCGTCGCTGGCCCATCCGCCATATCGACTCGATGGTGCGCAATGGCAGGGCCCCGGTCGGGCAGGCCACTGGCGCTACTCCTACATATCCGCCGTCACACCTCTTCAAGGCGTCGCCAACCTTCGATCCCCAGCTTGCACTGCGCAGCCGCCTCATAGGCGCACGCCACTAGCTCCGTCGGCGCCGCCCACCGCCCGGCCACTCCGCCAAACGACCACCACCACAGCCATCGAGCCTTTCGGACACCGTTTCCGAAGAGGCCCTATCTCTGCGCACTCATAAGGGTATACACACAAATGTGGAATTGTGTATAATACCCCCACTTCTCCCGACAACGGACAAATTCAATGGACAGACGTAAGGAACGCATGAAGCTGCTCTCGAAGTTCGAGCGACTGCTGACGGACTCGGGGCTCCCCCCGCAAGTCATCGACCGGTCGCCGAAGATGCTCCGGCGGCGCTTGGCCACCTTTCTGGCGAAGAGCGAGAATCGAGATGGCCGGGGCGTCAAGGTGCGCGTGAGCGAGGACGTCAATAGGACGTTGCGTCATCTCTGTCGCGCCGTAGTGTGTGCCGACGGTCGCCGCGACCCCGAAGGTAGATACCAGGCAGCGCGCGGTAACGCGAAGCGTCTTGTGCGCATGGTGCAGTCAGCGCCTTTCGAACAGATCCAAGCGGAGGCGAGTCGCTTTGTCGGCGCCTTGAATAAGGCCGGTCACCACGCCAATGAGCAGCTCAAGCGTCAACAAGCCAAAGATGCGCGCGTCGAGCTCGATGAGCGCTGGGCGCTCCAGCCTATTCTCTCGCCGGACCAGCTTGAGCGGGTCGGCAAGAGACTCTCGCTTTGCGTCGGCAACAGGAGGGCGTGGGCGGGCAGCAGCTACTTCAACGAGCTGAGAGAGGGCAGCGCCGAGTTTTACCTGCTAGAGAAGGAAGCTCAGCCCTTCGGCCTAATCAAAGTCGAGGAGGGAGACGCACGGACCGTGGAGGAAACCAGCGCCAAGGACAACGAGGATCTGGTGCTAAGGCGCAAATTAGCGCTTAAGATCCTGAAGGCCCTCGACGCCACGGCGGACGACGAGAACTGCTTTGCTAGCGTCGGCGCCTACAGCCCCTTCATCCAAGGCACGCGTTCGGCTGACGCGAAACTGACTTGCGCCAAACGCCGATATAACCTGTGGTGGTTCCCCAAGGAGCGCGCGCTGATCGTCAAGCGGAAGGGACGCAAGGCTTGGTCCATGTTCAAGCGCGAACGCTCCTCGGGTCACACTCTGCCGACATGGGAGCAGGTAGGCTACGGGGACGCGGTTGAAGCAGGCCAGTTGCCTGCGCTACTCGTCCTAATCGAGCGTCGGTACCCGGAACTTAGCGAGCGCATCAGCCCAGCGATGCGCCCACCGAAGCCGAGGCCGTCGAAAGCATCGAAGTCGCGCCCCAGCCCAACGAGCGCCACGACACCCTCTACTACGGAGGTCCATTCATCTTCAGCCCTCACGCCGCAGGCAAGATTTGCGCTACGCCGTCGTCTCCGGCGTCTGCGTATGCATCTTCTCGAAGATGCTCCGAATCCGGCTGACACAAGCACCCCGAGCGGCGCGGAACCTGAGGTCAGAGTGTCGCCGCGGGAAGCGGACCCGAATGGCCGGTCGGAAACCAGCGCCCCGGGCGTCGCTGAACCCACGGCCGGCATAGCCACCGAAGTGCCATGAAGAACCGTTTTGGACGCCCGGAGGAGCCGGTGAAGCGCCTTAGCCTGAACCTCCCGGAAAGCC
>CAYGBI010000037.1:0-35642 GCA_964348085.1 uncultured Pseudomonadales bacterium | reverse complement strand
GAACGTGATGATGAACTCGTGGCTGGCGCGGCGTTCGGGATAGGCGAGTTCGAAGCCGGCCGCGGCGAGCCGACACATCAGATAGTTGGCGTTCAAAGTAGCGAACTCGCCGACGCGCTGCATGCCATTGCGACCGAGCATTCGTGCGTAGGCGAGCGCTCGCAGCAAAATGCCGGCGTTGCCCATGAATGCCGACAGGCGGCCGATGGAAGCCGGCCGCTCCGCGCCATCGACCCAACGATAGCGGCCGTCGTCCTTCCGCGCCACGAACGGTACCGGCAGGAACGGCCGCAGGCGCTCGTTGACGGCGACCGGCCCGGCCCCCGGACCGCCGCTGCCGTGGGGGGTGGCGAACGTCTTGTGTAGATTCAGATGCAGCACGTCGAAGCCCATGTCGCCGGGCCGCGCCTTGCCCAAGATGGCGTTCAAATTGGCACCGTCGTAGTAGAGCAGTCCGCCGGCGTCGTGGACGATGTCGGCGATTTCCAGAATGCGCCGCTCGAAAACCCCGCAGGTGGAGGGATTGGTCAGCATGATGCCCGCCGTTGTCGGGCCGACCGCGGCAGCCAAGCCGGCGAGATCCACATCGCCGTCCGCCGCCACGGGAATTTCCCGAACGGTGTAGCCGCACATGACGGCGGTGGCCGGATTGGTGCCGTGCGCGGCGGTGGGAACGATGATCTCGCGCCGGCCGGCGTCGTTGCGGGAGTCGTGATAGGCGCGAATCATGGCGACGCCGGCGAACTCGCCTTGGGCGCCGGCCATGGGCGTCAGCGACACCGCGGCCATGCCGGTGACCGCCTCGAGCATTTGCTGCAAGTCGTATAGAGCGGAAAGAAACCCTTGGCTCAACGCCTCCGGCGCCAGTGGATGGCGGCCTAGGAAGCCCGGCAGGCTGGCCGCCCGATGGCAGCCTCGGGGGTTGTATTTCATGGTGCAGGAGCCGAGCGGGTAAAACTCGGTGTCGATGCAGTAGTTCTTCGCCGACAGATTGGTGTAGTGGCGCACCGCGTCCAATTCCGAGACTTGGGGCAGTTTCAATGCTTCGCCCCGCAAACACTCGGCCGGCAAGTCGCCGATGTCGCCCGGCGGCGGATGCTGCGCGGTCGCTTGGCGTCCCGGCGCACCAATGTCGAACACCGTGCCTCGTTCGCGTTTCACGCGAGTGCCTCGTCGAGGGCGCGGCGAAAAGCGTCGATTTCCCCTTCGGTGCGCTTCTCGGTGGCGCAGACGAGCAGACAGTCGGCAAGCTCCGGGTAGAAGCGGCCCAAAGGCAGACCGCCGACGATGCCGGTGGTGGCGATCTTCGCGGCGACGGCCTCGGCCGGCTGTGCCAAGTCGATGACGCATTCGTGGAAGTACGGCGCGGCGAACCGTTGACGCACGCCGGGTAGGGTCGTCAACGCTTGGGTCAGGTCGCGGGTCTTGGCGTGGCAATTGGTCGCCACGCGGCGCAAGCCGGCCGCGCCCATCAGTGCCATGTGGATGGTCGCCGCGGTCACCGACAGACCTTGATTGGTGCAGATGTTGGAGGTGGCTTTGCTGCGTCGGATGTGCTGCTCCCGCGCCTGTAAGGTGAGGGTGAAGCCGCTTCGTCCGACCCGGTCCACGGTGCGGCCGACGATGCGTCCCGGCAGTTGGCGGACATGGCGGCGGCGGGTGCAGATAAAGCCGAAGGACGGGCCGCCGGAGGCCATCGGAATACCGAGCGGCTGGCCGTCGCCGCAGACGATGTCGGCGCCGGTGTCTCCCCACGCGCCCGGAGACTCGAACAGCGCGAGCGCCAAGGGGTTCACCACGGCAATGACCAATGCGCCGTTGGCGTGGGCCCAGTTCGTCACGTCGTCAACGGGTTCGAGCACGCCGAAGAAGTTCGGTTGCTGCACGACGACAGCGGTTGGTCGGCCCATCGCCGCCAAGGCGTCGAGCCGTGCGCGACCGTCGGCGTTGAAGCCGGTGATGCGCACCTCGATCCCTTGATGGCGGACGATGCTGGTCGCGGCGTCCACGTAATATGGATGGCAAGCGCCGGCGACGGCGATTCGCGGGGCGTCAGAGCCGCCTCTGGCGGCGCGCTTTCGGCTGCGCACGGCCATTAGCGCGGCCTCGCCAAGGGCAGAGCCGCCGTCGTAAACCGAGGCGTTGGACACGTCCATGCCGGTTAACGAGGTCATCATGGTCTGGTATTCGTAGATGAGTTGCAGCGTGCCTTGGCTGGCTTCGGCTTGATAGGGCGTGTAGGCGGTCATGAACTCGCCGCGTCCGGCGAGCTCCCAAACGGCGGCGGGAATATGGTGGTCGTAACAGCCGGCGCCGACAAAACACGGGCCGGTTTCGTCTCGGCTGGCTCTCGCCGCCATGTCTTGGAGCATGGTCATCTCGTCCACGCCGGCGTCGAGGGTGTCGAAGCTTGCGCTGCGCAGCGCCGGTTCGATCTCGTCGAACAGGTCGTCTAGCGACTCCGCGCCAATGGCGTTGAGCATGGCGCGAACATCTTCGGGCGTGTGGGGAATGAATGGCACCGGGGCTTCGCTTCTCGGGTGTCAGACTGGCGGCGATTCTCCGGCGCGGCGTCTGCCTGCGCCAGCCCCGTCAATCATCGCCGCTTCCTTCCGCCGCGCACAGCTCCCGATAGCCGTCGGCGTCCAAGAGCTCTTCCAACTCGGCGTCGTCCGTTGGCTCGATCTTGAAGAACCAGCCATCGCCGTATGGGTCTTGATTGACCAGTTCGGGCGCGTCCTCCAGCGCCTCGTTGACCGCCACCACGGTGCCGGATACGGGGGAGTAGATGTCCGCTGCCGCCTTCACGGACTCGACCACGCCGATCTCGTTGCCGGCATCCGCTGTCTGATCGGGTTCGGGCAATTCGACATAGACCACATCCCCCAACGACTCTTGGGCGAAGTCGCTGATGCCTACCGTGACCACGCCGTCTTCCATCCGCGCCCATTCGTGGCTTGACGCATAGCGCAATTCGATTGGCGTCTCGCTCATCGTTGTCCTTCTGCCTCGTTTCCTTGTGTCTTGCGGCCCGTGCCGTCTACCGGTGAACGCGTTTGCCGCGGCGCACGAAGGGTGGCCTGACGATTCGGGCAGTCCGTTGCGCACCGCGAATTTCCACCGTGCAGTCGCCCGTCGCGCCCCGCGGCAGACGGGCAAGCGCGATACTGTACCCCAAGGTGGGTGAAAATAGACCGCTTGTGACCGCGCCGTCGCCGTTGTTCGTGCCCACCCGATGGCCGGGACGCATCACCCCGCGCTGGCGCAGGACGATCCCCGTCAACGTGCGCGAGGGCTTGGCCTTGCGCTGGCGGGCCAAAGCGGTGCGGCCGATGAAGTCGCGCTCGGCCGGCCGCCAAGCGACGCTCCAAGCGAGGTTCGCTTCGAGCGGCGACGTGCGCTCGTCCATGTCTTGACCATAAAGGTTAAGGCCCGCCTCCAAGCGTAGCGTGTCGCGGGCGGCGAGTCCGGCCGGGGCGACGCCGGCGGCCGTCAGACGGCGCCAAAGCGGCTCGGCTTGCCCGCTCGGCAACAACACCTCCAAACCATCTTCGCCGGTGTAGCCGGTGCGGGCGACCAGCCAGTCGTCGCGCTCCAGCGCGGCGAAGGGATCGAGCGTGGCGGCGTCGATCGCGGTGGCGGTTGCGAACTTGGCGAACGCGGTCGGCCCTTGCACGGCGATCATCGCCAAATCGGCCCGTTCACGGATGCGAACCTCGAACCCCTTGGCTTGGGCCGAGAGCCAGTCGAGTACCTTGCGGCGCGTGGCGGCGTTCGCCACGGCGCGAAAACTCCCCCGCCGACGGTAGACGATGAGATCGTCGATGATGCCGCCTGCGTCGTTGAGCAGCACGCCGTATACGGCTTTGCCGGGCGACGCCTTGGCTAGGTCGTTGGCGAAAACGCGGCGGAGATAGTCGAGCGCGTCTGCGCCTTCGATATCGATAACGTTCATATGCGATACGTCGAACATGCCGGCGTCGCGCCGCACCTGATGATGCTCGGCGATCTGGGAACCGTAGTGGAGGGGCATCGACCAACCTGCGAAAGGCGTCATGCGCGCCCCGGCGGTCACATGCGCGGCGTGCAAAGGCGTCTGTGCGGCGTTCACGAGGTGGCGAGCGGCCCGAAACCGCATGCCTCGCGCACGAGCTGTGCCTTGACCGTCGGGGCCGAGTCGATCCAGCGCACCGCCGTGTTGCGCGCCAAGCGCCGCCACGGATTGCCGGCGGTCGCTCCGCAATAGGCGGTGAGCAGCGTGCGCATGAGCGCCAACATGAGTTTCGAGCGTGTGCGGCGAACTTGGGCGTAACTGCGCCATCGAGCGGGGCTAGCGAGGGAGCAGGACGGCGTCTCGCCGGCGACGGCCGCGAGGGCATGGGCATCTTCCAGGCCGATGTTGACGCCTTGCCCCGCCAAGGGATGCAGCGTTCGTGCCGCGTCGCCGGCGAGGATGATGCCGGGGGCGGGGTTGAAGTCGGTGGCCAATGTCTGCCGCAACGGGAAGCGGAAGCGCTGATCGACGCACTCGATCGCTCCGGCGACGCCTTCGGTTTCCGCCGCCAAGGCGGCGCGGAAGCCGTCGTCGTCGAGTTGGGCGAGACGTTCGTGCTCGCCTTGCGCGGTGCTCCAGATGACCGCGAACGTGCTCGAGTCGCCGACCGGCAGCAGGGCCACGGGTCCGCTGCTGCCGAAACGTTGCCACGCGGTATTGCCATGCGGGCGTGCCGTACGGATGAGTGTGGCGATCGCGTATTGCGGCGCCCGGCCTTGGCGCTCTTGGCGAATGCCGACGCCGGCCAATCTGCGAACGGCGCTATCGCCGCCGTCCGCCGCGACTAGGAGCCGGGTGCGCAGTGGCCGCATTCGTTCCCCGCCAGCGGATTCCCGGCAGCGAAGCGCCACTTCGTCGCGCCGTTGCTCAAGCTCGACGACGGTCGCTTGGATCAGCGTGAGACGCTGGCTTGCGGCTTGCCAAAGGCGACTGACGAGTGCGCTGTGTTCGACCACCCAAGCGAGGCCGTCCGGGCGCGTGAAGGTAAGCGCCGCCGCGCCGTCGTGCTCCCAGACCCTCATGCGTGTGACGCGCGTGAGTTCTTCCTCCGGAAGACCACCGAGCGACCGCAGCCAAGTCACGGACGCTGGCGAGAGCGCGACGGTGCGAGCGTCGAACCCCAACCGCCCACGCCGACGTTTGGCCGCCCACGGTTCGACCACGGCCACCGAGTGACCGGCGCGACGAAGCGCCAAAGCGGCGGCAAGCCCCACTATGCCGCCGCCGGCGACCACGACGTCGTAACTGCCGTTTCGGTCTGACATGGCGAGAGTGTGTCAGCAACTTCCGCCACGGCGCAATCGCCGTCGCGGTTTTCCGCGCACACGAGGCGCTCGTTTTGCGGCAAGATATGCGGCGTTTGCCGCGGTGCCCCGAATCTGGCGAACGTGGCGCTGGCGGCGGGACGATCAACCAACCGCGGAACGACGTAGCAGAGGAACACTCATGGAGGAAATGGACACCAGTCCGCTCGAAGCGAAACTGGACGAGCTTATCGCCCTATGTGAAGGCTTGGTACAAGAGAACAAGGAGTTGCGCGAGGCGCAGCGGTCGTGGACGAGCGAACGCGCTCGGCTGATGGAGCGGAACGAACTGGCGAAGAGCAAAATCGACGCCATGATCGGTCTGCTAAGAACGATGGACGAGGATAATTGAGCGTCGCAGTTACCGTCGCCGTACGGATACTGGATAGCGAATACCAGGTACGCTGCGCCGAGGATGAACTCGACGACCTCAAGGAGTCGGCGCGTCTTCTAGACGAGCGTTTGCGTAGGCTGCGGGAAGGCAGAGCGTACCCGCTTGATCGGCTCGCCGTGGTCGTGGCGCTCAATGCCGTGCGTGACAATTTGCAGTTGCGCCGCCGCTTGGACCTGACGGGCAAGGGTTTGGACAAACTGGCCGCGCGCCTCGATAGCGCCATCGAGCATGTCGATGCCAGTGCGCCTGTCTGCTCCTGACTTCGAGGCTCGTACGACGCGCCTTTAGTCCTCATCCGCTCGCCCGAGGACGACGGCGCCTGATCCGGAGCGCGGGAGCGAAGTCGCACGACTTGCGGCGGCGATGTCGCTAACGAGCGGCCGGACGGCCCGTGCGAGCCTCTCGGGACGGGACGCGCCGCTTCGCGGTTTCGCGGCATGCCATCGTCGGCGCCGATGCCGGCGGTCATCGCCGGTTGGCGACGACCCGCCCTGTTCCCCGCCCGGAAATCAGGAGAAGACGCCGATGGCCCAAAAGACAGCCGCAGAACCGCCGGCGGACGGTTCCCCTCTTCCGCCCTACCTGCCCGCGCCGGAAGCCGCCGACATCGAGGACCACATCGCGTCGTTCGAGGGCCGCGTGCTGGCGGTGGACGAGCGCGTGCCGATGATCGGGCCGAAGGCGGTCGCGACGCAATACTGCGCCCCGTCGCTGATCGTGCATTTCGCGGGCCAGCGGGTGGAGGTGGGCGACGACCTGCGGGTGCGCTACCTCGCGGATGTCGGCGGCGGGGTCCGAGCGGAGCAGTTCGTCTACCCGGACGTGTTCGTGGCCAAGGGCGTGCCGCGGCGTCCGGGGCGCTGGCAGTACGACGTGGAGGCGGAGGGGAAGGCGCCGGACTTCGTGCTGCAGGTGCTGACCCGGGGCATGCTGAAGGGCGACACGGGTTACAAGGTGTCGGCGTACGCGGAGCTGGGGGTGAAGGAGTACTTCCTGTTCGACCCGACGGGGGAACTGCCGGTGCCGACGCTGCACGGCTACCGGCTGTCGCGGGGTTCGGCGCCGCGCCGGCTGCCGGAGACCGAGTTGCCGAACCGCCGGCGGGGGCTTTACAGCCGGGAGCTCGGGCTCTACGCCCATGTCTTGGAGCCGCAGCCGCCGGAGGACGGGCTGGTGGAGATGCGCTGGCACGACCCGGTGGCAGGGTCGGATCTGCCGTCGCTCCAAGAGTCGATGGCCCGAGTTCGTGAGCTCAAGTCCGCCCGTGCGGACCGTGCGGCCGCCCGTGCCGAGCAAGAGTTCGCCCGCGCAGAACGTGAGTCCGACCGCGCGGACCGGGCAGCCGCCTATGCGGACCGGGAGGCCGCCCTCCGCCGATCCCAAGAGCGGAGGAACGCCGAACTCGAGGCGCGTTTGCGGCAGTTGGAAGGCGAGTCGTAGCGGGCGTGTTGGCATGCCGGCGGGCAGCCGACGAATGGCCTGAGCCGTCAAAGGCAAGAGCGGATCTTGCAACGCGACATGGGTTAACGGCTATACTCACTCGTGTCTCCTGGGATGTTGGCTAGCTAGCGTCATCCTTGAGCCGTTAGAGAAACCATAGGAGATTCGGCGTCGGCGACGGTGCGCATACCCAAGACCGGTGCGGGAAACCGCGCTACGAGTCGCGGGAAGCCTTAGGCGTCGCCCGGATCACCGCCTTGAACCAGAACGGTTCAGGGTAACCAAGCAGCGGCATCGCCGGGAGACAAGCCCGTAGAGGTCATGTCGGTAAGGTCGCAACAATCGCTGCGCACGGCCTTCCGCCACAGACGCCGAGCGCTGGCCGGCGCATGTCAGCGTCGCCACGCCGCAGTGGTGGCGTGCGCGGTTG
Organism: uncultured Pseudomonadales bacterium; assembly: GCA_964348085.1. Lineage (GTDB taxonomy): Bacteria > Pseudomonadota > Gammaproteobacteria > Pseudomonadales > Azotimanducaceae > VXYL01. The sequence continues at coordinate 28,020 of CAYGBI010000037.1, read as the reverse complement.
GCGTGCGACTAGGGCGTGATGATGTCGTTGCCGTCTACTTGGCGCGCGACGGCGAGGTGGACTTGGCGCCGTTGACGCGCGATTGCCGGCGTCGCGGGATCGATCTCGCCCTGCCCGTGGTCACCGCTCGGGATTTGTACTTCGCCGCCTATCGCACGGGCGAACCATTGCGTGACAACCGCTACGGCATTCCCGAGCCTGTCTCGCCGCTTCGCGTTCAACCTACCGTCGTGCTCGCGCCATTGGTCGCGTTCGACAACCGCGGCTGCCGCCTCGGCATGGGCGGAGGCTACTACGACCGCTATTTCGCCTCCGCACCGGGTGTGCTGCGCATCGGCGTCGCCCACGAATGTCAGCGCATCGACGCCCTGCCGGCGAATCCTTGGGACGAGCCGCTTGCCGCTGTGGTCACCGAAACCGGTTGGCACGCGTTCTCGGCGGCCGGTGAACGGCCGGCGGGAGCTCCATAGGTCAGTCCGCTCGTGGGAATACGCAAAGCCGAACACACGGGCAATCCCGCGTCGCAGCCGGGACGCGCCGCGCCGCAACCGGGACGCGCCGTGTCGCAAAACGAGCGCAAGCGTCAGGTCGCGCGCGCGGCGTTGACGTTGATCGAACCGTTGCTCGTGCCCGAAGTCGTCGTTGGCGTCGGCACCGGCAGCACCGCCAACCACTTCATAGACGCCTTGGCGACGGTCACCGTCAAAGGCAGCATCCGCACCGTTGCGAGCAGCGTCGCGACCGCCGAGCGTCTCATGTCGCACGGCATTGTCGTGGTGGATCTGAACGATGTGGAGTCAGTCGCCGTATACGTCGACGGTGCCGACGAAGTCACGCCAAGTCGAGCGCTCATAAAGGGCGGCGGCGGCGCGTTGACGCGGGAGAAGATCATCGCGGGGAGCGCAGAGCGGTTCGTCTGCATCGTCGATGACAGCAAACTCGTCGACGTTCTCGGTGCCTTCCCGCTGCCGGTCGAAGTGATCCCCTTGGCACGGCGAATGGTGGCGGGCAAGCTGCGGGAACTCGGCGGCGAGCCGAGGCGACGCGCCGGCTTCGTTACCGACAACGGCAACGAAATCTTGGACGTTCACGGTCTTGCCATCGCCGAGCCCGTGCGACTGGAAGCACGCGTGAACAACATTCCCGGCGTTGTCGACAACGGCATCTTCGCCATCGCCACGCGCCCGCATACGGTGTTGATCGGCGGGCCCCGGGGCGTCCGGCTACTCGAGTAGCCTGCTACTTGAGTAGCTTGCCGGGATTCATCACGCCGTTCGGATCCAACACTCTCTTGATGGCGCGCATGATGTCGATTTCCACCGCGCTGCGCGAATAGCCGAGAAAGTCCCGCTTCAACAGACCAACGCCATGTTCGGCGGAGATGCTGCCGCCGTGTTCGCCGACCGCGGCGAACAGCTTGGGGCTGATGGCGTGGCAGCGCTGCTGGAAGGTTCCTATCGCCATCTCCGCGGGTTTGAGAATATTGAGGTGCAGGTTGCCGTCGCCGATGTGACCGAACCAGCAGACCTCGAAGTCCGGATAGTTTTCGGTCACCAAACGGTCCATGTCGGCAAGGAAGGCGGGCACGGCGGAGACCCTCACCGACAGATCGTTCTTGTATGGCGTGGCGGGGGCGATGCTCTCGGTGATGCCTTCGCGCAACGCCCACAACTCCACCGCTTGCGCATCGGAGCGCGAGATCACGCCATCCGTCGCCCAGCCTTCGTCGAGCGCGTCGCCGAACGCTTGGACGGCGGCGTCCTCGTCGCTCGCGTCGAACTCCAAGAGCGCATAGAACGTGGCTGGGATGGCGAAGGGCCGTTTGCGTTGGCGATGCGCCAACACCTTGCCGAGCGCCAATTCGGAAAAGAACTCGAATGCCGACAGCGTCATCGCCGATTGAAACCGCGTGAGGAGGTGGAGCGCGTCCGTAAACCGGGCCAAGCCCAGCACCATGACGCGGTTCGGTGGCGGCGGCGCCGTGAGTCGCACCTCGGCCTCGACGACGAAGCCGAGCGTGCCCTCGGAACCGATGAACAGGTGCCGCAGGTCGTAGCCGGTGGCGTTCTTGACCAAGGCGTGATTGAGCGTCAGCACGTCGCCTTTGCCGGTGACGACGGTAAGGCCGGCGATCCAGTCGCGTGTCAGTCCGTAGCGGATGACCTTGATGCCGCCGGCGTTGGTGGCGATATTGCCGCCTAGCTGACTGGTGCCGGAAGATGCGAAGTCCACCGGATAGCAGAGCCCTTGCGCCTTGGCGTACGCTTGCAGCGCTTGGGTGGTGACGCCCGCCTGACAGCGCACCACGCGGTCCGCCGGATCGAAAGCCAGAATGCGGTTCATGCGGTCGAACGACACCACCACTTCGCCATCGCTCGCCACGGCGCCGCCCGATAGGCCGGTTCGTCCGCCGGAGGGCACCAGGGCGAAGCCGAGTTCGTTGGCAAGTCGCGTCGTCGCCGCCACCTCGTCGACCGTTTCGGGAAATACCACCGCGGTGGGGGCGACGGCGTAGCCCCGTGTCCAGTCCCCGCCCCAGAAGGCCAAGTCGTCCGCTGCCGTGGTGAGCCGGGACTGCGGGAAGATGCGGCGCAATTGTTCGATCATCGGCTTGGCTTAGCGCGCCACCGACTTTGCAGCGCCGCCACCGCCGGCAGCGTTTTGCCTTCGACGAACTCGAGAAACGCGCCGCCGCCCGTGGACAGATAGGAGATGCCGTCGCGTGCGCCGTACTTGTCGATTGCCGCCAGCGTGTCGCCGCCGCCGGCGAGAGAATACGCCGACGACGCGGTGATGCCTTCGGCGAGTGCGGCGGTCCCCTCGCCGAACTGGTCGAACTCGAACATGCCAAGCGGCCCGTTCCAGAGGATCGTGCCGGCGTTTGCCAGCCGCGGCAACAAGCGGCGAACGCTCTCCGGCCCGAGGTCGAGGATCGACTCTTCATCCGTTACTTCACCGACCCGCCGAAGCCGTGCCGGTTGCCGGGCATCCAAGGACCCGGCCGGTGCCGTCATCACGTCGACCGGCAGGGGTACGTCGGTTTCGGCCATGATGCGGCGTACGGTGCCGACGAGGTCTGGTTCCGCCAAGGATGCGCCAATGCGTTCCCCGGCCGCCAACAGGAACGTGTTGGCGATGCCGCCGCCAACGATGATCGCGTCCGCGGTTGCCGCCAGAGCCGCCAATACGTCCACCTTGGTGGAAACTTTCGATCCGCCGACGATGGCGACCAGCGGCCGCGCCGGCTTGTTGAGCGCTTGGCGCAAGGCGGCGAGTTCCGCCGCCAACAGCGGCCCGGCGCAGGCGATGGGCGCGGCCAGGGCGACGCCGCAGGTGGATGCGTGCGCACGGTGCGCGGTGCCGAACGCATCCATGACGAAAACGTCGCAGAGCGCAGCCAAGCGTTGCGCCAAGGCCGGCTCGTTGGCCAGTTCGCCCTTCTCGAAGCGAATGTTCTCGAGCAGGACGATGGAGCCCGGCCCCACGTCGACCCCGCCTTGCCAATCTTCGACCAGCGGCACGTCGCAACCGAGTCGGGCGCTCAATTCGCGTGCCACGGGTGCCAGCGATAAATTCGCCGGACGACTCCCCTCGGTCGGTCGGCCGAGGTGGGAGGCCACTAGTACGGCGGCGCCCGCTCGGCGACACTGCTCGATGGTCGGTAGCGCCGCGTCGATGCGCGCGGCGTTCGTCACACGCCCGTCTTTGATGGGCGCGTTGAGGTCTTCCCGGACGAGGACGCGCTGGCCGGCCAACGGCGTATTCGCCAAGGTGCGCATTGACGCCTCTCCTATCGGGCTTGCGTCCGCTCTTGGCATCGCCATAATCGACTGTGACGCGGGCGTCGTATAACGGTCATTACCCCAGCTTCCCAAGCTGGAGACGTGGGTTCGACTCCCATCGCCCGCTCCACCCTCCGAGCGGCCCGAGCGGCGGGCAGGCGACGCTTGCGCCGCCTATTCGAAGACGATGACGTTGCGCGCCACCTCGCCGGTTTCGAGCGCTTGCAGTGCGTCGTTCACGTCTTCCAAGCCGATCCGACCGGAAATCATATCGTCCAAGTGCAGTTTGCCGGCCAGATAGAAATCGACGAAGCGCGGCATATCGACGCGAAAGCGGTTCGACCCCATGCTCGACCCTTGCAGCTTCTTCTCGCGCAGGAACTCCGGGCCGTGGATTTCCACCATGGTGCCCACCGGGATCATGCCGATGACGGTGGCCGTGCCGCCGGCGCGGATGATCTTGAACGCCTGTTCGGTGGTGGCCTTCAGGCCGATGGCCTCGAACGAATAATGAACGCCGCCGCCGGTCATCTCGCGGACGGTGCCGACGACGTCGGTTTCCGCCGCGTTGACGGTATCCGTGGCACCGAACTTGCGCGCCAGTTCCAGCTTGGAGGCGACGGTGTCGATGGCGATGATGCGTCCCGCGCCGGCGATGTCCGCGCCGTTGATGCAAGACAGGCCGACGCCGCCGCAACCGATCACGGCTACGGTGGAACCCGGTTCGATGGCCGCGGTGTGGATTACCGCGCCGACGCCGGTGGTGACGCCGCAGCCAATCAGTGCGGCGCGGTCAAGCGGCATGTCCTTGCGTATCTTCGCCACCGTGTGCTCGTGTACCAGCATGGTTTCCGCGAACGAGGACAGGTTGAGGAACTGCGCGATGGGTTCGTCGCCGGCGGCTAACCGTGGCGGTTCGCTGGGGCCGCGTGAAAGCTCGGGCTCGTTGCACAACACCATGCGGCCGGTGAGACAGTCTTCGCAGTGGCCGCAAAAAGCCGACAGGCAGGTGATGACGTGGTCGCCGGGTTTGACGTAGTGGACATCCGAGCCGACCGCCTCGACGACGCCGGCGGACTCGTGGCCAAGCACCGCGGGGAGGGGATACGGATAGGAACCGTTTTGAAAATGCAGGTCCGAGTGACAGACGCCAGCGGCAGCCGTGCGCACCAATACTTCTCGCGGTCCCGGCGTTCCGGTGCTCACTTCTTCAATGGCTAGCGGCTGGTTCACTTCACGCAATACGGCGGCTTTCATGGGCTTCTCCCGAACGATGACGGCTTTGAGTGTATACCTACCAAGTGTCCAGATTGGGCCGTTTCTTCTCGCCGCGCGGCAGCGCCGGAGGCAGGCTCCTCAGCCCTTGAGCGATCCACGCGCGCGTATCGGCGGGGTCGATCACGTCGTCGATCCCGTAGAGCGTGCCGCCGGAGTTCACGGCGCGCGCGTTGCTGAGGAAAGTGTCCAAATGCGCCCGATAGCTCTCGTTCCGCGCCGTCGCGTCCGCGTTGTCGCCCAGCTCTTGGTCGACCGAGAGGCGCGCCAACGCTTCGATGCTGTTGCCGCTGAACTCCGCGGTCGGCCAAGCGACGGTGAACATCGGCGTCAATGCGCTCGCGCCACACATGGCGAGTACCCCCATGCCGTAGGCGCGACGCACCACGACGCCGAACATGGGCACGCTCAGGTTCGCGCCGGCGACGACGAGGCGCGCGAAGTGCCGCACCAGCGCTTGGCCCTCGGCGTCGGGACCGGGCAACGTGCCGGGGCAGTCCATCAGCGACAGCACCGGTAGATCGAAGGTGTCGCAGAGTTGTAGAAAGCGAGCGCCTTTGTCGGCGGCGTCACTGTCGATGACGCCGGAGAAGTGACGCGGATTATTGGCGATCAGGCCCATCGGCCGGCCTTCGACGCGCACCAACGCGGTAATGAGACCCGGGCCGAAAGCCCGACGGATCTCCAACACCGAGCCTTCGTCGACGAGATGCTCGACGAGCGCTCGCATGTCGTACATGGCATTGCGGTCTTCGGGGATCATGTGCCGTAGCGGGCGCTGGTCTCGCGCATGCCACTCCCGCACCGGGCCTTGGAAGTAGGAGATGTACTGCTTGGTGGTCTCCACTAGGGCTTCGTCGTCCTCGACCAGTATGTCCACCACGCCGTTTGGCACTTGGAACGACATCGGCCCCACTTCCTCGGGCGTGTAGATGCCTAGGCCGCCCCCCTCGATCATGGCGGGACCGCCCATGGCGATGGTGGAGTTCGCCGCCGCGATGATGACGTCGCAGCAAGCGAGGAGGGCGGTGTTGCCGGCGAAACAGCGACCGGAATTGACGCCGACCATCGGCACGAGGCCGCTGAGCAGCGAGAACTCGGTGAAGGTGTAGGTGTCCATGCCGACGCCGCCGCCGCGCATGGCGGCCATGTCGATGGCGTCCGCGCCGGTGACGTTCTTGCGTGTATTCGACCGGGCCTCGGCTTCGCCGCCGCTGATGCCCGGTCGCCCGCCGCCGCCTTCCGCGAACAGAATCAACGGCAAGCGGAAGCGGCGCGCCATCTCGAACAAGCGATCTTGTTTGTAATGACCGCGGCCGCCTTGCGTGCCGGCGACCACCATATAGTCGTAATGAGCGATCGCCACCCGGGCCTGGGTGGCGTCGAACTGATCGCCGTTGACGGCGCCGATGCCCATGATCATGCCGTCCGTCGGGGTGGTCTCGCGTAGCCATTGCTGTTTTTGCCAGCTCCCTGCGGTGACTAGCGGGCCGTACTCTCGGAAGCTGCCGGGGTCGAGGAGCTGTTCGATGTTCTCTCGGGCAGTGCGTTGGCCTTTGGCGTGCCGACGGGCGATTTTGTCGGCGCGGGTCGGCGCCGAATCGAAAATATAGGAACGCCGTTCGTTGAGTTCTCGAAGGTCGGGCCGAATGTAGTCCGGGTTCGCGCCGTCGGCTGGCGGCGTAGGGTCTGCCACATCCGCCTCCCGCAGCACTACAACGGGCTCGCCTGCGTTCAACGCATCGCCCGGGCTGGCTTCCACCGACTCGACGATGCCGCTTCGCGGCGCATCGAGCAGGTGTTGCAAGCCCATCGCCTCGATCTCGGCGAGCGGTCGGCCGATGGCTACCGGGTCGCCTTCGGCCACATGGATTGCGATCACGGTGCCGGCGGTCGGTGTCGCGACCTCGACCGGCCCGTCGGCATCGCCGTCGTCCGTTTCGGACTTCACTTGGCTGTCGTGAACGAATAGCGCGAGCGGGTCTTTCGCGTCTTCCACCCTCGCTCCCGCGAATCCGCCGGCGGCGCCGTCGTCGACGGCCGCCGGCGCACCGCCGACCGGCGCCACGAACTGTCGGCGGGGTTTGCTCGCTACGGCGAGTTCGGCGAGGTGCTCATCCACGAATCGGGTATGCACGTTGGCGTTGGCGAAATCCTCGTGGGCGAGAACGCTCCTGAGAAACGGGATGTTCGTGCCGACCCCTTCGATGCGGAACTCGTCTAGCGCCCGCGCCGTCTTGGCGATGGCGTCGGAGAAGTCGCGGGATAGCGAGTGGCCGATTACTTTCGCGAGCAACGGGTCGTACGAGAGGCTGGTTCGATAGCCGCTGTAGCCGAAGCCGTCCGTGCGTACGCCGAAGCCGCTCGGCGCCTCGTAGACCTCCAGAACGCCGGCTGCGGGTTGAAAGGAGCCGTCCTCGGCGATGGTCTCCATGTTCACCCGGGCTTGGATGGCGTAGCCCCTAGGCGACGTAGCGCCCGGCGTGTCGAGCCCTAGCTCGGCAATGGTCGCGCCGGCGGCGAGCTTGAGCTGCGCCTGCACGATGTCCACGCCGGTCACGGCCTCGGTGACCGTATGCTCGACCTGCAAGCGGGCGTTCGCTTCGATGAAGGCGAAGGTCGGCGCACCTTCGTCGCGCTCGGCCGAGGCATCGACTAGGAACTCGAAAGTACCGGCGTTGGAGTAGCCGACGCTCTTGGCGCAGCGCATGGCCGCGGCGATGATCTCCCGTCGGAGAGAGGCGTCAAGCCCGGGCGCCGGGGCCACCTCGACGATCTTCTGGAAGTGCCGCTGGATGCTGCACTCGCGCTCGCCCAAATGGGCGACGCCGCCGTGCAGGTCGCCCAAGATCTGCACCTCGATATGCCGTGCCCGAGGGATGAACTCCTCGATGTAGACATCGCCATTGCCGAACGCGGCCTCCGCTTCCGCTTGGCAGCGTTCGAAGGCGGGCGCCAAGTCGTCGGCGCTGGCGACCATCCGAGAGCCACGCCCGCCGCCCCCGGCAATGGCCTTGATCATCACGCCCCGTCCACCGCCGACTTGGGCGAAGAAGTCCTGCGCTTCACCGAGCGTGACGGCTCGGTCGAGGCCGCGGATCACCGGCACGTCGGCTTCGGCGGCGGCGACTCGGGCACGGGCCTTGTCGCCGAACAGCGCGAGGGTGTCGGCGCGCGGGCCGACGAACTGGATGCCTTCGGCCACGCAACGCTCGGCGAACGCGGCGTTTTCCGAGAGGAAGCCGTAGCCTGGGTGGACCGCGTCGCAACCGGACTGTTTGGCAACCGTGACCATCTGCTCTAAGTCCAGATACGCGGCGGCGCCTAGGCCGTCGAGCGCCACCGCCGCGTCGGCCTTGCCGGTGTGCAGCGAGTTTTCGTCGTCTTGCGAGTAGACGGCGACCGTGGGAATGCCGAGCTCGGCCGCGGCGCGCATGATGCGGATGGCGATTTCGCCTCGATTGGCGACTAGCAATTTCATGAAGTGATCTCTTCTCCCCTAGCAAGTCCGAAGCGACTCGTTACCAGGTATCGACATACGGCCGTTTCTTTGTCGTGCGGGGGTGGCTTGGCGGCAGGCTCTTCAGGCCCCGCGCCAGCCACGTGCGGGTGTCCGCCGGGTCGATGATGTCGTCGATGCCGTAGGCGTTGCCGCCGGAATTGACGGCGCGAGCCGCCTCGTAGGCTTCCGCGACCTTGCGGTCGTAGGCCGCCTTGCGCGCGTCGGCGTCCTCGATGGCCATCAACTCGCGGCGCGACGAAAGCTTGACCCCGCCGTCGATATTCATGCCGGCGAACTCGGCGGTCGGCCAGGCGACGGTGAAGAAGGGGACGAGGGAACTGGCACCGCACATGGCCTGCACGCCCAAGCCGTAGGCCTTGCGCACCACCACGCCGAACATCGGCGTCGTCAGGTTGGCGCCGACATTGAACATGCGGGCGCTGTGGCGGACCAGCGCCTCGCGCTCGTGGTCGGGACCGACCATGATGCCGGGGCAGTCCATCATGGTGAGCACGGGCACGTCGAAGGCGTCGCACAACTGCATGAACCGCGTGCCCTTGTCCGCGCCGTCGCTGTCGATCGCGCCGGCCAAATGCACGGGATTGTTGGCGACGAGACCCATGGGCTTGCCTTCGATGCGGAACAGGGCGGTGATGACGCCGATGCCGAACTCGCGGCGCAGTTCCAGTACCGAGCCCTCGTCGGCGAGCGTGTGGATGATGTCCCGCACGTCGTAGGTGCGCACCCGATCCTCGGGAATGATGTGGCGCATGCGCCGTTGATCCGGTGCGCGCCACGGCGTCGTCGCACCTTGGAAGTAGGAGAGGTAGCGCTTGGCCAAGGCGACGGCGTCGGCCTCGTCTTCGGCTAAGAGATCCACCACCCCGTTCGGGCTTTGCACCGACATCGGCCCGACCGCTTCGCCGGTGACGCGCCCGCCGTCGATGAGGTCCGGACGGGCGAGGCCGATGGTGGCGTCGCGCGTTGCGATGATGGTGTCGCAACAACCGAGGAGGGCGGCATTGCCGCCGAAGCAGGCGCCGGAGGTGATGCCAAGGAGGGGCACCAAGCCGCTGAGCTGCGCGAAGCGGGCGAACATCGTGGTGTCTATATGCACGCGCCCGCCGGTCTTTCTCCCGTAGCCGGCGAGTCTGCCGAACCCCTCGGAGAACAGCACCAGTGGCAGGCGGTAGCGTTGCGCGAGCTCGAAGACCCGGTCCTGCTTGTATTCGCCGATCATATGGCGCGTGCCGGAAGGCATCATTGCGTCGTAGTGGACGACGAGCGCGCGGGAGCGCACGTCGTCGAATCGATCACCGTTGATGCTGCCGACGCCCGCCACCACGCCGGCCGCGGTTTGCCCTGCGGCGAGCGGTCCGAACTCGGAAAATGTACCGGCATCGACAAGGTCGGCGATATTCTCCCGTGCCGTGCGCCGGCCGTTGGCGTGCCACTTGGCGACATCCTCCGCATGTGATTCGTCGAACGCCCGCGCCTTCAGATCCAGCATTTCGCGCAGGTCGCCGCGGATATGGTCGAGTTCGACATCGCCCCCGGCTTCGACGGCGCCGCCTTCGACGTCCATCTCCTCGACGAAGACCACGGGATAACCTTCGCGAACCACGTCGCCGGGGCGCATCGACACGGCCGCGACGAGACCGCTGGTCTCGGCTTTGATGTCGTGTTGCAGCTTCATGGCTTCGACGACGGCGACGAGCTGACCGACGCGCACCTGCTCGCCGACGGCGACCGCCACCTCGACCACGGTGCCTTGAATGGGCGACGGCAGGCCGACGGTCCCTTCCGGTCCGATCATTCCCTCCGCTTGCGTCGACGCGCCGGCCGGGATGCTGGCGCCGCCGACCGGCTCGACGAACTGACGGCGCGGCTCTGCGTTCGCTAGTGTTGCGAGGTGCTCGTCGACGAATCCTGCGTGCGTGCGGCCTGCCGCCAAGTCGGGCGTGGCAAGTATGTTCGCCAAGAACGGGATGTTGGTGTCCACGCCCTCGATCCGGAACTCCGCGAGCGCCCGGGCGGCGCGGTTGACGGCGTCGCTTGGATTCGTCGAGGGGGAGTGGGCGACGACCTTGGCGAGCAGCGAGTCGAACGCGAGGCTTGTCGGGTAGCCGCTGTAACCGAAGCCGTCGCTGCGCACGCCTGGGCCGCTCGGCGCCTCGTAGGCGACCAGCGTGCCGGCGGAGGGGTGGATGGTGCCGTCCGCCGTCATGGTCTCCATGCATACCCGCGTTTGCACCGCGGTACCGCGTGAAGCCGTTGGCGTCGCCAAGCCGAGTTCCGCGAGGGTGGCGCCTTCCGCCACGCGGAGCTGCGCTTCGACGAGGTCGATGCCGGCTACCGCTTCGATAACCGTGTGTTCGACCTCGAGCCGCGCGTTGGCCTCGACGAATACGAACGACTCGGCCTTCGCGTCCGGGGAGCAATCCACGAGGAACTCGAACGTGCCCGCGTTCGCGTAGTCGGCGTGTGCCGCGATGCGCATGGCGGCATCGATCAGCCGCGCCGCCAAATCGTGCGCCAGACCCGGCGCCGGCGCGAGATCGACGAGTTTCTGAAAGTGTCGCTGAATGCTGCAATCGCAGGTGCCGACGTGGGTCCGGGCACCGTGGCGGTCACCCAGTATCTGCACTTCGATGAGGCGGGCGTCGGGTGCTAGCGCCTCCACGTAGACGTCGCCGTTGCCGAACGCCGCTTGCGCTTCCGCCCGGGCGTGCCGATAGGCGTCGCTTACTGCGTCCGAGCGAGTCACGAGGCGGATGCCCCGGCCGCCGCCACCGACCACGGGCTTTATCGCCATGCCGGAGCTGCCGGCGTCGCTGCGGAAGAAATCGACGGCTTCGTTCAGGGACACCGGATGATCGATGCCTCGGCAAACCGGCACGCCGACCGCCGACGCGGCCGCGCGCGCCTTTGTCTTGTCCTCGAATAGCGCCAGCGTCGCCGGTTGCGCGCCGATGAACGTGAGGCCGGCGTCGGCGCAACGTTCCGCGAATGCGGCGCTCTCTGCCAAGAAGCCGTAGCCCGGGTGTATGGCGTCGCAGCCGGCGGACTTGGCCGCGGCGATGATCTGTTCGCCGTCGAGGTAAGCGGCGGCGCCGAACCCGCTCAGCGCCACCGCTTCTTCCGTCTTGCCCGTGTGCAGGCAGCGGTCGTCGTCTTCGGAGTAGATGGCGACCGTGGCGATGCCGAGTTCGGCAGCCGTGCGGGCGACGCGAATGGCGATTTCGCCCCGGTTGGCTATAAGCAGCTTCATCCGTGATTCCCGTGTTCGAAGGCGAACCTTATCACTGCCGCCGCTGCGCCGATGCGGGCTCGTTGACAGGCGCAAGCGTTTGCCGCGTCCGCGCGGCGTCGGCGATGTCCCGCCAATCCCACCGTTGCGGGATGGTTTCGACATCCGCCCACCGTTTCGCCTGATCGGCGTAATGAGGACTGCCCGGATGCCCGGATGCGCCGAGCGGCACGATCCAACGCGAATTCCGCCAGTCGGACGGGTCGTGAATGTAGCGGTTCACGGACATGACCGTGGCCACGTAGTTAGCCGGGGCATAGGCGCCGGCAAGCGGCGTGTCGCCATCGCCGTGGGTCTCGATCGCCGGCGGGTCCAACAGCGTCGCGTATTCGGGGAACGCCGAAGAAAGCGGATGCCGAGGTCGCGTGCGGTGGAGCGCGCCCCAGCGCCAGTCGCCCATGTCGGCGCCGAGCTTCGAGCGCAATTCGACGACGCTGCGGGCCAAGGCGGACTCGATCAACGCCGCCCAGGTTCGACCCGGTCCCAAACAGGAGTCGTCGTCCTCGGCCATGGCTCTGACGGCGCTTGCGTAGAGCGACCCGATATGCGCCGCCGCGCCGCGAATACTGCGTCCGGCGCCGGCGAGCGCCTCGTCGGCCGCCTCGCCGAGCGCCGCTTCGACGACCGCGCCGACGAGATGGCGGCGCGCGACGCCGTAGATTGCCGCGGCGCCGGAGGCGCGGTCCATGCGGCCGTCCCACGCCATAAGCATCTCGCGCGCCTGCCGAGCGTCCGGATCGGTGGGCGCGATCGTTGCCAAGCGGGCGATGAGCGTGCGCGCTGGAATGGACGCCCGATCACCGTGAATGGCCGCCATGTCGGCAACGGTCGCCGAGCCGGCGGGCAGTTGCTCAAGCCGTGCCGTGATGCGGCGCGCCCGCCAGTCGGCGGCGAAGAAGGTGTTGATGTAGTACGGATAGTCCGCCGTCGTCGGGGCATTGTTGCAGGTCACGACGAAGCCGGCGGCGGGGTTGCGGGCGTGGGGCATCTCCGCGAATGGGATTTGGCCGCGCCACTCGTGCTCGCCGCGCCAACCCGGTACCGGTAGCCAAGCGTTGCGCATCGAGCGCAACGGTATCCGGCCGCGGTAGCGGTAGCCGAACTCGCCGTCGACATCCGCGTAGACGAAGTTGTTCACCGGCTCGGTCCACTCCGTGAGCGCCGCCTCTACCTCGTTCGCCGACTTGGCGATCAAGAGCTCGTACAGGGCGTTGGCCCAAGCCGTGCCGCTATTGGTGCCGGGATGACTGAAGGCCAAGCCGTGGCCCGCATATGGGTCGCCGGCGACGATGGGGCCATGTCGGGTGCGGACCACCGCCAAGGCTCGGGCATCGCCGTCCCGGACAGCCAGTGTCTCGTTGGCAACTTGGGCCGGCAGCCAGTCGTCCCGCCAAGCGTATTCGAGGCGGTCCTCTCGGACGCGGAAGCGCTCGATATAGAGATCCTGGTAGTCGCCGAAGCCGTGGGTCATCCCCCAAGCGACGTATTCGGTGTGGCTGAAGTGCGGCATCCCGGGCACGCCCGGCAAGGCGTAGCCGCTACAGCGGAACGCCGGACAGTTGATGTGCGTTTGGTAGTAGACGTTGGGCGTGTCCAACGGGCGGTGCGAATCGCCGGCGACCAAGGGTAGGCCGGACGCCGTGCGCTCCCCCGAGACGACCCATGCGTTGCTGCCGCCTTCGGCCTCGCCCAACCAGTCGAGCGCTGCCGCTACGGCGCCGAGGTCGTCAAGCCCGCTCAATCGCGGTTCGCCGAACGTGGCGCCGGGTGGCACGGAGACGAGGCCGGTTTCCGGATAGCCCTGAAACAGCTCCGCGGCGCGCTCGGCGCCCAAGAGCAACGTCAGCCGCGCCCGCCACAGCTTGACCTCGAAGGTGCCCATCAGCATGTTGCGGACCTTGTATACCGCGAGGCAATGCCACGGTTGCCAAGGCTCGGGCGTCGCTGCCACGAGCCGGTACTCGACCGGCAGCGTCTGCGTGGTGCCGATGAAGGCGTTGACGCCCTCCGCATAGGCGGTCAGCATGGCTTTGGCGGCGCCGCTCGACGCGTCGAAGTCCGCCCGCGCGGCGCGCTCCACGCCGAACTTGCGCATCAGTTGGTCTTCGGTAAGACCGGCTTCGCCGACCAATTCCGACCAACGACCGAGCGCCCGGTGCCGGTCGTAGTCCATATGCCAGAGCCGGTCTTGGGCGGTAACGAAACCTTGTGCGAAGAAGGCGTCGCGCTCCGTGCGAGCGCGGATGTGCGGGATGCCCCACTCGTCGCGGACCACCTCGACCGGCCGTTCGAGACCTCGGGCGTGGACGGTGGCGGTGACGTCGGGCAGCGCGGCGCGGAGGTGCGCTTGGGTGATCGAGATGCGCTGCGATGGCGTCATGGCAGCGTTTGCAAGTTGGCGTAAGCGAGCATCAGCCACTTGGTGCCGGCACGGCCGAATCGAACTTGCACGCGCGTGCGCTCGCCCTGCCCCTCGGCATTGAGCACCACGCCTTCGCCGAACTTGGCGTGGCTGACGAGTTGGCCGATGCGTATTCCGCCGGTGGCTTCCTCGTCGCCGTTGTTCCAAGAGCTGGTGGCCTTGAACGGGCGAGACACGCTGCCGCCCACGCGCACTTCCTGCAAACACGCCCGTGGCACTTCATCCAAGAACCGGGACGGCCAAGCGCGCGTTTGCGCACCGTACAGCCGTCGCGTTTCGGCGTAGGTGAAGTAGAGTTGCCGCATTGCCCGGGTGATGCCGACATAAGCGAGGCGGCGTTCTTCCGCCAGACGGCCAGCGTCGTTCGCCGAACGACGGTTGGGGAAGAGACCCTCTTCCATGCCGGCGATGAACACTAACGGGAACTCGAGCCCCTTGGCGGAGTGCAAGGTCATGAGTTGCACGGCGGGGCCGCCGCTTTGGTAGTCGCCGCTCTCCAAGGCGGCTTGGTCCAAGAACTCGTCGAGTTCTGGCGTCTGCGCCGAGTCGTCGCCGCTGGCGTCGAAGGGGAATACCAGTTCGCGCCCGAATTGACGGCAGGCGGCGATCAACTCTTCCAAGTTCTCCTTGCGCGCCACGCCGCGCTCGCCGCCTTCCCGAGCGTGGAACGCCATCAGCCCGCTGACTTCGATGCAGTGCTCGGCGATTTCGTGCAGCGCGGCGTTGTCAAGCTTGATCGCCATATCGTCGATCAGCCGTAGGAAGGCGCTGACGGCTGTTGCGGCGCGACCTTTGAAGGCGCCCTCGGCGACGCCCTCTTTGGCCGCCTGCCACAGCGAAACATCGTTCGCCCGGGCGCGGTCGCGGATCGCCTGCACGGTCTTGCCCCCGATGCCCCTAGGCGGCGTGTTGACCACGCGCTCGAAGGCGACATCGGCATGGCGCTGGCTGACGAGGCGCATATAAGCGAGCGCGTTGCGGATTTCGGCGCGCTCGTAGAAGCGCAAGCCGCCGTATATGCGGTACGGGATGTCGAGCCGGAGAAACGCCTCCTCGATCACCCGCGACTGGGCGTTGGAGCGGTACAACACCGCCACCTCGGTGGCGCTGCCGCCGTCGTCGATCCAACTCTGCGCCCGCTGCGCGATGAAGCGCGCCTCGTCCAAGTCGTTGTAGCCGGAGTAGACGAGGATCGGATCGCCGCTGCCGGCGTCCGTCCACAGGTTCTTGCCGAGGCGTTCCGCGTTGTTGTCGATGAGGGCGTTGGCGGCTTGGAGAATGGTGCCGGTGGAGCGGTAGTTCTGTTCCAAGCGCACCACGCCCACATCCTTGAAGTGGTCTTGGAAGTGGCGGATGTTCTCGATCTTCGCGCCGCGCCAGCCGTAGATGGATTGATCGTCGTCGCCCACCGCCCAAACGTGGCTGCTGTCACCGGCCAGCACGCGGAGCCAAGCGTATTGAAGCCGGTTGGTGTCTTGGAACTCGTCCACCAGCAGGTGGTGGAAGCGACTCTGGTAATGCTCCAAGAGATCCCTGCGTTGCAGCCATAGCTCGTGGCTGCGCAGCAACAGCTCGCCGAAGTCAACCAAACCGGCCTGTTGGCAAAGCGCTTCGTAGGCCGCGTACACCTCGGCATGGGTGGTGACGAAGATGTCCTTGCCGGCGGTCGGCACATCCTTCGCCCGCAGGCCTTCGTCCTTTTGCGCGTTGATGAACCACGCGGCTTGGCGCACCGGCCACTTCTGCTCATCCAAGTTCATGTCGCGCATGATGCGCTTCACCAACCGGAGTTGGTCGTCGGCGTCGAGGATTTGGAAGTTCTGCGGCAGTTCGGCGTCTTGCCAATGCATGCGCAGCAGCCGATGCGCGATGCCGTGGAACGTGCCCACCCACATGGCTCGCGCCGCGCCTGCAAGCAGGTTCTCCACTCGTGCGCGCATCTCCGCCGCGGCTTTGTTGGTGAAGGTGACGGCCAACACGCTGCTCGGCGCGGCGCCCTCGGCTTCCACCAGCCAAGCGATGCGATGCACGAGGACGCGAGTTTTGCCGCTGCCGGCGCCGGCGACGATCAGCAGATTGCCCGTGGGCGCGGCGACCGCTTCGCGCTGGCGATCATTCAGGCCGTCGAGAATGTGACTCAGATCCACGGAGTTCGGGCTTGCCGGATAGAACGCGCTCGCTGTACAAGCGAACAGTATAGCGCTCGTTTCACTCCACGGTCACGGACTTCGCCAAGTTGCGCGGCTGATCCACATCCGTGCCCTTGAGCACGGCGGTGTGGTAGGCGAGCAGTTGCAGCGGCACGGTGTAGATGATCGGCGCGAGCAGTTCGTGGGTCTTGGGCACCTCGAGCACGGTCACGCCATCGTCATCGACGATGCCCGCGTCGGCATCGGCGAATACATAGAGCTGACCGCCCCGGGCGCGCACTTCTTGCAGGTTCGACTGCACCTTTTTCAACAATTCGCCAGCGGGGGCGACCGCCACCACCGGCATGTCCTCGTCGACGAGGGAGAGCGGGCCATGCTTCAGTTCGCCCGCCGGGTAGCCTTCGGCGTGGATATAGGAGATCTCCTTAAGCTTCAGCGCGCCCTCCAAAGCCACCGGGTAGTGGGTGCCGCGGCCGAGGAACAAGGCGTGATGGCGGTGCATGAAGTGTGTCGCCAAGTGGCTGATGCGCTCTTCGAGCGCCAAGGTGTGCGCCACCACGTCCGGCAATTCGCGGAGCGCCGACACGAGTTCGCGCTCCTTCGCCGCGCCCAAGCCCCGCCGTCGCGCCAGCAAGATGGCCAGCATCAAGAGCACCGCGAGCTGGGTGGTGAAGGCCTTGGTGGAGGCGACGCAAATCTCCGCGCCGGCCTCGGTGAGGAAGGCGATCTCGGCGTCGCGCACCTGCGTGCTAGTGGGCACGTTGCACACCGTCAGCGTATGGGTGAAACCGGCGGCTTGGGCGGCTTGCTGCGCCGCCAAGGTGTCCGCCGTCTCTCCGGACTGGGAGATGGTGACGAACAACCCGCCGGGCGGCGTCACGAACTTGCGATAACGGAACTCCGAGGCGATCTCGACATTGCAGGGAATGCCGGCGAGTTCTTCGATCCAGTAGCGGGCGATGCAGCCGGCGTAGTAGGCGGTTCCGCAAGCGGCGATGGTGACGGCCTCGGTGTCGTCGAGTATGGCTTCGGTGTCGATGCCGAAGCTCCGCTCCAACACCTGGTGGCGGCCGAGGCGGCCCTCCAAGGTGTTGTGGATCGCTTGCGGTTGCTCGTGGATCTCCTTTTGCATGAAGTGCCGGTAGTTGCCCTTGTCGGTCGCGTCGGCGCTTTGCTGCACGCGAACGGTCGAGCGCACGACGGCATGGTTGTCGGCGTTCCATACCGTGATGTCGGCGGCGGTGATGTCCACGAGGTCGCCGTGCTCCAAGTAGATGAAGCGGTCGGTGACCGGACGTAGCGCCAACGGGTCCGAAGCGATGAAGTTCTCGCCGATGCCGACGCCGACCACCAGCGGGCTGCCGGAGCGGGCGGCGACGATGCGCCCGGGGTCGTCCTGGCAGATGACGCCGAGCGCGTAAGCGCCGTCGAGACGCCGTACCGCGCGCGCCAACGCTTCGAGGAGATCCTGCTCCGTTGCCAAGCAGTGGTCCACCAAGTGGGCGACGACCTCGGAGTCCGTGCGCGACTCGAATTGATAGCCGGCTTCGGCGAGCTCGGCCCGCAATTCCTCGAAGTTCTCGATGATGCCGTTGTGTACGAGGCCGATGCGTCCGCGCGACATGTGCGGATGGGCGTTCTCCACCGCCGGCGCGCCATGCGTGGCCCAGCGGGTGTGGGCGATGCCGGTGGTGCCGTATAACGGTTCTCGGGCGAGACTGTGCGCAAGTTCGCTGACGCGGCCCACGGTGCGCCGCCGTTCGAGCCTCGCTCGTCCGTTGCCGACCGCAATGCCGGCGGAGTCGTAGCCCCGGTACTCCAACCGTTGCAGACCTTCGAGCAGAATTGCCGGCACATCCCGCTTGGCGACCGCGCCGACGATGCCGCACACGGGCTAGCCCTGCGTTTCGCTGCGGCGCTTGGCGGGCGGGGTCCAGCCTTGGATGTTGCGCTGCCGGCCGCGGCCGACCGCGAGTTCATTGCGCCCGACTTTGGCGGTGACTGTGGAACCGCCGCCGATATAGGCATCGTCTTCGATGGTGACCGGCGCTACCAAAGTGGCGTTCGTGCCGACGAATACTCCCTTGCCGATGGTTGTCGGGTGCTTATTCACGCCGTCGTAGTTGCAGGTGATGGCGCCGGCGCCGATGTTGCTGGCGTCGCCGACGCTGGCGTCCCCCAAGTACGCCAGGTGGTTCGCCTTCACGCCCTCGCCCAAGTGCGCTTTCTTAGTCTCCACGAAGTTACCGATATGCACGTCCCGTCCTAGTTTGGTGCCGGGCCGTAAACGTGCGAATGGGCCGATTCGACAGCCGGCCGCGACGACGGCGCCGTCGATGCAACTCATCGGCAGCACTTCCACGCCATCGTCTAGATGGGAGTCGCGAATCACGCAGTTGGCGCCGATGCGCACGCCCGTGCCCAAGCGCACCTCGCCTTCGAGAACCACCCCGACGTCGATCACGCAGTCTTCGCCGGCGGTGACGACGCCGCGCACATCGAAGCGGCGGGGGTCCATCAGCGTCACCCCGGCCGCCATCAGCGCCTCGGCTTGGCGGTGCTGATAACGGCGCTCCAATCGTGCCAGTTGCGCCCGGTCGTTGACGCCGAGCGCCTCCAGCGAGGTAGCGGCAGGTACCGCGGTGACCGTCATGCCACGGGCGGCGGCCAAGGCGACGACATCGGTCAGGTAGTACTCGCCTTGCTCGTTGTCGGCATCGACCGAGCGCAGAAGGTCGGCGAGACGCTTCGCCGGCGCGGCGAGAATACCGGTGTTGACTTCCTTGATCTCGCGTTGCGCCGCGGTTGCGTCGCGCTCTTCGACGATGCCGACGACCCGTCCGTCGGCGCGCAGGATACGACCGAAACCGTGCGGCGCCTTCACTTCGGCGGTGACGATGCCAAGGCCGTGGTGCCCGTGGCGCACGCACTCGGCGAGCGTCTCCGGGCGCACCAGCGGCATATCGCCGAGCAATACCAGCACGGTGGACTCCGGCGCGATCCGCGGCAAGGCTTGGGCGACGGCGTGCCCGGTGCCGAGGCGCGGCTGCTGCAGCACCCACGACACGTTCCGGCGCTTGGCGAGCGGCGCCTTGACGCGCTCCGCCTGCTCGCCAACCACGACCTGCACGACGTCCGGCTGCAAACCCTCCGCCAAGTCCAGCACGTGTTCGATCAGCGGTCGGCCGGCGAGCGGGTGCAGCACCTTCGGCAGCTCGGAGCGCATCCGCTTGCCGGCGCCCGCCGCCAGAACCACCACTGCCAAAGTCATCGGTCTGCCTACTACCGCTTACCGCTGCGAAACCGCATTATAGGGTTGCCCCGTCGCGAAATGCTTGGCGACGGGGTTTCGACTTGTTTGCAGCCAGCCGGGCGATCCAACAGCGGACGAGCATGACCGTTAGCAAGGCCACACCGGAGATCACCAAGGCCGTCGTCACCGCCGCCGGCAGCGGCACGCGCTTTTTGCCGGCCACCAAGGCGATACCGAAAGAGATGATTCCGCTCATCGACCGGCCGATCATCCAATATGTCGTGGAAGAACTCGCCGCGAGCGGTATCCGGGACGTGGTGTTCGTTACGCGCTGGGACAAGAAGGCGCTGGAGGACCATTTCGACCGCCATCCCACCTTGGAAGACGCGCTCGCGGGAACCGGCAAGAATGGCCTTCTCGAAGCCACCCGTCGAACGAGCGAGTTGGCCAACGTCGCCTACATCCGCCAGCGGGGCCCCTACGGCAACGGCACGCCGGCTCTGGACGCGGCGAACCTCGTCGGCGATGCGCCGTTCGTCTACGCCTTCGGCGACGACCTAGTGGACGCCGCGGTGCCGTTCACGCGCCAACTCATCGAGCAATACCACAGGACGCCCGGGGTGATTCTTGGCGCCCAAGAGGTGCCCCGCGCCGATGTGCCGCGCTACGGCATGATCGAGACCGATGAGCATCTGCGGGTGACGAAGATCGTCGAGAAGCCACCGGCGGCCGAGGTCACATCCACCTTAGTGGGCTTCGGCCGCTACATTCTGCCGCCGGAGGTGATCGCCATTCTCGCCGAGACGCCGGCCGGCAAGGACGACGAACTGTGGCTGATGGACGCCGTCGCCGCCTACATGCGGCGCGGCGGCGACGTATATGCGTGCCCCGTGCGCGAGGGACGCTGGCTGACTACGGGCGACCCGGTGAACTACTTGGAAGCGCTGTTCCACTACGCGCTGAGGCGCGACGACCTGCACGACGACTTGGCGCGTATCGTGCGGCGGCTCGCCAGCGAGTTGTGATGGCGGTCGGCGAGGTCGCGCCGCCCGGTAAAGGCGTCCGCAGACGGATCGGTAAGTCGACGCGACTGGCCTGCTGGATTGTCGCCGTGTCGCTCGCGACGGGATGCGCTCCGGAGCGGATGCCGAAGGACGTCGACTGGCGCGTGTATTTGGGCGATTCCGGCCGCCAACACTACTCGCCGCTGACGGACATTCGCCCGGACAACGTGGCGGACCTCGAACTCGCTTGGGTGTACGAGTCCGGCGAGCCGGGCGGGGTGATGTACACCAGCCCGCTGGTCGTCGATGGCGTGCTCTACGGCCTCTCTCCGCAGCTTGCGGCGTTCGCGCTGAACGCGGCCAGCGGCGAAGAGATTTGGCGCACCGAACTCGAATTGACCCGCTCCGCGCAGCGCGGCTTGATGTGGTGGGCCGAGGGCGGCGAGCGCCGCCTGTTCTTCACCGCCGGGCGCGAACTGATCGCCCTCGATGCCGACGACGGCGAGTTGGTGGCCGGCTTCGGCGCCGGCGGACGGCTCGACATTACGCCGCAGGACGATCGCGGCGGGCACTTCGCGGTGACCGTGCCCGGCGTGGTCTTCGAGGACAAGATCGTGCTCGGGTTCTCCACTTCGGAGTGGGCGGACTCGTTCCCGGGTTCGGTGCGCGCCTTCAGCGCCATCGACGGCGAGTTGATTTGGCAGTTCGACGCCATTCCGGCGCCCGGCGCCCCGGGTGCCGAAACTTGGGCGGCGGGCGCTTTGGCGACGGCCGGCGGCGCCAACGTCTGGAGCGGCATGGCGCTCGACGAGGAACGAGGCCTGTTGTTTGCGCCCACCGGCTCCGCGACGCCGGACTTCGTGGGTGCCCCGCGGCTGGGCGACAATCTCTACGCCAACTGCCTGCTCGCCCTCGACGCCCGCACCGGCGAGCTCAAATGGCACTACCAAGTGGTGCGCCACGACCTCTGGGATCGCGACAATCCGGCGCCGCCGACGCTGGTGCGACTCCTACGCGACGGTAAAACCATAGACGCCGTGGCCCTCACCACCAAGTCCGGCCACCTCTATGTATTCGACCGCGAGACGGGCGAATCCTTGTACCCCATCGTGGAAGAGGACACCCTCCCGAGCACCATGCCGGGCGAGCGCCCGGTACCGAAGCAGCCGGTGTCCACCGTCGCCTTCAGTCGTCAGCAGTTCGAGGTGACCAATCGCACGCCGAAGGCGCGCCAGCATGTCTTGGCGGCCATCGAGGACTACGATGTGCGGCGCTGGGCACCGCCCCGGGTCGGCACGGTGCTGATCTACCCGTGGTACGACGGCGGCGCGGAGTGGGGCGGCTCGGCCTTCGACCCCGAGGACAACCGCCTCATCCTCAACGCCAACGACGCCGCCGGGGTGTTGACGTTGACCGAGATTCCGGCGGGTGTGAGCAACTACGGCAGCTACGCCAAACATTGCGGGAGCTGCCACGGCCTCGATCTCGAGGGCAGCGACGCCGGGCCGGCGCTCCTAGGCGTCGTCGAGCGCTTGGGTTGGGAGAAGATCACCGAGGTGGTCACGCAAGGCGCCGGCCGCATGCCCGGCTTTGCGCACTTGGATGAGTTCGAGCGTCGTGGCGCGTTGAGCTACATGGGCGCCGAGCGTCCGGTGAAGGACGAGCCCACGACCGAAGTCGGCTACTCCCACTGTTGCTACGTCTACCTCAAGGACGACGAGGGGCTGCCCGGCAACACGCCGCCGTGGGGCACGCTCAACTCCATCGACTTGGCCACGGGCGAAATCGTCTGGAAGGTGCCGTTCGGCAACTTTCCTTCGCACCCCAGTCTGGGGTACGGCGCGATCAGCTACGGCGGCCCGGTGGTCACCGCATCCGGGCTCATTTTCATCGCCGCGACGCCGGATCGGAAGTTCCGCGCCTACGACAAACGCGACGGCACGGTGCTTTGGGAAACCGAGTTGACGGCAGCCGGATTCTCGACGCCGGCGGTGTACCGCGTGGACGGCAAGCAGTATGTGGCCATTGCCGCCGGCGGCGGCAGGATGGGGCCGCCTTCCGGGTCGGAGTACTTCGCGTTCCGCTTGCCGCGCTAGGCGCCAGCTATTGGCGGCCCGCTTCGGGCGTAATGCGTCTGCATTCCAAGTAGTAGCGTTTCTCGTGCGCCTCGCCCAAGGAGAACGTCTTGCGGGGTAGGGCGCCGTCTTGGACGACGCTCTCGAACACATCGCCCTTGTCCAAGCTCGGCAGCAAAAAGCCGATGCGGCTGCTCGCGTCGACCAGCTCGATCAGCGCGTCCTCGCCGTGAACGTAGTCGATGTCAGCATCAGCGTGGGCGGCGACGACGCGGTCCAAGAACGCTTGCAGGGTGGCGATTTCAAGTTGCGTTCGCGGTGCTGCGGCGCTCAGCACGCCGAACTCGGACGCGGTCAGATAAGGGATGTGGTGCCCGGGCGTTTGACGCGCCTCTCGCCAAGCCTGCTGCCAGTGGTCCCGGGTGGCGAGCCGGCGTCGGGAACCGCCCGCTTCGGCGAAGTGCGCCGTGAAAGCCCCCAACACGTCTTCGGCGTTGACGCCGTCGAGCAGGCGGTGGATCGGCTCGAACGTCAGGGCGTCGTCGTGGATATTGACCAACTCCGCCAAGGCGTAGCGAGCGGGATGGTCCGCCGGGGCGCCATCGGCTTTGCGCTGTTCCCAGACACTGCGCGCCGCGGCGAAGGAGTGGTTGCCGTCGCCCATGGCGTAGACGAGCGGCGGCTCGCCCCGTCGCAAACGAGCGATGGCTTGCGCAGTGGCGTTGATGGTCTCCGCCTCGGCGATGTGCCAGCCGCGCAGTCGCCCGCCGCCTTGCATCAATTCGAAGTCGTAGCGCGGCTGCCCGACTTGGTCGAACAGCGGCTCGATGACGCGGCGCTCGGGATCGTCGATGAGCACGAGAATGTGCGGCGACTCCAAGGGCGCCTCCCGGCGCACGTCGATGCGCGCCGGGAGGCGCTTCGGGTCGGTGCCTTCGGTGCAGCGGATCAAAGTTCGCGCCTCAGGCCGATAGTCGTAGCACTCCAAGTCCAAGGCGACCAAGAGCCCGCGCCGAGGCGTTTCGCGCCGCACTTCGCGCTCCACCAACATGAACCCCGGCGCTTGTTCCACGAATACGCCGGCCGCCAAGTACTCCGCCATGCGCTGGTTGATGGCGGCGATGGCGGCCGCGCGGTCGCCGCCGAGCCGGGCTTCCGGCAACACCAAGCCCAAGGTGGACGGCTCGTCCCCGACCAGCCGCTCGGTCTCTCGCCAATATTGCGGTTGCGATGTGTGTTGATCGCAGGCGATCACAGACCATGACCGCAACGGCACGTCGGACCTCGGCAACAGCAGCGTCGGCACGTGCAGGGCGATTTCCGGGTAGTGGCGCTTCACTCGAAAACTCAAGGCGAGAGGTTGATGTATCGTAAGCGTTTTCGCGGCGCGAAACGGGGGAGAGATGGCCTACGACTTGGTGATCGCAAACGGCACGGTGGTGGACGGCTCGGGGGCGCCGGGCTATCGCGCGGATGTCGGCATTCGCGACGGCCGCATCGAAGCCATTGGCACGGTGAAGGAGCGCGCGGGGCAGACCATCGACGCCGAAGGCCACATTGTGGCTCCCGGCTTCGTGGACGGTCATACCCACATGGATGCGCAGGTGTTCTGGGATCCGATCGGTTCCTGCTCCTGCTACCACGGGGTAACGAGCGTGGTGATGGGCAACTGCGGCTTCACCTTGGCGCCGTGCCGGGAGGAGCAAGCGGACCTTGTATTCCGCAATCTGGAGCGCGCCGAGGACATCTCCCGGGACGCCATGTTGGCCGGCATCGATTGGCGCTGGGAAACGTATCCCGAATACCTCGACGTGGTCGATGAACTGCCGAAGGGCATCAACTACGCTGGCTACATGGGCCACTCGGCGCTGCGCACCTACGTCATGGGACAGCGTGCGTTCGAGGAGTCGGCGAGCGAGGACGACATCAAACGCATGGCTGCGCTTGCCGAACAGGCGGTGCGCGCCGGCGCGATGGGGTTCACCACTTCGCGTTCGCCGAATCACCAAACCTCGGATCGCAAACCGGTCGCCAGCCGCGCCGCGTCGTGGCGGGAAGTTCAGGCCATCGTCGGCGCCATCGGACGTACCGGCGCCGGCATGTTCGAGATCGCCGGCGAAGCGGTGGGTCGCGACCCGGATAAGCTCCGCGACTATCAAGAGCGGCTGAAGGCGCTCGCCGTCGACGCCGGCGTGCCGGTGACCTGGGGCCTGTTCGCCAGTCGTCACGCGCCCGAGGTTTGGCGCAGTCAGCTTGCGCTGCTCGACGAGGTAGCCGCGGCCGGCGGACGCATGTTCGCGCAGGTCCACTCCCGCTCGCTCTGCGTCCTATACACCTTCGAGTCCCATATGCCGTTCGACAACTGGCAGCTTTGGCGCGACATCCGCAAGCTGCCGCTTGCCGAGCAAAAGGAGAAGTTCGCCGACCCGGAACTGAAGGCCCGACTGGTCGAGATTGCGAGCCGCCCGAGCGAGCGCCATCGGGAGATTGGCGTCACGGTGCATCCGCCAGACTGGGATTGGCTGTTCGTTATGCAGGGCACGGACGGCGACGACCCGAGCGTCGCCGAGCTCGCGCGCCGACGCGGCGTGCCGCCGGCGCAGTTGTTGGTCGACTTGGCGTTGGAGCAAGACTTCAAGACCCTCTACCGAATGCCCATCAACAACGAACACGACGCCGACGTCATCGAAATGATGAAGCATCCGCAAACCGTTGTTACGTTCTCCGACTCGGGCGCCCACGTCTCCCAGATCATGGACAGTTCGTTGCAGACCAACGTCTTCAGCCAATGGGTGCGCGAGCGCCACGCGCTGACCTTGGAAGAAGCCGTGCGCATGGTCACCTTCGAACCGGCGCGTCGTTGGGGGCTTCATGATCGCGGCTTGTTGCGGCTGGGCATGGCGGCCGATGTGGCGGTATTCGACGCTGACACCATTCAGGCGAACATGCCGGAGATCGTCCACGACCTGCCGGCCGGCGCCAAGCGCTTCAAGCAAACGGCGAGGGGCGTGCTGGCGACGGTGGTGAACGGCGAGGTGCTGCTCAAGGACAACGAACACACTGGCGCCACGCCCGGCAGGTTGTTGCGCGGGCCGTTGGCGCAGGGCGTCGCGTAACGAGGCCTCGGCTACCGCCGCGCCCTCGGTTCAGCCGGCCCGTTGGCGCAATGACTCGGTTGACGCACATCGTCGGCGTCTTACTGGCGGTTGTTGTGCTCCTCGCGATTCTCTACGCCGCCATCCCGGTGCGGGAGGCGGTCGATGCTTCCGGCGAGGGCTATGTGGATATGCACGCCCACGTCGCAGGAATCGGCGCCGGCGACAGCGGCGCGTTCATCAACCAGGAGATGCGCGAGAGCTTGCGTTTTCCGTTCTATCTGCGGGCCTTCGGCGTCACCGAGCGTGAGGTGCTGGCGCAAGGCGACGCCCTCGTGGCGGCGAAGATCAGCGCCCATGTCGCCGCGTCCAAACGGGTGCGCAAGGCTGTACTGCTGGCCATGGACGGCGTTATCGACCGGGACGGCGCGTTGGACCGGGAGAAGACCCAAATCTACGTGCCCAACGAGTTTGTCTTGGGCCAAGCCAAGCGCTACGACAACCTTTGCTTCGGCGCCAGCGTCAACCCGTATCGCCCCGACGCCATCGAACGGCTGCGCTGGGCGGCGGCGAACGGCGCCTTGTTGCTGAAGTGGCTGCCGAACATCATGCATATCGACCCCGCGGACGACGCGCTGCGGCCGTTTTACCGGGAACTCGTCGCGCTCGACCTGCCGCTGCTAACCCATACGGGCCAAGAACGTTCATTCGGGAGCGCCGTGGACGAGTTCGGCGACCCGCGCCGTCTCGAATTGCCGCTAACGCTCGGTGTTACGGTAATCGCCGCGCACATCGCCACCACCGGCGAAAACCAGGGCGAGGACAACTTCGCGCGCATCCTGCCGATGTTCGAGCGCTATCCGAACCTCTACGCCGACATTTCGAGCCTTACTCAGGTCAACAAGCTCGGCTATCTGCGGCGCGCCCTCGCTGTGCCTGACTTGGCACCCCGGCTGCTCTACGGCACCGACTGGCCGTTGCAGTTCTTCCCGCTGGTCTCGCCGTACTTCCACGTCAATCACATTGGCTTGGTGGCCGCCAAGTCCGTCGCTGCCATCGACAATCCGTGGGACCGGGACGTGGCGTTGAAGGAAGCCTTGGGCGTGCCTGAAGCGGTGTTCAGACGCAGCGGGGAGTTGCTGGCAATGGAGCGGTGTCTCTAGGCGCCCGCGTCGTAGGATTCTACAGCGTCAATCCGAGAACGCCGCCGCCAGCGCAGGGATCGGCGGGGCGAAGTAGAAGCTGCCCGTAACCGGCTTCGTATAGCGGAGCATCCTATCGAGTAGGCCTCCGCCGCTCTGCCCGTACATCGATTGCAGCAGGGTGCGGAAGCGCTCTTGCGCGGCGCTGAAGGCGAGAAAGTAGAGTCCGGGGTCCGCCAAGCCGCCCACCGGCGTGCTGCGGCGGTAGATCTTCGTGCCCGGCAGGTCCGTGCGGCTGACGTGGCTGTCGGCCGGCATCGCGTCCCCGGTCAGTTCCACGCTGTCCATCTTGGTACGACCGAATACCCGCTCTTGATCGGCCATCGGCAGCGCGTTGAACGCCGCCAAATCATGCACCCAACGTTGCGTGATTACGAAGCTACCGCCAGCGCCCGGCCCGGTTGCGACCAGTGCCGTCGTCAACTTGTCGTCTCCCTTGGGATTCGCCGTGCCGTCGATGAAACCGGTGAGATCACGGCTGTCACGGAACCGAAAGCCGTGATTCTCGAACGTCAACTCGGCCATTGGCGCAAGCGCGGATCGCCATGCCAAGGCACGGACGAACAGCTCGTCGCGGCGCTCGCCATGCAGCCAGATGAACAGATCCTGTTGCGTCGCCGGCGCCTCGGAACCGTCCTCGCTTTCAACGGCTTGGAACTCTCGCAAGGGAGGAGCTGCCACATGGCCGACCAACCTAGGCCCGAATGCGACAACTTGCGCACCGGCGTTCACCGGCGTGCTCGCCAACTTGCCGCCCGGCAGTTTCGAGCGCCGGTCGCGACACGCGAACTCCAAGAAGATGTGGTGGCTCGACGGCTCGTGGAAGATGCCGGGTTGGTGGGTTTCCATACCTTGGAGTGTAGTGGCACTCGCGTCCGTTGGGTAGACCAAACGGCCAGGGCAATCGCTTTTGGATTCCGGTGTTCCGACGACGGCGGCGGTGCGTCAAA
>CAYGBI010000036.1:0-36194 GCA_964348085.1 uncultured Pseudomonadales bacterium | reverse complement strand
CGGCCTCGACGACGTCTTTGACGACGCGCTTGTGGCCGAGCAGGCGCTTGTAGAAGGGGTCGTGGATCATGTCCCGACGGCCCATGGCGAAACGGCCATCTTGGGACGGGAGACGGGCGGCGCGCTACGGCCAACGGCTTACACGGACTCGGGTGGATCTCCGCATTCCATCCCGACCGCGGTCGGCCGGGCATTCGTCCCGGCGGCCTTAGGCGTGTGCTGGTCCCGTCGGGCCGACGCAGCACTCCAGCGCTTCAAGGTTGCTTGTCGTCGACGACGGTCCGAAAGCGCCAACCTCGGCCTCAGGACGTCAGCCCACGGCTGGTGCCAAGTCCGCGGTCGCCAAATCACGCCACAAGGCGTCGGGTATCTCCGTGGCGAAGAGCCGCAAATTGGCCGCTACTTCCTCCTGCGCCCAAACACCCGGAATCACCGCCGCGACCGCAGGATGCCGCAACGGGTATTGCAGCGCGGCGGCGCGCGGATCGACGCCGTGGGATTCGCACAAGCGGCGGATGCGCTGCGCCTTTAGCCACAGATGTTCTGGCGCGGGCTTGTAGTCGTACGTTGCGCGGCGGCGGTCGTCGGTGGCGAGAATGCCGGAGTTGTAGGGGCCGCCGATGATGATGGAAACGTTGCGCTTCGAGCACTTAGGCAAGAACTCGGCGAGCGGCTCTTGCTCCAGCAAGGTGAAGCGGCCGGCGAGCAGAAAGCAATCGACCTCCATCATGTCCAGCACCCGGCTGCACACCTGCCACTCGTTGACACCCAAGCCGATGGCGCCCACCACGCCTCGTTCCCGCAGTTCCGCGAGCGCCGCCAAAGCGCCGCTGCTCGCGGTGGCGAAGATCCCGGGCTGCTCGTCGCCGTGCGTCCACACGTCGATGTCGTGGCAGAGCAGGATGTCCACCCGGTCCAAACCCAAGCGTTCCAAGCTCGACTCCAGCGAGCGCCGCACGGCGTCGAACGTGTAGTCGTAACGAATGGCCACCGGTTCGGTATCGCGCATGCCGGCGTAACGCTCGCCTTCGGCTTCCGGCACCAACAAGCGTCCGACCTTGGTGGAGAGCACGAAGTCGTCCCGGCGCCAATCGCGCAACGCTCCGCCCAAACGCTTCTCGCTCAAGCCATGACCGTACAGCGGCGCGGTGTCGAAGTAGCGGATGCCACCGGCGTAGGCGCGACGCACGATGGCGACGGCTTCGGCGTCGGTGATGCGCGCCCCTACTGCCCCGAGCGGCGCACCGCCGAAGCCAAGCTCGGTCACCTCGATGTCGGTCGCGCCGATTTTCCGCCTTGCGATCATCCAATCCCCTCCTACCTTCGCCAACGCGTCGCAATCAAGAGACGTCAGCCAGCCGCGTCCTCGATGATGGAGCGAGCCTGAATGCCCCAGCCGCCGCCCTTGTTGACCACGAAGAAGACGCCCTTGATGGCACGGTCGCCGCCGTCGAGCAACGCATCCAACGCCACCGTTACGCTGTTCTCCCCGCCTTGCACCGCTCGCGCGGAGATTTCGGTAACGAAATGCCAAGGGCCGTCTTGAAATGCCTCTTGCAGCGCTTCCCGACTGTCCCACTCGCGCACGAGACCGACATCAATCTTGAAATGCGGGGTCACCATCAAGCCCGCGCACTGCGCCCAGTCGCGGTCGTTGTAGGCGTCGATATAGTCCTCGACCAAGGCCACGGCACGCGCGTGGTGAACGTCGCTCTCCCCGGAATGCGAAGCGCTGCCCCCATCGGTGCCGAATCGACATTGGATGCCCCAACCGGCGTCCGTGTGACTGACGATGTAGGTGACGCGGTTCATGAGCACATTGGCGTCGTCGGCGTCTACCCGCGTCCAGCCGCCGACGATGTGCGCTCGGTCGCTACTTTCATGCACCACCTCCGGCTCGTGGCCATTGGTATGGTGCCAACCCGTCGCCAAGAAGCGCTGCCACGACATACCTCGGGCGTGGTCGGCCGAAGACGGCACGATGGCCGGCGAGCCCCGGGACGAGACGCGAACGTGCGGATAGCGCAGCGCCGCCGAAAACGCTTCGGCATCGCGAGTGTTGAACGACGAGAAGAAATGCCAGTAGGCGTCTAGCGCACTGTCACTTGCCATTCGGCCCTCCCTTGCAGTCAAGGCGAGCTTAATTCCTCAGCGACCACAACGGCAAACGAAACTTCTCCGCCGACCACATGCCGGGTTGCGCGGTGGCTCTACACGCCGAGCCGCCGCGCCTTCGCACGAGCGCAAAACGCACACTCGGTCTAACGACGCTTCGGCTCACAACGTCACCCGCAATGGATATAAGCTCCGTAAACGCACTGGCGCGGAGTAAAACCCAAGGAGCGAGCATGGGAATACTTAGCTGGATCGTCCTCGGCTTGATCGTCGGCGCCTTGGCGCGATGGATCATGCCGGGAAAAGGGCCACAGGGCTTTCTGGTGACCATCGCTATCGGCGTGGTCGGCGCTTTTCTCGGCGGCTTCATCGGTGCCGGCCTCGGTCTAGGCGACGTTGACGGGTTCAATCTGCGGAGCTTGTTCCTCGCCACCATTGGCGCGGTAGCGTTGCTGCTCGGCTATCGGGCGCTCAAGGGTCGCGAAGCCGACTGAGCGGGCTTGGCCGTTGCACCCGCCGGTGCGTCGCCGTCGGCTACGCGGGCCTGGCCTTGCCGGCGGGCGCTCAGTTCCTCCAGAATCCGCGCGTGACGCTCGCGGCTAAGGTTGTAGCGCGTGTAGCACCACAGCGCGACGATGGAGAACCCCGCCACTACGGGGCCGTAGAAGAGGCCAAGGTGGACGAGCGTTTCCGCCGGCACGTCGGCAGCGGAGTCAATCTCCGCGCCACGCGGCCAATTGATGAAGTCCAAGCCCCGCCCGCCCAAGTAAATACCGAGCCCCGAAGTGGCTTTCGAGGAAAATGCCACTGCGCCGAAGAAAATGCCCTCCTGCCGAACGCCGGTCTCGTACTCGTGCTCGTCCGCCACATCCGCCATCATCGAACCGAAGGCAATGAACGCCTGCTGCAGAATCACCCCCTGCACG
Organism: uncultured Pseudomonadales bacterium; assembly: GCA_964348085.1. GTDB lineage: Bacteria > Pseudomonadota > Gammaproteobacteria > Pseudomonadales > Azotimanducaceae > VXYL01. Next base: position 33,153 of record CAYGBI010000036.1, on the reverse strand, counting down.
AACTTGAACACCAGCAAGACCAAGAACAAGGACTCCGTGCCATTCGCCGGCAGCGAATCGAGCAACCGCAAGACCACGGGAATGACTTGGCAGATCGCCCACACGGCAGTGCCGAGCAGCACGCCGAACAGCTTGCCTGTACGCCGCAACAGCGGCGCGGTAAGGAACACGCCCAACAGCAAGCCCACCACGGTCGCCATTTGTAGCCATCCCATCTCTACACCGGTGAGTTCCCAGAAGTACTCGTACATGTAGAGATCGAGCGCACTGTTGACGCCGGCCATCACGAACACGATAAGCACGCCGAAGAACAGCCAGCGGAACGAACGGTTGAAGAACGCCGCCACTAAGTCCACCGCAAGCTGCAATACCGCATTGCGCTTAGGCCTCGGCGCCGGTTCGGAAAGATGCGGCACTTCCTTTTGCGTGCCCCACGCCGAATACCATATGGTGACCACCATCAACACGCCTAGCGTGACCGCGAACGGCGCGTAGTTGGCGACCTCGGTACGCCCTCCCCTTGCGTCCGAGAAGAAGTAGAACAAGCCGACGATCGACACGGTGGCCACGCCAACGGCAGCGAAGAACTGTCGGAAGGCGACGATGCGGTTGCGCTCGTTGAAGTCCTCCGTCATTTCCGCACCTAGGGCGAGGTGCGGCACGTGATACAGCGTCATCGCCCCGCGGGTGAGAATGGCGAATACCGTCAGCCAGCCGAACAGCGCCCAATCGCTCAAGCCCTCCGGCGGCGCGAACAGGCCGATGAAAGCGAGCGCCAGCGGCAACGCCGAGGCGTACATGAACGGGTGGCGGCGACCGAGCTTGGACTTCCAGCGGTCGGAGAGCGACCCCGCCAGCGGATCCGTGAACGCGTCGAACACCAGCGCGATAAAGAGCGCCGTGCCGGCAAGCGTGCCCGACAGCCCCAACACTTGGTTGTAGTAGAACAGCACGAAAAGGCTGAACGCCGTGTTCTTGAGCCCTTCGGCGAACTGCCCGACGCCGAACGCCAGCTTGCTGGAGAACGGCACCAAGCGGTTTCTCGCGCCAACCGTCATGCCCTTGAGCATAGCAGTTCGCTTGAAGCCGCAACCGCCACTTTACAAATCCGTCCGCTACCCGCAGTCTCGTGTTGATCGTGTTCCAAAGGGGAAAGCATGAGATTGGGAGTTCTGGCCGGCGCTGGCCAAGATTGGCGCGAGTCGCTCGAGAAGGTGCGCATCGCCGAGTCCTTGGGTTACGAGCTGGTCGCCACCGGCGAAGCTTGGGGGCCGTCAACGGTGCCTTGGATGACGCTCGTGGCCGCGCATACGGAACGCATTCAAATCGGCACTTCGATACTGAATGTCTATTCCCGCTCGCCCGGCGCTATCGCGCAGGAGTTCGCGGCGCTCGAGACCATCTCCGGCGGGCGCATGGTGTGCGGCTTGGGTTCGTCCGGCCACCGCGTCATCGAGCACTTCCACGGCGTGCCGTTCAACCGGCCGCTGACGCGCATCCGCGAGTACGTCGACGTCATCAACGCCCTCATCAAGGGCGAGCGCTTGGACTATGAAGGCAAGATTTTCACCTTGAAGCGAGGCTTCCGGCTGGAGTACGACCGGCCGCGAGATCATGTGCCCATCTACATCGCCGCCATCACACCGAAATCCATCCGCCAAACCGGCGAAATCGCCGATGGCATTTTCCCCATCCACTGGCCCAAGAACCGCTTCGCGTCGCTACGGCAAGCCTTGAGCGATGCGGCCGTCGCCGCTGGCCGGCCGGCGGACGCCGTGACCATCGCCCCGTTCACCAACGTATACGTGCTCGACGGCAGCAACGACGACGCCCAATGGCAGGCCGCCCGGGGGCCGCTATTCCACTACGTCAACCGCATGGGCGACTTCTATTGGAACATGCTGGCGAACAACGGCTTCGAGGCGGAAGTGATGGCGTCCCGCGCCGCTTGGGCCGACAACCGCAATATGGCCGGCGCGATGGGCGCCATCTCCGAAGCAATGGTGCGCGAGATACAGGTAATCGGCCCCATCGAATCCGTCGCCGAGCAACTCAAGGCAAGGTCGGAGTCCGGAGCCGAGTTGCAGATGGTGCAGATGCCGGGCGGCAGCGCCGCCGACGCGGGCAAACGCTTGGCCGCGCTGCTCGGGTGATTGCTTCTGGAGGTCGAGTCGCCACTTGGTGGCGGCTCAAAGCCGAGCGCCCGGGGCGGTCAGCAAAAAGTCGAAAAAGTGCTTGCGCAGTGCCCTCGACGGCGTATAGTGCGCCGCCCTGTGTTTTGAGACAGCACATATATGCTTTGCAGCGCACGACATTCACTGCCTTTCCGGCAGGTGGGCGTCACCGCACGTAGCCCGAGGGCGGATCAACCGCTCCATCGCGGCGCGTTCGCGGACGCGGAGCACCGTCTCTGGACGCTCATATAGGTCGTTGCGCCTCGTCTCCCGGCGCAACGTCGGCGAGATGACGACATCCCTCCCCCTCCCTCAATTCGTCGTCTCGTCGGCGTTCCCGGTCACTGCATCGAGCACCTTGGCTTCCAACTCGGCCACCGAGATGCTGCCAACCGCCAAGCCCTCCCGCGCCAACCGGTTGCCGATCTCCTGCACCAGCGTGTTGACTGGCACCGGCACCCCGTGCAACCGCCCCAAGAGCACGATCTCGCCGTTCAAGAAGTCCGTCTCGATGTCGCCGGTGCCGCGCAGGATGCTCTGCAGCGACGAGCCGCCGTGGCGCCGATGGCCGGGCACCTCACCCCCTTGGATGGCCGAGCGGCCGGCGCGCACCTCCTCCCGCGTAGCGCAATAGACGCCAGCCGCCTCGTAGCACGCCAAGGCCTCTTGACGCAGCTTCTCGGCGATCAAGCGCGAACCACTACCGGTGGCAGCGTTTACGGCGTTGCTTAAGTTGGCGAGCAGTTTCTCGTACTTGTGGCCCATTATTCTCGGATGCGGAGCGGCGCTGAATCCCGCCTTGGTCAGCGCTGCGGCAACCCGGGCGATGAAGTCGTCCACCCCGGTCGGATAGCAGCCGGCGTCCAAGCCCCCGGCCGTTCCTTCCGCGAAGTTCACCACCACGCCGGCTTCCAAGTGCTCCGCCGGTAGCCACACCACCATGCCGTAGGTGTGTGCAAAGCGGCGTAGCGCCAAGCGCTCGTTTTCCACGCCGTTCTGGCAGCAAATGACCCGCGCCTTGCCGCCCGTGGCGGCGTAGAGGTCGCCGAGCGCCGCTTCGGTGTGCTGCCCCTTCATGCACAAGATGACCGCGTCGTCGGCGCCGATTCGCGCCTCGGACGGACTCGCTGCGACTGGAATGTCCAAGAACACGTCCTGACTCGGGGACACGAAGCGCAAGCCGTGCGCCTTGATGGCGGCGAAGTGTCCGCCGCGAGCGATCAACGCCACGTCGTAACCGGCCTGATGCAGTCTCGCACCGATGGTGCCGCCGACGCCGCCGGCGCCGTAAATGATGAAACGCATAGCACTCAAGCCCCGGGAAGTCGCCTCGCCGCCGGAATGGCGGCGGCGTATTGCGGCAGCCAGCGTGCTTGCGCGCCGAGCATCTCGTCCACCATCCGCCACACCTCCGGCGGATCGCACACGGCGCCCACCAGCGGATCCAAGAGCACCGCCTGCTTCAAGAGTTCCACGTCGCCAACAACCGCTGCCCGCGTCGCCATGCGCTGCACTTGAATCGAGTTGTTGAGGATCGCGGCGCAACCGAGCGGCAAGTCGCCGACCACGGGAATGGACAGGCCGTGCCGATCGACATAACCCGGTACTTCGACGATAGCGTCCGCCGGCAAGTTGCCGATGACGCCTTCGTTTCTGACGTTGAAATGGCCGCGGTATACCCGCCCGGTCTGCTCCGCCTCGATGATGTAGGAACCGTGCTCGTCGCTGCGCTTGTCCTCGCCGTACTGCCAAGGCGGCTCGTTCAACCACTTCGGAAAGTCCGTCTCGAACCAATGGCGGTTCTCCGTACAAACGCGCAGATAGCCTCCGGTCTCGCCCAAAATCCACGAGTCGGTGGAAATCCAATCCTCGACCTCGCCCGGCCGCTTGCGATACCAAGGCAGGTACTCCGATAAGTGACCGTTGGACTCGGTGCTGAAATAACCGAAGCGGCGCATTACGTCCATGCGCACCTTCTCTCGTTCACGAAGGACGGCATCGGCCTCGAACAGCGGGAGCAGATCCCGCGCCCAGTCCCTGCCCTCGAACCGCACTTGCAAGTACCAAGTCTGGTGGTTGATCCCGGCGGCGACGATGTCCACGTTCGCTTTGGTCACCGGCCGAAAACCGGCGTCGCCCTCGCGCTTGCCGTCGTTTACATGGCGCTCGAGCAAGCGCGCGAGCAGATGGTGGCCGCCTTGCACGCCGTGACAGAGTCCGATGGTGCGCACGCTCGAATGGTCCAGCGCGGCCCAAGTGTTCATCGCCATGGGGTTGGCGTAATTGAGCAGCACCCGATTCGCCCCGGCGTAGCGCTCGATCTGCCGAACCAGCTCGAGCATCATCGGGATGGTGCGCTGACCGTACATAAGACCGCCGGCGCAAATGGTGTCGCCCACGCACTGGTCTACGCCGTACTTCAGCGGAATCTCGACATCCGTGCGAAACCCCTCCAAGCCGCCGACGCGGGCCGTGTTGATGACGTAATCCGCACCGTCCAGCGCCGGTTCGCGCGCCAAGCCCGGCGCGATGGTTGCCGGGATGCCGTTGGCTTCGATGTCGCGCTGGCACAGCGCCGCCACCTTGTCCAAGTTGTCTTGGCTGATGTCTTGGAAAGCGAACCGGGTGTCCGCTAACTCCGGCACCGAGAGGATGTCGCGCACCAAGCGGCGGGTGAAGCCGATGCTGCCGGCGCCGACGATGGCGATCTTGAGACTCATCGGCGACAGGCCACGCGGAACGAATCCTCGAACTCGCCCGCCGCTTTCATACGTTGATAGCGCCACTCCCAAGGCGACTCGCGCAGCCGGTTGGGGCCGTTGCGCACATCGAAACCGAGGTCGGCGGTCTTCGGGTAGTGGCTGTAGATCATCATCCGTCTCGGCAGGGCGGATTCGTTCGGGGCGGACGTGTGGATGAGGCAGCTATGGAACAGCATCACCGAGCCCGCCGGTGCGACCATGGGCACGGAGTCCTCGGGCCTCACCGTGCCCGGCGGCACTTCCAAACCGTTGCGCACGCGCAGGTGATCGACGTGTCGCTTGTGCGTGCCGGGGAACACGCGTATCGGACCGTTGTCCCGGCGGCAGTCGTCGATGGCGATGGCGGACGAAATGATGCCTTGGGGATAGTCGTTGTACTTGTAGTAGGCCCAATCGTTGTGAATCGGGAAGCGGTCGTCGTCCACCGGCAGCCGAAACAAGTCGATGTCGTCGAGTTCCGGCAGCGGCTGCTTGTAGTTGAGCTTCTCCTCCATCAACACCGGTTCGTCGCCCATGAGCGCCGCCATCGGTCCGAGCAGCCGCTCGTCCTTGGAAAACTCGGCGAGCGCCAAACCGAGATCCACGATGGGTTGGATCTTACGCACCGTCGGCCGGCCGTCCCGCTGGCGGCGGATGTCCAAGCGGCGGCTATGGCGCTTATTGGCGAGCGACGAGTTGATGATGAGCTCCAAAATAAAGTCCGCATCCCGGCGCATCGCCGCCACCTCGGTCGCCGAGAAAACGCTCGGCAGCAGCAGATAGCCTTGACTATGGAAGCGCCAGCGCTCGGCCTCCGCTAGCAGCTCGTGGTGAAAGTCGCGCGGCATTCGAACGGTCATGCATCCCCTCCCGGCATCGTTTTCCTCGCTCGCATATTGCCCGATATGCGCCTTCTCCGCGCGTTACCGGGCGGCTGGGCGACCGTCCTCGGTGCGGCGCGGACTTTCACCACGGGCGGCTAGACTCATGGCGTGGCGTCGCGCACATCATGCGCCACCTTGATTCCGGCGACTCCAAATTGGCGGTGAAAGCGGTGGCAAAGTGGCGGCAAAATGGAGGAAGTATGGAACCGGAGCCTGCAACTATTTGACAAATCGTTATATTTCACTCCAGTTACAATTTTGGCCGCACTTCGCAAGAACATGCGAGTTAAGATTCGCGGCCTCACTAGTCGGCGTTGCGGACGCCATCGGATCGGCTGGTGTCGCATAGAGACAAGTGTTTCCTCGGCAGGGCGCTCACTCTCATGCCACGCAACCCGACTAGTGAGGCCACGCCGGACACCGCCGCTCTTCGAGCCAGTCTCGTCACACTCCGCCAAAGCAGGGACCGCGTCGGTCGTTAGGGTTCGTTGTTGCCCATAACGATGCAGCCGCTCGCCGCGAACATGCCGCCGACGCCCAAGCACACCGAAATCTCGGCCCCGGGAACCTGCGCCGGCGCCGTGCCGCGTATTTGCCGCACGCTCTCCTGCAGCGCGTACATGCCGTACATACCGGAGTGCATATAGGAAAGGCCGCCGCCATTGGTGTTCAGCGGCAGCTTGCCGCCGGGCCGCGTATTGCCGTCCTCGATAAAGCCCGGCGCCTCGCCCCGTTCGCAGAACCCCATGTCCTCCAAACCCCAAATCGGCAGGTGTGCGAAGGCGTCGTAGACCATCAGGTGATCCACATCGCCGTGATTGATGCCGGCCGAGCGCATGGCCTCGCCGCCGGCGATGCGGAACGCTTGCGAACTGGTGAGGTCTTTCATCTGGCTGACCATCGGCGACTCCACGCTCTCGCCGCTGCCCAAGATGTAGACGGGCCGGTTCGGGAAGTCCTTGGCGCGTTCCGCGGAGGTGAGGATCAGCGCTCCACCACCGTCAGTGACCAAACAACACTCGAACAAGTGGAAGGGGTAGGCGATCAGGCGCGAGTTCAGCACGTCCGCCACGGTGATGGGGTCGCGAAACGAAGCGCGCGGGTTCATGCCCGCCCACTCGCGCTGCACCACCGCCACCGTCGCCAGTTGCTCGTGGGTCATGCCGTAGCGCTTCATGTAGCGCAGCACGCCGATGGTGAACATCGTGGTCGGCCCCATGCCCCCGTACGGGCCTTCGAACTGCGCCGGCAGCGAAGCGCGGCTGCCGCCCCCGCCGCCGCGGCCGACGCCGGAACGGCCGCTTTCGCCGTGGGTTACGAGGATGGTGTCCGCATAGCCCGCTTCGATCGCCGCCGCGGCATGGCGGACGTGCAACATGAACGAGCAGCCGCCAACGGAACTGCCGTCCACCCAGCGCGGAGCGATGCCCAAGTAGTGCGCGATGGCGACCGGCGATTCGCCGGCGGTGGCGACGCCGTCGATGTCCTTGGCTTGGAGTCCGGCATCCGCCAGCGTGTTGAGCGCGGCGTCGGCATGCAGTTGGATTTGGCTTAGGTGCGGAATCTTGCCGAGTTCGGTGGTCTCGGCCGCGCCGACAATGGCGACGGTCATGGCTTCTCCTTACGCAAGGGCCGCGGGGCGGAACAGCGGGATGGCGATGTCGCCATGGTCCTCGAAGACCACCCTCAGCGGCATGTCGAGCACAAGCGCTTCCGGCGTTTGCTCGCAGTCGATGATGTTGCTCATCATCGTGGGGCCTTCGTCCAACTGGACCACGGCGATGGCGTAGGGCGAATCGAACGACGGGTGCCGTCGGTGGTTGATGACGTAACTCAGCAACTTCGCCTTGCCGCTGGCGACGAACACTTCGACAGCGCGGGAACTGCACGCCGGGCACAGTGGCCTAGGCGGAAAGTAGATATGTCCACAGTCGGTACAGCGCTGCAAGCGCAGTTCGCCGGCCTTGGTGCCGTCCCAGAAATGCTGGGTCTCGGGCGTCGGCTGCGGCAGGGGCCGCGGGCGTCTGACGATATCGACCACAAGCGCTCCTTCAATCACGAGAAGCGGGCGAGTATAACCAAGGGCCGGTGTCGCGCGTGCGGATCGCCGGCGTAGCCCCGACACGGTTCTACCCGTCCCGCCGCTCCGTTCCGCCAAGTCGAGTAAGCTTAGGCGCGTTCGCCAAACCGGAGTTTCCCAATGACCGCGCCAGTTCGAATCGCCGTCACCGGCGCCGCCGGACAAATCGGCTACGCGCTTGTGTTTCGGATTGCGTCCGGGGCCATGCTCGGTCCCGACCAGCCAGTGACTCTGCAATTGCTGGAAATCCCCCCGGCAATGGACGCGCTGCGCGGCGTGATCATGGAAATCGACGATTGCGCGTTCCCACTGCTCGCCGATATCGTCGCCACCGACGACCCGAACGTCGCCTTCCAAGACGCCGACATCGCGCTATTGGTGGGTTCCCGGCCGCGCGGCCCCGGCATGGAACGAAGCGACTTGCTGCAAGCCAACGCGGCGATTTTCTCCACCCAAGGCCGGGCGCTGAACGACCACGCGGCGCGTGACGTCAAGGTTCTGGTGGTGGGCAATCCGGCCAACACCAACTGCTTGATCGCGCAACGCAACGCGCCGGACCTGCCGGCGCGGAACTTCACCGCGATGACGCGCTTGGACCACAACCGCGCCTTGGCGCAACTCGCCGCCAAGACCGATGCGAGGGTCGCGGACATCGCCGGTCTCGCCGTTTGGGGCAACCACTCGCCGACCATGTATCCCGACCTTCATCACGCCACCGTCGCCGGCACCCCGGCCATGACGCTCGTGGACCGCCGCTGGATAGAGGACGACTTCATGCCGACGGTGCAGAAGCGGGGCGCCGCCATCATCGACGCGCGTGGGGCGTCGAGCGCCGCTTCGGCGGCCAACGCCGCCATCGACCATATGCGCGACTGGGTGACCGGCGCCGACGGGGTGCTGAGCATGGGCGTGCCGTCAGTCGGGGCTTACGGCATCGCCGAGGGACTGATCTTCTCCTATCCGGTGACTTGCCAAGGCGGAGATTGGCGCATCGTGCCGGGTTTGGCGGTGAACGACTTCAGCCGCGCCAAGCTCGCCATCACCGAAGCGGAGTTGGTCGAGGAGCGTGACGAGGTGGCGGCGCTATTGCCTTAAGCGCCTTAAGCGAGGCGCCGTCCTAGCCTCAAGCCAACCCTTGGTTGAACTTCGCGGCACGCTTCTCCCGAAACGCCGTGACGCCCTCGCGCGCATCGGGGTGGTGGTCGGTGATCCCCGTCTTGGCCGCGATCTCATCCAAGCTTTGCTCCCAACTCAACTCCGCCGCGTTGTACACGGAGCGCTTGAGCAAGCGCATCGAAGCTTGCGGACCGTTGGCGAGTTCGGTGGCGAGGTCCATGGCCGCCGCCTCGAGTTGATCGGCGGGCACGACTTCATGCACGAGACCGAGCGCCAAGGCGTCCTCGGCGGTGACGATCTTCTTGCGCATCAAGAAGTCCATCGTGCCGGCGACGCCTAGGAGCTGCACCAGCAGATATTGCCCCCCTTCATCCGGCAACAGGCCGAAGCGCAGCGTCGCACTGCCCATCCGGGCACCCTCGGCGGCGATGCGAAAGTCGCACGAGAGCGCTAGCGAGAAGCCGGTTTGGATGGCGACGCCGTTGATGGCGGCGATGGTCAGTTTGTCCAAGCCGCGCACGGCGGTGTTGACCCGTTGCGAAATGGTGCGCAGGCCGTTGTAAGTGCCGATCGGACTGTCGTGGCCGTGGCTGATGTCGGGGACCAAGGCATCGCCCGCAATCGGCACGGTGCCGTAGCCTTTGAGGTCATCCCCGGCGCAGAACGCGCGACCAGTACCGGTGAACACCAACACGCGGACGCCGTTGTCCATCTGCGCTTGGGTGACGGCTTCCACCAAGTCTCGCTTGATGCCCGGGGTCATGCCATTGAGCCGCTCCGGCGTAGTGAATTGGAACCAGGCGACGCCCGGGTCGCGCAACGTCACGGCAAAGCCTCGAAATTGTCCAGTATCCATGGTGTCCTTACCGTCGTGGCGCCGGGCTCCTAGCGCCCCATTACCTGTCGCCAAGTGGTCAAGTCCCGTACCGCCAGATAGGCGTTCATCTTCTTGGTCTCGCCCATCGTCGCGTTCGGTACGGCGCTGTAGTTGTGGCCGGGCAGCAGCAACGTCTCGTCCGGCAACGCCTTGAGTTTTTGCAGGCTGTGATACATCTGCTCGGCATCCGAGCCCGGCAAGTCCACGCGACCGCAACCGTCGATGAAGAGCGTATCTCCGGAAACCAACGTGTTCTTGACGCGGAAGCACTGCGATCCCGGCGTGTGCCCCGGCGTGTGCAAGAACTCGATCTCGATGGCGCCAACGCGGAGCTTGTCGCCGGAATCGACTTTCGCCAAGTCCGATTCCGAGATGCCGGTGACCTTGCGCACGCCGGCCGCTTCGTCGCGATGGGCATAGACCTTGACCGGGTTCTTCGCTAGGAGCTCGGTGACGCCAGCAATGCTGTGCCCGCGTATGCCGCCGCCGATATGGTCCGGGTGATAGTGGGTGGCGAGCGCGGCGGTGAGCGTGTAGTCCCGTTCCGCAATGTGGTCCAGCAAGCCGTCGATATCCCACGCCGGATCCACCACGGCCACTTCGCGGGTGCTGCGCGAACCGACCAAGTAGGTGAAGTTCGCCATCGGCCCGATCTGGATCTGCTCGACGATCAGCTCGCTCGTTTGCGCCTCGCTCATGGTCCCGCCTTTGCCACCCTGCCCGACCATTTCACCACGAAACGCGCACCCGTAGGTTCACGTTTCCGTGGCCAGCCAAGCGAGCGCGCGCTCCCGCGCCCGGACATGCGTCTCGCTTGGCGTCACGAACGCCGTGCCGGGGCCGAATCGAACGCCGCCGGCGTCGACCTCTCCCTGCGCAACCCAGCCCACCGACCAAGCGGGAACCACCGCCGTCGATCCGGCGCTTAGCCGTCGCAGGGCGAAATCGCGCAACGAGGCGCCGGCCTCGAAGCATTCGCCGTCGCCGGTCGCCTTCGATGGTAGCCCGACATCCATCGCCGCAACGGCCGCTCCGCAGTCCCACGAGTTCTGCGTGACCACGACTTGGCTGGCCGCGAGAATCTTCCGCTCGTACACCGGCGTCTGGAACTCGATGACATCGACGCCTTGGCGCAGCGAGTGCGGCACGCCGGGCGGGATCGCCACCACGTCGCCCCGGCGCAACGCGATGCGGGTCAAGAACGCTTCGACCTCTTCGATGCTTCCCCGCCCCGTTTCCGCAGCGAGCGCCGCCGCCAACAGGCGCTCACGGAAGGCGCTGTCGCCCAAGGCGCCAAGCCGGGCTTGATTCGCGCCGAGAAGCATGGTGGCGCCGTCCGGCGCGAGGGCGGCATCGATCCGATCGACGATGTAGACCTCGCACTTCGTCTCGTGAACTTCGAGGTACAAGTTTCCCCGCGACGGCTGCAGCGCCTTCAACAGGGTGATCGGGGCGGTACGCCCGTATTCCGCGAGATAACGCGATAAGGGAACGCAGCTCGGCAGCGCCGGCGAACCACGGCGCACGCGGCTCTCGCCTCTCGCCTCTATACCGCTGTACCAGACCTCCCGACCCCAAGGCTTTTCGACGGTAACCGGCACAAGGGCCGCAGGCTGCGGGCGCATGGCCGAATCGTAACCCATTGGCGACGCGAGGCGACCTGCTATGCTGACTGGATGTGGAGACCGTCGGAGAAGTAAGCCGATGTATTACACGACGATGCCTAGTCCGGTAGGCGAACTGCTGCTCGCCGGCTCGGAGCAGAAGCTGCGCATGGTCCGTTTTCCGTCCCCCGGCACGAGCGGCGCGGCCCCCCGGAGTAGCGATGGTTGGCAAAGACGCGACGAACTCTTCGAGGAAGCCGTCACGCAGTTGAACGAATACTTCGCCGGCCGGCGGCGAGAGTTCGACCTGCCCCTCGAACCCATCGCGACACCGTTTCAAACCGCAGTTCTGAACGCCCTACGACGCATCCCCTACGGCGAGACTCGCAGCTACGGCGAGGTCGCCCGGAGCATCGGCAAGCCGACGGCCGCGCGTGCCGTGGGTGCCGCCAACGGCCGCAATCCGTTGCCTATCCTCATTCCTTGCCATCGGGTGATCGGCCACAATGGCAAGCTGACCGGGTTTGGCGGCGGCTTGCCGGCGAAACGGTATCTCTTGGACTTGGAGCGAGGCGAACTCGGGGCGCCATAGCATCCGTTCGCCGACGGCAGCTACGGGTGTCGTCCGCTTAGCTCGCCCCGGCGGCGGTCTTTCTTGCCGCGACGCATGGTTTGCAGGAAACGCCGTCGTTCTTCGGGGTTTAGCGCCGCCGCGACCTCCACGAAAGCGGCGTGCATTCGCGCTTGGTTCGCCGCCAAGCGACGCAGCGCGGTCTCAAGCTCGTCGCGAGGGAACGGTTCCGCCGCCAACGCCCGGTCGATGGCGCGCTGAGCGCTACGCATGCCGCCAAGTGCCGCACGGATTTCCCGCCGCTTGTCGCGGTCGAATACCTCGTCGCGTCGGTCCTCCGGCAGAAATCCCACGAGCCGGCCCAAGCCGACGGTAGGATCGAACCCGCGTGGGGCCCAAGGCGGGCTGCTCTTCGTGCCCACCCAAAAGCCGACCAAGCCCAGATTGGCCACCATTGAAACGATCAACGCGATGACAAGCCACTTGGTTTTCACGGTTCGTTCGTTCCAGTGTTGAAGTTCATAGATCCCAAGACTCGAACTCCACGAAGTCGGTCTCGGTGAATGCCGCCAGCACATCCTCCTCCAAGTCCACGGTGTCTTCGGCGTAGCTCAAGCCCACCGCGAACCCGAACACCAAGGGCACGCAGGCGAGACTCAACGGGCGCCACATTTTCGTCGTCAGCCAGTCGATCCATGTCGGACTAGGCTGCGCCGCGGCGAGGATGCGGCTCCTCAAGCCAACCGGAAGGGGCGGCGCCGCGAACACCGTGGTCAAGCCCGCATCGAGCTGCCGCGCTTCGTCGAGCAACGCTCGAGCCGCGGGCGAAGACGCAAGCAACGCCGCAGCCGGCTGCCGAGCGTCCTCCGGCCAGTGGTTCGCATCCGGCCCGTGCGTCGCCAAGAGGTTCGCCAAGTGTTTGTCGTCGAATGCTCCCGCCGTCACCGTCCGAGCCTCCCTTCTACCGCGCTTAAGTGCCGGTTTTCCTTATCGAAACGCGCGCAATTCGCTGCGCAACGTACGCCGAGCTCGCGCCAAGAGCGACTCCAACGCGTCCACGCTCACATCGAGCACGGCAGCGGCGTCGCGATTGCTCATGCCCCGTTGGTGGCAAAGCGCCAGCGCCGTACGTTGCCGCTCCGGAAGCGCGGACAACGCTCGCGCCAAAGCCGTCCGCAAGCGCGCGTTCGTCGGCGCGACGTCCGGGTCGCGCGAGTCCCCCGGCAACGCATCGATTTCCACGGTGTCGTGTTCCCTGCGCCGGCGGTGTGCATCGATACACAGGTTGCGGGCGATGCGGTGCAGCCAAGTGCTGAACTTCACCCGCCCCGGTCGCCAAGTGTCCGCGCTGCTCCAAACCCGCAGGAACGTCTCTTGGGCAAGATCGGCGGCATCGTCGGCATTCCGCGTCAGTCGGTAGTTGAATGCATGTATGCCTTTGAGGTGGCGGTCCACCAAGACCGCGAATGCCTCGCGGTCTTGGTTTTTCACTCGCGCCATGAGTTCCTCGTCGGCGACACGCGCCACTGTCGCGGCGTACTCGACTAACGCTGCGCTGCGCCAACGCCACGCGGCCTTACTGAGGCCTGCGCCGACGCGGCATCTCGTCGCGGCTGATCTGACCGTCGCCGTTCGCGTCCAACTTGGCCAGCCGCGTCGCCCTCGACGGAAACTCGTCGATCGCCAGCGCGCCATCTTCGTTCGCGTCCAAGCGCGTGAACCATCGTCGCTGGCGTTCGGCCCGCAGCGCCGCTGGCACTTGGTCGTATTCCTCGCGGGAGAGCTGACCATCGCCATCGCTGTCGCCGACCTCGAATACGCGATCGCCGGCTTTCTCCGCCCGGTGTTGCGCACCACCGTCTCCTCGTTCAGGGCGCCGCTCCCCGCCGGCCGCTTGCCGCGCGTCCACCGCGGCGAACTCTTCAGCGGTTACGAGGCCGTCGCCGTCGGCGTCCGCGGCATTGAAGCGCTCGACGGCTTCGGCACGCAGGTCGTCCAAGGAGATGGGGAACCGATCCTTCGATCCCGCGACGGCGCTTGCTGCGAGCGCTGCGGCAACGCCGGCGATCGCAAAGCGGAAGGGTTGAATGTTGTATTTCATGGATGATTGCTCCGTGTGTCACTACCCCTGCATACGACGCCTAGCCGCGGAATCCGTCGCCGGTTCGCGAGCCCTTTACTCCGCCGCCTTTCGCCCCAGCCCAAGCCGCCTTATCACTCCGTCGGACTTCCGGCTAACGCCGCCAAGTCCGACTGACGTGATAGGGTAGTTTGCGCTTCGGGCAAAAGACGGTGCCGATAAGCCACGGCGTTCGCGGCTAACGGCCCACGAAGTTGCCCGTCCGACGTTCGGCGACCGCACGAATGCCCTCTTGGTGATCCAAGGTCTTGCCAAGGCGCGCCTGTTCGGCGTTTTCGTGATCCGTGGCCGCCTGCACCGCAGCCGGCAGACCCTCGCGCATGGTCGCCCGCACCGATTTCAACGCGAGCGGCGCGTTCTCCGCGATTTCGGCGGCGAGCGCCAGCGCTTCATCCCGCAGCCGCTCCGCGTCGGTGAGCACTTCCGCCAACCCCCAATCCCGCGCCGTCTCGCCGTTGATACGGCGACCGGTGAAGAACATCAAGTTGGCGCGCTGCCGACCAATGATACGCGGCAGCGTGTGCGTAAGGCCGAAGCCGGGATGAAACCCCAACTTGACGAAATTGGCCGTGAACCGCGCTTGCGGGCAAACGACGCGAAAATCCGCCATCACCGCGAGACCGAAGCCGCCGCCGACCGCCGCGCCTTGTACGGCGGCGACCACCGGCTTCTTGGCGGAGAACAGACGCACCGCCGCCGAATACAGCGGATTGCGGCCAGCGGCGCGCTCCCGCTGTTCGCCCTCGCTACGCTTCGCTCGGAAGTCGTTTCCGGCACAAAAGTGCTTGCCTTGGGAGCACAGCACCAGTGCCCGACAGTCATCGTCTCGATCCAGTTCTTCGAATGCGTCCGCCAACTCGTTGATCAGGCCGACATCGAAGAAATTGTTGGGCGGTCGCTGAATTTCCACGACGGCGACATGGTCGTCGTGGCTGATTTGGATGTCCCGGTAAGGCATGTTCGCTCGCTCGAATAGATGCACTCGCCGCTATAGTAAGGCAAGTCACGAACGGCGAGGCGACATGGGCCAAAACAACGAACTAATGCGCTGGCGGATCGGCGACGTTCGCATCACCCGACTGGTCGAACTCACCTCGGCGACCATCGGCAATTACATCCTGCCGCAAGCCAATCCCGACAACATCGCCGCGATCGACTGGATCGCGCCTTTCGTCACGCCCGAGCGGTCGCTGGTGATGTCCTTCCACAGTTTGATCATCGAGTCGCTCGACCAAACCATCGTCGTCGACACCTGCATCGGCAACGACAAGGTGCGCGGCTACCCTCGTTGGAATCGAATGCAGTCGAGCTACCTCGATGACTTCGCCGACGCGGGCTTCGCCTTGGATCGCGTGGACACCGTGCTCTGCACCCACATGCATGTCGACCACGTCGGCTGGAACACTCGCTGGCGCGACGGCCGCTGGCAGCCCACTTTTCCTGCCGCACGCTACCTCTACGCCGAAGACGAATGGACGCATTGGCGAGAGCAACCCGACGACGATACCGGACCGGTTGTCCAAGACTCCGTGCAGCCGATTTTCGACGCCGGCTTGGCCGACCTCGTCGCCGGGGACGCCGCAGTCAACGACGAAGTGCGGCTACTGCCGACGCCCGGTCATACGCCCGGCCACGTCAGCGTTCACATCGTCTCCCGCGGCGAAGAAGCGATCATCACCGGGGACATGATTCACCATCCCTGTCAGATTGCGTATCCGGACTGGTCGACGACGGCGGATACCGATCCACGTTGGGCGGCCGCCACGCGCAGAGATTTCCTCGCCCGCTATGCGGATCGCCCGGTGCTGGTCATCGGCACGCATTTCGCCGGTCCAACGGCCGGCAAAGTGGTGCGAGACGGGGAGAGCTACCGGCTCGACGGGTGACGCCACAATTCGGAGCAGCGCCAACCCTCGACGCAGACCACCCCACTAAGGAGTTGGACGACTTCCACCAACGACGCCTGAAGTAGCGGCCTCAGTACCGATGCCGCATCCGTCGCGTGATACGGTGTCCCTCTTTTCCCGAGGCTTCCCTTGGCCGTTCGCGACATAACCCGGGCGCTCTCGGCGTCGGATTTCCGGCGTATATGGGTTGGCAACCTCGCCGCCTCGTTCGCCATGAACATGCAGATGCTGGCGCGCGGCTGGCTGGTCTACACGCTTACCGCGTCGGCGCTCGACCTAGCTTGGGTGATGATGTCCTTCACCGTGCCGCAGATCCTGCTATCGCTCTGGGGCGGCGTGGTGGCGGATCGCTGGCCGAAGCGCCGCATCTTGTTCGTCTCGCAGATGCTCAACGGCGCGGCCACCTTGGCGATGGCGATCATCATTCTCTTGGAGCGCGTCGAGTTCTGGGATTTCATCTGGTTCGGCGCATTCAACGGCGCGGTGCTGGCGATTTCCATTCCCGCGCGCAACGCCTACCTCGCCGACTTGGTAGAGGAACGCTACTTCATCACCGCCATGGCATTGAACACCACGGGTATGAATCTGGCGCGCATCGTGGCGCCGATGCTGGCGGGCGTGCTGATCGCCGTGCTCGCCGGCGGCGACACCACTAGCCACTACGGGGTCGGCATCGTCTACCTCGTTATCGTCGCCCTGTACTTGGTCGCCGCCGTGGCCACCTTGTTGGTGGCTACGCCGGGCGAGGCGCACGCCGATTCAGGCAAGGGGCGTCACTTCCACGACATGATCGACGGGGTGCGCTACGTGTTGCGCAATCCGCCGGTGTTCGCGCTCATCTTGCTGTCCATTGTGCCGTTTCTGTTCGGCATGACACTCGGCACCCTGATTCCCGCGTTCAATCAAGACATCCTCGGCGGCGGGCCGGAGGATCTCGGCATGTTGTTGTCCGCCCTCGGCGGCGGCGCCATAGTCGGTTCGCTGATGCTCGCCGCCGCCGGCGACTTCCGGCGCAAGGGCGCTTGGGTGATCGGCACCAACTTCGCCTGGGCGGCGGCGACTTTCGCCTTCGGCGCATCTGGCGGCTTCCTCGCCGCCGCATGTGCCGCCGCAGCCTACGGTTGGCTGTCTTCGGTGAATATGTCGCTGAATCGTGGCCTCATCCAAGTCGTCGTCGAACCCCGCATGAGAGGCCGCGTGCTGAGCATCGACATGATGTCCCATGGACTTATGCCGCTCGGCGTGCTGCCCATCAGCTACATCGCGGAGGTCACCGACGTGGCCGTCGCGCTCATGGTCAGCGGCGTCGTTTTCGCACTCGCCGTCGGCGGTTTGTTCGCACTGTCCGTGGTGCGCCGGCTCGACCGTTGGCTGCGGGTGGCCAAATATCGGTAGGATCCGCGCCAAGAGCCCGGGAAGGGGCGAACGGCGGCGGATCTCTTGGCGCTGGCAGCCGGTCCGCTTTGCGCGTCGTCGTAGTAGACGATAGGGTCTTCGGTTACGTATCGCTTAGAGGCAGCCGGGTAAATCGTGTTCGGACGATTGGCAATCGCGGGAAGGGTTCTTGTTGGCGGCGCAGTGCTCACATGGTGCATGACGATATTCGCTTCGAGCGACGCCGCGGAGGTCGACTGCACGCCTAGAGCCGTACATTCGCTAGTCACCACCGACTACGAACACGGAGTGTGGAAGTCGTTGAAAGAGCTTCGACTGCTGGCGGATAGTTGCGAAACTGGCGAGTACTCAGGCTACTTTCGGATGCTCAGAGCCCAGATCGAGTCATTCGTTGGGAATCACCAGACAGCGCTGGCGCTAGCGGATCGCGGAGAGCCTGAACAACACGCCGACATGTCGCTTGGGAAGGATGTAATGGCGGAACGCGCGGTCGCCTACATCGCTCGCCGTTCGCTTGAGCACCGGATCGTAATCGTCAACGAAAGACACCATGTTTCCGCTGATCGTTTGCTCACTCTCGATCTATTGGAACCTCTTGCGGATCAAGGATACCGATACCTCGCTCTTGAGGCCGCGTGGAGTGGGGACGATGACGATGTGAACCGGCGAGGGTACGCGACCAGCGAAACAGGCTACTACATCAACGACGTGGTGTTCGCGGAGACGGTGCGAGCTGCGATTTCGTTGGGTTATGGAATAGTCTCATACGAGATAGAACAAGGGCAGAGAGCGACGGATCGCACGGTAAGCGCTCAGGAGGAACGCGACTCTTGGCAGGCGCGGAACATCGTCAGTCGAATCTTCGACAAGGACCAAAAACGCCAAAGTACTCGTTCACTGCGGATATGGGCATCTCTCGGAGAGACGTTACGGGGGATGGGCACCGATGGCGTACTTCCTAAGCCGCGCGACGGGATTGGACCCTCTCACTGTTGAGAAGCGAATCCGTCGTGCTGGTGGATGGACTAGGGAAGGCGATACCGATCGACCCGGAAGTCGACGTCAGCGTCTTGACGCCTAGGACGGAGTACGCAAGCGGTCGGCCGCTCTGGATGACGATGGGTGGTCGCCGGGAGCCGGTGGCCGTGGAAGTTCCAGAGTGCGCGGACAAGGTCTGCGTGCTCGAGGCCAGAGACGCGCGCCGCCCGGATTCGGTGCCCCTCGACAGGGTCGAAGTCGCCCACAAGGGGAAAACAATGCTCTTCCTGCCTCGATTCGTGCCGGTCGTAGTGGACGTCTTCGACTTGGACGAGCGCGTGCTTGGTCGGCGAGAGTTCTCCGAGCGGGCATCCGTCGATCGTCGAGACTGAAGGCGAACACCGACATCGCGTCGTGAATAACTAGAACGAAACGAGGCGCGAGCACATGGAGAAAGTCGAAGATATGGCCCGGAAGCCCGAAGGGAGCGTGACTATGGATCTGACTATTAACGTATTGGGCGCACGAGAGGACGATTCGTGGTGCGCGATCGCGTTGGAGATGAGTCTCCGGGGCTACGGCACGACTTTCGAGCAGGCGCTCAAGGAGCTGCACGAGGCGATTGAGGCCCAGATATCATTCGCCCTCCAGCACGACAATCTCGATCAGATTTTCATTCCCGCCGAGCCCCACTACTTCAAACTGTACGCGGACATGAAGCGGGAGGCGTTGAAGCGTCGGCTACTGGACTGCGAGCAGTTGGGGCTCCCGGACTACCGCGTCGGCAACATCCCGCTGCCTAGGCCGAAGGCTGGAGAGTTCATCGCGGCAACCGCTTGACTCGCCTCAATGAAAGGCGGTGCGCCGGCTCGACCGTGGCTGCGGATAGCCCGGTACTGGTTGGTAGCCCCGCGCCAAGGGCCTCAGCCGGGGCGGAAGGCGGCTCCGTCGCCGTATAGCTGACGGCTATCGTGGCGCCGACAGCCGGTCCGCTTGCGCGGCGTTCGCTCAGGCCGCCAAGATACGGTCCAAGACCGGGCGCACCTCGCCTAGAAACGCTTCTGGATTCTCGCTCATCGGGAAGTGGCCGAGATTGGGCATGGTCTTGTACCGCGCTCCCGGAATAAGGGCCGCCAATTCCGCCCCTGCGGTCGGCGTGCCGCTCCAATCGTATTCGCCATTCAATATGTCCACCGAGCAGACGCCGGTGTCGATGGTGGCGGCGGTGTTGCGCACATCGTGATCGATCGCGTAGTAGTAGAGGTCACCCTTGAACACCGCCGGCGCACCTTGGCTGTATACCCACGAGGTTTCCCGCCGATACGCCTCCGGGCTGTCGGGCGCCATCATGCCGTACATCAGATGGGCCTTGAAGTCGTTGCCGATGCGCGGGTGGTGGAACTCGTCGACGAAGCCGCCGGGCGTGTAGGCGGAAGCCTCAAGACCCACCACGGCGCGAAACTTCTCGGGATGGTGCAGGGCAAGGTCCACCGCCAAGTGGCCGCCGATGGAACTGCCCATATATACCGGACGCTCCAAACCCAAGGCGCCCGCGAGCGCGATGGGCACCGCCATCAGGAACTCTCGGGTTAGGCGGTATTCTTGGCGCCACCACGCTTTGCCATCGGGCGGCAGCGATTTGCCGTGATACGGCAAGTCGTAGGCCACGATTTGGAATTGCGACTGTAACCCCGCGTCCTCCAAGACGTGTCGCCATTGGCGGCCGTCCGCCCCGGCGGTGTGCTGCAACAATAGGCCGACCGCTCCCGTTCCGGTCGACTCGAAGTACACGCGGTAGTCGACGCCATCGATAGGCAAGTACACGTACCGCCCCTCGGCGGCGCTGAATCGCGGCGCCTTCGCACTCGCAGCCGGCGGCGTCGCCAACGGCCGTTGCGGCGCGTCGCGCATGATCTCGACGAGTCGGCGGATCGCCGGGTAGTAGGCGCAATAGTGCTCGGTATCGCCGACCACGTCGAAGCCGTGGTGCAGGACGGCGGGATAGAGATCTTGGTAGAACGGTTTCGGCAGCGCTTCGAGCAAAGCTTGCCAATCCTGCGTCGGCGCGTGAATCGCCAAATCCGCCGCCATGCCGCCGAGCCAGCGCTCGATGCTGGCGATGGCGCCGTTGTCGATGCGCACCTTGAACTTCGTGTCGCCAAACCCCAACCGCACGGTCGCATTCCAAAACCGCGCATGAAGGCGGAACTCGGCATCCGCGTTCGCCCGCGCCTGGACCGCTGCCCAATCAAGCATTGCTACTCCCCCTTGGTGTTCGGCCATAAGCGTAGCCCATTCACTCATCTTGGGGTCGCAGGCATTAGAGTTGGCCCTCGTTCGGTGACCGGAAGACGCGACGCCTATGGATGCCACACTGCCAACCATTCCGCTCGTACGGTTGCTGATCGCTTTCATTCCCGTCATCGTCGTGTTGGCGATTTTTCTGCGCTTCTCGCTCCGCGCTTGGACCGGCCTGTACGCCACGGCGCGGATGTTGCTGCAACTCTTGATCGTCGGCTACGTACTGACGTTCGTGTTCACCGCCGACCAGCCGTATATCGTGCTCGCGGTCTTGCTGGTAATGATGGCGGCAGCGTCGTGGATTGCGCTCCGGCCACTGCGGAAGCGAACCCCACGCCGCCTCGCTATCGCGCTGGTGGCGATCGGCGTAAGCGGCATCGCGACGCTCGCGCTGGTGACCCAAGGGGTGCTGACGCTGGACCCGTGGTACGAACCCCGGTTCTTGATACCGCTCGCCGGCATGACCTTCGCCACCGCCATGAACGCCGTGAGCCTCGCCGCCGAACGTCACCACGCCGAACTGGACGCCGGCAACCCGGAGCGCGTCGCCCGCCGCACCGCCTTGGAAGCGGCCATGATCCCGCAGATCAACTCGTTGTTGGCGGTCGGGTTGGTCAACTTGCCCGGCATGATGACCGGTCAGATTCTCTCCGGCATCGAGCCACTGGTGGCGGTGCGCTATCAAATTATGGTGATGTGCATGCTGTTCGGCGCCGGCAGCGTCGCGGCGGCGGCGTACTTGGTGTTGGCGGACCGATTCCTAAACGTGAAGGCGGCCTAGCACCCCCCTTTGGACTTGCCGCCATCGGGGGTTTCGGGGCACTTGGCGCGATTACGTTCCGTATTCACGCCAAAAAATAGCTGATTGTGGCGTGAATAGGTGCCACAATCACGCCATGAGATGGATCTGGCAACAACCCGGCTGGCCAGATTTCCGCTATGACAAGCGTGAAATCAGAGACCGGGAGCTTGAGTTCCGCATACGCTCGGAGCGCCTAGCCGGCCGCTTTGAAGCTCTGCCTATGGCGTCTCAAGAGGATGCCCGAATCGACCTAATGCTCTCCGAGGCCCTCAAGACCAGCGCCATCGAGGGCGAGAATCTGGACAGAGATTCGGTCAGGTCGTCTCTACTTTCCTTGATCGTATCGGACGCGTTACCGCAGAACTCGGATCAGAAAGCGGCGGGGGCTGCTTCGCTGCTAGTGGACGTCCGCAAGAACTGGCGAACCCCTCTGACCCATGGTCTGCTGGGCAAATGGCAATCCATGGCCATTCCCGAGCAGCGCTACACGTCTATTCTACGAGGCGCATACCGCAACGATCCTTCGCCCATGCAAATCGTTAGCGGGTTTTACGGGCGGGAAACCGTTCACTTCGAAGCCCCGCCGGCGACTCGGGTGCCCAGTGAGATGGCGAGGTTCATCGACTGGTACAACCAAACCAGTCCCTCGAATGGGAGCCAGAGCGTGTCCGGGATCGCCCACGCAGGGATTGCCCATCTTTGGTTCGAGGTGATTCACCCCTTCGACGACGGCAACGGCCGAGTAGGTAGGGCGATTGCCGACCACGCACTCTCGCAGTCTTTGGGCTATCCAACCACGGCTTGCCTTGCCACGGCGATTGAGGGAAGCAAAAAGTCCTATTACCGCCAACTGGAGATAGCGAGCCGTGGCAGCCTCGACATCAACCTCTGGCTTGATTACTTCGCCGACACGGTCATCAACGCACAGGAAATCGCCAAGGAGGAAGTAAGCTTCGTATTGGCCAAGACACGTTTCTACGAAGCCTACGGCGATCAGTTGAATGTCCGACAGGAAAAGATGGTGGCCCGTGTATTCGCCGAAGGTCGCAAGGGCTTTGAAGGCGGAATAACGACGAAAAAGTATGAATCGATCACCAAGTGCGCCAATCGAACGGCGAGTCGCGACCTTGCGGATTTGGCCGCCAAAGGGATCATCGTGCGGCTACCTGGCCGTGGCAGAACAACCCGCTACGAGTTGACTGTTTTCCAGCCGGACGGCTCGAGCCGGTGACATAGTGCGCGATACCGCCCGAAGGCGGCTGCTGCTGCGACAAACGTTGCCTACGGCTCGCCGATCGTCGGGGACGCAGCCTACGTTGCGCGGGTCTTCTCGACTGCCAAGGGGATAGCGGCCACGTCAACCACGAAGGTGACGCCCACGCCTTGGTCCCCGGCTCGAATCGGGCGCCCTCCCGCTTCAGCCCTCGCCGATCCAATTGGCGTCGCGCTTTTCCCGAAACGCGGCCATTCCCTCGGCGGCTTCCTCGCTGCGGAACATGCGCCCGCTCCACCCGGCGGTTTCCTTGAAGCCGTCCTCGACGGAGAGCTCCGGCACCCGTCGCACGAGCTTCTTGCACTCGACCACCGCATTGGGGCCGCCACGGTTGATCATGTCGATCTCTTCATTGACGGCGTCCTCAAGTTCCGCTCGAGGCACGGCGCGGTGGGCGAACCCCATCGTTACGGCTTCGGCACCGGTGAAGCGAGCACCGGTGACGAACAGGCGCATGGCGTGGTGGGTGCCGAGCTTGGGGATGCATACCACGGAGATCACCGCGGGAATGACGCCGATGCGCACTTCGCTAAAGCTGAATTGCACCTCCTCGGCGGCGATGACGATGTCCGACGCGCCCACCAAGCCTAGCCCGCCTGCGAAAGCGGCGCCATTCACCGCAGCGATGACGGGCTTCGGACTTTCCAAAATGGTCGTCAACACCTGCGGATACGGTACGGCTCGCCGGCCTTCAACGCTGGCGCCGGGCGGACTCTTGAGATCCGCGCCGGCGCAAAACGCGGGGTCCGTGCCGGTGATGACGATGGAGCGGGCCGCCGGATCCTCGTTGGCCGCCAGCAGGTGGTCGTAGAGTTCGCTCACCAATACGGCCGAAAGGGCGTTGCGGTTGCGCGGCCGGTTCAAGGTGATCCACGCCGCACCGTTCTTGATTTCGAAGAGAGTCGCCTCTAGTTCCGCCACGCTCATCACTCCTCCCCTGCGCGATCGCCGGCTTCTTCAAGCAACACGAGCAACGCGCCGTTGTCCACCTGCTCGCCTTCGCTGACGTGCAGTTCCTTTACCGTGCCGTCGAACGGCGCCGTGATACGGTGCTGCATCTTCATCGCTTCGAGCACCAAAAGCAGTTGACCTTCCGCCACGGCGTCGCCCTCGGCGACATGCGTCGCCAACACGTTGCCGGGCATGGGCGCCGTCAAACCGCCCTTGATCTCCAACAACCCCGGCACGGGCAGGCGCGGCAGCTCGACGAGTTCGACGTCGAAATCCGTGCCGTGGACCAACCACCTGTCGTCCCTGTGCGTCACGGCGAATTGCGCGCGTCGGCCGTCGATCTCCACATCCACGCCGCCTTCGGCGGTGGCGAAGACGCCGACGGTACGCGCCTCGTCCTCTCCCACTTCGACTCGAAACGTGCCGTCCCGCTTGGAGCGATAGCCGGTGGGGACTTCGAGGTCACCGTAGCGGAAGGTGACGCGCTCCGGCGGCATCACCGAGTTGCGCCAGCCGCTCGGGATGCCGCGCAGCACCTTGGCGGCCGCACGACGCATCGCTTGGCTGTAGATGACCGTCGCAATGACGGCGTCGGCGAGATGCTCGCCGGAAAGCGCACGTGTCCTAGGCGGCGCGACACGCTCGATGAAGTCCGTGGTGGTGTCGCCGGCCAAGAACGCCGAACTGCGCAACGTCGCCACCAAGAAGTCGCGGTTGTTGCGCACGCCCTGCAGCGACGTTTGCTCCAAGGCGCGGGCGAGGCGGGCGGCGGCTTCCCGTCGCGTCGGCGCGTGGACGATCGCCTTGGCGATCATGGCGTCGAACTCGACGCCGACTTCGCTGCCGGACTCGACGCCGGAATCGAACCTTGCCAGCGCCTTCGCCGGCCGCCAGACGTCGACCATACCCGGCGAAGGGAGAAAGTCATTGCTCGGGTCTTCGGCGTAAAGGCGCGCCTCGATCGCGTGGCCGTTGATATTGAGATCGGCTTGGCTATAGCCCAGTTCGTCGCCTTCGGCGATGCGCAGTTGCTCGCGCACGAGGTCGAGGCCGGTGATTTCCTCGGTGACCGGGTGCTCGACCTGCAAACGGGCGTTCACCTCCAAGAACCAGAACTCGTTGCCGTCGAGGAGAAACTCCACCGTGCCGGCGGAGGCGTAACCGATGCGGTGCGCGGCGAATACCGCCGCGTCGCCCATTCGCGCCCGAAGCTCGGCGTCCACCGCCGGCGACGGCGCCTCTTCGATGATCTTCTGGTGGCGGCGTTGAATCGAACACTCGCGCTCGAAGAGATGCACCACGTTGCCGTGCAAGTCGCCGAGTATCTGAATCTCGACATGTCGCGCCGCCGTCAGCCAACGCTCGAGAAACAGCGTGTCGTCGCCGAACGCCGCCCCCGCTTCGCGGCGCGCGCCGTCGATGGCGTTCGCCAATTCGTCGGGCGTCTCGACCACACGCATGCCGCGCCCGCCGCCACCGGCGGAGGCCTTGACCAGCACCGGATAGCCGATCTTTTCCGCCGCGGCGCGGAAGTCCTCGCCCGGTTTCAGTTCGATCGCCGGCAGCGTCGGCACCTGCGCCTCGCCGATGGCTCGTTTCGCCGCCAGCTTGTCGCCCATCTGACCGATTGCATGTGGCGACGGGCCAACCCAGCGCAGCCCCGCGTCGATCACCGCTTGGGCGAACGCTGCGTTTTCGGAGAGGAAGCCGTAGCCCGGATGTACCGCGTCGGCACCCGTGCGCCGGCAGGCGTCGAGCATCTTGGCGACATGCAGATAGGTTTCCGCCGAGGTTTTGCCGTTCAAGGCGATGGCGGTGTCGGCTTCCCGCACAAAGGGCGCTCCGGCGTCCTCGTCGGCGTAGACGGCGACCGTGGCGATGCCCATATCGTGCGCGGTGCGGATCACTCGTCGGGCGATCTCCCCCCGATTGGCGATCAACAGTCGTCGAATGGGTTCGACGCTAATGGCTGACATCATGGCTCCCCGTCCCCGTTGAGCGGCTTTTTAGCAAGTTGGTTGGCCGGCGTCCACCTGCACAACCGGCTTGAGGATGCTGGACCATCGAGCCTCGGCATTTTCTTGGTTGCAAATGCCGCTAGACGAGTCCCCAAGCTCAGCGAGCAGTGAATGCAGCGCTATCGACTGGCCGCGACGCGATTCTTGACCAGTTCGTGCGAGCGCTTGCGCTCGTACTTGCGCGCCGGCGTGTTCACGATCTCTAAGAGTTCCACCGCATCCAAGCCGCGCTTGGCGACCGCCTGGGGAACATCTTCGTAGACCGTGGTGCGCTGCCGCGGCCGGCGGGCGGCGGCTTCGATCATCGCGGTCATCCGCTGCGGCGAGGTTTCCTGGCCATGCGCCGCGCCGGCGGCGCGGGTGATGCTCTCGTTCATCAGCGTGCCGCCCAAGTCGTTGCAGCCGGCGTTTAGCGCGGCAACTACGCCGTCGTGCCCCATCTTTACCCAGCTCGCTTGAATGTTGTCGATGTACGGATGGAGCGCCAAGCGAGCGACGGCATGAACGAGAATCGCCTCCCTGAAGGTGGGTCCGCGCCGGGCGCGGCCCTTGAGGTAGAGCGGCGCCTCCATATGTACGAACGGCAACGGCACGAACTCCGTGAAGCCGCCGGTTTTCTTTTGCAGATCCCGGATGCGGATGAGGTGCCGCGCCCAGTGCTGCGGTTGGTCGACGTGGCCGTACATGATGGTCGCCGTGGTGCGAAAGCCCACCTCGTGGGCGGTCGCCATCACTTCGAGCCACTGCTCGGTGTTGATCTTGTCCGGGCAGATCACGGCGCGCACTTCGTCGTCCAAGATCTCCGCGGCCGTGCCCGGCAACGTGCCGAGTCCGGCGCCGCGCAACTGCGTCAGATAGTCTTTCAGCGAGAGGTTCGCCGTGGCAGCCCCTTGCCACACTTCGAGCGGCGAAAAGGCGTGGATGTGGATGTCCGGCGCCGCATCTTTGACGGCGTGCAGGATGTCCACATACGTCGCACCGGTATATTCCGGGTGAATGCCGCCCTGCATGCACACTTCGGTGGCGCCCCGCTGCCACGCCTCTCGCGTGCGGCGCTGTATTTCCTCGTGGCTAAGGTCATACGGGCGACCGCGCAGGTTTTCCGCCAGCTTGCCCTTGGAGAACGCGCAGAACTGGCACTTGAAGTAGCAGATGTTCGTGTAGTTGATGTTGCGGTTGACGACGAAGGAGACGACATCGCCGTTTTGTCGTACGCGCAGCGCGTTGGCGTGCTGCACGACGGCGTTGAAGTCGTCGCCTCGAACGCGAATGAGGCGAATGATCTCGCTTTCCGTCAGGTCGCGTACCTGATCGACGCGATCAAGTATCGCCGTCACGTCGTCGGAAACCCGGCGCGACGGGGCGTGGATGCGCGACAGCACCGCAGCCGGCGGCTTGGTTTCGTCGCCCGGGCACCAGTCGTCCGTGCGCGGCAAGCCCTCGCCGTCGATCTTGTCCAACACCGCCGCCCTTAGGCCGTCGTCCACCCACCCGTCCGCGGCGCGGGCGAAGCGGGGATAGACCGTCAATCGCTCGTGCAGCAGTTTGCCGGCGGCGGCGGTTTCGCGCGCCAGCTCGTCGAGGTGCGGCCACGGCGCTTCCGGATTGACGAAGTCCGGCGTCAGCGGCGAGACTCCTCCCCAATCGTCGATGCCCGCAGCGACGATTTGCGGCAGCACGCCCGGGCTCAAGTTGGGCGGCGCCTGGATGCTCATACCGCCACCGAACAGGATGCGGGCGATGGCGATGGTCCACAGCAATTCGGCCAGATCCGGTTCCGGCGCCTGGCGCATCTTGGTGCCGGGCTTGGCGCGGAAGTTCTGCACGATGACTTCTTGGATGTGGCCGTGCTCGGCGTGAATGCGACGAATGGCGAGCAGCGACTCGATACGTTCCAAGCGGGTCTCGCCGATGCCGATGAGGATGCCGGTGGTAAACGGCACCCTCGCCGCACCCGCATCCGCGAGCGTTTGCAGGCGCACCGCCGGCACTTTGTCCGGCGAACCGTAATGCGGCATGCCCTTCTCGGTCAGCCGGTCCGACGCGGACTCAAGCATGATGCCCATGGACGGCGACACCGGGCGCAAGAAGGCGAGTTCATCCGGCGTCATGTTGCCGGGGTTGACGTGCGGCAATAGCCCGGTTTGCTCGAACACCGCCTTCGCGGCGTCGTGCAAATACGCCAAGGTCGTCGCATAGCCGTGTTCGGCGAGCCACTCGCGCGCCGCCCGATAGCGCAGTTCCGGTTTTTCGCCAAGCGTGAACAACGCTTCCTTGCAACCCAGTTCGGCGCCGTGCCGGGCGACTTCGAGCACGGCATCCAAGCTCATGTACGGGTTGTCGAGTTTCGACGGGGTCTGAGCAAAGGTGCAGTAGTGGCAGACGTCCCGGCACAGATGCGTAAGGGGGATGAAGATCTTCTTGGAGTAGGTGACGAGGTTCAGAAAGCTCTCGTCGCGCAACTCCGCGGCGACCGCCGCAAGCGCGGGAATATCGTCGCATGAGGCTAGCGACAGCGCTTCCGCGTCGGTCGGCAACTCCCCTCGGTGAGCACGTTTCAGTATTTCAGTAATCACTTTCGTTCAAGCCGCCGTTCAAGCCGTGAAGTAGGCGATGACCGTCCATAGTATCGCGGCCAGCACGGCGGCGATGGACGCTTGTGGAATCTGTGTCTTTACATGGTCCATCAAATCGCAGCCGGTACACACGGAACTCAGCACCGTGGTGTCCGAGATCGGCGAGCACTGGTCGCCGTATACGCTGCCGTCCATCACCGCGGCGAAGCAGAGCGTCATGTAGAGCACCGGGTGGGACAGACCGTGGCTGCTCGCCACCGCCCAAGCAAGCGGCATGGCGAGCGGAAACGCGACCGCGTAGGTGCCCCAACTGGTGCCGGTGGAGAAGGCGATCACCATCGTCATCACTTGCAGAATCACCGGCAGCAGAAAGTACGGAATCGCGTCGCCCAACTGCTCCACGAGGAAGACGCCGCCGCCGGTGTCCTTGTTGACGCCGCCGATGGTGATGGCCAGCAATAGAATGACGGAGCCGAGCACCACGCCCTTGATGCCGTCGTGAAATCCGGCCAAGAGCTCCTTCAGCGACATGCCCTTAGCGAGCGCCATGCCGGCGGCGAGCAACAGCGCAATGCTGAACGCCCAATGCACGTTCGGCGAGCCGAACATGACGAAGGTGGCGATCGCCGTGCCGATGAGCACCGCCAAGGGCAGGAAAAACTCGATGACGTGCGGTTTGTAACCCGGCGGCACATTGCTCGCCTGCAACTCCGCCGGGCTTAGCGGGTCCGCATCCGGGGCGTCGAGCTCGCCGCTGCCGCGGGCACGTTGCATCGCCGCGGCCATCTGTTTGCCCAAGAATACGGGCTTCTCGACGCTTAGCAGGAACGTACCGACGACGGCGAAGATGGCGTAGAAGCAGAACGGCACACTTGAGAAGAAGAAGCTGATGCGGTCCGCTTCCGTCGCCAGAAATCCCGCGCCGGCCACGAAGATGAATGCCTGCACATAACCGGGCCAGGCGTTGAAGGCGAGTTGCGAGGCGATCGGCGACGCGGTGGAATCCACCACATAGGCCAATTCCTCGTGGCTGACACGCTCCTTGTCCGCGATCGGTTTGACCGTGGTACCCACCAACACCGTGCTCACCGTGCCGCCTTGGAAGAAGATGACCCCGAGCGACCAAGCCACCAGTTTGGCCGTTCTGGGCCCGCGCACGATATGCACGGTCATGAACTCGGCGAACGCCTGCGCCGCGCCGGTGCGCGACCAGACGCCCATCAGCCCACCGAGCAGCCATAGATAAAGCACCACGATGCCCGCCGAACTGGTGGTCGCCACCGACGGAATCAGCACGTCGCCGGTGATGTCGTAACCGCCAAGAATGAGCGCCCCGGAGATGATGCCGCCGAGTAGCGCGGTAACCGGCTCCTTGGTCAGCCAGCACAGCATCACCGCAACCAAGGCCGGTAGCAGCGACCACCAACCCCAGTGCCGCTGCGCCTGCAATTTGTAATACGCCTGCTCTGATTGGCCGTCTACCGTCTCCGTAGTGACGACGTATTCTTCAGTGACTGGTGGTTCCTCGCCGGAAGCCGCTAAGCGAGCCGGTTCGAGCACCGCATCGGCGAGCGGGACCGCCTCGAAATACACCGTCTCGCCCTCGGCGATGTAGTAGGTGCGTTCGCCATCGACGAGAACATCCAGCGCGATCTGCTCAGCCGTCCATGTCGGTGGCACCACCAAACCGACCACCGCCGAGCCGATCAGCGTGAGCGCGAATAACGCAAAAGTGCGGATGCGAGGGGAGATAAGCGATCGCCTCGTGAGTGAGTTTTTCGATGGGCTCGCGACGCGAGCGATCGCTTATGCTAACCCGAATGGCGTTATCGCGCTTACGTCACGAGGGGCTTTCGAGCGACATGAACATCACGCCCGTTCCGAACAAGGTTTTCGGCGCCGTAGTCACGGACGTTCGACTAGGCACGTTGAGCGACGACGCCTTCGCGGCGATCAAGGCAGCGTTCCTCCGCTACGGCTTTCTCCTGTTCCCCGGGCAGTTTTTGACCGAGGCGGAGAACATCGCCTTCGGCGAGCGCTTCGGCGCCTTGGAGTTCGGGGCCAGCCCGATGTCCAACCAGCGCAAACGCGAGAACGGCAGCTACGGGGAAGTCTTCAAGTTGCGCTCGCAGGTGATGCGTACCAACGTCGGCAACGAGGCGTGGCACACCGACTCCACGTATAAGCCGATCAGCAGCAAGTGCGCCATGCTCTCCGCCGTCACCGTCCCCGCCGACGGCGGCGGCACGGAGCTCGCCGACACCCGCGCCGGCTACGCCGCCTTGGACGAGGCCACCAAGGCGCGCATCGAAACCCTAAGCGCCTACCACTCGACGCAATATTCGCAAGCCAACGACGTAGGCGATTTCCCGCCACAGAGTCCGAACGGCATCTACCACGGCGAGGCATACCTGCGTCCGTTGGTCAAGGTGCATCCGGAAACCGGCGTCAAGAACCTGTTCATCGGCCGACACGCCTTCGGCATACCGGGTATCGAGCGCGAAGAGAGCAAGGCGCTGCTCCAGTCCCTGCTGGCGGTGGTGGTCGGCGACCAAAGCCGGGTTTACAGCCATCGATGGCAAGCGGGCGACACGTTGTTCTGGGACAACCGCGCCCTCCTGCACCGGGCGCTGCCCTACGACTACGCAGAGCCTAGGGTGCTGATCGGCACGCGGGTTGCCGGCGATGAGGAAACGGAACTCGCCTACTATCCGAGCGATCCGGCCGCGCAAGCCGGACGCGATGCGCTGAAGGCCGAGTTGGCGCTGCTTCGGGAGGAGGCCAAGGACAGGAGGTACGGCGCGACGACTGCGGCTGAAGACGCGAGTACGGCTTTGCCGTACTGATGCGGCACGTCGGCATGGTGAAGGGGCACTGGTGGCGAGCTTCGCCACCACCGCGAGTTCGCCTAGAGTTATTGGGGGTAAATCATGCTCGGACGTTGTGGACGCTAGGCAGCACTATTTGGCGGACTTGAAGCGGGAGCGTGCCGAGTTCGCCAAGATACCCGACAAGTACAGACTCAATGTATGGTGGGGAACCGGCGATGGCAGCCCGAAAGCGTAGGCGAAACCAATACGACGAATGGCAGGGTTACCGGTGGTGGCAGGGCTACACACTGGCGACCAAGAGCCAAATCAACAAAATCTACAACCTTGCGGGGCGCTTGGGATGGCAGGACGCGAAAGCGATCCGGCAGGTGCTCCCCCGCAAACTCACACCTTGGCTTACCAAGCGGCAGGCTACCCGCGTCATTGACTGTCTGTTGGCGACACCAGCCCCGGACATTGACGACGAAACTCTAAGCGACGACGAATTGTTTGAACGGCTGAATCCGTATCCGCCAATCCCCATCGTGATACCGCCAAAATGATCCCCGGCAGCCCCGTAGACGCGCTTCTCCCGCACACCACCTGTACTGCTATGTTGTGCGGCAGCGTCGCCGGGACGACTACTAGCACCTTCACCAAATCAGGAGACTTAAAAATGAGCGAACTAACACTCTGCATCGTGAGGTACGACTACCCGGACGCACAACCACCATCCGTGCCGGACGGTGAACGGGATAACGAGGGGGGCGTTGTGGTATTGGCGCGCGATCCTTTGCACGCGGCTAGAATCGTGCAAGCCCTGTTCGGCATCATCCAACGGGGGGTGCGAGACGGCGACGAACCGGGGGATACCGCACTAACGGTCGCGGAACTTCCCCCGGCGAAGTGGGTTGACTCCCAATGAGGATCAAGCAAAAACACTTGGCAGCCGGACTTACGGGACGGCGATGGATCGCACGATAAGCGCTCAGGGAGAACGCGACTCTTGGCAGGCGCGGAATATCGTCGGTCGAATCTTCGACAAGGATCAAAACGCCAAAGTGCTCATTCACTGCAGGTAGGGGCATCTCTTTGAGAGACTTGGTGAGGAATGGGCACCGATGGCGTACTCCTAAAGCGGCGCGACGGGTTTGGATCCTCTCACCGTCGCCCAGACCAAGTTCAGCGAGCGGGTTCGAGGAAGCTCGAGCATCCGGTGCGCGTCGCGGCCGAGGCGAAAGGGCTGTTGAGAAGCGAATCCGTCGTGCTCGTGGATGGACTGGGAAAGGCGATACCGATAGACCCGGAAGTCGACGTCAGCGTCTTGACGCCTAGGACGGAGTACGCGAGCGGTCGGCCGCTCTGGATGACGATGGGTGGTCGCCGGGAGCCGGTGGCCGTGGAAGTTCCGGAGTGCGCGGACAACGTCTGCGTGCTCAAGGCCAGAGACGCGCGCCGCCCGGACTCGGTGCCCCTCGACAGGGTCGAAGTCGCCCACAAGGGGAAACAGTGCTCTTCCTGACTCGATCCGCGCCGGTCGTAGTAGACGTCTTCGAGTTGGACGCGCGCGTGCTTGGTCGGCGAGAGCTCTTCGAGCGGGCATCCGTCGATCATCGAGACTGAGGACGAACACAGACGTTGGCAGAGGCCCTATTTCGTCCCGCCGTATTCGGGCGATTCCGGAGAGCTCTCTGGCGTGCATCGTTTGCTGTCCAAACCGCTGTCCGGTTGGGTCTTCGCCGCCTTGTCCTCCGGTTTTGTCTCGATGCTCGTCTTGTTCCGCTCCACCTTTTCGTTTGCGTACAAAGAACGTACGGGTGTCGGGGCGGCTGCACGCCAACCCGGATCAAGCCGTCACGACTTACTGCCGAACCTTCGGCGCGTACTGTCTACTAAGGAGTATCGCGTAAATAAACGGTTCATTATGAGGTTTTTGGATTCGGACGAACCATATA
>CAYGBI010000035.1:24345-36767 GCA_964348085.1 uncultured Pseudomonadales bacterium | reverse complement strand
CGGGTAAGTGGTTGTCAGCAAACATCATTTTCTCACGACCAAGGGCTTTTGTCTTTACTGTTCGTGAATTATCCGGGCTAGCCGTCCGACGGCAGCTTTGAACCGCACGGATTTCGCTGCAGCTTCGTCCAGCGCTCGATGTGCCGCAGCCGGCGCTGCCTGAGCGCGGCACCGTAACCGGGGCCGGGCACGGCATCTACGCGCAAACAACGCAACTCGTCGACCAGCCGTCTCAAGGGTGCGAGTGAAACTGCCGCGCTATGTTCGACGGCAGCCAGCACCAAACCGTAAAGGCGGCCTTGGCGAAAGGCGCCGATGGCGGCCAAGGCGGCGAGCGAAGTGGCGGCGTCGGCGTCCGTGCTGGTCAGTACGCGGCCGTAGGTGGTGACCGCCAGCGCCGCACGATGCGGCAGACGCGGCGCTTTCAACCGTGCGCACACGGTATGCAAGGCGTCTCGGTCGTTGACCCAGCCCAAGGCGGCGAGGGCGATTTGCGCGTCGGGGAAAGCGACGCGGTGGTACAGCCGAATGGTTGCTGGCAGGTCGAGTTCCCGGAACCACCAAGCACCCGCCAAGGCGTGGACGACCTCGAAGAAACGCGCCGGGCTGGGTGCCGCCATGGCGACGGTCAACTCCCGCCAAACACGTTCGCAGGAGAGTGACGGCAACTTGGACCCCATCGCCGCCATCAGCACTAGAGTCTCTTGATGGATTTGGAACGCCGGCAACTGCGCGGCGAAGCGGGCGACGCGAAACACCCGTAACGGGTCTTCGGCGAATGCGGGAGAGACATGGCGCAGCACCTTTGCCGCCAAGTCCGCGCGGCCCCCGTAAGGATCGATCAGTCCGCCGTCGTCCTGCGCCATGGCGTTGATGGTGAGGTCCCGCCGGGCGAGATCGTCTGCCAACGTAACGGTTGTGCCGGTGTGGAAGACGAAGTCGCCGTGACCGGGGCCGCTGCTGCGTTCGGTGCGCGCCAAGGCGTACTGCTCGCCGGTGCGTGGGTGCAAAAACACTGGGAAGTCGCGGCCAACTTGTCGGAAGCCCCGCGCCAACATATCGTCTGGTGTGGCGCCGACCACCACCCAGTCCTTCTCCGTCACCGGACGACCGAGAAGCTGGTCGCGTACGGCACCCCCGACTAGGTACGTTTTCATGGGTGGTCGGCAGTCCGGTCGGTAGTGCGGCCCGCGCCGACCCCGGATTGGCCAGGTCGGGCGCCGACTAGGTGAGTTTTCACGGGCGGTCGGTACTCCGGTCGGTAGGGTGACGGCCCGCACCGCCACGGGATTGGCGAGGTCGGGCCCCGACCATGTACCTTTATCACGGGAGGTCGGTAGCGCCGGTATTCGGCGGCCGGTCGCGGTCGGCGGCCTCGATGGCGAATAGGCGCCCATCCTCCACGCGAACGGCGGTCAAGGTGCGCCCCCAGACACAGCCGGTGTCGAGGCCGATCAGCCGAGTGCTGCCGGTGTGTCCGTCGAGTGCGGCCCAGTGGCCGAAGTAGATTCGGCCCTCGATCCGAGACGGATAGTCAAACCACGGCCGGTAGCCGGCTGGGAGGTCGGACAGCGCGCCCTTATGAGCGAACTCCATGCGGCCATCGGCAGCCACCAAGCGCATGCGCGTGAAGTAGTTGGCGATGACGCGGTGCCTGTCCATGCCGGTCAATTCATCGTCCCACCGGCTGGGTTCGTTGCCGTACATGCGCTGGAAAAACGCGCCGTGCGCGGGGCCCTGCATGGTCGTTTCGAGTTCCCGTGCGTTGGCGCGGGCCGTGTCGATGGTCCAGATGTGCGGAATGCCAGCGTGTGCCAAGACATGGCTTTCGTCTTCCACCATGAGCGGCTGTGCGCGCAGCCACTCCGCGAGTTCAAGGCAGTCGGGTGCGGAGAGCAGCTCCTGCATGGTGTCGCCGGCGCGATGCGGGTGGCCGCCGTAGACCATAGCTAGAAAGTGCAAGTCGTGATTGCCGAGCACGGTGACGAAGCGCGCGCCGAGGTCGCTTGCGAATCGCAGCGTGGCGAGCGAGTCCGGGCCGCGGTTCACCAAGTCGCCAACGCACCACAGCGAGTCTTGCTTGGTGAAATTGACTGCGCGGAGCAAGGCCCGGAGGCTGGCGTAGCATCCTTGGATGTCGCCGACGATGTAGGTGGCCATCGCGTCAATGCACGGCGTTCGGCGCCTCTAGCGAGAAGGCGTCGATCGCCACCTCGAACATGCATCCTTGCGGGCTCCTGAACTCGTAGTGGCCTTGCATGACGCCCACCGCGGTCGGCAGCACGCAGGCGCTGGTGTAGCGGAACGCTTCGCCCGGCGCGATATGTGGCTGATTGCCCACCACCCCGGGGCCGTGTACCACCTGTTCTTGGCCGTCGCCGTCGGTGATTAGCCAGTAGCGGTTCTGCAACTGCGCTGTTTCCCCGCCGCGATTGGCGATGGTGATGGTGTAGGCGAAGACATAACGCCCTGCCTCGGGCTCGGATTCCGAGGCGACGAACCGCGTTTCGACGCTGATGGCGAAGTCCCTCAAAGGCGTTCTTCTCGATTGGCGCAGTGATTGGCTATGGCCACGAAGTCTCGCACGCTCAGTTGCTCGGCGCGAGCCTTGGGATTGATCGCCAGCGCCGCCCAGTCCACGGTCAGCGGCCGCAAGGCGTTGGCCAGCACTTTTCGACGCTGCCCGAAGGACAGCCGCAGCACCTCATGCAGTGCGCCGAGGTCGCAGGGTTGCGGCGGACGCCGCCTTAGCCGCACGAACGCGGAAGCGACTCTAGGCGGTGGCGAGAAGCTCTCGGCGGCAACGGCGAACAGCATCTCCACACGGCAGTGGTACTGCGCGGCCACCGACAGCCGTCCGTACGCCTTGCTGCCGGGCCGCGCTGTGAGCCGCGCCGCCACCTCCGCCTGCACCATGAAGTGCATATCCACCACTTGCGCGACAGGGAAGAGCCGTGCGAGCAAGGGAGTGGTGATGTTGTAAGGCAGGTTGCCGACGACGCGGTAGGGGGCCCGTTCGGCGTCGAACAAGCAAGCGTAGTCGATGCGCAGCGCGTCGTCTTGGATGAGCCGCACTTGCGGCAGGCGGCGGCCGAGCGTGGCGGCCAAGTCGCGGTCGATTTCAACTGCGGTGAGGGCGCCCGCCTCGGCGACGATGCGGTCGGTGAGCGCCCCCGCGCCGGGGCCGATTTCCAGCACATGGTCTTCGTTGCGGAGCGCAAGTGCCGCGAATATGCGCTCCACTACCGCGTGGTCGGTAAGGAAGTGCTGGCCGAAGCGCTTACGAATCGTCGTCTTCGGCGTCGCCGCCATCCTTCAAGCGTTCCTCGACGAACGCCTCGTCGCGGATCTCGGTCAGCCACTCCTGCAAGCGCTCGTCGAAGCGTTGCGCGTGCAGAACGCGCACCGCGTAGTCGCGCCGCGCCTCGTCGCTGGCATCCTGTTCGCGCCGGTCGAGCACCTGCAAAATGTGCCAACCGAACTCCGTGCGGAATGGCGGCGAGAGTTCATCGATTGCCGTGCCAGCCATCGCCTCTTGGAACTCGCGCACGAAATCCTCCGCTTTGCTCCAGCCTAGATCGCCGCCGGCCAAGGCGCTGCCGTGGTCGTCGGAGTATTCCGTGGCCAATTGGGCGAAGTCCTCGCCGGCGACGATGCGGTCGCGGACGTCGCCGATCGCGGCGCGGGTCTCGTCGTCGCTGCGAATGGCGGATGGCGCCATGAGAATGTGGCGCACCAACGTCTCGTCGCTGGTCTGTTGCGACGCGCCACGCCGGTCCAAGAGCTTTACGATGTGGAATCCGGCGGCGTTTCGCAGCGGCGACGCAACGTCGCCGATGTCGAGGTCGAGCGCGATCTCGGCGAATAAGCTGGGAATGCGGCTGGCCTTGCGCCAGCCGAGATCCCCGCCTTGGAGCGCCGTCGAGGCGGCCGAGTGCTCCACGGCGGCGGCGGCGAAGTCGTCCCCGTCGCGGAGCGCTTGGACGATTTGCTCGGCCTTGGCTTGCGCCTCGTTGATGACCGCTTCGGACGCACCCTGCGGCACCGGCAGCAAGATGTGGCCAATGCGGTAGTCGTCGGAGAGCTGCTCGGCGAAGAACGGCGAAGCGAGCAACTCCTCGATGTCCTGTTCGGTGACGTAGACGCGTCGGTTGACCACCTCGCGCTGCACGCGGTCCAAGGTGAGTTGGCGCCGCACTTGGTCCCTGAAGCCGCGGTAGGAAATGCCTTCCCGAGCCAACTCGGCGAT
Organism: uncultured Pseudomonadales bacterium; assembly: GCA_964348085.1. GTDB lineage: Bacteria > Pseudomonadota > Gammaproteobacteria > Pseudomonadales > Azotimanducaceae > VXYL01. Next base: position 32,518 of record CAYGBI010000035.1, on the reverse strand, counting down.
AAAGGTGTCGATGTCCATGCCGTTTTGCGCGGCGTACTCGCGCACCGCCGTGGTGAGCGTCTCATCGTCCACCACCACGCCTCGGTTCGCCGCCTCCTGCAGTTGGATGCTCTCCAACACGAGCTGATCGAGTATCCGCTTGATGATGGCGTCCCGGGGCGGCGCTTCGACGCCTTGTTCCCGCAACTGCTGCATGACGCCCTCGAAGCGTTCGATCACTTCGCTGGCGAGCACGACATCGTCGTTGACGATCGCGACGATGCCGTCGATGGATTTGGGCGCGGCGGCGATGCCGAGGGCGATCGCCAAGCAGCCGCCGGCGAAAGCGCTGCGCATGAACCGTCGTGTATTGCCGATGCTGATCACCATTGTTCCTCGCTCCGATAACCCTTTATGCCACGCTGTAAGCGTGCATCAACTTTGGTGCCGAATCCGGCCAGCCCGCGAAATACTATCTGCAACAGTGGCCCGCCGTCGGTCCTCAAGTCTGGCTCAAGCCGATTTCTGGGCGCGTCGATGGTTTCGTGCCAGAGCAATTTAACCTCTAGGCAGCAATTCGCATAGCCGAAGCCGGCAAAAGCTTCGATGATTTGACCGTATCGCCAGTCGTGGTTCCATCGACCGAACGCGCTGAAGCGGTTGCCGGCGAGCGGCCAGTGGAAGGAAAGGTCGGTTTGATCGGTGTCGGTCGCCACTCGACGACGGTAGGCGAGGTTGACGATGCGGCGTGGCGCCGGGCGATAGGAGACGCCGAGGCTCGCTTCGTCCCATTCGTTGTCGTTGCTGTCCCATGCGACGGTGGACGTGAGTGAGACGCCGCCGACTCGGCCACGCAACTCGCCCGCCAACGCGGACGTGGGTTGGCGCTCGTCGGCGTTGGGAGCACCCCGCAGCACGACTTGCCGGTCGTCGAGATACGCGATGGCGCCAATGCTGCCGGACAGCAGTTCCCTGCCGGTGGCCGCCGTCAGCAAGCGCGAAGTGACGCCGGCGGCCACTTGGTTGGCGTCGCCGAAGCGGTCCAAGCCGGCGAAACGGTTGTCGCGGAACAGTTGCCGGTAGGAGAAGGTCAGGCGAGTGGCGTCGAAGAGCGGCAGGTGCTCCTGACGCGCCCGTGACTGATAGAGGTAGTAGAGCCGGGGCTCCAGCGTCTGAATCCAGTCGCCTTGGCGCAGGTCGCGTTCCAAGAACAAGCCACCGTCGGCGCTCGCCACGCGAACGTTGCGATCGGGGCTCGTATCGACCGCGGTCGGGGCGTCGCGCAGCAGGTAGTCGGTGTGACGCACCCCAGCGGACAGGTTGGCGAACCCCCAAGGCTTGGCGAGGTTCAACCGCAGGCGCGGTTCCACATGTCGGCGCTCGCCGGCGACACTGGCGAGCCCCGGCGCAGACGAAGACCCCGGTTGAAAGTACGACCAGGCGGCCCCTACCGACCACGCCAACGGCCCCCACAAGTCGCCGGCGTAAGCGACGTTCGCCTCCGGCAGGCGGCGGTAGGGTTCGGGCCCGGGTTCCAAGCGTTGGAAGCCTTGCGTCCACAGACGGGCGAACAGTCCGCCGTTGGCGTATTGGACCTCGGCGCGGCGTTCGAGCAGTACGCGGCTGGCGACGGCGATTTCTGCGCCCAAGTCGACGAAGTAGTCGTTGTCGCTGACGGCGGCGAAGTCGACCAAGGTGCGCAATTGGTCGAACCGGCCGCGGTGTTCGCTGGTGAGGAGCCAGCGGTCGGCCGGCGCGAACGCCGACGCGGCGCCGCCGACGGCGAGGAAGTCCGGCCGAGAGAACTCGCCGTTGTAGTTGTCGTCCGCGGGAAGAAAAGCGCCGCCGAACTCGTTGCGCTGCCGCGCACCCAAGTGGCGGAACTCCGCCTCCGCGCCCAAGCCGCGGTTAGCGATTAGCCGCGGCGTCAGTGTCGCGTCGTAGTGGGGCGCTAAATTGAGGTAGTAGGGCAGCGTTAGGTCCAAGCCGTCTTCGCCGTCGTAACCGATGTTGGGGAACAAGAAGCCGCTGGCGCGTTCGTCGCGGACCGGGAAGCGCATATAGGGCGCGTAGAGTATCGGTACCTTGCCGAGCGTCAGGCGGGCGTGGCGAGCGGTTGCCAGGGCGCTGTCGCGGTCGATGCGCATGTTGGTGGCGCGCATGCGCCAGATGTCTTTCTTCGGCGGACAGCGGGTGAATGTGGCGCCGACGAGATCGAGCGTGCCGGCGCGCTTGTCGATCATGGCGGCGCCACCGCGCAGTGCGAGATCCGTAAGGACGAACTCGACGTCTTCGATCCGCGCGTCCTCGCCGCGCAGCGCCACTTCGGCGCGTTGCCCGAGCATGTGCAAGCCTGGTTCTGCGACGCGCACCGCGCTGTCGGCCCGCACGCGTTGCGAACGCTCGTCGATCGTCAATTCCTCGGCGGCAATGCGTCGTGCCCCTTGGCGCACCACCACGCCACCGCTCACCGTCGTCGTCGCGCCGACGCGCGAGCGCAGTGTGCCGGCGGTCAAGGTGACCGGGGTAGCTTGGTTGTCCGCGGGAAGCTGCACGATTTCGGATCCCGCGTAGCCGCCCGCGCAGTATCCGTGGGCGTCGGCGCCTTGTTCGGCGTCGGGTCGCCATAGAGATTCGGCGAGATCCGCGCCTGCCGGAAGCGCGGCCGCCAGCAACCCGATGCGCCACCAGGCGCGGCTATCAATGCGACGCTTGGTTGGCGACAATCGGGGCATGGAGGGGCATGCCGAGTTCAGCGCTTGGGTCGAACGCGAAGCTGGCGAGTTGGCGAATGGGGCAGGGCGCGAAGCGGTTCGGCTCATCGCCTTGCCGGTCGAGGCGAGCACCCGCAGCTTCTTTCGCGTCGTCAAGGGCGCGTCCACCTTCATCGCCATGCATTCGCCGCCGAAAACGGAGAATAACCTGCGCTTTGTTCGCTTGGCCGCGCTGTTCCGCAGGCACGGCTTGCGCACGCCGGAAATCCATGCCAGCGATCTGACGCGAGGGTTCTTGCTGCTCGAAGATCTGGGCGAGCGCGACTTCGAGACGGCATACGCCGAAGGCGTAGTGACCGCCCCGCTGACGGCGGCGGTTCGTACCTTGGTCGCGTTGCAGAGAGTGTCGCCACGCGACGTGCCCCGTTACACCAAGGAGCGCTTCGTTGACGAGCTTGCGATCTTCGAGCATTGGCTGGCCGAACGCTTGCTCGGATTGCGTGCGCCGAGAGAATACGCCGCGGCAAGCAAGGTCTTGATAGAGGCGACCCAAAGCATGCCGGTGCGCGTTGTGCATCGGGACTTTCACTGTCGCAACCTGCTCTGGTCGGACGATGGCAGGGTCGGCGTTGTCGATTTCCAAGACGCCTTGGTGGGGCCGGCCTGCTACGACATCGCGTCGCTGTTGCGCGACTGCTATCACGAGTTTGACGAGGCGACGGTCGCTAGGTGGCGCCGCGAGTACTTCGCCTATGCCGACCTCGGTTGCGACGAAGCCGACTTCAACTGGGCCTTCGACCTTACGGCGATGCAACGGCAACTGAAGGCGGTGGGCATCTTCGCTCGGCTGCATCTGGATCGTCGTCGCGCCAGCCACTTGCGCGACATCGTTCCCGTGCTCGTGCGCGTGGCGCGGCTTGGGCACTGCTACGCCGAGACTCGGCTACTGGCCGCGTGGCTCGCCACCGATGTGGTGCCCCGGGCGAAACGCACCTTGGCCGCCAAGCGTTGAAAGCGATGATCCTCGCAGCCGGTCGTGGCGAGCGGCTGAAGCCGCTCACCGAGCGAGTAGCGAAGCCGATGCTGCCCGTCGCCGGCGAGCCGCTCATCGTCCACCAAATCCGCTGGCTGCACCGCGCCGGCGTGCGCGACATCGTCATCAATGTCCATCATCTGGCTGCGCAAATCGAGGCCGGCGTAGGCGATGGCGCGGATCTCGGCGTGCGCATACGCTACAGCCGGGAAGAGAAACTGCTCGACACCGGCGGCGGCATACGGCGCGCGTTGCCGGCTCTGCGTCCCGGGCCGTTCCTGGTGTTGAACGGGGACATCTGGACCAACTATCGGTTCTCGGACCTCACCGACCTGCGCCCGCAGGCGGCGCACCTGGTGCTCACCCCGACGCCAGCGCACAAGGCGCACGCCGATTTCGCGTTGCGCGGCGGGCGCGTGCATCGGGGATCCGGCAACGACCTGACGTACTGCGGCATCGCCGTGATCGCCGAGACGCTGTTCGAGAACGCGCCGGAAGGCGCCTTCTCGTTGCGCGATCTGCTCTTCCGAGCGGCCGCTTCGGGGCGGCTGACGGGCGAAGTCTTCACCGGCACATGGATCGACATCGGCACCCCGGATCAGCTCAAGCGAGCACGGCGTCTGACCTTGTAAAATACCGGCGTCGATCGCCGAAACCCCTTTTCTCGTGGAACCTTGGATCGCGCCTTCCATCCTCGCGGCGGACTTCGCCAAGTTGGGTCAAGAAGTGGACGACGTGCTTGAGGCGGGCGCCGACCTCGTACACGTCGATGCGATGGACAGTCACTACGTGCCGAACTTGAGCGTCGGCCCGCTAGTGGTCGAGTCGCTGCGGCGACACGGCGTGCAGGCTCCGCTGGACGTGCATCTCATGGCGAAACCGGTGGACCGGCTGATCCATGACTTCCTCGCTGCGGGCGCGGACTCGCTCACCATTCATCCGGAAGCGAGCGAGCATCCCCACCGCTCGCTCGAACTCATCCGCGCCGGCGGGGCGAAAGCAGGGTTGGCGTTCAATCCCGGCACACCCCTGACCTTCTTGACGCCGCTGATCGAAGCGGTGGATATGGTGTTGGTCATGTCCGTCAACCCCGGTTTCGGCGGCCAGACATTCATCCCGTCGAGTTTGGCCAAAGTTCGCGCTGCGCGGCGGCTGATCGACGAGAGCGGGTGCGCGATACGCTTGCAGATCGATGGCGGCATCAAAGTCGACAACATCGCGTCCGCTCACCGGGAGGGCGCCGACACCTTTGTCGCCGGTTCCGCCGTTTTCGGTGCCCCAGCCGTTGCCGCCCGCCGCGCCGACGACTACCGAGCGGTGATCCGCGCCATGCGCGACGAACTGAAGACGTGAAGCCGGCCGCCTACCTTTTCGACCTCGACGGAACCTTGGTGGACACCGCGCCTGATTTGATGCGGGCGTTGAACCACGCCTTGGCCAGCGTCGGCATCGCCCCTGTGGACGAGGCGCTCACGCGGCACTGGGTGGGTCACGGTGTTCGCGCCATGCTCACAGCCGCCGTCCGGCATCACGACGTGGCGCCGTCGGCGGCCCAATTCGACGGCTTGGCGACGGCATGCATCGACCACTACGGGGCGCACATCGCCGATTTCTCAAAGCCGTATCCCACCGTCGTGGCGACGCTGGACACGCTGGCCGCGCGCGCGCCGCTGGCGGTGGTGACCAACAAACCCACCGACTTGAGCGAGCGGCTGCTCCTAGCCCTCGACTTGACGCGCTTCTTCGGCGTCGTGGTGGGTCGGGGTACGACTGCGAAGCCCAAGCCCGACGCCGAGCCCGCCCACTACGCTTGCGAGCGTTTGGGCGTGGCGCCTAGCCAAGCGCTGTTCGTGGGTGATTCCGAAACCGATGTGGCGTGCGCCCGGGCCGCCGGCTGCCCGGTGGCGCTCTATCGTTACGGCTACAACCAAGGCCGAGCGCCGGAGACCTTGGGCGCTGATCGCGTGATTGAAACGTTCAGCGATCTCGTTTAGGCTCCCGCTTTGCTTGGGCTTTGGGGCAATTCGACGATGCTTGGCGAGAAAGCCCACCTGCGCTGGCGCTAGCAGTCGGTCGGACTTGGCGGAGTCAGCCGCGAAGTCCGACGGAGTGCAAGGGCGGCTTGGGCTGGGGCGAAAGGCGACGCCAAACGGCGACGGCTTTTCGTGGCGCTAGCCGCCATACCTGTCCGCTCGGACATACTTGTCCGCTCGGACCCGCCTAGGCGGGCCACCTTCCGCCATGTCCTTTCGCTTGAGGCGTTAACGTCGACCGCCCATGAATCAGCAGGAATTCTCCAATCTCGCAGCCCTTGGCTACTCCCACATTCCCGTCGTCCATGAGATCCTCGCGGACCTCGAAACGCCGCTTTCGGCGTACTTGAAGCTCGCCAATGCGCCGTACTCCTATTTGTTGGAGTCGGCGGCCCAAGGAGGCGAGAAGTGGGGACGCTACTCCATTATCGGCTTGCCGTCGCGAACCGTGATTCGCGTGCGTGGCAGCAGGTTCGTAGTGGAGGAGGACGGTGCGGTCGTGGAGGAGGTGCGCACCGACGACCCGCTCGCCGCCATCGAGGCGTTCAGCCGCCGCTTCAACGTGCCCGACCTGCCCGGCATGCCGCGGTTCTTCGGCGGCTTGGTCGGCTACTTCGGCTACGACACGATCCGTTACGTGGAGAAGCGCTTGGCCCGCTCCGCGCCGCCGGACGATCTCGGCACGCCGGATATCCTGCTCATGGTGTCGAGCGACGTCGTCGTGTTCGACAACATGTCGAGCCGGATGAAGCTGATCACGCTAGCGGATCCCACCGAGCCGAATGCGTACGTCGACGCGCGGAAGAGGTTGGCGGCCCGCGCCCGACGACTCGATGCCGCGGCGCCGACGGTGGCGCGGGCAGCCGTCGACCGGCCGGTGGAAGAGGACGACTTCGTGTCTGTTTTTGGGCGCGAGCCGTTCATGGCGGCCGTAGAGCGCATCCGCGAATACATCCGCGCCGGCGACGTGATGCAGGTGGTGCTGTCGCAGCGAATGTCCATTCCGTTCGCCGGCCCGCCGATCAACTTGTACCGTGCGCTGCGTAGCCTCAATCCCTCCCCGTACATGTACTTCATGCATTTGGATGGGTTTCACATCGTGAGTTCGTCGCCGGAAATCCTCGCGCGACTAGAGGACGGCGTCATCGTCAACCGGCCATTGGCGGGCACGCGTCGACGCGGCCGCAGCGAAGAGGAAGACGCGGCGATGGAGCGCGAGCTGGTCAACGACCCGAAGGAGATCGCCGAACACCTGATGCTGATCGACCTCGGCCGCAACGATGTCGGACGGGTCGCGAAGATCGGCAGCGTCAAGGTGACGGAGCAGTTCGTGGTCGAGCGCTATTCGCACGTCATGCACCTTTCTTCCAACGTGGTGGGCGAATTGCGCCCCGGCAGCACGGCCATTGACGTGCTGCGGGCGACTCTGCCGGTCGGCACGCTCTCCGGGGCGCCGAAGATCCGCGCCATGGAGATCATCGACGAGCTGGAGCCGGTGAAGCGCGGCATTTACGGTGGCGCAGTGGGCTACTTGGCGTGGAACGGCAACATGGACACCGCCATCGCTATCCGTACCGCCATCGTCAAAGACGACATTCTCTACATTCAGGCCGGCGGCGGCGTGGTGGCGGATTCGGTGGCGCGATTGGAGTGGAAGGAGAGCCTGAACAAGGGACGAGCCATTTTTCGCGCGGCGCGTATGGCGCAGATGGGGTTCAGGGATACGGCTTGATGTCCGCCGCCCGAGGATAAGGGTCGGCGAACGTCCGCATTGAAGAGCTACCTGACTCGGTGCGGCGACCACACTTTAGCGTCGTTGTCGCACGCGAGAAGTGGCGGATGTCGTACACGGATCTCCGCCGTTGGCCGTAGTTTGCACAAAGCGACGGCGCCACAATGGCCAACTTTCAACGGACGGGAGCGCGTCGTGAAGTTGCGCTGGATGCTGCGATTGGCGGTGCCTCGGCCCCAAGACCACGTGTCGATTTGGAGCGTCGCGACGCGGGACGCCCGGACGTTCTTTTGGATCGTCGGTTCGCTGTGGCTTGCCGCCCTAGCCCACATGGTCTACAAGACGGGCAAGGCCCAGCCGCCGGCCGCGGCGTGGCAATTCGCCGCGGACACGGCTGTGGCGGTGCTCGCGGACTTCGGGTCGGTGAGCGTGGGAGTAGCGGCGGTTGCGATGCTGCTGTCGCGCGCCGTCAACATCATAGGAGAAATACTGTTGTCGCTGTATCAAGCAATGGTCAACCGCTTCGTGCTGCCGGTGATCGAAGAGCACAAGGCCCAAGGCCGCGAAGAAGCGATCGCCGAGTGGGTCGCGTGGAATCAGCGCCGACTTGAGGCCGAGCGCGAGGGTCGGGAGTTCGCCGAGCCGCCGCCAAGCGACTAGCGGCGTCCCGTCCGGGCGGGCA
>CAYGBI010000035.1:0-24245 GCA_964348085.1 uncultured Pseudomonadales bacterium | reverse complement strand
CAATGGTCAACCGCTTCGTGCTGCCGGTGATCGAGGAGCACAAAGCACAGGGCCGCGAAGAAGGTCGTGCAGAAGGCCTTTTGGAGAAGCAAAAAGCGATCGCCGAGTGGGTCGCGTGGAATCAGCGCCGGCTTGAGGCCGAACGCGCAAGCCGGGAGTTCGCCGAGCCGCCGCCAAGCGACTAGCGGCGTCCCGTCCGGGCGGGCATCCGCGTTGGCGGGTGTCGGTGGCTACGCCGCTGACCGACGGGTATCGTCTCGGTTGAGCGGGTGCGCCCACGCCGAAGGCGCCGGTAGCGCTCGGACCGGCTACGCGAGCCGGTTCGCACGTCGTTCCGTGGCGTCGTCGCACGCGAGAAGTGGCGGATGTCCTACACGGATTTCCGCCGCTGGCCGTAGTTTGCACAAAGGCGATGGCGCCACAATGGCCAGCTTTCAACGGACGGGAGCAGGTCGTGAAGTTGCGCTGGATGCTGCGGTCGGCGACGCCTCGGCCCGAAGACCACGTGTCGATTTGGAGCGTCGCGTCGCGGGACGCCCGGACGTTCTTTTGGATCGTCGGTTCGTTGTGGCTTGCCGCCTTGGCCCACATCGTCTACAAGGTGGGCAAGGCGCAGCCGCCGACCACGCCGGCCGAGGCGTGGCAAGTCGCGGCGGATTCGGCCGTGGCGGTGCTCGCGGACTTCGGATCGGTGAGCGTGGGCGCGGCGGCGGTTGCGATGCTGCTGTCGCGTGTCGTCAACATCGTAGGAGGAATACTGTTGTCGCTGTATCAAGCAATGGTCAACCGCTTCGTGCTGCCGGTGATCGAGGAGCACAAAGCACAGGGCCGTGAAGAAGGCCGTGCCGAAGGCCGGGAAGAAGGTCGTGCCGAAGGCCTTTTGGAGAGGCAAAAAGCGATCGCCGAGATCGCCGAGTGGGTCGCGTGGAATCAGCGCCGGCTTGAGGCCGAACGCACGAGCCGGGAGTTCGCCGAGCCGCCGCCAAGTGGCTAGCGGGTGTCCCGTCCGGGCGGGCATCCGGGTTGGCGGGCGTCGGTAGCGCCACGCAGCTCACAAACGGGTCTCAGCTCGGTTGGGGGGCGCGCCCACGGCAATGGCGCCAGTGGGCTCGGACGCCAACTACTGTGGCTTGCCCCTTGGCCTATGTCGTCTACAAGATGGGCGAGGCGTAGCCGCTGACCGCACGGCTGCGGGGTGGCAAGTCGCCGCGGGCTCGGCCTTGGCAACGCTCGCGGATTTCGGATCGGCGAGCGTGGGGAGCGGCGACGGTTTGCGATGCTGCTGTCGCGAGCTGTCAACACCGTAGGAGGAATACTGTTGTCGCTGTATCAAGCAATGGTCAACCGCTTCGTGCTGCCGGTGATCGAGGAGCACAAAAGCCCGTGGTCGCGAAGAAGGCCATGCAGAAGGCCGCGCAGAAGGTCGTAAAGAAGGCCGTGCAGAAGGTCGCGAAGAAGGCCTTTCGGAGGCGCGCAAAGCGGTCGCCGAGTGGGTCGCGTGGAATCAGCGCCGACTCGAGGCCGAGCGTGCGGGCCGGGAGTTCACGGAGCCGCCGCCAAGCGACTAGCGGCATCCCCGTCGGGGAAGCGTCTCCGCACTGGAGGCGGTCATACAATCCGTGCGATCTGCGTTAGCATGGTTGCGCGCCGCCATGTGGTGCGCAGCATAAGGAGGGAGTGGCATGTCTTTTCGTAGCGAGGTCCGCGAGTGGTTGGACGCTAACTGCCCGGACAGTTGCCGGGGTCTTGGCGAGGTGCCCGGCGGCGGTACCAAGGCCCCGATGACGGACGATCAACGCCTGTGGCTCGACCGTTGCGCGAGTCGGGGCTTTTCCGTGCCGACTTGGCCCAAGGAGTACGGCGGCGCCGCGCTCGGCAAGGACGAGTACGTGGTGTTGCTCGAAGAGATGCGCGCCCTTGAAGTGCGTGCGCCGGTGGCCGGCATGGGCACCTCGATGATCGGCCCGACGCTTCTTGAGTATGGCACCGAAGCGCAAAAGGCCCGCCACCTGCCACGGATCGCCCGCGGCGAGGTGTGGTGGTGTCAGGGCTACTCCGAGCCGAGTTCGGGCTCGGATTTGGCTTCGCTGCGCACGCGCGCCGAGGACCACGGCGACCATTTCATCGTCAATGGTCAGAAAATCTGGACTTCCGGCGCCTTCAACGCGGACTGGATTTTCTGCTTGGTACGCACGGACTCGGACGTGCCCAAGCACGACGGCATCAGCTTTCTGCTGTTCACGATGAATCAGCCCGGCGTCACGGTACGGCCGATACGCCTGCTTTCCGGCAACTCGCCGTTTTGCGAGACCTTTTTCGACAACGCGGTAGCGCAGAAGGCAGACTTGGTCGGCGGCCTCAACAAGGGTTGGACGGTGGCCAAGCGGCTGCTGCAGCACGAGCGTTCCGGCATCTCCATGTTGGCGAGCGGCGGCAACCGGGAAACCGGCGCGGAACTGCATGACCTTGCTAGGCAATACGTCGGCGAAGAGGATGGACGTATCGGGGATGCGGGGTTGCGCCAAACCATCGCCAAGCACTACATCGATGGCCAAGCCTTCCGCCTCACCCAACGCCGGACGGTAGAGGAGTCCCAAGGTTCGACGCCGGGCCCCGCCACCTCGATCTTCAAGTACTACGGCGCCAACTTGCGCAAGGAACGCGCCGAGCTGCAGGTTTCGTTGATGGGTACCCAAGGTATCGGCTGGGAAGGCGATACGTTCGCTGGGGGCGAGTTGGCGACAACGCGCAATTGGCTGGGCGGCAAAGCGGGTTCCATCGCCGGCGGCAGCAACGAGGTGCAGCTCAACATCATCGCCAAGCGGGTCTTGGGCCTGCCGGACTGAATGTCACCTCCCGAGCGGATGGTCAGCGCATGATTCTCATGATCGACAACTACGACTCCTTCACCTACAACGTGGTGCAGTATTTGGGGGAGCTTGGCGCCGAAGTGGACGTGCATCGCAACGACGAAATCACCTTGGCCGATGTCGAGCGCATGTCGCCGGAGAAGATCGTCGTCTCACCTGGCCCGTGTACGCCGGACGAGGCTGGAATCAGCTTGGCGGCGGTGGCCGCCTTTGGCGCCGAGGTGCCGATCCTCGGCATATGTTTGGGCCATCAGAGCATCGGCCAAGCCTATGGCGGCAAAGTGCGGCGAGCCAGACGGGTAATGCACGGCAAAATCAGCACTATTCATCACGACGGGCGTGGGGTGTTCGGTGGTCTGCCACCGACGTTCGAAGCGACCCGCTACCACTCGCTGATCGTCACGGATGTCCCCGCTTGCTTAGAGGTGACGGCGTGGACCGCGCACGAAGACGGCAGTCCGGACGAAGTAATGGGCATCAAGCATCGCGAACACCCAGTGCAAGGCGTGCAGTTCCACCCGGAGTCGATCAAGACCCCAACCGGGCATCGACTGCTTGGCAACTTCCTCAACGGCCTTTGACGCCATGCGCGTGAGCGACGTCATCGCCGCCTTGGTCGCCGGGCGGGATCTTGACCAAGGCGACGCCAAAGCCGTATTCGATGCCATTATGGCCGGCGATCTCACCCCGGCGCAGATCGCTGCCGTGCTCGTCGGGCTGAAAGCCAAAGGCGAAACGGTCGACGAGATCGCCGGTGCCGCGCTCGCCATGCGGGCCGTGTCGACGAAGGTCGAGGTCGATGCGCCGCACTTGGTGGACACCTGCGGTACGGGCGGCAGCAGCGGCGCCAAGCGGTTCAACATCTCCACGGCTGCGGCGTTCGTCGCCGCAGCCGCCGGTGGGCAGGTGGCCAAACATGGCAACCGCGCCATGTCCAGCAAGAGCGGCAGCGCGGATGCGCTAGAGGCGGCGGGCGTCAATCTTGAACTCACGCCGGCGCAGGTGGGCCGCTGCATTCGCGAGGTCGGGGTCGGCTTTCTCTTCGCGCCTAGCCATCATCCGGCGATGCGCCACGCCGGACCGGTGCGGCGGGAACTCGGCGTTGGCACCGTGTTCAACTTGGTGGCACCGCTCACCAATCCGGCCGGCGCCAAGCGGCAGGTGCTGGGCGTATTCGCACCGCGCTGGCTTGCGCCGTTGGCGGAAGTGTTGCGAACGCTGGGCGCCGCGCACGTGTTGCTCGTGCATTGCGACGGCTTGGACGAACTTTCCATCCATGCCCCGTCGCAAGTCGTTGAAGTCGTGAACGGCCGGATCGAGACATTCGAGGTCTCGCCGTCGGACTTCGGCATCCGTCGGCGCGGCGTGGACGAACTCCACGCCGAGACGCCGGCGGCAAGCTTGGCGCTAATTCGCGCGGCCTTGAACGGTAGCATCGAAGCCGCCTCGGACATCGTCGCGCTGAACGCCGGTGCGGCCATCTACGCGTCGGGCGTTGGCACGTCGCTGGCGGCTGGCGTGACCTTGGCGCAAGACGTGATCGCCACCGGCCAAGCGAGCGAGAAGTTCGCCGAGTTCGTCGACCTGACGCGCATGATGGCCGAGCTGTGAGTGACATTCTCGACGCGATCATCGAGCACAAGCGTGGGGAGGTCGCGGAGCGTCGGTCGCGCCGTCCTTTGGCCAACGTGCGCCGTGCAGCGGAATCGGCGCCGCCGGCGCGGGGATTCGCCGAAGCCATCGTTCGCCGCCGGTCGGCGGTGATTGCGGAGGTCAAGCGCGCCTCGCCAAGCGAGGGCGTAATCCGCGAGGACTACGACCCCGCCACGATCGCCGCTTCCTATGAGAGTGCGGCGGCGGCCTGTCTCTCCGTGCTCACCGACGAGCATTTCTTTCACGGCGCCGACCAACACCTGTGCGCTGCGCGTGGCGCCTGTGGGCTACCAGCCCTGCGTAAGGACTTCGTCGTCGATCCCTACCAAGTCTACGAGTCCCGCGCCTTAGGCGCGGACTGCCTGTTGCTGATCGTTGCCGCTTTGGACGCCGCCCAGTTGAAGGACTTGGCGCAACTGGCCGCGGACCTCTCCCTCGATACATTGATCGAAGTACACGACCGGGCGGAATTGGAGCGGGCGCTGGCGCACGACCCACGCCTAGTGGGCATCAACAATCGCGACCTCGCCACGTTCGACGTCAGCCTCGACACTACCATCGGCTTGTTGCCGGATGTCCCCACCGGCGTCACCGTGGTTAGCGAAAGTGGCATCCACACGCCGGAGGATGTGCGCCGCTTGCGGGAGGCGGGGGTCGACGCTTTCCTCGTCGGCACGGCCTTCATGCGCGAGGCAGACCCGGGCGCCGCCTTGCGACGGCTGTTCGGCTAGCGATGGCGAAGATGCGAGCCACCGTTGCATGGCGGGGCGACGTCCGCTTCTTGGGTTCGTCGGACAGCGGGCATCCGGTCGCCATCGACGGGCCGCCGGAACTCGGCGGGAAGCAGGCCGGCGTTCGGCCCATGGAACTGATGCTGCTCGGCGTCGGCGGCTGCACGTCCTTCGATATCGTCAACATACTGCGCAAGGGCAGGGCGGCGATCACCGACTGCGTAACCGAAATCGAAGCCGAACGCGCTCCGGCCGAGCCGAAGGTATTCACCCGCATCCACTTCCACTTCCGCATCACCGGCCGCGCGCTCGACCGTCGAAAGGTGGAACGCGCCATCGGACTCACGGCGACGAAATACTGCTCGGCGTCCATCATGCTCGAACGCGCTGGCGCTGTGGTGACGCACGACTACGAACTCATCGAGGAAGGCGTGGCGGCGGAAGCGGTTGGCGACGCTCACCCATCGCTGGCAGACCGCCCGCCGCTTGCCGGCTTGCGCCATGTCGCCCTGCACGCTCGCCGCTTCGACGAAACGCTAGCCTTTTACCGCGACTTGATCGGCATGCGGGTGGAGTGGCGGCCAGACCCGGACAACGTCTATCTCACCTCCGGCGTGGACAATCTCGCCATCCACCGCGCCGACGACGCTGTGGCGGGGGCCGGGCAGCGCTTGGATCACATCGGCTTCATCGTCAACGCGCCGGATGACGTGGATCGCTGGCACGGCTACTTGCGTGGGCATGACGTACCGATCACAGCACCGCCCCGCACCCATCGCGACGGTGCGCGCAGTTTCTACTGCGAAGACCCGGAAGGCGGCAGCGTGCAGATCATCTTTCACCCGCCGTTGGCGCAGGCCTCGCCCGGCCCTACAGACGATAGGTCGCCGTAGTCATCACCTTCGACGCCAACGTCATGGCGCCCTTGACCGCGGTTGGATAGGCAATGCCGCCGGCGCGGGCGGCGTTGTCGCCGTGCCGAACTTCGTCGTCGCGCATGGCAGCTAAGATGGCGTGGCTCTTGGCGTCTTCGGTCGGCAGTCGTTCGATGTGCCGATCCAAGTGGTCGCGGACTTGGTCTTCGGTCGCCTTGATGAACCCCAGACTGACGCGGTCGCCGAGCAGCCCGGTCGCGGCGCCGAGCGCGTAGGAAGCGACGTAGAAAGCCGGATCCAAGACGCTTGGTCGGGCATCGAGTTCCCGAAGTCGCTCCCGACACCACACGAGGTGGTCTTCCTCGTCCCGTGCGGCGGCCCCGAGCGACTCGCGTACTTCTGGGCTGCGCGCCGTTAGCGCCTGCCCTTCGTAGAGTGCTTGCGCGCAGATTTCGCCGCAGTGGTTGACGCGCATGAGTCCGGCCGCGTGGCGGCGCTCTTCGTCGCTCAAGGCGTCGTCGTTGTCGGCGGCTTCCGTCGCCGGATTGGGTCGTTTGGCGACTGTGGTGCCGGCGATGCTGCGCAAGCCCCGGTCCAATGCCGCCAAGCAGGAGTCGAGCACGGTCATGTCATAGCCTCCACATAAGGACGCTACCAAGCTTAAACGCTTCTCGCGGATAGGCAACGCCGTCGCCAACGAATCCCCAACTTCCACTGGGGCGCGAGTGCTACACGACGGTGAAACCCTGCCGCATCAAGCGTGCGGCGACGCGCAGACGCCGGGCGGGGTCGATGCAGCGTACCGCGATGGGCGGCATCGGATCCAAGCTCGCCAGTATCTCGTTCTCGCGTTCCGGCGGTACGAGATCCAAGTCGAAGCGGCGCGGCGGAGGGTCAGTGCGGGGCGGCTCGTAGTCGGCGGCCAAGTTGACGACGTCCGCGCGGTCGAAGCACGCGAGCACGCCGTCGGTGTGCATGACCACATCGTCGCCAACCGGTTGTTGCCCGAGCGCGGATTCTTCGCCGAAGAAGCCACCGGGCGGATAGCGTTCGCCCACGCTACCGGCGACCCCTTCGACGACCACGTACACCTGCTCGCTGATTTCGCCGCACGAGAGGATGCGTTCGCCTTGGCGGACACGACGAATCTTGCCGGCGCGCAGCACCCGAGCCCACGCCTCGGGCGAGAACCAGCGCATGATTGGTCCTTTGAGTAGCGCCTGCATCCAGTTGTCGATGTCCGAAACCGCAGGAGCGGTTGCGCTCGCTCCGTTCAGCAGCGCTCCGAGGGGATTTAGATCGACGGCGATGATGGCCACCGCCGTCGCGGTAGAAATCTCGCTGGCGTCGCCGGCGCTCGCGTTCAGGGATCTGCCTTGCAGGATACCCGCATCGACTTGCTCGACGCCGGCGCTGCGACGCACCGTCACACGGCCTTCGATCAAGAACATCTCCCGTTGCAGCACTTGGCCGTCTCGTTTCAGCCAGCGCTGGGCCGGTAGCCGCAGCCAGTTGGCGTGCTTGGCGACGGTGGCGAGCGCCGTCGGCTGCAGGACACGAAAGGGTTGCAGTTCTTTCAGTTGCTCAAGCATCTTCTACCTCCTTCTCCGCCTTTCCTCCGCTTCGCCCTCCGCCCTCCGCGCCCTCGCGCTTGGCGTTTGGTCGAAGTACGCGACGAAGTCGGTAGCGTGCCGGGTCGGGCGCGGCCTGTCTGTCAGCCGGTTGCCCTTTGTAGTGCCCGAAATCCGATATCTCGGCGGTAGGAAATTGCCCGCCAGTGAATACGCGAGGCCCGTTGGTAGGCGAGCCGCTGGGCGTCCGCCACATCCTTCCCCAAGGCCACGACGCACAGCACGCGGCCACCGTCGGTGACGACGGCGTCGCGGTCTACTTTGGTGCCGGCGTGAAAGACCTTGGTGTCCGGCATGTCCTCGTCGAGTCCCGCAATGCGCTCGCCTGTGCGGTAGTCGAGGGGGTAGCCGCCGGAAGCGAGCACCACGCCGAGAGCGGCGCGGGGATCCCAGTCCAGTTCGACGTCGTCGAGTGCGCCGCGCCGCGCTCGCTGGCAGAGTTGGACAACGTCCGACCGCAGTCGCATCAACACCGGTTGCGCTTCCGGGTCGCCGAATCGGCAGTTGAACTCCACCACGTTGACCGCGCCGTTCGGCGCGATCATCAAGCCGACGTAGAGGAAACCTCGGTACGGTGCGCCTTCCGCGGCCATGCCGCGCATAGTGGGGGTGACGACTTGCGCCATTATGCAGTCGTGAACTAGGGGCGTGACCACGGGCGCCGGCGAATACGCGCCCATGCCGCCGGTGTTGGGGCCCAAGTCGCCGTCGTCTCGGGGTTTGTGGTCTTGGGAGGATGCCAAGGGCACCGCCCGTTCGCCGTCGCAGACGCAGGTGAAGCTCGCCTCTTCGCCAGCGAGGAAGTCTTCGACCACGACCTCGCGCCCGGCATCGCCGAAACGCTCACCGGAGAGCATCGCACGGGCCGCCGCGACGGCTTCTTCGACATCGTCCCGGGCGACGACCACGCCTTTGCCAGCGGCGAGGCCATCGGCCTTGACGACGATCGGCGCACCTCTCTGGCGGATGTGGTCCGTCGCGGCATCGGCGTCTGTGAAGGTCTTGGACGCGGCGGTAGGGATACCGTGGCGGGCCATAAAGCCCTTGGCGAAGGACTTGGAACCTTCCAGCCGCGCCGCCGCTTTCGACGGGCCGAAGCAAGGCAGGCCGCGCGCCTCGAACTCGTCGCAAACGCCGGCCGCCAACGGCGCTTCCGGGCCGACGATGGTGAGGTCGACGCCTTGCCGCTCGGCCAGCTCCGCCATAGCGTCAATGCCGGGGCCGACGTCGATGTTGCGAATCTTGCCGCCCTCCGCGGCCGTGCCCGCATTGCCCGGGGCTACGAGCACGGTGGCGACGTTGTTCGAGCGCGCTGCCGCCCACGCCAGCGCGTGTTCACGCCCGCCGGATCCCAACACCATTACTTTCATAGCTGGTTCTCTAGATAACGTGCGATGGCCGCATCGTAGCGGGCGGTGTGGGCGAACGCCTTGGCCGCCAGCCGCAGCCGGAATTCGAGGTCGGTACGGCGCTCCTCGAGTCGCTGCGCCACCTCGGCGTAGTCGCCGGGGTCCACCACCACCAACACGCTACGGTGATTCTTGGCGGCGGAGCGCAACATGGCCGGACCGCCGATGTCGATGTTCTCGATGGCCGCTGCCATGGTGCTGTCGCGTCGTGCCACGGTGGCCTCGAAGGGATACAAGTTCACCGCCACCAAGTCGATGCCGCGGATGCCGTGTTCCGCCATTGCTTCGGCGTCGATTTCGCGACGCGCTAGGATGCCGCCGTGAATGATCGGGTGCAGCGTCTTCACGCGCCCGCCCATGATCTCCGGGAATCCCGTCAAGTCCGCCACTTCCGTAACTGGGACGCCGGCTTCGGCAAGGGTGCGTCTGGTGCCGCCGGTGGCGATTGGCTCGATGCCGAGTTTGGCCAGCTTGCGGGCGAAGGCGACCACGCCGGTCTTGTCCGAGACGCTAATCAAGGCGCGTTCGACGGATTGGCGTTGCGGGGTCACAGCAAGACGAGCGAATAGGCGACCGCGTCCCGCCCCGGGTCTTCAACGCGCAATACGACTTGGGACGCTTGGTTCGGCTGCATGAGGTCCACGTTGGCGCCGAGATAGTCCGCCGGACTGGCGCCATGTTCGGCCACCCGCTGGCCGTTGGCGTCGGTGAGGCGCACCAAGACGGTTGGGAAAGGCTGGGCGAAGACGGCTTCGTTGGTCAGTTCCAAGGCCAAGGAGAGTTGGTGTGGCGGGCCAGGACGGTCGTCCGGCTGGTTACGCACTTTGATCTTGTCGAGTGATCGAAGTGGTTCGCACCCGATGACTACGCAGGTCGCCTCGTAGATGCCGCGTGACCACGGCTCGTAGAACAGCGCGGACACGTTGACGACCAGCAATAGGACGGCGGCGATTGTGGCGGCCGCCCAAGCGGGGCGGAGCGATCCGGGGACGGGCGGCGCCGAGGTCGGCGTTTGCGTGGACGCGGCGACCGGTGGCTTGACTTGGTCGGAACGCCGCGCCACGGCGGTGGGTTCGGGTGTAACCGTTTCCCGGGCAGCCTGATCGGCTACGGGACGCGGCTTCGCGTTATCTCCGGCGTGCTCCTGTTGTGCGACCGTTTCTTGGGCAGCTTGGTCAGCTATGGACACTCGGTTCGTCCGGCCGTCCGAGGCATCCGGCACGGTTTCCTCTCTCGGGACCTCTCTTGGCAGGAGTTGGGCCCTACCGTCGAATACTTGGAGGCAAGCGCCGCAGCGCACGCGCCCATCGGCCACCTCCAAGAGCGCCTCGGTAACGCGGAACCGAGTCCTGCACTCTGGACAGGCGCTAAGCAGCGTGTCGTCGTCGATTTCAGCCATTGCGACGTCGGCAGGCGAGCAACACCCAACCCTCCTTGACGCGGGGTTGGCACTCGAACTCTGGGAAGGCGCGAATCACCTGCTCCGCTTGCGCCGGCAGTATCCCGGAAAGCGCGAGCGCGTCCGCCCGGGCGGACAGTCCCGTCGCCAAGTCGCACAGCGTGTTTGCGACGATGTTGGCGACCACCACGTCGAAGCGACCGGGCAGGTCTTCGAGGTCGTTGAAGATCGTCACTTCGACCCCGTTGCGACGGGCGTTCTCGGAGGTAGCGGTGCGGGCTTGGCGGTCGTGGTCGACAGCGACGACTTGGCCGGCGCCCAGCAAGCCGGCGGCGATGGCGAGAATGCCCGACCCGCTGCCGACATCGAGCACCCGACGCCCGCCGAGCGTCTGTTCGGCCAGCCAAGCCAAGCACATGGCGGTCGTGGGGTGAGTGCCAGTACCGAAGGCGAGGCCCGCGTCCAGCCGCAGCGTCACCTCGGCGTCGCCGGCTGCCGCAGAGTCGGCTTGGTTCGCCACGCACAGTTTGCCGAAGCGCAACGGCCCGAACCCTGCGCGCCAAGTCTCCGACCAATCGCGATCCGCCACGAAGTCGACAGCCAACGTCCGACCGTCCGCGGTCGGCGTGAAACGGGGCAGGGCGGCGAGATCGGCATTCGCGGGGAACAGCCCCTCGACCACCATCCTCCCCCAGAGTGGCGTCGCACCGGGTGCCGGCTCGATGGCCTCTCCGTTCGAGTCGTCTTGCGGCAGTAAAGTGACGGCGACCGCGCCGGCTTCGAACAACTGCTCGCCAAGCCGTTCAGCGCTTTCGGCGACGGCGGGCACCCGCAATCGCAGCAGTGACACGCTGGCCTCCGCCACGCTCGCTAGACGATGCGGAACAAGCCTGCGCCGGTTTCGATGGCCTGCCCGTCGTCGAGTAGAACGGCGGCGACTTCCCCTGCGTGCTCGCTCTTGATGCGGTTCATCATCTTCATGCTTTCGATGATGCAGACCACGTCCCCCACCGCTACTCGGTCGCCTACTTGGACGAAGGGCTTCTCACCCGGCGCCGGCGCACGGTAGAAGGTGCCCGAGAGGGGGGCGACGACCACGGTTCCCGAAGCAGCCGTCGGCGACGGCGCAGGCGGTGGCTCCAAGGACGCCGCCGGTGTACTTGCCGCCGGCGCACTTTGGAAGGCGATGCGAACGCTCGTCCCGCCCTCCTTGACCGACAGCTCGGCCAGCCCCTGCTCCCGCGCCAACTCGATAAGTTGTTTGATTTCGTTAAGGTCCACTCGGTCTCCTGATCTAAAGCTCTTCGACGGCGTCCATCGCCGCGCTCAAGGCGTAGCCGTAGCCGCCCGTGCCCAACCCCGCGATGACGCCCCGGGCGATGTCGGAGAAGTAAGAGTGGCGGCGGAACGCCTCTCGGGCGTGAACATTGGAGATATGCACCTCGATGAAGGGGATTTCCACGGCCAAGAATGCGTCTCGCAATGCGACGCTGGTGTGGGTGAACGCGGCCGGATTGATAACGGTGAAGGCGACGCCGTCTGTCCTCGCCCGATGCACGGCCGCTACCAACTCGTGCTCGGCGTTGCTCTGCATGATGGTGACTTCGTGGCCACGCTTGGCCGCCTGACTGCGCAATCCGGCATCGACGGCGGCCAGCGTTTCGGCCCCGTACAGACCAGGTTCTCTAGTGCCGAGCAGATTCAGGTTCGGGCCGTGCAGAACCAGCAGTTTCGCCACGTCTTCGCTTGCGTCTCCGGTGCGCCGGATTATCGCAGCTTTTCGTCGTCGAGAACCCGCCCCTTGGCGTCGAACGCTACGGTGCGAACTTGCGGGGGGTAGCACAAACCGTCGTCGGCGCAGCCTTGGTAGGAGAACTCGGCGCGCACCGAGTCGGAAAAGCGCAGGATTGGTGCGCTGACCTCGACTCCGCCGTAGTACACCTCCGACTCGCCGAAGTAATCGTCCACGATGCGCTTGCCGGTCGGGATGTCGGCTGGCCCCAGCTCGACACCATCGCCGGCTTGGATGCGAAATCCGTGACGATACAGATAGTATCCCTCGGGCATTCGCCAACGACCGACCAGGCGGCCGTCCGTCAATTGCGCGGAGAAGATGAACGCTTCGTCCACTGCTAGGAATACGGGTTTCTCGTTGAAGGGGTCGGCCTGTCGGCTGCCGCCAATCTCGCGTGCGCAAATGCCCGCCGCGGCGAGCGCCATGACCACGAGAAGAAGTGTTGTCGCGCCCCAGCTTGTCCGCACGGTGACGATACCGATGACTTTTCTGCGCCAAATGGCACTATATCGCGTAATTTGGCTCCAGATGAACCAATGGCCGCCGTCTTGCAGGTATTGTTCTGCCGCCGCTCGTCGCTCGCTCTCTTCGCGCTCTCCGCGTTGCCGCTCCTTTCCTTCTTGCCGTTCGCCGGCTGCGCCGCGCCGCCACCCGTCCCGCCCGCCGAGACCAATGCCTCTCCTCCGTCACCAGTACCGCCGGCTCCGCAACCGGCCGCGCAATACGACGAAGTGGAATGGCGTCGGCTCATGGACGCGGCGAAGCGCGCGCTCGCCAAGGACCGTTTGACGACGCCGGATGACGACAACGCCTTCGACTACTACTCGAAGGCCCTTGCCATGACACCGGACAGCACGGAGGTCGCCGAAGGATTCGAGCGGATCGTCGAGCGCTACTTCGTATTGGCCGCGCGCGCGATCGACCGAGAACGTTGGGAGAGCGCACGCGCCATGGTGGACCTAGCGGCGCTGGTGGACAGCACGCATCCCGGCATCGAGCCGATGCGTCGGCAGATCCACCTCTTGGCCAACGCCCGACGCCTCGTCCTCGAACTCGACACCGTGGCGGTCAGGGAACGGCGCGGGGAAGTCGCCGCCGAGCTCACTCGGTTCGGCCAAGACGCCCGCCGGCCCGGTGCGCGGGTTACCATTCGCGCAGGCAGCGATGCGGACGGCCGATGGATCTACGAGCAACTCAGCAATGCCTCCGGCGAGCGGCGCATCTTGGGCGGGATCGAAATCGGCAGGCCGCCCAAGGTGACGGTTCTGCTGCTGCCCGAGCAAGGCGGGGGTTGATTCTCGCGGTTTGCGCCGTTGCTGGCGTCATGGTGGCCGTCGCTTCGGCGAACTCGACGCGACTGACTTTCGACAACGCTTGGGTTCGGGCGCCGATTGCCGGACAGACGGTGACGGCCGGGTATTGCGACATAACCAACCGCGGCGAGAGTCCGGTGACCGTCACCGGTTTCGAGGGGCCGGTACTGGTGGCCATGCACGAAACGAGGCACGAGGATGGCATGGTGCGGATGCGACCGCTCGCCCGCCTGACCATCGCGCCACAGGAAACGCTGTCGCTGGCGCCTGGCGGCAAGCACTTAATGCTGTTCGGAGTCACGGCTAAGAGCAGCTACCTCTCCCTACGAGCGGTGTTCGACGACGGCGAAACGCAAGCCGTCAGATTTCGAGTTGGTTCGCAGTAAGGTTCCACAACACTATGAAATTAAACTGGAAGTTCTGGCAGAAAAACCCTTATGTCACGCCGACGAACGGCCGTTTCGCCCGCTTCGCAAACGCCAAGATTGGCGTCGCCATCGGTGCGGTCGTCGGTGTCTACGGCCTCGCGGTTGTCGCGTTGGGTTGGTGGTGGTCTTACGAACCCGAGCTCTTCGACCCTATTGCGGTCGCCAAGGCGCGCGCCGCGGACGCGAACGTCGAACCGGTTACCGGCTACACCACCGCGAGCACCGTCGTTGTGCTCACGGAGACCTTGCTCGACAAGCGCGGCGGCTACCTCTCGAATGACATCTTTCCCCCGGGGGTCTATCTCGACAACACGCCGAATTGGGAGTTCGGGGTGCTCGTGCATCTACGCGACATGAGCCGCGCCCTGCGCAACGACTTCAGCCGCTCGCAAAGCCAATCGGCCGAAGACCCGGACTTGGCCAGTGCGCAGAGCAACTTCTTCTTTGACAACGCAAGTTGGATCTTCCCTGAATCCGAGGACGAATACCGCGATGGCGCCGAGCGCGTGCGGGCCTACGCGCTGCGCCTTGCGGACGCCGGTGCGCAAGAGACGCAGTTCTTTGCTCGCGCCGACAATCTAACGCGCTGGCTCGAGGAAGTATCGACCCGTCTTGGCGACATCTCGCAGCGCTTGTCGCAGAGCGTGGGCAAGCGCCAGCTCAACTTGGACTTGGTAGGCGAGCCCTCGGCTACGAGGGCGACGGACATGCCGGCGGATACGGAAACCCGCACCAGTTGGTTCAAGATCGACGACGTGTTCTTCGAGGCGCGCGGCCAGACATGGGTGCTGATTCACTTGTTGAAGGCCGTCGAGCATGACTTCGGCCCGGTGCTCGACGACAAGAACGCCCGCGTCAGCCTGCGGCAGATCATCCGCGAACTCGAAGCCACGCAGGAACCGATCTACAGCCCCGTCATCCTGAACGGCGGCGGCTTCGGCTTCTTGGCCAACCACTCGCTGGTGATGGCCTCGTACATCTCCCGCGTGAATGCGGCATTGATCGACTTGCGCGACCTGTTGGACAAGGGCTAGCCGGCCTTCGTTGACTCGGACGTTCAGTGGAAATCGCGGGACTTGAACGCGGCGTGTGAGGTTTCAGGAGACGGAGCTGCTTCGCCGAGCGACGAGAGTTCGTCGAGCTTGTGGCTAAGGTTGCGCACCGCACCGGCGATTACATGGATGACTGCGCGCTCTCGCTCTAGGATGCCTTTCACGACGATAAGCCGGCTGCGCAGCAGTTCGCTGCGAAAACGAGTAAGTACCGAGTTCCAGACGACGATGTTGCTGTTGCCCGTTTCGTCTTCCAAGGTCATGAAAATCACCCCGGCGGCGGTGCTGGGGCGTTGCCGGCAGGTGACGAGGCCGGCGACCTGCACGAACTGCTTGTGCCGATAGCCTTCGAGTTCTTTGGCCGTACGGCAGCGTCTGAACTCCGGTTCGTTGCGCAACAGCGCCATTGGGTGGGGGCCGAGGGTGAGGCCGAGATAGCGGTAGTCCGCCAATATGTCGTCGCCCTCGGAGGGACCGGGGAGGGCGACGGAGGTGCGGTATGGCGTCGCGGCGTCGGCGACTTCTGAAATCTTGGTCGGCTGCGCCACGCCGGCGGCGTCCCAATGCGCTTGGTAGCGATGGCCGGATAGCGCGGCGAGGGCGCCTGCCCGTGCCAAGCAGGTGAGGTCGCGATCACTCAAGGCGGCACGGCGAGTCAAATCGTCGATGTCTTGAAACGGTTGTTCGCGCTCGATGCGCAGTCCGGACTCTTCCTTCAACCCCTTGATTTGACGTAGACCAAGGCGTAGGGCGGGCTGCGCTTCGCGGCAACCCGGGATCAGTCGCCGCGGCCCTTCCAGTCGATAATCCCAACCGCTCTTCTGTATGTCCGCGTTGCGGCACTCGACGCCATGCGCCGCGGCGTCTTGCACCAGTTGCGAAGGGCTGTAGAAGCCCATCGGCTGACTATTCAAGATGCCGCAGTAGAACGCCGTCGGCCAATGGCGTTTCAACCATGCCGACGCATAGGCCAAGAGAGCGAAACTCGCGGCGTGGGATTCCGGGAAGCCGTAGTCGCCGAAGCCTTTGATTTGGGCGAATATCCGTTCCGCGAACTCGCGGTCGTGGCCGCGTTCGAGCATGCCGTTGACGAGTTTCCGCTCGAAAGGCTCTAAGCCGCCGTGCCGCTTCCACGCCGCCATGGCGCGACGCAACTGATCCGCTTCCCCCGCGGAGAATCCCGCCGCCACCATGGCGAGTTCGATTACCTGTTCTTGAAAGATGGGAATGCCCAAAGTGCGCTCGAGAACTTTGCGAATCGCGTCGCTGGAGTCGCTGGAATAGGTGACGGCTTCCTGCCCGTTCCGCCGGCGGAGGTAGGGATGCACCATGTCGCCTTGGATCGGCCCGGGCCGCACGATGGCGACTTCGATCACCAAGTCGTAGAGGGTCGCCGGTTTCAAGCGCGGCAGCATGGACATCTGCGCGCGAGACTCCACTTGGAAGACGCCGATGCTGTCGGCGCGTTGCAGCATCGCGTAGGTCTCCGGGTCTTCCGGTGGGATCTCGCTTATGGTTTTCGGAGCTCCGGGGCAATCCGCGATCAGCGCCAACGTCTTGCGAATCGCCGTCAACATGCCGAGCCCCAAGACGTCGACTTTCAGCAACCCCAAGGCTTCGAGGTCGTCTTTATCCCATTGGATGACGGTGCGCTCGGCCATCGCGGCGTTCTCCACCGGCACCAACTGCGCCAGCGGCCCGGTGGCGATGACGAAGCCGCCGACGTGTTGGGAAAGGTGGCGTGGAAAGCCCAGTATCTCGTTGACGAGAAAGAAAAACTGCTTGGTCAAGCGGCTGTCGGCGGCTATACCCGCGGTCTGCAAACGGCGCATCATCTCGGCGCGGTTATCCCACCACGATACCGACTTCGCCAAGACGTCCACGAAGTCGGCGGATAGGCCCAGCGCCTTGCCGACGTCGCGGATGGCGCTGCGGGGTCGGTAGGTGATGAGGGTGGCGGCCAACGCGGCGCGCTCTCGACCATAGCGTTGGTAGATGTATTGGATGACCTCTTCGCGTCGCTCGTGCTCGAAGTCGACGTCGATGTCCGGCGGTTCGTTGCGCTCCTTGGAGACGAAGCGCTCGAACAAAAGATGCATTCGCGCGGGATCCAACTCGGTGATTCCCAAGCAAAAGCACACCGCGGAATTGGCCGAGGAGCCACGCCCTTGACAAAGGATATTCCGACTGCGGGCGAAACGAACGACGTCATGGACGGTGAGGAAGAAGTGCTCGTAGCGGAGTTCGCCGATGAGCTGGAGTTCCTTGTCGAGTAACTCGATGACCGATGCCGGAACCCCGTCGGGCCAGCGCAGCTTGGCGCCGGCCATGGTGAGCCGCCGCAGATGTGCGGCCGGCGTAAGCCCGGCCGGTATCAGTTCGTGCGGATATTCGTAGCGCAGTTCGTCCAAACGAAAGGTGCAGCGGTCGGCGATCACCATGCTCTCGTCGAGCATTTCTTGGGGATAGAGGGCCGGCAACGCGGCTAGTGGCTTGAGGCAGCGTTCTCGGTTCTGATCGAGTTTCGTGCCGAGTGTCGCCACCTGCGTCTTCAAGCGGATGGCGGTGAGCACGTCTTGCAGCGGCTTGCGCTCCGGGATGTGCATGACGGCGCCGTTGCTTGCCACCACGGATAGCCGCAAACGGGCCGCCAGCGTCAGCGCGTGAGCGGTCTTCCGCAAGTCGTCGCGTTCAAGAAAAAGTTCGAGTGCGATCCACAAATTAGGTAGCAACTCTTTGATCTTCCTCCCTACTGACAACTTGCTTTGGAGTGGTTCTGGGCTGGGTATCCAGAGCGCCAAGCAGTCGCTTACGGTGTCGCGCAGGTCGTTGAGGAAAAGTTCGTATTCGCCTTTGGGGGAGCGGCGACGGGCGCGGGTGATAAGTTCGGAAAGTTGGCCGTAAGCGCGACGATGCGGTGCCAAGAGCACCAGATGGATGTCGCTTGCGTCCTCCGTTAGGTGGAACTCCGCGCCGACGATCAGCTTGATGGCCAGCTCCCGAGCGGCCACGTGAGCGCGCACCGCTCCGGCTAGGGAACATTCGTCGGTGACGGCGATAGCGGCGTAGTCCAAGGCGTGTGCTTGCCGGACCAACTCCTCGGGATGCGAAGCGCCACGCAGGAAGGTGAAGTTTGAGATGGCGTGCAATTCGGCGAAGCGCGGAAGCGGCGTGTTGGCGTTATCCGAAGTACCCATGCAGATACCAGAAATCGTTGTTCTCGTTACGGTCCAGGAACAGCCAACACCGGGTGCCGGATTTGGCCGTGGCGATGAAATAATCACGGGACTGGCGGGATTCGACGCCATCCCACCAGCCGGTTTCGATCCGTTCCGGGCCGCTTCGCAGTTGGAAATCGCCAATGGCGACGGCCTGCGGAGGATCGAGCAGCCACAACGGTCGGGTGTTGGGCGACGTCGCGACCGCCACTGCGCTTGCTGTTCCGAGCCCCTTGGCCGGCGCCAACGGCGCCCAAGCGCGCTCCGGTCGATGGTCGTCGTTCGCTGCCAAGATGCGCAACGCCTCGTCACCGAGCCGGGCGGTCAGCGCATCCACCAGTTCGGCGCGCGACGCCGCCAGACCGTCGCGCAGCGTCAGCAAGTCGCACGTCGTGGGAATCAGTGGCGAGAGGAAATTGGCGCCGAGGGAGATGCTCATCACCTCGGACGGCAGTTCCACGCTCGCCAGTCGAAGCCGGCTGAGTGTGAGGAACGAGGCCGCGTCCATGGTCGGGGCCGCGAATCGAACTTCGAGCGTCGCTTTTCGACTGGCCAGTGTTGTGAATGCCCAAGTCAGCATTTCGGTGCCGAGTTGCCTAGCGGCGAGCCAAGCCTTGAGTTCCGCCGCCAAGCGACGCATCGGAAACAAGAGTACGTTTTTATCGTCCACCGATTCCGGCAGATGCAGGCTGGAGCGAAACCGCTCGGGAGGTTCGATGAACGGCCGAGGGTCCGCTTTGCGTCCGGTGAGGCGGTCGAGGTAGTCCACCAGCGACTCGAATCGGGCCCCGATTTCCGCCGCGGGCAAATCCAGCAACGACCCCAGATGGAAAAGTCCCATGTTCGCCAGCCGTTCGATATCCCGCGCCGACAGGCCGGCGCAGGCGAGAGGGACTCGGCGCAAGGCGGCTTGGTCATCGCCGGGCAGGCCGTGAAGTCCGGCGTTCGCCAAGGCAATCGCCGCCAGCGGCGTTCGAGCCGAGGCGATGCGCGTGTCGTGGCCGAGTGCCTTCAATGCCGCGGCGAGCCCGCGCATGAGTGTCTTCAGCGCCTGCGTGTCGTTGATTTTCCCGTGCGTCTCGCTGGTCCGCGCCGCGTCGAGGGGGCGACTGAACAACCGCAAGCTGCCGCCTACTTCGATGACGAGCCCCGTTTCCGCACACCCGCTCTCGTGCGGCGGGTCGTCCCATAGGGTGACTCGAGAGGAGTAGCGGTAGCCGACCAAGGCGAGCCACTCGAGTCTCTTCCGTTCCGCGTCGGCGTCCTTAGGGAAATGCCGGAGCGTTGGCGCGATGCTGTACGCCATCGCCAAGGCGACGCCGGGTTCAATGCCTGCTCGCCGTGCCGATGCGTTGGTTGCCACCACTCGATTGTTGTCGGTGAGCACCGTTGGCTCGGCGTCGTTCTCGCCCTCGCGATGAATCTCCAAGCCGAGCGCGGGAAAGCGAACCGCCAGCCAAAGCTCGCTCATGGCGACCCGCCGTCACTTGCGTCCGGGCCAAGGCGCAGTTCGATATTCGCAAGCGGCCAACCGCCGCGTCGTTTCACGACGTCCACCCGCAGACGCGCATCGCCCCGAGGCGTCAGGCGCAAACGCAATTCGGCGGCCGATGCGCTTGCTGCGGCGCTCGCTGGCCGGAACAAGCAAGCCCAAGCCGCACCTCGTCGGGCGGCGAGCAGGAGACGGCGCAGCGCCGAGAAGTTCAAGTCGGCTTCGGATAGCCAGCCAAGCACGGCGCTGCACGCGCCGGTCTTAAGCGCTTGCTCCGCCGCCCAAACTCCCTCCCGGGCATTCTTCGGACGAATCCAAAGCATCTTTGCAAGATCGACGCCGAACGCCTGCCAAGCCGGCGCGTAGGGCACGAAGGGCGGCCCCACCCAAGCGATCCAGCGGTTCTCCGCCACCGAAAGCTCCGCCAACCCGGACGCCAGCAAGCGCAGTTCGCCGATGCCATAGGCGTCGGTGAGCAATTCCATCATGCCCGTGCGCGGCCAACCCTGGTGCGAGAGCGCTTCGTTCAGCGTCGGGAAACCGGTGCTGATGCCGTTTGCATCCGCTCCTTGACAGTGCCCATCCGGGAAATCCCGCGCTCGCCACAAGCCCATTCCGGCCTTTTCGGCATTTGCCAAGGCGACGATTTCGTTTGCCAATTCCTAGCCCTCTCGTATGTATTCACATACAGTAGATGGCTAAGAATATATGGCTATTTATACAGTATCAAGATGCTCATGCGGGCATGCTGGCGTCGTGTGAGCCTTCGCGTTCGCGCTTAAGGCCGGAACTGCAACGTTCGAGGCACGAGCCGCGCCGGTTGCGTTACCAGCCGCCACGCCGTCTCGATCCACTCGCAGACCAGCCGCCGGGTATCCCGGGGGTCGATGAGCTCCTCGATCTGAAACTTCGACAGCGGGCCAATCGGACCACGTGCGCTCTCGATGCGCGCCATCAGTTCGTCGCGCAGCGCCTTCGGGTCTTCGGCTTCCGCGAGCTGCCGCTTGTAGGCGGCTTCGATGCCGCCCTCCGGGGGAATGCCGCCGACATCGGCCGCCGGCCAAGCGACGCGTACCGAAGGCCGCGACCGCGGCGTGGCGTAGTTGTTGCCGGCGACGCCGAAGCTGCGACGCATCACCACTGTGAAGATCGGCACGGTGACTTGCGAGAACGCCACCATCCACTCGCCACCGCGACGGATGGCGCCCGTCAGTTCGTGTTCCAAGCCGACCGCGAAGCCCGGGTTGTCGATGAGGTTCAGGATCGGCAGGTGGAACAAGTCGCAGAGATCCAAGTGGCGCGTCAGCTTG
Organism: uncultured Pseudomonadales bacterium; assembly: GCA_964348085.1. Lineage (GTDB taxonomy): Bacteria > Pseudomonadota > Gammaproteobacteria > Pseudomonadales > Azotimanducaceae > VXYL01. The sequence continues at coordinate 3,069 of CAYGBI010000035.1, read as the reverse complement.
CTGCAACCATCGGCGGTGAGGGCGCCGCCGTTGGCGTGTTGGCTGTCCGAGGCGAGCACGCCCATGGGATGGCCGTTCATGCGTACGAAACCGGTGATCTGGTCCGTGCCCCACAGCGGGCCGATCTCGAAGAAGGAATCGTGATCGGCGATCAGCCGAATAGCCTTGCGCATATCGAAGGTGGCGGTGCGCTGCCGCGGGACGAGGCCGAATAGTTCCTCCTCGCGTCGCTCCGGCGGATCGTCGCTGCTCGGGGTCAAGACCGGCGGAACGTCGTAGACGCTGCCCGGCAAATAAGAAAGAAAGCGTCGGGTGAGCGCCGCTGCTTCCTCCTCGGTCTCCGCGAGGTTGTCTACCGAACCGTTGCGGCAGTGGATGTGCCAGCCGCCCAAGTCCTCCTTGGTGATGTCGTAGCCCATGGCGTGTCGCACCACCGGCGGACCGGCGACGAACAGTTGCGCGATGTCGCGCACCATCACCGAGAAGTGGCCGAGCACGGCTTTGGCGGCGCCGATGCCGACCACGCTGCCGAGCAACATGTTCACCACCGGCACGGTGGCGAGTTGTTCGGTGTACATGGCGCTGCCAAGGTGGCCGGGCAGGAAGGAGCCGCCACCGCCGGCGACCCGGGGTCGACCGGACTTGATGGCGCCGCTGCTTTCCTTGGCGGCGCTTTCGCCTTCCTTCTTTTGCGCCGGCACCATGGAGGCGACGCTGCCGCCGCCGGAAGAGCCGTCGAGCAGTCGAACAGAAGGCAGGCGCAGTTCCAGCGACAGTCGATCCAAGTAGCCGCTCTTGGCGCCGATGGCCCCGTCCGAGTGACCGCCCCGAGAGGTGAAGTCGTCGGCGCAGACCACGGTGCCGCGGCCCTCGATCTTGCCCCAGCCGCCGACGTGGTTGGCCGGCGTGAACGCGGCAACGTTGCCGTCTTCGTCGTAGGACGCGAAACCGGCGATGCTGCCCACCTCGCGGAAGCTGCCGTCGTCGAGCAGCATGTCGATGCGTTCCCGGCAGGTAAGTTTGCCGCGGCTGCGCTGACGAACCACGCCGGGGTCGGTGGAGCCCGCCGCCAGACGTTCGAGAGCGAGCCGCTTCATCGCCTCGGCATCCTTCAACAGCGGCGCCCAAGTGTCCTCTTCGGCTGCGCTCGGTCGCGGCGCGTCCGCGGCGGGATTGATCGTGGCGAACACTTGCCCGGCTTCGACGCTGTCCCCGGCCTGTAGCGCTTGCGCGGAGGCGACGGTGCCAGCGCAGGGCGCTTTCACCTGTGACTCCATTTTCATCGCGCTGATGACGAGCAATGTCTCGCCGGCGGCTACCCGCTCGCCCGCACGAAGGCGAACATCCAATACGGATCCAGCCATCGGACAGGCGACCGCTTCTTGGCCTGCCTCGACATGCAGCGCGGGAACGGCGGCGGCTAGCGGCGCACCAACGGCACCACTCGCGGTGGCGGCGCCCATCAGTGTCGCCTGCTGACGCAAAAGTGCGAGCGCACCGTTGCCGTCGGTCGCCGGCTGCGAGGCGAGGAGCGTTGGCTCCTCGCCCAAGAGCGTCGTGCGGGCGTCGCCGGCGCGTAGGTGTGGATGCTCGAGAATGGCCTTCAATTGGCCGATGTTGGTGGCGAGGCCGCCAACGTGAAACTCGTTCAAGGCGGACAGCGTGCGACGCACGGCCGCTTGGTAGACGTCGCGTCCGTTGACGGACTCGGTGCGCCGGAGCGCCTCGCACGACTCGGAGAAGCCGATGACCTTGGCGAACAGCGGGTCGAACTGCGGCGGTGGCGCATAGCCCACATAACCGCAGGCGTCCACGCGCACGCCGGGCCCGGAGGGCTCCTTATAAGCCGTTAGGTTGCCTGCGCCACGGGCCACCACGCGGGCCTGCACCGCAAAGCCGCGCGGCGCGCCCACGGCTTGTTGATCCTCGAGGCCGAGCGCGGCCAAGCTTGCGCCGGCGGCGATTCGGAACTGCGCCGCCACCAAGTCGACGCCGGTGATCTGCTCGGTAACCGTATGTTCGACTTGAATGCGCGGATTGCATTCGATGAAGAAGTGCTCGCCGGTCTCCGGCGTCACCAAGAACTCGACTGTGCCGGCATTCTTATAGTCCACGGCTTTCGCCAGTTTGATCGCGTCGGCGAAGATGCGCTGCCTCAGCGCTTCGTCGAGGCCCGCGGCCGGCGCGGTCTCCACCACCTTCTGATGCCGCAGTTGTACCGAACAGTCGCGTTCGTGCAGATGCACCACGCCGCCGTGGCTATCGGCGAGAATCTGCACTTCGATATGGCGCGGGCGCTCGACGAGCTTCTCAAGAAACAGCGCACCGTCGCCGAAGGCCGCCTCAGCTTCGCTGCGGCAACGCTCGAACGCCTCGGCCAAGCCCTCGGCCGAGGCAACGGTGCGCATGCCGCGGCCGCCACCGCCGGCGGCGGCTTTGAGCATCACCGGATAGCCGATGTCCGCAGCGAGCGCACTGGCGTCGTCCACCGTGGCAAGCGGCGTTTCGCTGCCGGGCACGACGGGAACGCCTATTGATCGGGCCAATTTTCGCGCTTCCACCTTGCCGCCAAAGAGCGCCAACGTCGCCGGCTTCGGGCCGACGAAGGCGAGCCCCTCGGCTTCGCACAGTTCCGCGAACGGCGCGTTCTCGGCGAGGAAACCGTACCCCGGATGCACGCAATCGCACCCGCTGTCCTTCGCTACCCGTACCAACGCAGCGGCGTCCAAGTAGGCGCTTACCGGGTCGGCGGCCGCACCGTTGCCGATTTCCCGCGCGTGCGTCGCGATCCGCGTGTGCAGCGACGTCGCGTCCACCGGCGCGTACACGCCGACGGACTCGATCTCCAAGGCGGATGCGGCCTTGACGATGCGAATAGCGATTTCGCCGCGGTTGGCGATGAGTACCCGTTTGTGGTGCAACACTTGCCCCTCCGGTTATCGGTGCTTCGCGGATTAGTGAAACCGAAGCGGCGCGGGGTTGTCTAGCGGGGGAAGGCGGTCTTGCGCGTAGGGTGAGGGCTGGCGTGTGTGAGAGGGTGGTTTGGGGTGGGGCGAGAGGTGGCGTTGC
>CAYGBI010000034.1:0-37092 GCA_964348085.1 uncultured Pseudomonadales bacterium | reverse complement strand
ACTTGCATGAACTCTTGCTGTGTATGCTTGCGCCCGCCTTGCGGAGGCACGGAGGCGATGGTGCCCTCGATGAGCTTGAGCAGCGCCTGCTGGACGCCCTCGCCGGACACGTCGCGGGTAATCGAAGGGTTGTCGGATTTTCGCGAGATCTTGTCGATTTCGTCGATATAGACGATGCCCACTTGCGCGCGTTCGACGTCGTATTCGCACTTTTGCAGGAGTTTCTGAATGATGTTCTCGACGTCCTCGCCGACATAGCCCGCCTCCGTGAGCGTGGTCGCGTCGGCGATGGTGAACGGCACGTCGAGCAGCCGGGCGAGCGTTTCGGCGAGCAGCGTCTTGCCGCAGCCGGTGGGCCCGATCAGCAGGATGTTGGATTTCGACAGCTCGACGTCGTCTTTCTTGCCTTTGTAGTTCAGCCGTTTGTAGTGGTTGTAGACCGCCACCGAAAGCACTTTTTTGGCGTGGTTCTGGTGAATCACGTATTCGTCGAGAATGTCCTTGATCTCCATGGGCACCGGCAGCTTGTTGCTTTCTTTGCCCTCGGATCCCGGCTGCACTTCCTCGCGGATGATCTCGTTGCATAGCTCCACGCACTCGTCGCAGATATGCACGCCGGAGCCGGCGATGAGCTTGCGTACTTCGTGCTGACTCTTATGGCAGAACGAGCAGTACAGGAACCCGCCGTCCCCTCGTTGGTCGCTGGCCATGGACCTCTTGTGCTCTTGCTTGGTAACCCGTGAACGATGGCGACTTGGCTGCCGTTTTGCAACCCTTCGGCGACGGCCGAGACTAGTGCGGGTCGTAGCCCAATGTACGAGCCCGAAATGCCCGGAATCGGCGGGCGAAGGGTCAGCTTTCCGCGCGGCTTGACCTTTGCGCACGCGCCGCGTCGATGCGCAGCTTCATCTGGTGGATCGTCAAGGCGTCCCGCAAGTCCTCGGGCACCGGCGGCGTTAGCGCGGGGATGCGCCGATAGCCGCCGTTGTCCATGGCGAGCCGGACGCCCACCGTGGTCTTCGGCCCGGAGTAGGTGGCGACCTCGAGCAGCCCCGACGAGTGGTAGCCCATGCGCGCCAGTAGCTTGTCCGACGCCGTGCGCAGTACGTCCGGGTCGATCGACAGTTGCCAGTTCTCCTGCTGCCGCAGCCAAGGCAATACGTTCGAGTTGGTCATGATGTAGCGCCAGTCGTCCGTGTGGTTGACGCCCGTGCCGTGCAGCAAGCGGCCGTCCATCAGCATGACCGTGCCGCCTTTGGCCTCGACGTTGACCGCGGGCGGCAACGGCCCGACTTCCTCGCCCGGTGCCACGCGGGAGACCAAGCGGTGACTGGTGGGAATCACCAAGGTTCCGCCGTTGACGTCGCTCACGTCCTGCATGATGTAAACCGTGTTCACCAGAATCGGCGCGTGCGGCGTCTGGATGGGGTGGATCGCGCCGGAGTCTTGGTGCAGGTTTTGCGGGTAGCTTCCCGGCCGGGCGATGTTCGAGGCGAACGAGTACGCGTAATGGCGCGGCCCCAAGAGCTCGTTGTTGAGTTGCTCGATCATCGGTCCGCCTTGCACCCACTCGGGGTCGAACTCGATGCACTTGGCGAAGCACTCGCCCTTGTTCACCAGCGTCCACATGATGTGAAAGTGCGGGGTCATGTCGGCGAGGCCGCACTCACGCTCCGCCTGCGCCTGCTCCTCGAGCCGGCGGCGCATGGCGCTGCGCTGGTGCTCGCTCATCGCATCCTCGATCAGGCAGTAACCGTATTTCTGCAGGTCTCGGCGCGCCTTGTTGATGTCCTTGGTCTCGTGGGGGAGGTCGTCGAAGCGCCGCCAATAATTGTGCTTGCGGGCAACTGTGGTGTCGTAATACGGAGTGCCGTTCAAGCCGCCGCCCTCGGCGCCGCGGCCTTCTTCGAACAGCGTGCAGCGAAAGCGCCGAGTGAGGGAGCCGTCCGGGCGCATGGCGGGAACCCCGTTGCCGCCCACGGGCGGGTTGAGCCACGGGTTGTTGCGGTGCATGGAGCGGAACGGCTCGCCGCTGCGAAACCAGCGTGCGTCGGGCATCTGCGCCGCCTCCTCGGAGAGGGCTTTTACATGCTCGGCAAGGAACTCGGGCGGCACGGGCGTGACTGCCCGTTGTTCGGGAGTGGGCACAAGCTCACCAGCTATCGATGGTCGAGTCGGGTCGAAGTATACGCGCGCCGCGCCGAACCGCGAGAAAGCGGCGGTTTCGAGGAGACGAGCGCCACGAAAGCCGTCGCCGTTCGGCGCCGCCTCTTGCCCCAGCCCAAGCCGCCCTATCACTCCGTCGGACTTTGCGACTGACGCCGCCAAATCCGATGGACTGCTAGCGAACGCCTGCGTAGGCGGACGTACGTTTCGCTTGCTCGCCGGCGCCCGCGCCACGGATGATAGGCGTATGGCGGAGGCGAAGAGCGCGGCGAACTGCCCGCTAGCGGTGGACATCGACGGTTCCCTGATCGCGGGCGATCTGTTGATCGAGAGCTTGGCGCGGCTGCTCGCGCTGTCGCCGCAGAGCGTCTTCCTGTTGCCCGTTTGGCTGGTGGGCGGCCGACTCGGGTTGAAAACCCAAGTCGCCCGGCGGGTTGTCGCAAGGCCGGACGACCTTGTCTTCAACGCCGAAGTCATGAAGGAAATCGTCGCCGCACAAGCGGCGGGACGAGAGGTTTGGCTCGCCTCCGCCGCCCATGAACTCGCGGTCGCGCCGTTGGCCGAGCATGTCGGCGCAACGGGTTTTCTGGCCTCCAACCGCAGTGTCAATCTCGCCGGCGACGCGAAGGCCCGGGCGTTGGTGGCGCGTTTCGGAGAGGGCGGGTTCGACTACATCGGCAACGAACGACGCGACTTGGCGGTGTGGCGACGGGCACGACACGTGATCGGCGTGGGCTTGGGTGCGCGCTTGCGGCGCAAGGCGCGGGCATTGGACCGCGACGCGCGCTTCCTTCCCGGCGCCGGCGGGCGCTTACGGGATTACTTGCTTGCGCTGCGGCCGCTCCGCTGGTTGGCGAACGGTTTGGCGTTCACGCCGTTGGTCGTGGCTCGGGGGGCCGAAGCCGAACAGTATGTACTGGCCGGCGGTGCGTTCGCCGCACTCTGCCTGTGCGCTTCGGCCTGCTGTTTGCTGAACGACCTGCTCGATTTGGCCGCCAACCGCCACGACGAGCGCAAACGCGATGGCCCGCTCGCGTCCGGACGAGTGCGCTTGCCGGTGGCGCTCGGCTTGAGTGGCGTACTGTGGGCGACGGGGCTCGAGATCGCCTTTTCGCTCGCTACCGGGGCGGGGCTGTGGCTGCTCGCCTACACCGGCATCGCCTTGGCTCATTCGCTAGCGCTCAGGCGGCGCGCTGTGCTGGACGTTACGGCTTTGACGATGCGCCATGCGGTGCGGGCGCTGGCTGGCGCGGCCGCGGCGGCGGTGGCCGTGACGCCTTGGTTCTTGGCTTTGGTGCTCGCCGCGTCGATTCCCTTGGCGGTGGCGGAGCGGCTGCACGAGCGCCGGGGGCGCCGGCGCTCGCCGGCTTCACGGTAACGAACTGTGCTTGAGGCGAATCGGCCGATCCGTTTCGCCGACAGGGCGTCTGGACGCCTTGCGCGGCATCATGTTTTTCACCGCACGCCAAAGGCAGAGCGTCAGCAGCCGGAAGTCCAGAAGAGGATTCATGTTGGCGATATAGAGCAGATCGTACTTGAGCTTTTGCCGCGGCGGGGTGTGGTAGTCGCCCCTCGCTTGGGCGAGGCCGGCGATGCCTGGCCGCACGCGCAAACGACGCGGAAAGTTGGGCACTTCTCGGCTCCACTGGGCCGCCAACTCGGGACGCTCCGGGCGCGGCCCGACGAAGCTCATGTCGCCCTTCGCCACATTGACGAGTTGCGGCAACTCATCGAGATGGAAGCGCCGCAACGCCTTGCCGACCTTGGTGACGCGGGAATCCGCCGTCGCCGCCCACACCGGCCCGGTGTGGCGTTCGGCGTCGATGACCATGGTGCGGAACTTGATGATCGCGAATACGCGTCCCGCACGGCCCAAGCGGCGTTGGCGGTAAAGAATCGGGCCACGGTCTTCGAGCCAAATCGCGAGCGGGATGAGGATGGCCAGCAACAGCCACAGCGGCAACACGGCGACGAGGGCCAACGCGAGCACGGCCAAGTCGAAAGGACGTTTGTAGCGCGCCCAGCGCGAAATAACCGGCACTGCCGAGTTGCTCGCCGAGGACGGCTGGCGGGTGGCGTTGGTCCGTTTCGGCACGGTCGATAGGCTCTTGTCGGCGTCGAGGTATGACAGGCGTTTATGGAGTACGACTGCCACTCAAAGACATAGGCAAACTATACGACGCGGGCCTGTCGTGGCAAGCGAGGCGCCACGCAAAAACCGCGCAAAGCGGTGCCGCCCTTCGGATGGGGCGAATTGCAGTGCCGGGGCGTAAAGGCGCCGCCGAGAGGGCAACGGCTTTCGTGGCGCAAGCCGCCCGTGGCGGAGTTCCGCGCCGCACCGAAAACGGACGGAATGCGTGGCCGTTCGAATGCCGCGTGACTTTCACCAGGCGCCGCTAGGCACCGAGAACGATAAACTACGCCGCGACCAAACAAACGAGCACGATGGCGAACATACGGCGCACTGCGCTTGAACGTCCACCTTCCACAGCGCTGGCCACAGCGCCGGCCACAGCGCGGGGTCGAAGCGAAAACGTCCTCCTGTGGGCGGTTCGGTTCTGCGTCGCGCTATTGCTGCTGTCTCCGTTCATCGTCTCCGCTGGCACCGTCTTCCCGTATGTGGTCGGCAAGGCGCTTTACTGCCGAGTGCTCATCGAACTGGCGTTCGTTTTTTGGGCGCTGCTCGCGGTAGTCAATCCCTCCTTTCGGCCGCAGCGGTCGTGGTTGCTCGTCTTGCTTGCCCTCGGCTTGGGCGCGACGGTGGTAGCGGCGTGGTTCGGCGTGAGTTGGCAGCGCAGCGTTTGGTCGAACTACGAGCGAATGCAGGGCTTGATCGAGGTCGTCCATTGGTTCGTCTGCGCCGTCGTCGTGGTGTCGGTCTTCCGCAACGGCGAAAATCTGCGTTGGCTGCTCAACCTCCACCTCGCCGCAAGCTTGGCGGTGATCCTGCTGGCGATCGCCAGCTTCGCGCGGCTCGACTTGCCCTTCTATGGCCTGTTCACCGAGAGGTACTACCCCCGCGTCGGCGCTAGTCTCGGCAACGCGACCTATCTTGGCGCCTACGGGCTGGTGAACTTCATCGTCGCGTTGGGACTGCTTGCGCGGTCGTTCGCCGAGCGTGGCTGCCGCGTGGCGCCGCTCTCCGCAGTATTGGCCGCACGGTCTTTTTGGGCACTTGCCGCAGCGTTGAACTTTACCGGGCTGCTGTTGAGCGGCGCGGTGGGCAGCTTGGTCGCCCTCGTGGCGACGGTGTTGTTGTTCATGGCGGTGTGCGTGTTCCTGGCGCGCGCGCTCGTTGTCCGCCTTGCGCTCGTCGCCGCCATCGTCGGAGTCGGCTTCGGGGCGGCCTACGGCACGGTCGTTCTGCAAAGTGGCGCAGCGACGGATGGCTGGGCGGCCAACCCCATGTTGCAGCGGCTGGCTATCGCCGGTGCCGAAGACCGCAGTTATCAACAGCGCGTATTCGCGATGCAGGCGGGCGCCTTGGGCTTCGCCGAACGACCGCTGCTCGGTTGGGGGCCGGAGAACTTCGGCGTCGTCTTCGGCCGCTACCTCCAGGATGTCAGCATGGAGCCGCATGACAATGCGCACAACAAGCTGATCGAAGAGGCGTCCACCAAGGGCTTGTTGGGTGTCGTTAGCTATGTCGCGTTGTGGGGTTTCGCGGGCTATGTATTCCTGCGTGCGGCGCTGCGCGCCAAGTCCGGCGAGCGTGCGTTTGCGCTGGCCATGGGCGCGGCGCTCGCGAGTCACGTGGTCAATGCCCAAGCGCTGTTCGACACCGCCGTGCTCAACCTGCTGAGCGTCCTGTTGTTGGCCTACGGCGTTTATTGGGAAGTGGAGGCGCGCGCCTCGCGGGCCGCAAGCAGCGCGCCTCGCACCCGTGGGCGGCTGGCCCTGCGCGTCTCGTTGGCGACGGTCGCGTTCGCCGTTGTGGTTGCGGGTTTGGGTGTGGGTTTGTGGGCGAATCGAAAAATCTACGTGGCGGCTTCGGCCGCGGCCGTTGGCGTGTCCTCGGGGCCTACGGCCGGCTTGGAGCGATCCGTCGCCGAGTTCGAGCCGTTGGCTGGCTTCCCGAGACGACTTTTCTTTATTCGCTTGGCGAGGGAATGGGAGTCGCTGCGGGTACGCGATGGCGTTGAAGCGCGCCGCCGGCTACGCTTGGCCGATGCGTATGCCGCTGCCGCGATCGCGAGCGAGCCGGACAACTGGCGGCTGCGCCAAGAGTTGGCGGCGATGTACCGCAAGGTGGCGCTGACCGAGCCGGAGTACGCCGCGACAGCCCAACGGCACAGCGAGCGCCTGATGCAACTGGCGCCCGCCATGCGGCCGGCCACCCGCGATTTGGACGATGAGCTCGATTAAGGAGATATGGAGATGTCTTACGCCCACCCGGAATACCTGATCTCGCCGCGGGAACTCGCCGCCGATTCCACCAACGACAAGCGACGCATCTTTGACGCTACCGTGTTCCTGACACCGGCGGCGGCAGGCGGCTACCGAGCGGAGTCCGGCCTCGCCAAGTTCCAGCAAGGTCACCTGCCTGGGGCCATGTTTCTCGATTTGATCCAAGCCGCCTCGGACACCAGCACCGGCTTGGGCTTCAGCCTGCCGCCGGTGGCGCAACTCGAGACGCTGTTCCGCAATTTGGGTGTCGACGACGACAGCGAAGTGGTGCTGTACAGCACCGGTCACATCATGTGGGCGACGCGGGCCTGGTGGTTGTTGCACTACTGCGGCCACCGCCGGGCGCGGGTATTGAACGGCGGCTTCCGGGCGTGGCGGGAAGAGGGCTTGCCAATCGCGACGGAGGAGACGGAGTGTGCGCCGGGCAACTTCACGGCGCACGCCGATGGCCGCTGGTTCGCCGATAAGGACGACGTACTGGCGGCGATCGGCAAGTCGGACGTTTGCACCGTCAACGCGCTGTCCCCCGAAGTACACGCCGGCGAAGGTGACTTCACCTATGGCCGCCGCGGTCACATCGCCGGCAGTATCAACATGTTCTACGACCACCTGCTGGCGAACGGCTGCTTCAAGAACGACGGCGCGTTGCGTGAGGCGTTGACGGCGACGGGACTGCTCGCCGCGCCGCGGGTGATCGCCTATTGCGGTGGCGGTATCTCGGCCACGGTGGACGCGTTCGCCTGTCTGCTTGTCGGCCAAGAGAACGTGGCCGTGTACGATGGATCGATGTCCGAGTGGGTGCGCGACGAATCGCTGCCGATGGAGACGGGGCGGTAGTGCGCCGGCGGTTGTCGCCGTGATACGCCTCGTCCTCGAGGGCCAATGGCTGCTGTTCGCCCTGCTGTTGGCGGCGCTGGTGTTGTCGTTGTCCTGCCATGAGTTCGGTCACGCCTATGTCGCCCGGCTGTTCGGCGACGACACCGCGCAGCGCGCGGGCCGGCTGACGCTGAACCCCATTGCTCACATCGATCCGTTGGGATTGTTGATGGTAGTGGTGGTCGGGTTCGGTTACGCCAAGCCGGTGCCGACCGATCCACGCAACTACCGGAGTAGGCGCGCTGAATTGTGGGTTGCCGCGGCGGGGCCGGGCATGAATCTAGCGCTCGCGGTGATTGCTTGGAACGTTTTTCTGTTGCTCGGCGAGCTCGGCTTCGCGGTCGCATTTCAGCCGGCGACGCAGACGTTTTTCAAGTTGTTGGTGCTCGTCAATCTGTTGTTGATGCTCTTCAACCTGATCCCGCTCGGGCCGCTCGACGGCCATTACATCCTGCCGTACTTGCTGCCGGAACGCGCGGCTCGCAGCTACCGCTACTACAACGCCCGCTTCGGTGTTTGGGCGCTACTCGCCTTGATCGTCGCGAGTGTGTTCTTCGACCTGCCGGTGTTCTCTATCTTGGTGGTGTTCGCCGAGGGGCTGCTGCCGTACATAAACTTCATAACCTTGGTGTAGCGCCTAAGGCGGCGACTTCACTCAAGCCAGTCGTTGGCGCGCGACCGCACACGCCATACGCCGTCTCCCTCGTAGCGGGCGATGCGCGACAGCGGGACGGCCGGCATGCCCCCGCCACCCCGGGGAACCGGCGCCGACGGTAACAGCGGCAGACGATATTTCTCCCACCACGCGGGTTCGCGAACGACATTGCCGCGCACTGGCCGGGTGCCGAGATTCCATTCGTGGAAAATGTCCGGAAAGGGCGGCCTGCGGTCTTCGACGAACTCGTTGCTGTCCATGATCCATTGATTGGTGACTTCGCGCTCGCCATCGGCGGGATCGTCCCCGGCATCCCCGCGAATTGCGAATACGCCGTCCATGGTGCAGTTGATGCGTTCCCCGCCGCCTTTGCCGGCGGCCGTCCAGCGCATGTGGCTACGCCGCCGCACTTTGTTGAAGTCTTGCACCGCCGCCATGCGGATGCGTCCGCCTTCGTGGATGCCGGCGGAATGCACCATCCAGCCGTGGCAAAACAGCACGTCGCCGGCGCTGCCAGTGAACTCCAAAGGGGTGATGTTCGCCTTGATGTCGTCCATGACTTGCTTCGAGCGTGACGTCGCCACCCAGTTGAACGCTTGTTCCGAAGTGGGGTAGAGCAACTGTGGCGAGGTGGGGTAGAAGGTGTAGCCGCCCGAGCGCGGCGGCACATCCTCCAAGTAGGTGATGACGATCAGCTCGGTGAGGCTTTGGTCCATATGTGGCCCGAGCCTCGACTCCGGTCCTTCCGGATCCCGCGGGAAGATGGCGTAGATGCCACGATTGCGGCGGGGTCGTTTCACCGGGCCGCCCAACAGCGCCTCGGCCATATGCAGCACTTTCGGGTGTGCCGAGGTGGCGTCCACGAACGAGGGGTCGTGACCGATGCCATGCCAGCGCCAAACGTCATTGCTCAAATCGCGGGTTAGCTTGAACGGCAACCGTCCTACACGCTCTCCGGGCGTCGCCCCCGGTCGCGTATCCTCCGGGGCTGGCCAAGCCCTGCCCCGCATCCAATTCTTCGCCAAGCCCCAGCGGTTCTCCTTCGGCCAGTGTCGGCCGGGCGCTACCCAAGACCGCTCGTCGTCCCGCCGCATCTTGGCCGCCAACACCGGCGGCTGACGCCACCACGCGTCGATGAACGGCGCGAACACGTTCGGTGGAATCAAACCGCGCTTGATGAGGAACCCGGCGTCTCGGAACTGCGCGACTTCCTCTGCCGTCAAGCCGAGCCGGTCTGCGCCGGGCGGATCCAAGTCGCGCTCGGTAGGGCGAGGGAGATGGTGGGGCGGGGCCTTGGTGCCGAAGGCGGTTTCGGGGTCGCGTGGCGGTGGCACGGGCCGATCTGCTTCTGACGAGTCGGTGGTGGTGGACATATCGGGCGGCGAGCGTGGGGATGACCCAAGAGTAACCGGTTTACGCCCGAACGCGACACGGCGGTTCGGGCGTGTGGCGCATAGCCGTTAGCGGCGGGTGGTGGGCGTGTCGTCGTTCGATGCTGTCCGCCGCCAAGGTCGATCGACATAGGTGGCCGAGTCGAAGCCGTAGACGCGCATCAGTTCGGCAACCAACTGCCGTTTTACCGTTGCTAGCAGCCCGTGGTGGAAGGCCCTGTCGGACGGTACGCGGGGCTTTTCGAGTGCAGCGTGACTTTCACCGCGGGCTGCTAGAGTGCGACGGTTCGCCAACTTGGCGAGCGTGGTCACGCCGGTTCCCGCTAAGCCGCAGGCGACGATGCGGGTGTAGGGAGCGAGGTCGACGTCCACGTTCAAGGCGAGGCCGTGGTAGCTGCACCCCCGGCGCACGCGCAAGCCTAAGGCGGCGATCTTGTCGTTGCCGACATAAACGCCGGGCGCATCGGGCCGGGCCCGACCGACGACGCCGTAGCAGCGCAGCACGGCGGCGACGGCTTGCTCAATGCCGCTCACGAGGGCACGGACGGTGATTCCGAGGCGTCGCAGGTCGAACATCAGGTAGCCGACGATTTGCCCCGGCCCGTGATAGGTCACCTGTCCGCCACGGTCGCTGCGCACCACAGGGATGTCGCCGGGGGCGAGCAGATACTCGGCTTTGCCGGCTTGCCCCTGAGTAAAGACCGGCCGGTGTTGGGTCAGCCACAGTTCGTCTTCGGTCGCCGCCGTACGCGCATCCGTGAAGGTGCGCATGTCGCGGAACACCGCCTCGTAGTTCGTGTCCGCACCGAGGTCGCGAACGATCAGTTTGGGCATAAGCGTCCAGCCTCCGTAGCTGTCCGTGGTGGAAGTCACACGGCGTTCGAACGGCCCGCATCCGTCCGGCAGCGTTGCTCCTCGGTCGCATATTGCCCGATATGCTCCCTCCCGGCGCGTTGGCGGTCGCGTCGAGAACGACGAGAAGGATTTCGCTACTCTTGACAGTTGCATCCGCCGCGAATCCAAGAGGAAGCGCCTTGCTCTGGACTGGCTGGTACCCGGCGTCGACCGTGCGAATGAGCGGCGCATGGGCATGAACATCAACGACGCGCCGGCGTTTCTCCCGCAGGAGGAGAATCGACTGCTTGGGTGTCCACAGCACCTGAGAAACGCGATCAGCGTGCTGCGACGGTAGCCGGTTTCATGGTGCATTCGCCCAGCCCGCCTTATCTCGAAGCCTACGGAGCCATCGTGGGCGGGGATAGTGAGCGTCTCAACGCACTGGCCGCGAACGTTCCGAACTTGGCGACGGCGGCCGCGGATTTGCCGGACTGGCCGGATTCGACACTGCTCGAACACGCGGTTTGGTGGCACCGCGAAGATATGGTCGAGGCACTCGTCGCCGCTGGTGCCGATGCTGCTCGGCCCGGCGGCAAGGAGCGATTGACGCCGTTGCAACGCGCCTTGGACATGGGTTCGGACACGATTGCGGATCGCCTGCGACCGGCGGTGGATCTGCAAACGGCCGCCGGCTTGGGCGACCGCACCGGTGTCGAATCGCGCCTTGCCGGCGCGGACGAGTCGGCCCGCCGCCGGGCGTTTCGTTGGGCGTGCTTGAACGGCCGTCGCGAGACGGCACTGTTGCTCTGTCCCGAAGGGCGATTCGGCTGGGATGACCGGGCTGCCTTGGTCGATGCGCTGCTGTACGGACGCCACCTGCTCACTTGGGATCAAGGGGACACCGCGTGGGACTGGGCCAAGGAGCAGCTCGAACTGGCCGATCCTTTGAACGTATTCGATTTCTTGGCGCGTGACGACCGGGGATGGACGCTGGCCGACGCCGGGAGTGCGGGCGGCGACGAGCGTGTCGTTGCGCTCATCGCCGAGCGCCAACGGAAGCCCCTTCGTCATCCGAGGCCGGAGCGTGCATGGCGGCCGATGAACTCACCGACGGCGGAGCGGTTCCTGTTCGCCTGTCAGTGGGGGCAGACCTCTCGAGTGCGCGACTTCCTAGCGGCCGATCCGAGCTTGGTGAACGCCCGCACGCTATGGAACATGGGTGCGCTGTACCTGCCGGGCGCGTATGCGTCCGAAGGCGGCACGGCCACCGGCTTGGTCTTGCTCGCCGCCGGTGCGCCCCCGTTCGACGGCATCGCCGGTCCGTCGTGGTGGGGTGCCGTGGATCTGGTTGCCGCCTTGCTCGAACGGGGAGCGCCTGCGGAGTGGCGCGAGCGGCGGGAGAGCGGCTTGTTGTACGCCTGCGCGGCGACCCGCTACGGCGAGCACGATAACCACCGCCATTGGCTGCCCATCATCGAGGCGCTGCTCGCCGTTGGCGCGGATCCGGATTTGGCGGATCGCTTCGGCGTCACGCCGTGGGGCTTCGCCCACGACGAAGTGCGTCCACTCTTGGCGGCGCGAGGCGCCGTGCCGGTGGCGCGTCGGCCGGGCGTGCGAGAGCTGTGGGAGAGAATGGACGAACCTGCCACGGCCATCCGTCTTGCCAAGGCGGACCCCGAATTGCTCGACTTCTATGCGGAGGAGAGCGGTTGCACGCCGCCCTTGGCGGCGTTGCTCGCCGGCCGCCGGGATTTGGCGGAGCGGCTGCTTGCGCTCAAGCCCAGCATCGACCTCAACGAAGCCGCTGCGTTCGGCGAGGTCGACCGCCTGACGGCGCTGCTCGACGAGCGTGGTGTTCACGGCCCACGGGCCGGCGCTGGGCCGCCGGACGTGCCGCTGCATTTCGCGGCTTGGTGCGGACAGGCGGCGATTGTCGATGTGCTGCTTGAGCGCGGTTACTCCCCGGCCGCCATGAACCGAGGCGACGAGGCCGGCAAGTTTCAGGGCATGCCCGACCTCAGGCGCACGACGCCACTGCACGCTGCCGCGCAAGCGGGTCGCGCCGGCGTCTTGGCGCGCTTGCTAGACGCATGGGATGCGCACCGAGCGCCTTGAGTAGCTCGCCGCCGGGTGCGCCAAAGGCGGACAATCTGCTACGTTTCGCGTCTTGCGGAATCGCGGGAGAACGAAATGCGTATGGGAGTGATGCTCGGGGCCGTCGGCGGCGGCGAGGGTATTGACGACATCGTGGCGGCCGCGCGGCGGGTCGAGGCCGCCGGTCTCGACCAACTGTGGATGGCCAACATCTTCTCGTTCGACGCCATCGGCACGTTGGCGATCGTCGGCCGGGAAGTACCGCGCATCCGTGTCGGCACCGCCGTTACGCCCACCTTTCCCCGGCACCCGACGGCGTTGGCGCAACAGGCGTTGACCACCGCCGCGGCTACCGAAAACCGCTTCACGCTCGGTATCGGCCTGTCGCATAAGCTGGTTATCGAGAACATGCTTGGCCTCTCCTACGATCACCCGGCGAAGCACATGCGCGAATACCTCGAGGTATTGATGCCGCTGTTGCGTGGGGAAACGCTGAACTACAACGGCGAGCGCTACCGTGTCGCGGGCCTCGCGTTGACCGTGCCCGGCGCGAAGCCCGTGCCTACCGTGGTCGCTGCCTTGGGCCCGATCATGCTGCGCGTGGCCGGCGAACTGGCCGACGGCACCAACACTTGGATGGTCGGACCCAAGACGATGGAGACGCACATCGTCAAACGCTTGCAGGCGGCGGCCGACAACGCCGGGCGTCCTGCGCCCACGGTGGTGGGCGGCGTTCCGATCGCGCTGACCAACCATCCGGATGCCGCTCGGGAGCGGGTCGCGTCAGACCTGACGATCTACGGCCAACTGCCGTCCTACCGGGCGATGTTGGACCGGGAGGGTGTCGCCGGTCCGGCCGACATCGCCATCTTAGGCGACGAGAACGCGTTGCGCGGCGAAATCGACCGGTTCCGCAATGCCGGCGTCACCGACTTCAACGCCGCCATCATGAATGTGGAGGACGGCGCGTACGGGCGCACGCTTGAGTTCCTCGCCAGCATGGCGGGTTGATTCGAGCTCTTCTTCCACTCCAGCGTTCGCGCCGCACGGCACCCGGGGCGTTTGCGCCCCTTGGCAGTGGGGCGCAACGCCTAGTGGTGATTGCCCGGCAGGTCCAATGCGGGGTTGCGGTCGAAGAAGCCCACCGGCTGTAGGATGAAGCTGCAATACTCGACCGGCATTACCGGCCAATCCTCCGGGCGCGGGTTGTGGGTGACGCCGAGCGTGTGCCAGAGCACGATGTCGGTGGCTTCGAGATCGCGATTTTCCGCGCTCCAAGCCGGCAACCCGTCGCCGCCGGGGTTGAGGTTGGGATGGTCGCCGGCGGCGCTCATTTGTTCTTCGGCGTAGCGCGTCACCCACAGGTTGTGGAGTGCGAACGCCGCTCGTTCGGCCACCTTCGAGTGCGGATTCGCCAGCAGCGTCGGTGTTGCGCCGGGCAGTAGGCGGTAGGCCACGGGTTTACCTAGGCGGTTCTTGCGCTCGGGGTTGACCACCTGCCACGACCGGGAACGGGCGGCATCCACGTTGCGTTTCGCCTGCGACTCCGTGGCGAGCAAACGCGCCACGCTGTGGAACGCCGTGCCGTCGGGATTGTAGTCATCCACCGGTGCCGGCTCGGCATTCACTTCGTAGACGCTGTTGGTTTTGCCGTCCAAGTCGAAATCGAGGCGGAAGCAGAACAGGTGCTGATGAATGGGCGACGCCAGATTGGGCGCGACGAGTGGCGCGTACTCGGGCCGTTCCTCGCCGGCGCGCACCGCGGAGACGCCGACGATGCCGGTCAGTTTGACTTCCATCTGGATGGTGCCGTCCAAGTAGAGATACCAGTAGAAGCCGTATTCGTAGTTGCCGACGGTGTGGAAGGTGCTCACCACCAAGCGCCGGGAACGCCGGACTTCGGTGGTTTGGCCGTGGCCGTCGTGGTGCTTCCAAAGGATGCCGTAGTCCTCCTCGTGGATGCAGATGGCGCGTTCCACCAGCCGCGCGCTGCCGTCGGGTTTCACGACGACGTGATCCAGATAGTGGATTTCGCCGACGCAGTCGCAGCCTAGGGTGAGCGAGTTCACGCAGTTGCCGATGCTCGCCTCGCCGGCGTCCAGCACATGTTTCCACGAATGCATGGGATCGGTGTCGCCGTACGGCACCACCATGTCGGAGAGGGCGGCCCGATGCAGAATCGGCCGCAGCTCGCCGTCGTCCCAGTAGCCGAGTTGATGCAGCACCAAGCCGTGACCGGGATGCACGGTAACGCGAAACCGCCAGTTCTGCCACGACACGGCGTTGCCGTCCACGGTGAAGCTGACGCCCTCGGGTTGGCTGATGGCGAGTGGCTTTGGCGGTACTCGGAGCCGGGGTTGGCTCGCCGCGTCGTAGCGCCCGGATTCCGGCGGCAGCGGCGTCACGCCGTGATCCTCCAAGTGCGCGACGCGCCCGGCGGTAACGTCCACATGGGCGATGAGGCCGTGAACGGGACGCGCGTAGCCGTTGTCGGTTTTGTCCTCGCGGACAAAGGCGATGGCGCGGTGCGCCCGGTGTTCGGGCGGAATGCTCGGATGCGCATAGCCGCTCGCCGGCCAAGGGTCGATTTGTACGAGGTCGAAGTCCTCGATGCCGCGCCGCCGCATAGCCGCCTGCCAGCCGGCGTCCGTCTTGGTGATGTGTATCGCCGCCACCACGTCCGTGAATCCGATCGGCGCTTGCCCCTTGGCGATACGCGTGACCTCGACATCGCCGGTAGCGAGATCGACGATGGCGTCGAACCCTCCGTCCGGCCCCTCGGGGTAGTCGTAGCCCATGAACCGCAGCCGACGCGGCACGTCGGCCCCGGCGGCGAACGATTGGAGCGTCTCCTTGGCCGGCTCCACGAGCGCCACGGAACAGAATCCCGCACGGTCTTTGAGGTGTGCTTTGGCGAGACCGGACGCGAACTCGATCTCTTCGGCCGTGAGCGGCGCCAACGGGTGCGACGGGTTGATCGGGAGCGGTTCAGCGGCTGCCATGGCGCATCCATTCGATTTCGGTTTGCCCTGAGCGTACTTCGCAGGTCGGTCGATGCCAAGATGCTCGGCGGCAGGAACGGTAGCTTGGCGTGCGCGGGGACACGCCAAGCCAGCGGCGCGGTGAGATCGTGGCTTCCCGATCAAGCTCTTGGATCAAGTCCGGAAGTCGAGCGGTTGCTCTCCTACGCCAGAGGTCATCCGCGGCCGCTTACGGAACATCCTTATGTAGAACGTCATCACCGTGTGTCCGCGACAGCAGTACACCTTCGGTCCGACTATCACCCGAAAGGCGGCGCCCTTCGCCCAGTTGGCGACACCTGCCATGCGGGAACTCTCGAATATCCGTTCGATCTCGCGCCGTATCGCCTCGACGTCGATTTGCTGTTCTCGTGCGGCATCACGCAGGAGGTCCCGGTCGTTCCTTTCACTGCGTTTCCCGAACTTCAGCTTCAGCTCGCGTTCCAAGTAGCGCACGACGGCGTGATTAGTCACGTTCACGTTCGCCTCCGTCAGCGCCACGCATCCTGCGTTCCTCCAAAGCCTTATGTCGCCGCTCGGCCTTCGCTCGGACGTCGTCGCTGAGCCTTGACTCCAGCCACGCTGCCCGGCGGGACTTCGCTTCCTTCGACATGAGCTCTTCCGGGATTTCGGAGATGCGTACTTCGCCCCACTCCAACGCCCACCGTGCCGCTGCCGAGCCTCCGGCGATTTCGTCGAGGTCGCCTTGGCAAATCGCGCAGGGGTTCGCGCCCCATATGTCCAGCCCTTGGTCGGGCGAAAGCCATGCGGGGAGGTCGGAGAAATCGATCACTTCGGGCTTGCCCACCGCCTTTGCAAGCTCCTCCAAGTAGCCCGCGAACGGCGTCACCCGCATCAGGTCATCTTCGCGAAACCCATCACTCTCAACGGCGGCGTCGTCCCAGACCTCCCGCCCGCGAAGGTCCGACCTCTCGATCGACGCTTTCTCTCGTGCCACGCCGGCGTTGAACGCATGTTGATAGTCGCGCTTTGCGAAGTAGAGCGTCGGGTGGTCGCTACCCAGCGTTTCCAAGTCTTGGCTCGCTTGCTGCACTTGCTGCAGCTTCTCCCGCCGCCAATCGAGACTCCCCTCGGCAAGGAGAACGAACAACATCGGGGCTAGAGCGAACAACTCATCGCGGGTTATGCCGAACCGTCGCGTCACCAAGTCGTAGGCTAGGCGAAGGTCGGGGGTCGACTGGACGGTGATCGACCGCTGTTGCGGGGTGGGCGGTGCCTCCAGCAACGGGGTGGCGCTGAGAAGCACCGACTTTTTCACCTCCAATGCCTTCGCCAACCGTCGCAGGCTACGCGGCCTCACCTTGCATGGTTCCGAGCTCCTTTCAATCCGTTCGACAAGTTGCGGCGAGACTCTTGCCAACGTCGCAAGCTCGGTCCGTGACCATCCTTTCTGTTTTCGCAACACGGCGAGTGCCTTGGGCTGGATTCGCGGGGGGTCTGGCAAGAGGTTCCCCTGCCGCGCACCTCGGATGAGTACGTCGGGATCGACCTTCAGCGCTTTGGCCAAGTGGATGATCGTAGTTTCCCGGACGTTGGCCGCCCCTTCGGCGGCCTCAAGCCGGGCGATCTGTCGAGCGGACACACGGCTGATTTGCGCGAGGTGCTCCCGGGTTAGCTTTTGCTCCAGTCGCAACTGCTTCAGCCGTTTGGGTTCGATTGGTTTCATGTCACCTACGTCTTATGTGTGGACTAAGTAGACGCGAGTATTGGGGACAATTAGGCGCTTGTCAACCTATAAAGACATTTCTAATAGGAAATCGCATGGCGTGCGAGAGACCTAGGAACCTCAAGCCCCTGCCTGAGACGGCAGACTGGCGGACTTAAGCGGGGCTGGACTTTCGAGCCGACCTCAGTTCATCGCCGCCACGTCGGGCAGCACTTCCTCGATCAGCCGCTTCGTTTGCGAGAGCACTTCTTCGCTGCCCGAGGCGATGGGGCGGAGGATGAACTTGTGTGCGCCGGCGGCGTGGAACCGCCGCAACAACGCCATGATCTGCTCGCGTCCGCCGACTGCGGTGAAGGCGTCGGGCGGCTTGCCGAGCAGTTTGCTCAAACCCTCGTTGTGGCGGCGCACGATGGGTTCGTCGCAGTCGCCGAAGCGAAAGCTGAAGCCGGCGCCGTAGTGGTCTTCGTCGATGGCGCGGCCGAACTCCGCCGTTTTGGCTTTGATGGCGCGGATTACCGGCGCGACCTTGTCGGCGGACTCGATGCCCGCCTGCCAGCCGGTTCCCCAACGCGCCGTGCGTTCGATGGCCTTGGGTGCCGAGCCGCCGATCCACAGCGGCATTGGCCGCTGCACCGGTTTGGGCGCGATCACGGCACGGTCCAAGTTGAAGAACTCGCCGGCGAAGGAAACCTCGTCTTCGCACCAGAGACGGCTGAGGATCGCGAGGCCCTCGTCCATACGCTTGCCGCGCCGACGTGTTGCCGTCCCGGTGGCGGCGTAATCCCTTGAGCGCGTACTGCCGAGGCCGAACGCCGGCAGCAACCGCCCCTCGGAAAGCATGTCGATAGTGGCGCACTGCTTAGCGGTGAGCACCGGGTCGCGCAGGCCCAGGCTCGCCACGTTCATGCCGAACTTCAGACGCTTGGTGCCCCCCGCCAGCGCCGCCATGACGCTCATGCACTCCAAGTTGTCCGTGGCGGAAATCAGCCGATCCGATTGCCAGATCGAGTCGATGCCGCCGTGCTCGCAAAGGTCTATCCAGCGCCAGAAACCACGCGCGTCCTCGAAAGGGAAGTTGGCGATGCCGAGGCCCGCGCTGACCGTCATGTCGCGATCAACGTTGGCGGCGGCTGAATCGGGCGTCGTCTCGTGTCCCGGCTGCGCATGGCGTTGGTCAAAAACCCGCTTGGCCGCTCTGAATCGTCTGCAAATACTCGCCGTCAAGCGGTTCGTAGGACTTGGCGCCCGGTTTCATCACGTACACTGGGTCGGCGAGCGCGGTCACATCGTAGCCCTCCCGCTTTAGGTCCCCCTTCACCATCTTGAAGGTGCCGGTCAAGTCCATAGCGGACCGTACGCGCACGAACACCGGACGCGCGTAGGGCGGCAGTTCACGGCCGACGTACTCGGCGAAGCCGGCAATATCCAACTCGGTCGAGTCGGTCGTCAAGCTGACCGCCGCCATGCCCGCGCGCCCGTCCGCGCCGGGCACTTCGACGCCGTAGACGTTGCAGAGCTCGATGCCGGCGAAACTGCCGATGATGTCGCTCACCTCGGTGGTAGAGACATTCTCGGACTTCCAGCGGAAGGTATCGCCGGTGCGGTCGACGAACTGATAGTGCGGATAGCCCAAGGAAAAGCCGACGTCGATCTCGCGGATCAAGTCGCCCGTGTTGAACCAGGCGTCCCCTTCCGCCAAGACATCCCGGAGCACCTTTTTCTCCGTCGCCTCCTTGTCGGTGTACCCCTCGAAAGCAGCCTGCGGGTTGATGTGGCCGAGCAGCAAGCCCGCCTCGCCTTTGGCCACTTCAACGCAGCGGCCATCCTTGTCGCGCACGATCTCGTCGCTGTCCACGTCGTAGCGCACCAAGGCCACTTTCGATGCCGTCATGCCGATGGTGCGGTCTTTGTTCAGCAAGTTGGCGAATGCCACGTTGCCTTCGCTGGCGCCGTAGAACTCGGTGATGCGTTTGATGCCAAAGCGCTGCTTGAAGGAAAGCCACACATCCGGCCGCAAGCCGTTGCCCATCATGGTGACTAGCGGCGAGTCGTGGTCGTCGGGTTGCTCCGGGGTGTTGCTCAAGTAGCGGCACAGCTCGCCGACATAGATGAAGCCGGTGCAGCCGTGCTCCCGGATGTCGGGCAGGAAGCGGCTCGCCGAGAACCGCCGGCGCACGAACATGGATGCGCCGGTGGCGAATGACGAGCCGGCGCCGATCATCAAGCCGGTGCCGTGGTAGAGGGGCAGGCAGATGTACAGGCAGTCGTCCGTGGTGCAGCGCAAGCCGGCGGTGCCGGCAAGCTGCGCACTCGCCAAGTAGCGCCGGTTGGAGAGCACCGCCGCCTTCGGCAGCCCGGTCGTGCCGGAGGTGAAGATGTACATCGCGGTTTCGCCGAGGGTGGTGTCCGCCGTGTCGGGCGGGTTGGCGTCCGTTTGTTCCGCGCTTAACGCGTTCAAGTCGATGGCCCAATTGGGCGTGGCGCTGTCGCCTTCGGGGACGATGAAGTAGTCCTCGCCCTCCTTGAGCGGCAACTCGCCCTTGACCTGCTCGATGGCGGCGAGCACCTCGGCGCCGAATACGCACTTCTTCGAGTCGATTACGGTGATGCAGTGCGTCAGCGGGCGTTCGCGCAGGTTGGTGTTGATGAGGCCGGCGACGATGCCGAGCTTGTTGGCAGCGATCAGCAGCGCGAGAAACTCGATGCGGTTCTCCATCATCACGCTCAGCGAATCGCCTCGCTTCAGCCCTGCCGCCTTCAGGGCATGCGCGTAGCGGTTGGCGCGGGCGTTGAAGGCCGCCCAAGTCGTCGTCTCGCCGTCGCAGGTGATCGCGGTCAAGGCGCCGATTCGTTCCGCATGCCGCTCGACGGCCGCGGCTATGCAGTCCTTCTCCTCCAACGGCCGCGGCGCCATGCCTTTCTTCAACGCGAGTAGCGTAGGCACGTCGGCCAAGACGGAAACGACATCGCGCACACCCATTTGGCGCCCCAAGTGTTGTTGTTCGACTGCGTTGAACAATAGCCATCGGCGTGCGGAAAGGGAAGAATAGACCCATCCTTTTCGAAGTCCGGGAGAAGCTTGTGAACGAGGTTTGGCAAATCGGCAAGGTGAAGGTGAGCCGCGTCGTGGAGATGGAGGTCACCGGCGGCTCGCGCTTCATCCTACCGGACGCGACGCGGGACGCTTGCCGCGGCTACCAATGGATGCGGCCGCATTTCATGGACGAAGCCGGCAACTTGGTGATGAGCATTCACGCGCTGGTGGTCGACACCGGGGAGCGGCGGATTGTCGTCGATACTTGCATCGGCAACGACAAGCAGCGCGACATTCCCGCTTGGAGCAACCTGCAAACGAGCTTTTTAGCGGATCTAGAGGCCGCGGGCTATGCCCGGCAGTCCATCGACACGGTGCTTTGCACCCACCTGCACGTCGACCATGTGGGCTGGAACACCATGCTCGTGGACGGCGAATGGCGACCGACTTTCGCCAACGCCCGTTACTTGGTCGGCGACGAGGAATGGCGGTACTGGAGCGGCGTGGACTCGGGTGGCCCCGTGCTGGCCGACTCCGTACGCCCGGTGATCGACGCCGGCTTGGTCGATTTCGTGACTACGGACCACCGGCTGTGCGACGAGGTGTGGCTGGAAGCGACCCCCGGACACACGCCGGGCCACGTCAGCGTGAGGATTTCCTCCGCCGGCGAAGATGCGCTCATCACCGGCGACTGTATTCACCATCCTTGTCAGATGACGCGCACCGACTGGTGCAGCTCCGCGGACTACGACCAAGCCGCCGCTCGGCGCACTCGCGAGACGTTGCTCGAACGCTACGCGGACAGCGGCGTGTTGATTATCGGCACCCATTTCGCGACGCCGACCGCGGGTCGCGTCAAGCCTCTCTCGGATGGCGGCTACTGGCTGGACGTCGGTTGATCGGCGGGCAGCGCCGAGCCGCGCTACGCCGTCAAGCTTCGGACTTGCGCTTCAGCGAGACCATCCAGTCGTGGATCTTGTGCCGCGTCCACGGGATGTCGAGCGCGACGAAGGCAACCCCCAAGGGAAACATCCAGAAACCCAAAATCGGCAAGAAGCCGACTACGCCACCCATCATGAATAGCACGCCGACTACCGAACGTATGCCGAACGGCACATGGCTGTCGCCCCAGCGCAGGAAGCGATAGGTGATGGCGGCGATCTTTCGGGCGAGCCTGCCGCGATGCGAATCGATGGCGGCGATGACGGCTACACCAAGATCGGGCGATCGTCGGGTGCGTCGTGACTGTCCGGATGGGCGCGTCGCGCCAAGTCCGGGTCGACCGACGAGAAGCGATAGCGGCCATCCTCGTCGAGGACGCGTCGCAGCCGGTTGCGGTGCATGAGCAAGTGGCAGTGCGCGATGGCCTCGCCGAGCGCCATCATGGTCTGCCGAGCGTCCAGTTCCCGTCTGAACAGCACCGGCAGCAACTCCTTGGCGGTTCTGGGCTCGACGCAACTCTCCTCCACGGCCAACATCCGATCCTCGTGATGGCCGATCAGATCCCTTAGCCGCTCGCGCACGCCGTAGAACGGCAGGTTGTGCGCGGGCAACACGAACGTCCGCTCCGGGGTGTCCAAAAACTTGTCGTGGGAGTCCATCCACGCCTTCAAGGGATTGGCCTCCGGTTCCGTGGGGTACACGCTGACGTTCGAGGTGATAACCGGCAGTATTTGGTCGCCGGAGATCATCACGCCCAAGCTGTGGCAGTGCAGGCAGGCGTGTTCGGGCGAGTGGCCGGCGCCCACCACGACCTGCCAATCGTGGGCGCCGATGGTCAGCACATCGCCGTCCCGCAGGCGGTGGAAGCCCATGGGCATGGCGCTCGGCATGGTCATGGACGAGGCGCGGCTCGGCTGCCGGGATTGCCACATCTCGCGCATCTTCGTCATGTGCTTCGTCGGCATGCCGTAGCGATGGTAGAACTGCTCGCCCTGCCAGCCCCCTTGCGACGAGGCGAAGCCGGAAGTGGCGTATGATCGCGCTTGGTAGTACTCGGCGCGGGTCATGTAGAGCGGGCAGCGGAAGTGGTCGACGATCATGCCGGCTTGGCCGATGTGATCCGGATGCATGTGCGTGCAGATGACGCCCTTCACCGGCTTGCCGCCCATCTCGCTGTCGAAGATGCGCCGCCAGAGCCGCTTTGTCTCGCCGTTGCCGAGGCCGGTGTCGACCACGAACCAGCCGTCCCGGTCTTCGATGAGATAGAGGTTGATGTGGTTGAGCGAGCCGCCCATGGGCATGGTCAACCAGCGCACGCCATCGGCGACTTCGACGGTCGTGCCTTGAGCGGGGTGGGATTCGTAGGGGTATTCGAGCGCCATGGCGCGCCGAGTATACCCGACAGCCAGCGCGCTACTCCCATGTTCGCCAAGAGGTGTGCGCCGGGCGCCGGGCAACTACGCTATGCTGAGCACTTGCGGGAGTGCAAAGAAAGCTGTATCCCGTACACTAGTGTTCGACGGAAGAGCTCGGACCATGCGCCAGACAACCAAAATAACGACGGGATTGTGCCCACCGCCTGCCGGGGCCGGAGGGTGCTTTGATGCTGTCTACGACCATCGCCTGGAGGGCGACGGCGCGAATCGGGAGGACGACACGGGCACCGTCCTCAAGGAGCGTCCCGCCGACCCCAAGCTCGAAAAGCCCCCGCTATACAAAGTCATCCTGCTCAACGACGACTACACGCCAATGGGCTTTGTCGTTGAAGTCCTTATGCGCTTCTTCGGCATGAACGAAGACAAGGCCGTGGAGTTCATGTACGCCGTACACACCACCGGCAGCGCCGTGGTCGGCATCTTTCCGCGCGACCTCGCCGAGACCAAGTCGGAGCAAGTGAACAGCTACGCGCAGGAACACGACCATCCGTTGAAATCTACCGTTGAAATGACGGACTAGCGAGGCCGGCCAACCACTTGGCTTCGCGCCGTCAAGGAAGAATTAAGTGCTTAGTGAAGAATTGAAGATCGCCGTAAACGAGGCCTTTAAGCGGGCGCGCGTTGCACGTCACGAGTTCGTGACGCCAGAGCACATGCTGCTCGCGCTGCTCGACGAGAAGGAGGCGCTCGATGTGCTGAACAATGTCGGCGCCGACGTCGAAGCGTTGCGCAAGAAGCTCGACGAGTTCATCGTCGCGCACACGCCGCTCATTCCGGCGAACGACAAGAGCCGCCAGCCGGAGCCTACGCTCGGCTTCACCCGGGTCGTACATCGCGCGGTGTTCCACGTGCAGTCCACCGGCAAGAAGGCGGCCACCGGCGCCGACGTGCTGGTGGCGCTTTTCTCCGAGCAGGAGAGCCACGCCGTGCATTGTCTGAAGGAGCAGTCCATCGCCCGCTTGGACGTGGTGAACTATGTCGCCCACGGCATCTCGAAGACCGCCAGCCAAGGCGCCGGCGCGGGGGCGGATTCCGAAGCGGAGGGGCGCGACGGCGAGGCCGGCGGACAACCGGCGTTGGGGAGCTTTGCGAGCAACTTAAACGAACTCGCCAAAGCCGGCAAAATCGACCCGCTGGTGGGGCGCGACGACGAAGTGGCGCGGGTCATTCAAGTGCTGTGTCGGCGACGCAAGAACAACCCGTTGTTGGTCGGCGAGTCCGGCGTCGGCAAAACCGCCATCGCCGAGGGCTTGGCGAAGCGCATCGTCGACGGCGAAGTGCCGGAGGTGGTGAGCGAGAGCCGCGTG
Source organism: uncultured Pseudomonadales bacterium (assembly GCA_964348085.1). Classification (GTDB taxonomy): domain Bacteria; phylum Pseudomonadota; class Gammaproteobacteria; order Pseudomonadales; family Azotimanducaceae; genus VXYL01. Next base: position 13,240 of record CAYGBI010000034.1, on the reverse strand, counting down.
TTCGCGCTTGATTTGGGGGCGCTCTTGGCCGGCACCAAGTATCGCGGGGACTTCGAGAAGCGCTTCAAGGTGTTGCTGGCCGAGCTGAAGAAAGAGGAAGGCTCCATCCTCTTCATCGACGAAATCCACACCATCATCGGCGCTGGGGCGGCGTCCGGCGGCGTTATGGACGCATCCAATCTGCTCAAGCCACTGCTCGCGTCCGGCGAAATCCGCTGCATGGGCTCGACCACCTACCACGAGTACCGCGGCATATTCGACAAGGATCGCGCACTGTCCCGGCGGTTCCAGAAGATCGACATCGTGGAGCCCGACGTCAACGACACCTATCTCATCCTCAAGGGCTTGAAATCCCGCTTCGAGAGCCACTACCACCTGCGCTACACGGACCGTGCGTTGCGGGTGGCGGCCGAGCTTTCCGACCGCTACATCACGGATCGCTTCATGCCGGACAAGGCCATCGATGTCATCGACGAAGCCGGTGCCGCCCAGCTACTGGTGACGCCGAGCCGGCGCAAGAAGTCCATCGGCGCCGGCGACGTGGAGCAAGTGGTGTCGAAGATCGCGCGCATTCCGTCGAATCGGGTCACCGTCTCGGACAAGGAAGCCCTGCGCGACTTGGACGCCCGGCTGAAAATGGTGGTGTTCGGCCAAGACGACGCCATCGACACGCTGGCGGCGGCAATCAAGCTGTCCCGCGCCGGCCTCAAGACCGAGGGAAAACCCATCGGTTCGTTCCTGTTCGCCGGGCCCACCGGCGTCGGCAAAACGGAGGTGTGTCGCCAACTTGCCAACATCATGGGCGTCGAGCTGCTGCGCTTCGACATGTCCGAATACATGGAGCGGCACACCGTCTCTAGGCTGATCGGCGCGCCGCCCGGCTATGTCGGCTTCGATCAGGGCGGCTTGCTCACCGAGGCGGTCGTGAAGCATCCGCATAGCGTGGTGCTGCTCGACGAAGTGGAGAAGGCGCATCCGGAAGTGTTCAACCTGTTGCTGCAGGTGATGGATCACGGCACGTTGACCGACAACAACGGGCGCAAGGCGGACTTCCGCAATGTGGTGCTGGTGATGACCACCAACGCCGGGGCCCAGCAAGCGGCGCGTGCGTCCATCGGCTTTACCGAGCAGGACCACTCGTCGGACGCCATGGAAGTGTTGAAGAAGATGTTCACGCCGGAGTTTCGCAATCGCTTGGACGCCATCATCCAGTTCAACGCGCTGCCGATGGCGGTTGTCAAGACGGTGGTGGACAAGTTTCTCACCGAATTGCAGGCGCAGCTCGACGCCAAGAAAGTGGAACTCGATGTGGACGAATCCGCCCGCGAGTGGCTTGCCCGGGAGGGCTACGACGAGAAGATGGGGGCGCGGCCAATGCAGCGCCTCATCCAAGACCGGATCAAGCGTCGGTTGGCGGAGGACATTCTGTTCGGTGAGCTCGCCGACGGCGGCGGATTGGTGCGCATCACGGAAGAGGACGGTGACCTTGCTTTGGAGATTGAACCGCGCAAGGCGAAAGTGCGCGCGACTTGAGCGCGCGGGTGACGCGGGGGCGTTCCTTGACCGCTAACGCTCTCGGAAGGTGATGCGGCCTTTCGACAGGTCGTAGGGCGTCAACTCCACCTTCACCCGGTCCCCGGTGAGGATGCGGATGTAGTTCTTGCGCATCTTGCCGGAAATGTGCGCGGTAACCTTGTGACCGTTGTCCAGTTCCACGCGGAACATGGTGTTCGGCAGCGTGTCGATGACGGTGCCTTCCATTTCGATCTGTTCTTCTTTCGCCATTCAATGCCTTGTTTAGCTGAGGACGGCGCGACTGGCCGCCACTGAAAGAGGTGCGCATTCTAACCGCCTGAGCGAGGGGCGGCACGCTCACCGAGTGAAGTCGTCGCCGAAGTCGTCGCTTGTCCAAGGTCCGCGTCGGGTTGAGAAGCCGTTGTTGGCGGCCACCGAACGCAAGAAGCGTCGGCGGGGCACGTCCCGCGCCCCGAGCGATGCCATGTGGTCGTTCATGACTTGGCAGTCGATCAGCGAGAACTGCCAAGCGCGAAGTTGCCGGGCCAAGTGGGCCAGCGCGACTTTCGATGCGTCCGGCCCTCGGCTGAACATGGATTCGCCGAAGAACATCCGCCCGAGCGACACGCCGTAGAGCCCGCCCATCAACTCGCCGTCGCGCCAAGCTTCCACCGAGTGGCCGAAGCCGAGGGCGTGCAGACGGCGGTAGGCTGCTGCCATCCTCGGCGTGATCCAAGTCTCCGGCCGGTTGCGTCCGGGCGCGGCACAGCCGTCCACCACGGCGGCGAACGCGCAATCTGCGGTGACTCGATAGAACCCGGACTTCAAGCGCTTGCGTAAGCTCTTGGAAATGTGCAACTCGTCGGGCGCCATCACCGCGCGAGGATCCGGCGACCACCACAAAACCGGCGCCCGGTCGTCGTTGAACCAAGGAAAGATGCCACGCGAGTAGGCGTCGAGCAGACGCTCCGGGGTTAGCTCCCCGCCGTAGGCCAAGGGGCCGTCGGTTGGCGCGCGCGCTGGATTCGGAAAAGCGGATACCGAACCGTGCGACGCCACGTCAGCCGTGGCCTTGCGCGTCGAGGTACTTTTCGGCGTCGAGTGCGGCCATGCAGCCGAAACCGGCCGAGGTGACGGCTTGCCGATAGACGTGGTCCGCGACATCGCCGGCGGCGAACACGCCCGGCACGCTGGTTGCCGTGGCGTTGCCGTTCGTCCCGCTGGCGATTTGGATGTAGCCGTCGCGCATATCAAGCTGGCCCTCGAACAGGCCGGTGTTCGGCGTGTGGCCGATGGCGATGAAGATGCCCGTGACGTCGAGCCGTCGTTCGCCGTCGTCCTTGACGTTGCGCAGCACCGCGCCGGAGACGCCGGCCTCGTCGCCGACGACTTCGACCAAAACATGATCCCAGATGGTCGCTACCGCCCCGGCGGCGACGCGGTCGAACAACCGGCCTTGGAGCATTTTCTCCGCGCGTAGCGCATCGCGACGGTGGACTAGATGGACGCGGCTGGCGATGTTCGACAGATACAGTGCTTCCTCCACCGCCGTATTGCCGCCGCCGATGACCGCCACTTCCTGACCGCGGAAGAAAAAGCCGTCGCAGGTGGCGCAGGCGCTTACCCCGCGACCTTTGTAGGCTTCTTCCGAAGGCAGCCCCAAGTATTTGGCGGATGCGCCGGTGGCGATGATCAGCGCGTCGCAGGCGTAGTCGCCGTGGTCGCCAGTCAAGCGTAGCGGCGCCTGGGCCAAGTCGACGCGGGTGATGTGGTCGTTGATGATGGCCGTGCCGAACTTCTCGACGTGCGCTTGCATGCGCACCATGAGCTCTGGACCTTGCAAACCGTCGTGGTCGCCGGGCCAGTTGTCGACGTCCGTAGTGGTGGTGAGTTGACCGCCGACTTCCACGCCGGTGATGACCACCGGATTCAAGTTGGCGCGCGCCGCGTATAGCGCAGCGGTGTACCCGGCGGGGCCGGAGCCGAGAACGACGAGGCGGTGATGTTCGGCGTCAGTGGGCATTCAAGAGTTCGATGAACGGGGTTGCGTTGGCGTGGCCGGCGATCGCCTCCGCCAACGTGCGGCCCTTGCCGTCCTTGGCGCGCACGTCCCGCCCTTGGTCGGCGTAGAAGCGCAAGAAGCGGTCGAAATCCCCTGGCCGCATGGCTTGGTAGGCGTGGCGCAGCACATAGAAGTCACCATCGCCCGGCAGCGGCGAGCCGGACTGCCGAGGCGCCGTCTTGCCGAGAAAGGACTTCACCCGGTCGTCGTTCCATACCTCGTCGAGTACCTTCGCCTTGTCTTTCTTCATGGCGTGGCCTTAGGTCAGTCGGTGGCGTCGGTGATATAGGTGTGGGTGATGACTTCCCACAAATGTTTGTCCTCGCACTGGAAGTAGAAGCCGCGGCCGCCGTGGCGGTGGTTGATTTCACCGTCGTCGTGCGAGCGTGGACCGCTGCCGAAGACGATGCCTTCGGCCTTGACGCGACCGAGGATGGCATCGAACTCGTCGTCGGATGCGAGGAAGGCGTAGTGGTGGGAACGTACCTGCTCCGCATGGTCGAAATCGAGGGTGAGCGTGTCGTTGACCTTCACCGGAGCGAAGTGACCCCAAGTGCCGCGATAGTCCAAGTCGAGAATGCGGGCGATGAACCGCGCCGCCCGCACCTTGTCCCGCGACGGCACGATGGTGTGATCGAGTTGCAGCGTCATGGTGTTGGCTCCAGCGTTTCGGACAAGCGAGAAGCGTAGCCGACCTAGGGCGACGAGTTCCACACTCGACTGATCGATGCGCCCGAGGACGCGGCGCCGCGAGCCTTGGGCAATCGCAATGCGCCTCGTTATACTCGCCGTAAGCATCTATTGCGCGAAGCGAAAGCAAGTTGTCTCCTACCGGCCGAGGACGAGCGAGTCGTTGGTGGCGAACGGGTGTCGCGCTTGCCTGTTTGGGGCTGGCGAGCGTCGTCCGGGCGAACATTGGCGACGAGGGCGTGGCGAACGACGCACCAGCGACCGAAAGCCCCGCTGCCGGCGAGGAGCAGACGGCGACGCAACTGCCGCCGGCCGTCGTTTCCGCGGCGCCGCCCGTGGCCGGAGCGGCGCCGTCGCCTGCGTTCATGGCCGAGATATACGCTGCCGCCGAACAAGGCACGCGCCTCTATGGCGAGCGACGCTACGCGGAAGCGTTGCCGTACCTTACCGCCGCCGCGGAGCGCGGATTCAAGCTGCCGCAGGCATCCCTCGGCGATATCTACTTGAACGGTAGGGGCGCGGTGGCGAAGGACATCCGCGCCGGCTTGGGCTGGTTGGGTGTCGCCGCGGAACCGGTCACGCTGCCCCGCGTCGACGACTATTACCGGCAAGTGCTTGCGCAGCTCACGCCGGATCACCGAGCGCTCGCGGTGCGGCTGGCCGCGCGATACCGGGCCGACTACGGCGCCGCCGAGCACAGCGTTGCCTGTGAAGTGTTCGGCAACGTAATCGAGGATCTTCGCTGCCGATTCGTCGACGAGGAGGACTTCGACAGCCGGATGCGCGGAGGGGACCAATACGCCGACGGCGACTATGTAGAGGAACTGGTCGTCACCGCGCCCTTGGTGGACGTTCCCGCGCCGGAGTTCGGCGAGATGCCGTCCGGCGAGTTTATCGCGCAGGTCTACAACGCCGCCAACCGCGGCTCGGCGCTGTACCGGGAAAAACGCTACAAGGAAGCGCTGCCGTATTTGGTGACCGCCGCGAAACGCGGCTTCAAGTGGGCGCAAGCGTCGGCGGCGGACATCTACTTGCACGGCCGGGGCGGCGTCCCGGTGGATCTCGAGGCCGGCATCGGCTGGCTGGGCGTGGCGGCGCAACAGCGCACGACCAACTCCATCCTCCAGTTCTACGAGCAATCCGTGAGTTTGCTGCCGGAGCGTTTCACGGACGACGCGGTGGAGGAGATCGTCTCGGACTACAGGACGCGCTATGGCAACGAGGCGCATCGCGTCGCGTGTCGATTCGCGGCGGACGAAGGTCGGGCACTCAGCTTTCGTTTCAAGAAGCTGCGTTGTCACTTCATCGACGAAGCCACGCAGTGCCGGAACGTCTCCTTCGTCGAGCAGGATGGCTTCGAGAATGTCCAGTCCGAGTGGACGTGCCGCCCGCTGGAGGGCACCCGAGCCATCGACATGCGGCGCAATTGAATCCCCCGAGTCGACAGCCGGCCCACGCCATCGCGGTGATCGGCGACGGCGCGGTGGGCTGTTACTACGGCGCCCGTCTCGCGGAAGCTGGCCACGACGTGCGGTTCTTGGTGCGCCGCGGTTTCGACGTGGTCCAAGAGAAGGGGATTCGAGTCACCAGTCACTTGGGCGACCTGCATCTACCGACGCCGAGGCTCGGTCGCAGCAGCGAGGAACTCGCCGCCGACGGTCCGGTGGATTGGCTAATCATCGCCTTGGAGTCCTACGACCTCGACTTGGTGCCGCGCCTCGCCACGCCGTTGTTGGGCGCCGCGACGCGAATCCTCGCCATCGTCAACGGCATCGGCGTCGAGGACGAAATCGCCAAGCTGCTGCGCCGCTACGGTGTGTTCGGTGGCCTCGGTTTCATTGGCGTCGGACAGCCGCAGCCGGGACGCATCGTCCACCGGGAGTTCGGCGCCTTGCAGATCGGTCACCACGGCGACGACCCAAGCGCCGTCGAGGAAGCCGTCGCCCTGTGGACGCCCACCGTGGTCGGCGCCCGCCCCATCGACTGCCTAGTTCGCGCCCGCTGGCGCAAGATGATTTGGGATGTGCCGTTCAATGGCCTCTCCGTGGCCGCAGGGGGCGCCACCTGCGGCTTCATTCTTGCGACGCCCGCGCTGCGGGCATTCGCGCGCAACGTGATGGACGAGGTCGCCGAGATCGCCAACGCCGATCTGACCGCGCGCGGACTGCCGCTCATCGTCGATCCCGAAGAGGCGTGCGCACAGGCCATGCGACTCATGGGCACTACCGAGAACTACGTTCCCGCCGCGGGCGTGAATTTCGCCCGGCAGCAACCGCTAGAGGTGGATGCGCTCTTTTGCCGACCGGTTGATCGGGCGGCCGAACTTGGCATCGACGCCCCGCTGACGGCCTTCTTGGCGGCTTTGATGCAGCGCCTGAATCCCGCTGCCACGCTTTAGCCAACTGTTAGAAAGTCCGCATCCACCGATAACGGTCAGGCGCCCACTGCGGCAGGCGCGACGAGGGGCGACGATGCCGGGCGGGATGCATAGCCGTTCGAATGCCGCGTGACTTCCACCACGGGCTGCCAATACCGAAGTCCTACGGCTGCGCCAATGCACGAATATGCTCCGCGACCAGATCGGGGCGCTGCATCGGTATGAAGTGGGAGAGTTCGGGGAGGTAGACGTCGCGACCGTTGGCGAACGCCTTGGCCAAGTCTTCCCATGTCGGCGACTGACTGAAATCCATCGTGCCGTCGCGTTCCGCCTTCTTGTGCGCTCGCAGCACGGTTACCGGCTGGGTGACCGCCGTGATCGCCTCGCCGATCTCGCGACCGGCGCTACCCATGTAGATGGTGGCCTCCACCAGTGGCGGACAAGCGAGCGTGAAGCCGCCGGCCGTCGGCAGCAACCCGTAACGGCAGTAGTCGCGCAGTACGTCTTCACGCCAGAGGCTGAACGGATGACGATGCGCGAAGTGCGTGAACATCTGTTCCGGCGACTGCCACTCGTTGCGCCGCCGAGCCACGGGATGTTGCTCGGGCGCGGTGAACGGCGGCGACCGCATGTGCGCTTCGTAGGCGTCTGGCGCCATGATTACCGGGTCCACCAGCAATAGTTTGGCGAAGCGGTCCGGATGTTCTGCCGTCGCCTGCACTAGGGAGTGACCGCCCATGGAGTGCCCGGCGCCAACCACGACCTCGAGATCCAACGCGGCGACGAAGGCGGCCACGTCGACACCGAACCGTTGCCACTCGTAAGGCCCTCGCTTGCTGGAGCGACCGTGGCCGCGCATGTCTAGGGCAAGGACGCGAAAGCCGCCGTCTAGGGCGCGCACGACGGCGTCCCAGCAACGAGCGTGGAAACCCGTGGCATGGACGAGGAGCACCGTCGGTTGGTCGGGTCGTCCCCACTCGAAGTAGGCAAGCTCGATGCCTGCGAGGGCGATGCGCTTTTGCCTCGGGTCTTGCTTCACGCCGCGGTCGCCATGGGTTGCGGACGGCCGTAGGTGAGCGAACGCCACAGCCACTCCAGAGGGCCGAAGCGGTAGCGGCGTAGCCAAGCGACGCTAACGACGGCGATGATGATCCACTCGCCGAGCACGACGAGATAGAGTTGGTGGCGAGGAAGTTGGTCCCATAGCGCGAGCCCCAAGCTGTGGAACACCAATAGCCCCAACACGCTCTGCAGGATGTAGTTGCTGAGCGCCATGCGGCCCACCGCCGCAAGTGCTCTGCGCGCCGACCCGAGCCAGCCTTGGGAACAGACGATGGCGATTAAGCTCAGGAAGCCGAGCGCCATCGACACGCGGCCGATGTCGTTGGTGACCGTGGACACGCCGGAGACCCACTGTACCGCGAAGCCGCTGCTGATCTTCATCAGCAACTCGAAGCCGTTGACCGCAAGACCGATGCCCAAACCCCACGCCGCCAAGTGCGCATAGAAGCGAACGCTTCGCCGTCCCTGCAGCACGCCGGTCTTGTACAGCGCCATGCCGAGCACCATGCAGGCGAGCGCATCCCACAACAAGAAGAGCGGATAGACCGCATACAGCCCCAACACGTCGCCGGCGTTGATGAAGAACGACTGGCGGTAGCTGCCCTCGAATTTCAACGCCTCGCGCGCGAGGGCCTCCGGGGGTGGAGAGAAGCTCGCCGTGAGCCCTGCTTGGTCGGGAACCCACTTCAACATGGCGAACATCGCCGCATAGAACAGGGCCAGATAGACGAAGGCCAAGGCGGCCGTGGCGAATAGCGCCTTCGGCTGCCAGTTGCGTAGCGGATACAACACCAGGCCGGCCAAGGCGTAGGCCACTAGGATGTCCCCGGTCCACAGCAGCACGAAGGCGTCCACCAAGCCGAACGCCAAGAGCAGCAACTGCCGACGGTAGTAGACGCCCGCCGATTTGGCGCGTTCGCCCGTGGCGAGAATCACCACGCCAGCGCCGAACAGCATGGAGAACAGGGCTCGCATCACCCCCTCGGCGAAGAGTTCGACGGTGAAGTAGACGCCGAAGTCGACGCCCGACACGGCGCCGTCCACGGTCGGATCGAAATAGGCGCGGAACGGCAGGCCGAAGGCGAGGATGTTCATCAACAGGATGCCGAGCAGCGCGAAGCCGCGGATGACGTCGATGGCTTCGATGCGTTGACCGGGCACGGTCGGCGCGGGGTGGGGCATATTGGCCATCGTAGCACGTCGTGGGCTTGGCCCGGCTTCGTTGGCGCTGCGTCAGACGTCGCCTGCTAGTCGGGCGCCCTGCGGGGTTTTTGCCACGAGTCCGCAATTGTCGGCGACGACCCGACGATCCCGACATGCCGCTCCACGGCGTCCAGCCGCGTTCCGACGACTGCGAGCTCGGTCTCGATCGCCCGCAGCCGAACATCCACTTGGCCGAACTCCTCGCGGACCTCGCCCCGGAACTCACTCAGTTCGCCGCGCAAGTCGCGGATCTGCTGGTTCGTGTCTCCGCGCAGAGCATTGATCTGCTGGTTCATGTCCCCGCGCAGCTCATTGATGTCGCAACGCAGGCTTGAGAACCCGGTTTGGACCAAAGCGCCGAACGCGATTATCGTGGCGACCACCGCGACCATCTGGCCGTCCAGCCACGCCGGCCAAATTTTGCGTCGTACTGCGTCGTTCATCGCTCCACCGATCACGTTGACGGAAAGCCGTGACTTTCGCGCATTTGCCGGAGCATGGGGTAGAGATTATCACCATTGCTGGTGTAGGAAATCCGCTCTTTGGCTCGTTAAGAGAAGCAGTCATCATCATCCGGTCCCGATTCCAGCGCCGTTGCTGACGATGTCGCGGACTTGGTCAAAATGGAGAATGTCGCGGATGAAGACGCGTAGCATGTAATCGTTGACGAAGTAGCAAACCGGGGCTGGCCGCCGCCCGGGGGTTGGCGGTCGTGCCGTGCCATGAAGATGACATCACGAGCTATGCCCGTCTGGATCCGTGCATGCGTATCACGCACAGGTTCTGGTTGAGAACTACCAAGGAGGGCTCAATGAGCGCTGGCAAGATGTTGTTGGCCCGAATCAGCCGCAGCCAAGCGCGTCGCGCCGGGAACGGCGCAGCTTGTCTGGTCGCTGTCCTCGTCGTTCTAATCGTCGTTCCCGCGTTCCCGAGCGAGTGCGATTGGGTTGTCTCGGCGAACGTCAAGCCACCCGGCGCGCCGCTCGGCGACAACCCCTACTACGCGGACCGCGAGACGTGGCTGCGCATCGCGCGCATGGAGGTGGCGGAGGCCAAGTCGTGCGCCGGGTCGTTGGGCTTCGACGACGAACGCACGGTTTCGTTGTTCGACCAAGCGCTCGGCGCGATGCGCGACGACGTGGCGCTGGCTTTGCTGACGCAAGGCGTTCGGCCCCGTTCACGCGCCGACGCCGTGGAAGCGGCGGCTGCCCGCGACCTGCCTTTGGTGCTCGAAGCCCTGCTGGACGAAGGGCCGCCGTTGGACCTGAGCACTCCATTGCACCGCGCAGCGTTCTGTGGCGCGTACCAGACTACGAGACTGCTGCTGACGCGCGGCGCGGACCCCACCGGGGGACGCGGGCTCGGCGTGCCGCTGGCCGCCGCCCTAACCGGAGCGCCTCATCTGCACATCGCACATATGCTGCTGGATCACGGCGCGGACCTCACCGCGGGACGGCGGTCCGTGGAGGGGCAGGTGCTTCACTGGGCCGCCTACCTCGGCACCTTCCAGTTCGTCGCCCACCTGGTCGCGCACGGGGTGGATCCGAACCTGCCGGGGCCGGGCGGGGAGGCGCTCGGATACGGGCCCGACGTGCATCCGCTGGTGGCGGCGGCGCAGGGGACCGGGCAACACGCCGACGGGCCTGCGGCCATCCGCGACCTGCGGGCGGGAAAGGCGACCTGGGACACGCTGTTGGACCTAGGGGCGGATCCGCGGGCGATGGCCTGCGGCCTGTCGCAGAACAGCGTCGCCCGCGAATATTTCTGGGATCAATGGCCACACTGGTTCCTCGACACCGTCGACCCCCACCGGTCGACATGCGCCCGCGAGGAGCCGCCAACCGAGCCGTTACCCGCCGGGTGCCGTTGGCTAGCTACTTCCCGAACCGGAGATCCATACCGCGCATCGCGCCCGGACCACATCCGACGAATCTCCCGCGACCGGGCGGTGGCCTGCGCGGGAGACCTCGGCGTCGCGGCGGCCAGCGTGGTGTCGCTCTTCGACCAAGCATTGGCGCACCGGCGCGAGGACTTGGCGACGGCGCTGTTGGCGCTTGGCGTCGAACCCCGTTCGCGGCTCGAAGCCGTACACTTCAGCGCGACGCGGGATCTGCCGCTGGTGCTGGAAGCCCTGCTCGACCAAGACTCCGCGTTGACGAACGCGTTATGGGCGGCGCCGTCGGGCGCGCCGGCCACGCCTCTGGAGCGCGCCGCCGAAGGCTCGTACCGTGCGGCCAAGGTGTTGCTCGCGCACGGCGCCGACCCGAATCTGGGCGATCCGCTCTTGGCCGCGGTGCGCGGCAACCAGTTGCACTTGGCGTACCTGCTGATGGGCAGCGGGGCGAAAACAGCGGACCGTGCGTGCGAAGACGCCGGGGAGCTGATCGGCGCGGCAGCGGAGTTCACGCAGATCCATTTCCTGCGCCATCTGGTACGACTGGGCATCGATCCCAACCTCCCCGACCGTAGCGGACGCCACGCACTCGAGCGTGCGGTTCACCACCCAGTACTCCCGGCTCGCGAAGACAACTATTACTATCTGGTGGCACTCGGCGCCGATCCGCGGACGATGGTCTGCGCGCTGGGGGAGCCGGGACTGACCAGGGTAGACGTGATGCGCCGACCGGGCGGGCCCCGGTGGTTCGTCCGCATAGTGGACGCGTTTCGTCGCGACTGCCCGACTACGGACGGCGAACTTCCCGGGGTCCACTGAGTGCGCTGCCGAATCGTGTCGTGGCGCTCCGTCTGCTTCCCGACACCGGCGACCAAAGTTCTAAACGCCGAGTACACGGCACGCCGGTCGGCTTGGCCACTGGCGACGTGCCAGAGTTCCGCGACGGCCGTGGTCCCGACGAGCCGTTCGCACAGGTTGAACGGAGGATTAGGACGCGCGGCGCCTGCGGCGTAAGTGGATGCACGTCGGCACACGCGCAGTCGTTTCAAGGCCGCGACGGCTATCGTGCTGACTTTGAAGTGGGAGGCGGCGTTGTCTGCGTACCTTGAAAGACCCGGGAGTCGAGGAGTACGGTGACAGCCATGTGCATAACGCTGCCGACCCTTGAGGGTCTGATGGCACCCGTCATCGACCGTTTGGCCGTCGGCGTCGTTCTTGCCGCCGAGGATCTTCCAACGCTTCCCCCAACCCTCGCCGCCGAGTCGGTAATGGCCACGAAATCAATCATGAAGTACAGCGGTGGCTTCGGCGTCTCGTCGGAGATGGACTATGGAGCCTACTACCGAGCCGACGTTTTGAACTTCCACTCGTCACGTCAGGGTTACCGCGCGTTGGCGGCAGCGTGGGTTTGCGTCCTGCTGCACCGCGGCGAAGCAAACGTGGATATCCGCTTCAGCAACCCGAACACGCAGATCAAGGCACTGCACCTCCAACGGGCGGAAAGCGGTCCCGACGCCGCGGAGCTAGCGCTTTCCCCCGTCTCCTTCGCCCCCCGGCTAGACGCGGGCGCTGCCCAAGACGCGCTCTTCGAGTTGGATGACAGTAATAAGCCTAGGTTCTTACTCACCCACAAGGACGAAATAACCGAAATGAGGGAACCATGGGGCGCGCGAGACCATGTGTGGCTGGCGACTGCGAACACGGGGTTGGCGCTGCTGACTTCCGCCTTGATTGACTACGCATTGCATGGGACGCCCGAAAGGGAACTCGCCCTCCGCGCGCCACCGCTGTTCTTCGCTACGCTTGGCAGTTGCAGCGCCGAAGCGCGCTTTTGGCTTCCGGGTAGCTTTGCCGATCCCGATGCCTCTGTCTGAGGAGCGCTGTTTCAACCTACCGTCCCGTCGGCCGCCTAATCGATGGGGAGCCGGTGGGCAGACCTACACGCGAATGCGCACGCCGCAAGAACGCGGCCGACTCCGAGAGCGAAGGGAGAGACATGGCGCTAAACGGCGACGGTTTCAGATTCGGCTCGCCGGCCAAGGGCCAACCGGCGCCGGACCGCGCTCTCAGGCGACGTCGTCGGCGAAATGCACCTGGCTACGGCGCGGCGGGCATCCCGGAGACGGCCTTAGGAACGCCAGCGGCCGCTGGCGTACAGTCACCGTGAACTAAAGTTCAGTCGTGAACTAAAGGAGCGCAAACGATGAAAAGCGCAACCGCATTGGCCGTAGCGACCGTCGCGTGGCTCGGTGGTGCCGGCCACGCCTGCGAAATCGAACTCGCCGGCGCGTACGAAGAGGCGATGCAGCTCTGCGAGGAGGGCATGCCCGAATCCGAGCCTCGGTGTCAACGCCTTCTGCGGGCGCTGGCCGGGATCGACAGTCCGACCCGCGAGCAACGGCTGGCCCTCGCCTTGGGTCGCTCCTCCGCGGCGTCC
>CAYGBI010000033.1:0-40570 GCA_964348085.1 uncultured Pseudomonadales bacterium | reverse complement strand
TTACTTTTCGTCGTCGTACTTCGTTCATCGCTCCCACCGACCACGTTGACGCAACTCCGCTACTGTCGCGCATTCGCGGAGGAGTAGGGTAGAGATTATCGCCATTGCTCGTGTAGGAAATCCGCCCGTTGGCCCGGTGTGGGAAGGTTGCCAGCGCCCCGGCCCGAAGCCGCCTCGGTACCGCCCAGTCTACTCGCCTTGGAAATTTCACGAACCGTGCGCTGAATCGTCGAAAGCCGTCGCCTCTCGGCGCCGCCTTTCGCCCCAGCCCAAGCCGCCCTGTCACTCCGTCGGACTTCGCGGCTGCTAGAATCACGCGACGCTTGTTTGAGGATCTCGACGATGGCAGAAGTCGAAACCGAAACGCAGCGAGCCGAGGAAGTCGCTCCGGTCGCGCCGTTTGAAGTCTCCCACGAATTGCGGCCCCGGATTGACGAGCTTGAGTTATGGGACGTCGTCGAAAGTCTCCGTCGGCATGGCTACGCGGTGATCCGAGAGGCCGGGCCGCCGTCGCTGTGGGACGAACTCCGGGAGGCCATTCACGAACTGTCGCAGCCAGCGGCAGCGGACAACACCGGCATCGTCGGCGCCGCGCCACTCCTTCTGGGTCGACACCCGGCGGTGGATCGCGTCGCCACCCTGCCCAAGGTGATGGCGATCGCGGAGTTCGGCTGCGGGAAGGCGATGCGTGGCGGGCGCTTCGTGGGCAGCATCAAGCACCCGTTCGAGGGCGAGGGGAAGGGCTTGCTGCCTCTGCACGCAGACCAGAACTGGATGCCGGTGCCGTTTCCCGAACACAATCTCGTGATGACCTTCTGCTTCGCCTGCGAGGGCATGACGCGAGCGGGCGGCGCGACCTGCGTCGTGCCGGACTCACACCGACTGCGCCGGCCACCCACGCCCGAGGAGGTGGAGGCCGCAGACCCCGTGGCCGTCGAGACGGAGAAAGGCGATGTGGCGGTTTGGGACGGCGCCGTGTGGCACGGTTCGCTGCCGCGCTCGATCCCAGGCACCCGAACCGTCCTTCACGCCACGTACCAGCGGCTCTACACGCAGCCGATCGACGACTTCACTTATCTGCTGAAGGACGACGAGTACATGGCAAACGCGCCGGAGGGGATGCGGCAACTGCTCGGCGCGGACTTGTTCTTTCACACGGCGACGCCTGACCACGATGTGGACATGAAGAAGTTCATGTACGCGGCGGCTGCCGCGAAGCTCTGAGGCGACGTGACGGCGCAATTCACCTAAGCGGGCGGCGGCCGCTGCGGTACGGCGGGATAGTCGACGCCGGGGATTAGCCCTTCAGCGACTCGTGGACCGCGGCGATCAGGGTGAGCGTGCGGGGGTCGTCGCTCGCCACGAGCTGCATCTTGTTCATCACATAGCCAAAACCGATCTCGGCTTTCGGGTCGGCAAAGCCGAGCGAGCCGCCGGCGCCGGAGTGCCCGAACGCACCCTCTTGGCCGAGGTGTCCGTGCGCCAGATTGAGCTCGAACCCAAGTCCGAAGCGGGTGTGAATCCGCAGCACCTCGTCGAGGCCGCTGGCCTGCTCGGCGACCGCCCGTGCAACGGTCTTGTCGTCTAGCAGCCGTACGCCGTCGACGCCAGTGCCGATCAGCGCGGCGTACATGCGCGCCAGCGAACGTGCGTCCGTCACGCCGTTCCCGGCGGGGATCTCGGCGGCGCGGAAGGCGCGGCTGTTCGGATCCAGCGGAGTCGTAGTGGTTGGCCGGGCGAGCAGGGAATCCGGGTTCCTAGATGCCTCGAGGAGCGCACGCCTCCGCTCGGTCTGCACTTGCCCGTCGACGCCGCTGTCCTGAAGGTCGATGTTGATCACGGGCACCACCCGATGCTCCTCGCTCTCGGGCAGACCGATCCAGAAGTCGAGGCCCAAGGGTTTGGCGACCTCTTCGGCGAAGAACGTCCCTAGGCTCTTGCCGCTGATGCGCCGAACCACCTCGCCGACGAGCCAGCCGTAGGTGCCGGAGTGGTAGCCGTGCGTGGTACCCGGCGCCCACATCGGACGCTGGGCTTGGAGGGCCTCGACCGGCGGCTCCCAAGCTAGGAATTGCTCTGCCGTTATCGGGTCGTCAAAGACCGGGAGTCCGACTTGGTGCGACAGCAGCCAGCGCACCGGGATGTCCGCCTTGCCGGCGGCCGCGAACTCGGGCCAGTATCGGGCCACCGGCGCGTCGAGGTCGAGTTCGCCTCGTTGGGCTAGTAGGTGGGCGCAGATGGCGGTCGCTCCTTTCGTGCTTGAGAACACTAGGACGATGCTGTCCTCGGCCCACGGCCGACCGCTCTGCTCGTCGGCCACGCCGCCCCAGAGATCGACCACCTTCACGCCACGGTGATACAGGCTGAACGCGGCGCCGACCTCGCCGTGCCGCTCGAAGTTGGCCGCGAAGGCATCCCTCACTCGCTCGAAGCCGGGCGCCGCCGTGCCGTGAATTCGCGTCAACTGTGACTCGTCGCCGGGGGCTGCCCGCGAAGTGCCGGCAAGCGCGCCGCCGAGCGCTACCAGCGAAAGCTGGCCGAAGTCACGTCGACTGAGGTACCCGAGACGTGTTTTTGGCATGTGAATCCACACTCCATTCGGTTGCAGCGACGGAATCCCCGCTACTGTAACTGAGTTGACCCGCTTTATGCGGACACCCTGAGGTGGTGCTAGGGCGGCTTGGGCTGGGGCGAAAGGCGGCGCCGATAGGCGACGGCTTTGTCGCGGTAGTGCGGGCGACGCAGGTTCCGCAGCCGGTTTCGAGGGGGGCACGAGGCGGCCTATGGTGTAACTACGGTCGGATGATCGGCGCGTCAGCGTCACGGTTTGGGGACTCCGCCCGCGAGGACTTGGCGGAATACCTCCGCGTCGACGTTGCCACCGGACAACACCACGCCAACGCGTTTCCCCCGCTGCCGGTCGCGCTCTTCCGTCAACGCCGCGAACGCGGCGGCACCTGCGCCCTCGGCTACGTTGTGCGTGTCCGCGTAGAGCGCGCGCATCGCCGCTGCGATTGCGTCCTCGGACACCGCCACCACCCGTGCGGCACCCCGGATGACGATATCCAAGGGCTCGGTCAGGGGTACGCGGCATGCCATGCCGTCTGCGAAGGTGTCCGCGGCTTCGGTAGTGATGATCCGTCCTGCGGCTACGCTGTGCGCCATTGCCGGCGCCCGCGCCGCCACCACACCGACGATTTCGGTCTTCAAACCGAGCAGGTCGCGCGCCCGGATCAGTCCGCAGATGCCGGAGCCGGCGCCGATGGGCACGTAGACCGTGTCGAGATGCGGCACGGCGGTGAACAGTTCCAAGGCGTAGGTCGCGACTCCGCGCACCAGTGCCGGGTGGAACGGCGGGACGTAGAGTGCGCCCTCCGCCTTGGCGTAATGCTCCGCCGCGGTACGGGCCTCGTCGTAGTCCGTGCCGACCTCGACGAGTTCGGCGCCCCAACCGAGCATTGCGGCGTTTTTCTCGACGCTGTTGCCCTTGGGCGCGAATACGGTGACCGCCACGCCACGCGGCACCGCGGCGAACGGTACGCTCTGGCCGTGGTTGCCGCGCGTCGCGGTGACCATCCGGCGCGGCAGTTTGTTGGCCCGTGCCAGTTCGTCGAGCAGCACGAGACCGCCACGCACCTTGAACGCGCCGGTAGGCGTGTGGTTTTCGTGTTTCACCCAGACCTCGCAGCCGGTTCGGCGGCAAAGGCCGGGCCAGCGGTACTGGGGAGTCGGCGGCATGGCGTCCGCGACGATCCGTTGCGCCGCCTCCAGTCCAGCGAGGTCGAACATAGATCGTCGGCCCTAGACTGTGCGGGGGCAACCCGTAACGGCGCCGCCTGCGTGTCCCAACACCCAGCCGAGAGTAAGCGGTGCGCTGAGCAGCGGCGGCCTCGAAGGCACGGCGTTGATCGAGTCGATGACGGAGTTGGGTTGGTCCACGGATTTCGCCAAGTGCGCCCGTGTGTGACCCGTGCCGGCCGACATCCCGTCAGTTCCCGGTGCAGCGCACGTCCGGCGCCTCGTAGAACTCCGTCGGCGGCAGGTCGAACAGCCGTGTCGCGAGGAACTGATGGAAGTCGGCGACTACCCGATCCATGTCCACCAGCTTCCCACCGCGACCCTTGACGGCGCCCATGCCCTTCTGCACGCGCTCGCAGATCAGCCTGTCCTCCTCGAAAAAAGCCTTGACGAACTGGTCCTCCGTTCTGGTCCGCCGCGTGCCCTTTTTCGTGCCAATGGTCCCGGAACGGATCATCGTTCGCGTCGCGTCGAGCGGGTATGCGGACAACCAACCAAGATTGCCATTGGTGAGGATGCCCACGAACGAAGGCGCCATAGACAGGAGCACATAACGCCGGTCGATGTCCTTCGTCCCGTAGGTGAGTGCGCCGCCGGTCAGCGACCACTCCGAGTTGCCCGCCAAGTAGTAGGCGCCACGGGTCGGGGAAACGCGCTCAAGGGTCGGTTCATGCACCTTGAATAGGTGGTAGCTCTCCATGGCGTTCTCGAGCACCAGCTTCCAGTTGGCGTTCCAGTGCTGCGGCTCGCCGCTCGTGGCCGTGTCGAACTTCTCGACCTCGAACTCGCCGATGTAGTCCGCCATGTGGGCGAATCGCTCGGCGAGCGGCTGCGGGTCGTGGCCAAGATGCACGAATACCAGACCGCACCAAGTATCGCAGTGGAACTGCGGCAGTCGATGGCGCTCCCGGTCCACCGCGATCCGCTTGTTGTAGGGGATGGCGTTAAGCTCGCCATCTAGGTCGTAGGACCAAGCGTGGTACGGACAGGTGATGTACCTCGCTACGTTCCCAAATCCCTCGTCGAGCAGCGGCGTGCCCCGATGCCGACAGGTGTTCGAGAGCGCTCGCAGTTGTCCATCGGTTCCCCGAATCACGCAGATCGGCTCGCCGACAAGCGTCATGGCGAAGTAGTCCCCGGGCTTGTCGAGTTGCGGCGCCTGACACGCGAAGACCCACTCGTCACGGAATATTCTGTCTACCTCCTCGGCGTATACCGATTCGTCCGTGTACGCAGTAAACGACAGGCAGTGGGCCTCCGTCAGGGGCTTGATGGCTTCCTCCCGCAACGTGTCCAAGGCACTCATGCGCTTCTCCTCATACTGCTTGGCGATCTTGGTCCGGTGGCTTTTGTCGGTTCGAGGTACCGTGCGATTGTCGCATGTGGGCTTGGCGGCCCGCGTACCGCGCACCGACGGATGTGAAGCCACGCCTTTGGTCGGCTCTACTTGGCCGCCCCGGCATGAGGCGGTACAAATGATTGACCTCCGTCACGATTCGATGGAGCATTCGCCGGACGCCGATGCCTTGGGACGGCGGGTGATTTCGTGACTGCACAGTCGGACGCGAGGTTTGACGCGAGCACTCATTCAGGAAAGGGAGGGAGTGAGCACAATGAAGGCGGATGGGATGGCGGCACGACGTTTCGGCACAGGGGTTGCCGAGGGCTTGGTCGAAGTGCGCCGAAGGCAGACCGATCACACGACGTCGGCGGCGCCCCATGCCGCCGGCAGCGTACCTCGTTCCTGAACTTGCATAGGCGAAACGTACGTTGGTTCGCAGCCCGCACCCGCCACCGTTGGTCGAGGAGGCCGACAACACGGTTGACGCGGTCGGGCTCAAATGCCCGGAACCGCTCATGATCGTGCGCAACAAGGTGCGCGAGATGGCGAGCGGCGAGACTGTGGCCGTCGTTGCCACCGATCCTTCGACGGTGCGCGACTTCACCAATTTCTGCCGGTTCATGGGCCACGAGTTGGCGGCGTCGACTCGCGACGGCGATCGCTATCTGTTTGTGATCCGCAAGCGCTGAGCGAGCTTCCTCGACACCAGCCCAACGACCATCAATACGGCAAAGCACGCGGCGAAGTACGGCAGGTCGGCGTCGAGGAGGAGATACACCATCCAGCAACACACCAACGCCCCCACAAGGTAGTCGAAGACTTCCTTTTGCTGCTTCGACATCGCCATCAGCAAACGGAGCAAGCTCCCTCGACTCTCGCCCTGATCTCCGCCGGAAAGCTGCCGGTAGGCGGCCTCCCAACAGCGCTGCGGCACCGCAACGACCGTTAATACGGCAAAGTACGCGGCGAAGTACGGCCCCGGCATGTCGGCAATAAGGGCGAAAAGCACCAACGAGCAATAAGTAAACACCTGCCCAACGTAGTTGAAGATTTCCTTTTGCTGTTTCGACAACGCCATCGGTAAGACAGGCTCCCGCTCCAAAAAGTCGCAATCACGGCGTAACCAAGGCCCGGAGATCATACCGGCCACCGCAAGCAAGGCGCCATGGGTAGCGGTTGTTTGCTTGCCCGTGGCAACATAACCGGCGGCCATGAAGGCGCATTCATTTCCGCAGCCGATCAAAAGACAATGCTCTACGAACTGCTCGTCCTCCTCGCCTTCTTGCCATAGCCGGGGGCAGTAGTGTCGGAACGTTGCGACGCGGTGGTGATCGGCGCGGGGGCAGTGGGTTTGGCGGTTGCGGCGGCGTTGGCTCGCACCGGGCGCGAAGTATTGGTGCTTGAACGTCACGATGTCATCGGCTCGGAGACGTCGAGCCGCAACTCCGAGGTTATCCACGCCGGCATCTACTATCCGACGGGTTCCCTAAAGGCGCGAATGTGCGTCCGCGGCAAGGCGCTGCTGTATGCGCACTGCGCGGCGTACAACGTGCCGCATCGACGCGTCGGCAAAGTCATCGTCGCGACGTCCAAGGCGCAATTCTCCGTGCTTGAGGACTACCAGCGCCAAGCCCGCGTCAACGGCGTCGGCGAGTTGCCGTGGCTGAACCGAGCGGATGTGTTGGCCCTCGAGCCGGAGGTGGAGGCGTTGGCCGGCGTGTACTCGGAATCAACCGGCATCGTCGACAGCCACGCCTTTATGTTGAGTTTGGAGGCCGATTTGCAGGCCAGCGGCGGCATGATCGCCCTGTTGACGGAAGTGACCGGCCTGCAACGCCAAGGCGAAAGGGTGCGGGTGCGCTGTGGTGACTTCGACTTGGACGCCGACTTGGTGGTGAACTCGGCGGGTTTGCGCGCTCCGGCGATGGCGGCCAAGTTGGGCGGCGCGCGCCGGGGCTATTTCGCCAAAGGCCATTACTACGCCTTGTCGGGCAAGTCGCCGTTCTCGCGCTTGGTCTATCCGATCGCCGAAGCCGGTGGCTTGGGCGTCCACGTCACCTTGGATATGGCAGGACAAGCGAGGTTCGGGCCGGACGTCGCGTGGCAAGAAAACGACGACTACGCCTTTGACGAGTCCGGGTTCGAGCGATTCGTTGCTGCTATTCGCTGCTACTACCCGGCGCTGGACAAGTCGAGACTACACCCGAGCTATACCGGCATTCGTCCCAAGCTCGCACCCGCCGGGGCGCCGGCGTCCGACTTCGTCATCGAAGGTCCGGCGAAAACCGGCGTGCCCGGATTCGTCAATCTGCTCGGCATCGAGTCGCCGGGGTTGACTTCGGCGCTCGCTATTGCCCAAGAAGTCGTCGCCTCGGTAGGGTGACGACTCACCCCGCGGAAAGGAGGGGAGGGGGCGGCGGCCTACTGGCGGTAGCTTGCGAGAAACTCCCCGATACGCACGATGCAGTGACGCAACTCGTCCGGCTGCGGCAGGAACACCAAGCGAAAGTGGGCGGTGTCGTCGACGTTGAAGGCGCTGCCTTGGGTGACGAGGATTTTCTCCTTGCGCAGCAGGTCGAGCACGAAGCGTTCGTCGTCGATGATGTTGAAGCGAGCGGGGTCGAGCTTCGGGAAGGCGTACAACGCGCCCGCCGGCTCGACGCAACTGATGCCCTCGATTTGGTTGAGCATGGCGTGGGCGATGCGGCGCTGTTCGTACAAGCGCCCCCCGGGTGCGATGTATTCGCCGATGCTTTGATAGCCGCCTAGCGCGGTCTGGATGGCGTGTTGCGCCGGCACGTTGGCGCACAAGCGCATGGAAGCAAGGATGTTGAGTCCTTCGATGTAGTCGAGGGCGCGCTCCTTGGCCCCGCTGACGACCATCCAACCGGTGCGGAACCCAGCTACCCGATAGGCCTTGGACAGACCGTTGAAAGTCACCGTGAGCACATCGTCGGAAAGCGCGGCCAGCGGGTGGTGAACAGCGTTGTCGTAAATGATCTTGGAGTAGATCTCGTCCGCGAACAGCACCAAGTCGCGGCGTCTGGCCCAATCCGTGATGTCGTCCAGCGTGTCACGGGCGTAGACCGCGCCGGTGGGATTGTTCGGATTGATGACGACGATGCCGCGGCTGCGCGAGGTGGTTTTGCTGCGAATGTCGTCCAAGTCCGGCTGCCAGCCGGCGCTCTCGTCGCAGCGATAGTGAACGGCGACGCCGCCCGCCAAGCGTACTGCCGCGGTCCACAGCGGATAGTCCGGCGCCGGTAGGAGGATCTCGTCGCCGTCGTTGACCAGCGCTTGCACGCTCAAGCAGATCAGTTCGCTGACGCCGTTGCCGATGGTGATGTCGTCGATGTCCACGCCACGCACGCCGAGTCGTTGGCACTCCTGCATGACCGCTTTGCGCGCGGAGTAAAGGCCCTTGGCGTCGCAATAGCCTTGGGAAGCCGGCAGGTTGTGGATGACGTCGCGCAGGATCTCCTCGGGGGCCTCCAAGCCGAATTGCGCGGGGTTGCCGAGATGCAGCTTGAGGATGCGATGGCCTTCCTCTTCCAAGCGGCGGGCCTCCTCCACCACGGGGCCCCGGATCTCGTAGCAGACGTCGGCGAGTTTCGTGGACTTGCGGATGGCGGAGCGGCCGCGAGGCGTCAACGACGTAACCGCCGCTTGGTTGGCTGGGCTCATTTCGCTCGCTGGCTCGCAGGTTGATCGATGCGGCGCGGATGGTAACAGCCATCGCCGCGCCAAACCCGGCTTTCAGCCGTTCGCATACGTTCGTTGGGTCATTTCGCCAAGTCGCCCCTTGGCGAACGCCCTGCGATTTCGTACATTGATGCACGAAGCCATTGCGCAGGCGTCCCGCAAGTCGGGTCACCTGCCAAATAGAACAGCCGCTAGGCCGGCGAGGGGTAGCTCCCCTCAGCCTCGGCGAATAGGCAGGACTTCTCGCAAGTCTGCGTGATGGCTTCAATGACCCGGCATCGTGCCGGAACCGTTGCGCTGTTCGCAACTTGACTTTTGCGAGGTCACAGCCGGTGAGAACTCCGATTGATTACGGCGTAATCGACCCTGTCGAGCGCATCACCATCGCCCTGCACGACGCTGCCTTCGAGGACACCCACTGGCCACGCGCCATGGCGTTGATCGACGATGCCTGCCAACTGCACGGCAGCCATTTGGCGCTGGTGGATACGTCCCTTGGCTCGCCGGAATACCTGTACAGTCGATTCTTCAGCCGAGGCGTCGTACTGCATGAGTTGGAGCGCGACTATGCTTCCCGTTACTTCGCAAGCG
Source organism: uncultured Pseudomonadales bacterium (assembly GCA_964348085.1). Taxonomy (GTDB): domain Bacteria; phylum Pseudomonadota; class Gammaproteobacteria; order Pseudomonadales; family Azotimanducaceae; genus VXYL01. The sequence goes on along the minus strand of CAYGBI010000033.1, from coordinate 31,137 downwards.
ACGAACGCATCCCACGCATGTTGCTGCTGCCGGTCGGCTGTTGGCTGAGCAACTCGGAGGTGCATACCGATCAGGAGCCGAAGACGACTACCTACGACGAGGTCATGGAGCGCTTCGGCGGCACCAAACAGTTGCAGGTGCGCTTGAACGGCTTGGGCGACTCGCACATTTTTTGGACGGTCACCCGTTTGACCACCCAGGGCGACTGGCGCGTGTCGCAGCTTCGCATCTTGGCACGCTTGCTGCCCCATGTGCGCCACGCGGTGCAGGTGCGCCAAGCCTTGGCGGCAACGTAGCCCGGGGGCGTCCGCGGCGCATCGAGAACGGTCGGGCGGGGTGCGTGGCTGTTCGACTGCCGCGACTTTCACTATCGGCTGTATCCATGACGCGCCGGGCAAGCGTAGAATCCGCACCACATCGGCAACCTAGGACAGAACGATGGCAGATGCGTCGGAGACCGTCGCGGCACCGAAAGTCGCTAAGTCGGACGCCGAGTGGCGGGCCGACCTGACGCCGGAGGAGTACCGCGTCACCCGTCGCGCCGGCACGGAGCGCGCCTTCACCGGCAAGTACTGGCACACCAAGACAAGGGGCGTATACCACTGTCGCTGCTGCGGCGAGCCGCTGTTCCATTCCGACACCAAGTACGACTCGGGGACCGGTTGGCCGAGTTTCTACGAGCCGCTGGCGGAGGAGGTCGTCGCCACGAAAAAGGATCGCTCGCTGTTCATGGTGCGCACGGAAGTCCTGTGCGCTCGCTGCGACGCACACCTAGGGCATGTGTTTCCCGACGGCCCGGCACCGACCGGCCTTCGTTATTGCCTGAACTCCGCATCGCTGGCGCTCGATCCGGACGAGTAATTCCGGGCGTTGGGCACTCGTCGCGCCAACGACGAACGGGCACCGACAGGGCGGGTCTCTCAGGCGTTCAAAACCCGACCGCCGCGCCTTCCTTGCGGTGGTCGGACGCCGCGCAGTAGCCGCCGTCGGGCAGCCGGCAGATGAGCTGCGCGCCGCCGAAAACGGCTTCGCCCGGCACGGTCTCGACGGTGTGGCCGCGACTGGCGAGATCGGCGGCAACCGAGGCCGCGTACCCGGCCTCGAGCAACACCTTGAAGTCCGGCGTGACGTGCCAACGTGGCGCGTCCGAAGCCGCTTGCGGGTTTTCGTGGTGGTCGAATATGCGGGTCACCATCTGCACATGACCTTGGTGTTGCATGTGCCCGCCCATGACGCCGAAGCTCATCAACGGCTCGCCGCCACGAGTTACGAAGCCCGGGATGATGGTGTGGTAGGGGCGCTTGTTGGGCGCCACGCAATTGGGGTGATTCTCTTCTAGCACAAAGCCGGCGCCCCGATTCTGCATGGCGATGCCGGTGCCGGGAACGACGACGCCGGAACCGAAGCCCATGTAGTTCGACTGGATCATGGACACCATCATGCCATCTTGGTCCGCGGCGGCGAGGTAGACCGTGTCTTGCGCCGTGGGCAGAGCCACCGGCGGCAATGGTGAAGCTCGACGGCCGATGGTCGCCGCCGCTCGGTCGATGACGCCGGGCGCCAAGAGTTCGCTCGGTGCCAAGCGCATTGCTTGCGGGTCGGCGAAGTGATCGAACGCGGCGCGAATGGCGACCTTCATCGCTTCCACTTGCAGGTGCGTCCATTCGGCGCCGCCGGGCTCGTGCGCAGACGCATCCAAGCGTTCGAGAATCGCCAGCGCGATCTGCGCGGCGAGGCCTTGGCCGTTGGGAGGAATCTCCGCCAGTTCGACGCCCCGGTAGGATTGGCGCAAGGGCGCCACCCAATTCGCTTCGTGGCGTGCGAGATCAGTGGCGCATAGGCCGCCCCCCGCCGCCCTAGCCGAGGCGTCAATGCGCTCGGCGAGAACACCGCGGTAGAAAGCATCGCCTTGGCTCTCGGCGATTAGCGTTAACGTTCGCGCGAGGTCCGGGTTGACGAAGACTTCGCCGGGCTTGGGCGCGCGGCCGCCGGGAAGGAAGTGGGCGAGGAAATCCGGGAAGCGCGCGTACCGTTCGGCGGCATACGCCCAGATCGCCGCGGTCTTGTGACCGACATGGAAACCGTCGCGGGCGTAGCGAGTAGCGGGTTCGAACAGCGTAGCGAAACCGAGCTTGCCGAAGCGCTCGGTTAGCGCCTGCCAAGCACTCACCGCGCCCGGCACCGTCACGGTATCCCAACCCAGAAGCGGCATGGCGTCGAGACCGGCGAAACGCTCCGCCGTCCAAGCCGCCGGCGAGCGCCCCGATGCGTTCAAGCCGGAGAGTTCGACGCCATCCCATACGAGGGCGAAGGCATCGCTGCCGACGCCGTTGTTGCACGGTTCCACCACGGTGAGGGTGATCGCCGCGGCAACGGCCGCGTCCACGGCGTTGCCGCCCCGCTTGAGCATATCCAGTCCCGCCGTCGCCGCCAGCGGCTGCGAGGTCGCCACCACGTTGCGCGCCAGCACCGGTGCGCGGCGGGAGGCGTAGGGGAAGTTCCAGTCAAACATTGGCTATGTCTTCCAACCGATCCGGGGGCTGCGGTTCACCCGTCCGCTATTCACCCGTCCACGAGCAGGTTGGCTGGCGCGTACTGGTCCGTGAGCGGTCGTTTGCCGACGTCCCAGTCCACCTCCAACGACAGCCGCTTGGGATAGTCTTCGATGGGCACGCCATACCCCCTGAGTCGCGCTCGCCACGCCTTCGCATTGGCGCGTAGAACGGGCTTCGCAGGTAGCGGCCCGTTCGTCGCCAGCACGATCCGGTTGGCGCTCGCTGGCGTCTTGAGGTTGAAGAAGAGGCCGAAGACGGCGCGGTAGGTCTCCGACTCGTGGTCGTAGAGGCGGGAGTTGGCGAAGGTGTTCGCCGCCAAGACGCCGCCGGGCGGCAATAGCTGCCGCGCCTCCTCGAGAAACTCGACCGTCATCAGGTGTTCCGGAATGTAGTCGCCGCCGTAGGCGTCCAACAGCACCAAGTCGTAGCGCTCGCCACGCCCGAGTGCCCGCTTGACGAACACCCTGGCGTCGCTGACGAATACCCGCAAGCGCTCGCTTTCGCGAAAGCCGAAATACTGCTTCGCCGCGGCGACCACGGCCGGGTCGATCTCCACCGCGTCGATGCGAGCGTCCGGCAGCAGTTCGGCGAGCGCGGTCGGCAGCGTGCCGCCGCCCAAACCCGCCATCAACACCCGGGACGGCGCCGGCTGCAACAGCAGCGACGCGGTCATCATACGCGTATACGTGAACACCATCCGCTTCGGCTGGCGCGGGTTCATGCACGACTGGTTGCGCTGCTCCCGCCGCACCGAGAAGCGCAGGCACAATCGCCCCGGCTCTCGCGTTACGAGCAGCGTTTGATACAGCGACCGCTCGCGGTGCAGCACTTCCACCTCCGCCGTCGTCGGCGACGCCGCCAAAAGGGCGAGGGCCAGTGCCAGCGCCTTCAGTGGCAAGCCGCGCTCCGATTCTTGCGCAAACCGTTGGCCGCCTTGGGTGCGCGTCCCAAGCCGAAGACGCGCTCCGCGCTTAGCGCGGTCGCGCCCAAGGCCAAAAGCGCCAGCGAGAGCCCGGTGACGATGGTGTCGATCTCGAACCAGAGCACGAAGTAGAAGCTGGTGGCGAGCGTCCCTAGCGCGCTACCCAAGGTGGATACGAAATACAGCGTGCCGGCGACTTTGCCGGATTCCTCCCGCTCACGCACCAAAAGGCGCACCGAATAGGGCGAGATCGCCCCGAGCACCACGGTCGGCGCGACGAACAGCAACGACGACGCCAACAGGCTGCCGTAGCGAGGGTCTTCGACGCGCTCGAACGTCCACGCCATGAACGGTTCGGCGAGATGCACCGTTGGATAGAGAATGGCCGCCGCCAGCACGAAAACGCCGCCGAAACGCTCCAGCGACGGTGAATGCACGGACAGCCGCCCGCCAATGAGGTAGCCGAGCGACAGCGACAGCATGAACACCGTGATGATGCTTCCCCAGACGTAAATGCTGCCCCCGAACCACGGCGCCAAGATGCGCCCGCCCAAAAGCTCCAACGACATGATGGAGAAGCCGCCGCCGAAGGCGAGGACGCTGACGAGCAGTACCTTCGGCATGTCGATAGACGGCGTGATCGCCTTATCCGCCAAGGCGGAGGCAATCGCTTTCAAACCGCTGCGGTCGCTGGTTTCGGCCTCGTTTTCCTTACTTCCCTTGCCAGTTCGGCGGCCGTTTCTCCGAGAACGCCCGCGGCCCCTCGATGTAGTCTTGGCTGCCCGCAAGCGTCGCCACCGACTCGTAGCGCACGGCCATGGACTCTTCCAACGAGCCCATGCTCAAGCTCCGGTACACCACGTCCTTGCTGGCGCGAATGGACAGCGGCGCGCACTCCAAGGTCATTTGTACCCAGCGACGGGTCTCTTCCATGAGCTTGTCGTGCGGCACGACCGCGTTGACGAAGCCCAAGTCGTAGCCCTCTTGGGCGGCCACGTGCCGACCCGTGAGAATCATGCCGAGCGCCCGCTTCGAGCCGATCTGACGGGGTAGGCGCTGCAAGCCACCGGCTAACGCGGCGAGCCCCACCTTGGGTTCCGGCAGCGCGAACACCGCGTTTTCCGAGGCGATGATGATGTCGCAGGCCAACGCGATTTCGAAACCGCCGCCCATCGCCACGCCGTTGACCGCCGCGTAGACCGGCTTGGCGAGGTCGAAGCGCGAGGTCAGGCCGCCGAAACCGCGCGGCGTCGGCACGCGCGCGCCGCCCTCGGCTTGGTAACGCAAGTCGTTTCCCGCGCTGAACCCCCGGCCTTCGCCGGTGATGATGGCCACCCACATGTCGGCGTCGTCGGCATAGTCGTCGAACACCTCGCCGAGTTCGGCGTTCGCCGGCGGATGCAGCGCGTTCAAGCGCTCCGGACGGTTCAAGGTCACGGTCATGATGTGGTCGGACTTGTCGACCTTGCAGTATTCGGGCATTGGCGTTCCTCGGTTGCTTGCCTGTTTGGTTTGTTAAGTTTGTGCGTTTCGGTCGCCAACAGGCAAGCGGTTGCCCGAGATTCGACGAATAACGCTTGCGGGGGCGCTGTGCGTGGTGCTGTCGCTCGTCGGTTGCGGCTTTGATGTGATCTCCGGCTCGGCCTTGGGCACCACCTATTCGGTGCAGGCGAACTGCCCGGGGGTGCTTCCCGAGGCGCGAATCGTCGCCGCGCTCGACGCCGTCGGCAGGCAGATGTCCACCTATGATCGGGACTCGGAACTTTCGCGTTTCAACGACTCGGAGGTGGGGCGTGTCGTCCCAGTTTCGGCGGCGCTTGTCCACGTAGCGGCCGTGGCGCGGCGGGTCGCCGACCAGACGGGTGGCGCGCTCGACGTAACCGTGGCGCCACTCGTCGCGTTGTGGGGGTTCGGCGCCGGAGCATCCGAGACGGACCCGAGAGGGGCCGATGTGCGGCGCGCGTTGGCCGAGGTCGGTTACCGCAGGCTCGAGCACCGGTTCGACCCGCCGACGTTGAAGAAGCTCGCCCCGTTGACGCTGGACTTCTCCGCCATCGGCAAGGGCTACGCCGTGGACCGGCTGGCCGAGGTGCTCGACGACGCCTCGTGCAGCGCCTACTTGGTGGAGTTGGGCGGTGAGATTCGCGTCTTCGGCCACAGTCCGGCGGGCGGGGCGTGGCGACTGGCGGTCGAATCACCCGCCGGCGGCGAATTGCCAGACCGGTTGACGTTGCGCGAGGGCGGGGTCGCGACCTCCGGCGACTATCGCCAGCACCTGCCGGCGCCCGTCGCCGCGGGCGAGGCGGGCGAGGATAGGGGCGGACGCGTGTCGCACATCATCGATCCGCGCACCGGCTTTCCCGTGGCGCATCGGCTCGCCGGCGTCACCGTCGTCGCGGAAACGGCGCTGCTCGCCGACGCCTACGCCACCGCGCTGATGGTGCTCGGCGACGAGGCCGGTTTGGCATTTGCCGAACGCCACGGAGTTGCCGCCCTCTTTGTCAGCCGCTCGGCGAGCGGGCTCGCTGTCAACCGGTCTTCGGCGATGGGTGCGTACCTGAACCTCGACCCGGGCCGAATGCCGTAGACTCCGCGCCAAACCGTGCGAGTTCTCCATGTTCCGCCCGTTGGCCGTCAACATCGGGTTGCGTTACGCCCGTTCACGGCGCAGCTTCATCTCCTTCGTCAGCGTGCTCGCGCTCGCCGGCTTGGCGTTGTCGGTGGCGGTCTTGGTGTTCGTGCAGGCGGTGGTGGCGGGATTCGAGCGCGAGATGAACGACCGCGTGCTCGGTATCGTGCCGCACATCACCCTCGCCCCGCGCGCGCCGTTGCGGGATTACGGCGAGACGTTGCGGGTCTTGCGCGGAGTCGACGGCGTAGCGGCGGCGAGCGCTGTGGTCGACGGCGCTGGGTTGTTGGCGGCCGGCGGGAAGCTTGCCGGTGTCGGTTTGACCGGTGTGACGCCGATGGAGTACGCCTCGGTGTCGCGGGTCTTCGAGTTCCTGACGCCAACGCCGTCGACGGCCGACGCTACCGAGGGAGCGAGAGCCGTCGATCTTCTCCCTGCGGGTGGCTTCGGCATCCTCCTTGGCGCCAAAGTGGCTGAGCGGCTGGGCGTTGGCGTGGGCGACGACGTTGCGGTCGTGCTCGCGGAAGCCACGGTGACGCCGCTCGGCGTCTACCCTCGGCAGAAGCGGTTTCGCGTCGCCGGCATTGTCGACACCGGTTCGCAGCTCGACAGATTCGCCGCCTATCTGCATCGGCAGGACGCCGGCAAGCTGTTTCGCTTGAGCGAGGGTGCCCATAGCTTCCACGTGCGCACCGACGCCGCGCTTGAAGCGGGCGAAATACGGTACCGCGTCGCTCGCGCCGTCGGTGGCCACCGCTTTCGCATCGCCACTTGGTTTCGCACCTTCGGCAATCTGTACGCGGCCATCGAGGTCACGCGTGGCATGCTGTTCCTGTTGTTGTCTCTGCTCGTGGCGGTCGCGGCGTTCAACTTGGTGTCGGGACTGGTGATGATCGTCAACGAGCGGCGTGGCGACATCGCCATGCTGCGCACGCTCGGTGGCCGAGCGGACTTGGTGGTCGGCTCGTTCGTCGTGCTCGGCGGCCTCGTCGCCTTGGCCGGCGTCGGCCTCGGCATCGGCATCGGTGTGGCGCTCGGCAGCGTGGCGGAGGTGGGGTTTCCGTGGCTCGAACGGCTCTTTGACGCGGCGCTGATGGACGAATACCTGATCACTACGTTGCCGGTGGAGTTCACGTCGCGCGATATTCTCCGCGTTGCCGCCACCGCGGTGGGTCTTTGCCTCGTCGCGACCGTGTTGCCGGCTTGGCGCGCCGCGCGCCTCAACCCCGCGGACGTGTTGCAACATGAGTGAGCCGGCCCTGAAAGCCGTCGGTTTGGCCAAAGCCTACCTGCAGGGGAGGGAGCGGTTGGCGGTATTGAAGGCGGTGGACCTCGAGGTGGCCGCCGGTGAGCATGTCGGCATTGTCGGCCGCTCGGGCGCCGGCAAGAGCACCTTGCTGCACATCTTGGCGGGCTTGAGCGACCCGGACGCGGGTTCGGTGACCGTAATGGGCCAGACGCTGAACGCCTTAAGCGTTGGCGAGCGGGCGCGAGTCCGCAATACGCGCATGGGCTTCGTATACCAGTTTCACCACCTGCTGCCGGAGTTTTCGTCGCTGGAGAACGTCGCCATGCCGCTGTTGGTGGGCGGCAGCCGGTTCGCGCCGGCGGCGGCGCGGGCGCGGCAACTGCTCGCGGACGTAGGCTTGTCGGCGCGGGCCGAGCATCGTCCACATCAACTCTCGGGCGGCGAACGGCAACGCGTGGCGGTGGCGCGTGCCTTGGCGACGTCGCCGGCCATCGTGTTGGCGGACGAGCCCACCGGCAATTTGGACCGCGTCAGCGCGGAGCGCGTGATGAGCACGCTGGCGGAGTTGGGGCGGAGTAACGGCACGTCGTTTGTGGTCGTAACCCACGACGAAGATTTGGCCGCTCGCGGCGACCGGGCGTTGGCATTGGTCGACGGCAAGCTCGAGGCTCTCTAAGTCGCCGTGTCCGGCAGCGCCGCCACCGACGCTCGCACGATGTTTTGGGTCGCGCTGCGCTATCTGTTCGCCCGCAGCCACGGCTACGCGACATTGATCAATTGGGTGTCGTTTGTCGGCCTCGCGCTGGGTGTGATGGTTCTCACCGTCGTGGTCAGCGTCATGAACGGCTTCGACCGCGAGATCACGTCGCGCATCCTAAGCGCGGTGCCACATGCCGTGGCCACGGACTTGACGCCCGAGGCGCTTCGCGCCTTGCGTGATGTGGACGGGGTACGCCACGTCAGTCGCTTCTTTCAGGGCGAGGCCATGCTCGCACGACGTGGCGGGGTGGACTTCGTCGCCTTGACCGGTTTGGACGAGGGTGGCGCCCGAGAACTGACGGACCTGTTGTCGGCGGAGGCGCTGGCGAACTTGCTTGACCGCCCCGGCGGCGTCGTATTGGGCGGGCCGCTCGCCGACGCCCGGGGTCTCGAGGTCGGCGATCAAGTATTGCTGGTGGTAGCGACGCCGGACGCCGTAGGCGTGCGGCCGCGCATCGAGCGTTTCCAACTGGTCGGCACTTTCGAACTCGGCGCCGAGCCGGATGCGGCCTTGGTGCTTGTCGCCCGGGACGAGATCGTGCGCCGGCGGTTGACCGCCACCGGCATCGACGGCTGGCGCCTACACCTCGACGAACCGACGGCGGCGCCGGCATTGACGTCGCGCATCCTTGCCGCGGTCGGCGCCGACGGCGGCACCGCGCAAGTCCGCTTCTGGATGGACGACTACGGGGAGTTGTTCCGTGCGGTGAAAATCGAAAAAGCCATCATGTTCGCTTTGCTGACGCTGATCGTCGCCATCGCCTCGTTCAATATCGTTTCGGGACAAGCCATGCTGGTCAACGACAAGCGCGGCGACATCGCCATGCTGACCACCATGGGTGCATCGAGGCGGCTGTTGGTGGGCGTGTTCTTTCTGCAGGGCTTCTCGGTCGCCTTCATCGGCATTGCGGCGGGCTTGGTGGTCGGCGTTGCCGTGGCGGTGAACGCCGACGCCGTGGCGGGCGTCGTTCAGCGTATTCTTGGCGCGAGCATCATCGAAGGTACTTGGTTTTCCGAGGTTCCTTCCCAAGTGCTTGCCAGCGACTTGCTGGTGATCGCCGCGCTGTCGCTCGGCCTCAGCTTGTTGGCGGTGTTGGCGCCGGCGTTGAAGGCGTTGCGCGAGAATCCGGCGGTAGCGTTGCACCGCGCGTAGCGTCGTCGGCGAGCGGGGCTGCCGCCGCCCGCTTGCGGGCGCGACGGGCCGCACGTCGGTGTTGCCAGCGGCGAACGACATGCAGACGCCAAAGCGCCCGGGACACCACCGCCCCCGTCAGCCCGCTGACCCAGCCGCAGACGAGCGAACCCAAAGTCAGCGGCCACCAGACCTCGGCCAAACGCATCCACAGCCAACTCCACGACAGCTCGAATTGTTCGTTCGTCACCTCGATGCCAAGCAGCCAAGAGCCGAGCTTGTAGGCGAAGTAGTAGATCGGCGCGAAGGTGAGGGGGTTGGAGATCCACACCAAAGACACGGCGATGGGCAGGTTGCAACGGGCAACCACCGCCAATAGCGCGGCGATCAACATCTGACCGATCGGCAACGGCAGAAAGGCGCAGAACAAGCCGATGAAACAGGCGCCGCTGACCGAGCGCCGATGCAACAGCCACATCTCCGGCTCGAGGAGCAAATGTCGCACAGGACCAAGCGCCGTTTGCGCACGAATCGTCTTCGCGGAGGGCAGATACTTCCGAATCCACTTTCTAGGCGTGGAGCTAGGCATGGAGCGCTCGATCGGCGGTGGCGGACAACTCGCGCGCCATTATGCCGAGCAAGCGTGGTGGACGTTGGACATCCGCAATTGCGCCATAGGGTTTGCAGTAGGCGTAGTGGCGGCGCACGGGCTGCCGGCCGCGCACCCGTTCTGGGCGTATTGGCTGGTGGCGGGGCTCGGTCTCGTTCCCCTGCGCCGGCTGCGCGTGGTGGCGATGACGGCGGTCGGTCTCGGTTGGGGAGCGCTGAACGTCAGCGAGGGGTTGGCGCAACGACTCGACGCGTCGTGCGAAGACGCCGCCTTAGTCGGCCGTATCGTCGATCTGCCGGCGCATGTCGCGGTGACGAGCAACCGCGCCGGTGACGCGCGAGTGGACCCGACCGCGCAGCGCTTCTTGGTGCAGCCGGAGACGGCTAGTTGCGTACCGCTTGGACGCATTCGACTGACTTGGTTCGAGGGCGCCGAAGTTCGCGCCGGCGAGCGTTGGCGGTTGCATGTGCGCCTCAGGCCAGCGAGGGGCACGGCCAACGCGCACGGTTTCGACGCCGACCGGTGGTTCCTGCGCCAAGGCATCGTCGCTACCGGCTACGTGCTGGCGGGCTCGCGAGTCGCCCCGGCGGATCCGGCGTCGATCCCTGCGGTGCGCGAGGCCCTGCGCGAGCGAATGTCGTTGTTGCCGCTGGTCAACGCCGGCGTTCTCGCCGCGCTGACGCTCGGCGACTCGGGAGCGATTCCGCGTCAAGAGATGGCGCGCTATCAGCGCACCGGCACCATTCACCTATTGGTGATTTCCGGCCTCCACGTCGGCATCGTCACCGCGCTGGGTTTTCTGCTCGGTCGTGCGGTGGGTCTCGTCTTCGGTGTGTCGGCGAAGGCGAGCGGCGTGGTTGCGGCATTGTTGCTGGCGGCGGGCTATGTCTTGCTCGCCGGCGCCGGCCTGTCGCTGTTGCGCGCCTTCGTCATGGCAACGACGACGATGCTCGCCTTGGTCGCCGGCCGCTCGGTCGCGCCCTCGGCCGTTTTCGCCTATGCGTTGGCCATCGTATTGGCCGCGGATCCGATGGCGCCGTTGGCCACCGGCTTCTGGCTCTCGTTTGGCGCCGTCGCCGTGTTGCTCGGTTTCTTCGCACCGCGCCCCAGGCTGCGCTCTTGGCTCGCGTCGGCGGCGCTGGCGCAGTTGGCGATCGCGCTCGTGTTCGCGCCGGCGACGGTGGGAATAACCGGCCTCATTCACCCCTTGAGCATTCCCGTCAACCTGACCGTGGTGCCCTTGGTGACCATGCTGGTGGTGCCGTTGGCGCTCGCCGGCTCGCTGCTCTCGTTTGCGCCCGTCGGCGCTTGGCTGTTGACCGGCGCCGACTTTTGCATCTCCGTCGTTGCGGAAGTGTTGACCTTCGCGGACCAGGTGACGCCGATTCACGTCGCCGACCCGAACGGGTGGCTCGCTTGGTTGGTCGTTGCCGCCGGGGCGTGTTTGCTGCCGGTGTCCAGGCTCGCCGCGCTCGCGCTGCTGCTTGCGCTCGCGGCGTCGCTCACCGCGCCGTGGTGGTCGCCGAAGCCCGTGGCGCACGGCGAGGTCGCGGTAACCGTGCTGGATGTCGGTCAGGGAACCGCGGTGCTGGTGACGACCGCTGGCCACGCCATGCTCTACGACACCGGGCCTGCGTTCGCGACCGGTAGCGACGCGGCGACGAGCGTGGTGCTGCCGATGTTGCGCGGCGCCGGCCACGACGCGCTCGACCTCCTGTTGCTGAGCCACGGCGACTTGGACCATGTCGGCGGGACCGCCGCGTTGCTCGCGGGGATCGACATCCGCCGAGTGCTCGTCGGCGAGCCGGTGGCCGGCGTCGACGCGTTGCCGTGTCGCGCCGGCGCGCGCTGGCGCTGGGACGGGGTCGATTTCTCGGTGCTGAGCCCGCCTCGGAATCACGGCTTCGATGGCAACGACGCCTCCTGCGTGTTGCTCATCGAAACGGCCACCGCACGCGTGCTCTTGGCGGGCGACATCGAGCGCACCGTCGAGAGGGCGTTGGCGCCACCGCCGGTGGAATTGCTCTTGGTGCCTCATCACGGCAGCGCCACATCGTCCACGGCGGACTTCGTCGCCGCTACTCGGCCGAGGTTCGCCATCGTCACCGCGGGGTTCGACAACCGCTTCGGCCACCCGCATCCGGCGGTCGTGGAGCGCTATCGCAACGTCGGCGCGCATGTGCTCACGACCGCCGTCTCCGGCGCTTTGCGCTGGCGCAGCGACGAGCCCTGCGTGGTCGTGGCGGAGCGTTGTCGCGAGGCGTCGTATTGGCGCGCGACGCCGGCGGCGGCCAACGCCGCATACCCCCGCTTTGGCGAGTGGATGCCTTGCGCCGCCCGAGGCACCGTGGCGCAACGCTGCCATTGAATTGTCTTCGCGAGGACACACTTAGACGACTAGCGAAACGGCACGGGTATCAGGCCATGCAAATCGACCGACTAACCACTCGCTTGCAGAGCGCCTTGGCGGCGGCGCAATCGCTGGCCGTAGGTCGCGACCACGCCAGTGTGGCGCCCCTGCATCTGTTGGCGGCGCTGCTCGAAGACGGCGCCGTTGGCGGCCTGTTGGCGTCCGGTGGCGTCGACGGCAAGCGGCTCGCCACCGATGTCGAGCGACGCATAGGCGAATTGCCTCGTATCGGCCAGCCAACGGGCGATGTCAACGTCTCGCCGGAACTCGCCCGCGTGCTCAATCTGGCGGATCGCGAGGCACAGCGCCGGGGGGACGACTATGTCTCGTCGGAGGCCGTGCTCGGCGCCATGGGCGCGACCGGCGGCGCCGCCGCGCAGGCGCTGCGCGACGCGGGCTTCAACGCCGAACGCTTCCGGCAGGCGGTGGACACGGCGCGTCAGGGGGACACGGTGCGCGACGCCAACGCGGAGGACACTCGTCAGGCATTGCAGAAATACACCGTCGACATTACCGAGCGGGCCGAGGCGGGCAAGCTCGATCCGGTGATCGGCCGCGACGAGGAGATTCGCCGCGCCGTGCAGGTGCTGCAACGGCGTACCAAGAACAATCCGGTGCTGATCGGCGAACCCGGCGTCGGCAAGACGGCCATCGTCGAAGGGCTGGCGCAGCGCATCGTCAACGGCGAGGTGCCGGAAGGGCTGAAGAACAAGCGCATCCTCGCTTTGGATATGGGCGCCCTAATCGCCGGCGCCAAGTTCCGCGGCGAGTTCGAGGAACGCCTTAAGGCCGTGCTCAACGAACTCGGCAAAGAGGGCGGCGGCATCATTCTGTTCATCGACGAGCTGCACACGGTGGTGGGCGCGGGTAAGGCCGAAGGCGCTATGGACGCCGGCAACATGCTCAAGCCCGCCTTGGCGCGCGGCGAGTTGCACTGCGTCGGCGCCACCACGCTGGACGAGTACCGCCAGAATATCGAGAAGGACGCCGCCTTGGAGCGCCGCTTCCAGCAGGTGCTGGTGGACGAGCCGGATGTCGAGAGCACCATCGCCATCCTGCGGGGCTTGAAGGAGCGCTACGAGTTGCACCACTCGGTGGACATCACCGACCCGGCCATCGTCGCCGCCGCTCGACTGTCGCACCGCTACATTTCCGGCCGGCAACTGCCCGACAAAGCCATCGACTTGGTCGACGAGGCCGCGAGCCGTATCCGTATGGAGATGGACTCCAAGCCGGAGAGCATGGACCGTCTTGAGCGTCGGCTCATTCAACGCAAGATCGAACTCGAGGCGCTGAAGGGCGAGACCGACGAAGCCACGGAGAAGCGTCGCGCCGCCCTCGAAGAGACCATCGGCGACTTGGAAAGGGAATACGCCGATCTGGACGAAGTCTGGACTGCCGAGAAGGCGAGCGTCGCCGGCGTGCAGCAAGTCAAGGAGTCCTTGGAGAGCGCCCGCCAGCAACTCGACGAGGCGCGGCGTTCCAGCGACTTGGCGCGTATGGCGGAGCTGCAACACGGCCGCATTCCGGCTCTGGAGCGGCAACTCGACGAGGCCGCGGCGCACGACGGCAAGAGCAACACTTTGCTGCGCAACCGTGTCACCGATGCGGAAGTAGCCGAGGTGGTGTCGAAGTGGACCGGGATACCGGTGTCGCGATTGCTCGGCGGCGAGCGCGACAAGCTACTGAACCTCGAGAGCGAGTTGCATCGCCGCGTGGTGGGCCAAGACGAAGGGGTGACGGCGGTGGCCGAGGCGGTGCGTAGGGCGCGCGCGGGCCTCGCCGACCCCAACCGACCAAACGGCAGTTTCCTGTTTCTCGGCCCCACGGGCGTCGGCAAGACGGAACTGTGCCGGGCCCTCGCCGAAGCGTTGTTCGACTCCGAGGACGCGATGGTGCGGGTGGACATGTCGGAATACATGGAGAAACACGCGGTCTCGCGCTTGATCGGGGCGCCGCCGGGTTATGTCGGTTACGAGGAAGGCGGTCAGCTCACCGAGCGTGTGCGACGGCGACCGTACTCGCTGATTCTCTTGGACGAGGTCGAAAAGGCGCATCACGACGTGTTCAACATTCTGCTGCAAGTGTTGGAGGATGGTCGGCTTACGGACGGCCACGGGCGCACCGTGGACTTCCGCAACACGGTTTTGGTAATGACGTCCAACTTGGGTTCGGACGCCGTCCAAGCGCTCGCCGCGCAAGGACTCGACGACGACATTCACGACGCCGTGATGGAAGTGGTGGGGCGCACCTTCCGTCCCGAGTTCGTGAACCGAATCGACGACGTGGTCGTGTTCCATGCGCTGAAGAAGGAGTCCATGACCGCCATCGCCGAGATTCAGCTCGCGCGCCTGCGCGCCCGGCTGGCGGAGCAGGACTTGGGGCTCGTACTCGACGACAAGGCCGTGGCCGCGTTGGTGGAGCAGGGCTACGACCCGTTGTTCGGCGCCCGGCCATTGAAACGCGCCATCCAGCGCGCCTTGGAGAGTCCGCTGTCCACGGCGCTGCTCGAAGGCCGCTTCTCGCCGGGGCAGACCATCGCCGTGAGCCACGACGGCAAGGAAATGCGGTTCACGACGGCGAACTGACCCGGGTGGATTCCGGCTGCTTGGCGTTGCTGCGACCGCGCTCGACAATGGGCGCTGCTTGACCGAGGAGACGAAGGAATAGGAGGCTGCGCCGTGGCAATTCGCGCAAGCGAAAGTTCGCTATCGCCGTCCCTTCGACTGATCGATTTGAGGATAATGCCGGCTCGTATTTGACGAAGCGGGCGGTCGAAGGGGCGAATGAGGGCGGATTCGCAGCCGTGAGTTTCTCCGGCGCAGGCTCTTGGCAGTTCGTGGTGAGTGACACGCCGCACTCGAACGGCCATGCATTCCGCCCGGCATCGTCGCTCCTCCGTCGCATAACGCGCGATACCCTCTCTCGTGGCGCCGCGCCCGGCGGGCGCACGACCGTCCTCGGTGCGACGCGGACTTCCACTACGGGTTGCTAGGCGACGTCGGTCGGGTCCGGATGTTCGCATTCCTGCAATCAGGCGGTTGGCTGATGCTGCCCATCGCACTTGCCAGCGTGGCGGGAATGGGCATCGCGATGGAACGCGCGTGGTCGCTGCGGACGGCTCGCGTTGCGCCGTTCGGCTTGGGCGACGCTTGGCGGCGGCGCCTTGAGGACAACTCGGGCGACTATGAGGAACTGCGCGCCGAGAGCGAGGGCACGGGCCTAGGCCAAATACTCTTCGCCGGCTTGGCGAACGCGGGACGCGGGCGGGCGTCGATGAAGGAGGCGATGGAAACGACCGCCGGCGCGGTTGTTCACGACTTGGAACGCTATCTCACCGCGCTTGGCACCGTGGCCTCGGTAAGCCCGCTCTTGGGCTTGCTTGGCACTGTCGTCGGCATGATCCGCGTCTTCCGCGTATTGGTGGCCGAAGGCACCAGCAATGTGGCGATGTTGGCGGGGGGCATCGCCGAAGCGCTGGTCACCACGGCCGCGGGGTTGTCGGTTGCCATTCCGGCGCTTGTATTTCATCGTTATCTGCTGCGCAAAGTGGACGACTTGGTGGTGCGCATGGAGGGCGAGGCGGACCGCTTGCTCGACGCCATCCATCCGCAAGCCGCGCAAGCATGAAATTCGCGCGCCGACCAAGGGCAGGGCGGCAAGCGAGTGCCGTGGAACTGACGCCCCTCATCGACGTGGTGTTTTTGCTGCTGATCTTCTTCATGGTGTCCACCACCTTCATCCAGCCTTCGGTGCTGGTGGTCGAGCTCCCCGAGGCCGCCGGCGGCGTCCACGAATCGACGCCCGAGGACATCGAGGTGCGAGTGAGCGCCGCCGGCGAATACGCCGTGAACGGTCGGCTCTTATCCGAGACGGCGGTGGAAGCGCTCGTCGCCGAGCTCGGGGGCGGGGTGGCGGAGCGCACTCGCTTGGTTATCGTCGCTGACGCTCGGGCGCCGCACGAGGCCGTCGTCCGCGTATTGGACGCAGCGGCGCGCCTGCGAATCGACAACGTGCGGATCGTCACGCGCCACGACTCGGCACTGCCGGGCGGGAGCGCGCCTTGACCGCCCCGCAAACGAAGGAGTCGGTGCCGGTTAGTCGTCCTAGCAGCGACTGGGCCACCTACCGCCGCTTGCTCGGCTATGTCGCCGACCAGAAGATCTGGTTCGCGTTGGCGTTGGTCGGCTTCTTGGTGACGGCGGCGGGAGAGGCCGGCTTCGCCAAGGTGCTTGGCTTGATTATCGACGCCCTAAGCTATCCGATGCCGGCGTATGGTTTGATCTTTCCGGCGGCGCTCTTGGCGTTGGCCGCGCTACGGGCGATCGGTTCGGTGGCCGGCGAATACACGCTGTCGCGCATCTCCTTCCGCGCCGTGCATGTCATCCGCTCGGAGCTGTTCGAGCGACTGCTGTATATGCCGAGCGCGTTCTACGACCGCAGCGCGCAAGGCCACTTGGTGTCCCGGGTGACCTTCACCACCGCGCAACTGCGCGACACCACCACCGACGCGCTGAAGATCCTCGTCGCCGACGGTCTGAAGGTGATCGTCTTCCTAGGTTTGATGTTCATCACCAACTGGCTGCTGACGCTGACCTTCTTGGTGGTTGTGCCGGTAGTCATCTTCATCGTGCGCTTCGCCTCGCGCAGGTTCCGGCGTTTGAGCGAGCGCATTCAGGGCTCCATGGGCGATGTCACCCATGTCGCCTCGGAAGCGGTCTCCGGTTATCGCGAGGTGAAGATCTTCGGCGGCGAGGACTACGAGCGCCGCCGCTTCGTCGGCGCCAGCGAGCAAAATCGTCGGCAAAACCTAAAGATGACGGTGACCAAGGCGACCAGTGCGCAATTCATCCAGTTCCTGACCGCGATGGCGGTTGCCGCGCTGGTGTTCCTGATCTTCCAGCCGTGGATCGGCGGCGGCATGTCGGTTGGCGACCTGACCGCGTACCTAAGCCTCGCCGGCATGTTGGCGAATCCGGTGAAGAAGCTCTCGGACGTCAATGCTCGCCTGCAACGGGGCCTTGCCGCCGCCACGGACATCTTCGCGCAACTCGATCAGCAAGCCGAGCAAGATCTCGGCGCCGTCGAGGTCGAGCGCGTTCGGGGCGATGTTCGCTTCGAGTCGGTGTCCTTCGCCTACGACGACCGGCCGGTGTTGCGGAATGTCTCGCTGCATGTGCAACCGGGGCAAACGTTGGCCTTGGTTGGCCGCTCCGGTGCCGGCAAGTCCACGCTTGCCAGCCTCATCGCCCGATTCTACGAACCCGACGAAGGCCGCATCCTGCTCGACGGCAAGCCGCTGCGCAGCTATCGACTGCCCTGCCTGCGACGGCAAATCGCCTTGGTGACCCAGGAGGTGACGCTGTTCAACGACACGCTCGCCAACAACATCGCCTACGGCGGCTTGGCTGGCGCCGACCGGCAAGCCATTGATGAAGCCGTGCGGCGAGCACACGCGGAAGGATTCATTGACGCCATGTCGGACGGGCTCGACACCTTGGTCGGCGACGACGGCGTCCTGCTCTCCGGCGGGCAACGGCAACGGGTCGCCATCGCCCGGGCGCTGCTGAAGGACGCGCCGGTGCTGGTGCTCGACGAAGCCACGTCGTCGTTGGACGCGGTGTCGGAGCGTCATGTGCAAGCCGCTTTGGACGAGGTGATGCGAGGCCGTACCACGATCGTCATCGCCCATCGCTTGTCCACGGTGGAGAACGCGGACGTGATCGCGGTGGTGGACGACGGCGCCATCGTCGAGGTCGGCGACCACCGTGCGTTGATGGCGAAAGGCGGCGCCTACGCGGACCTCTACCAGTCGCAATTCGAAAACGGCGTGGTGCCCGCCCCGGCGTTGCCGGCGGAGGCTGGCAAGGGGTCGCTGCCGGTGGTCGCCGGCGCGTTCGAACCACTCATCGACGCATGGTATCGAGGCCGTTTTTGGCCGCAACTGCTGCGCCCGGTCGGTGCGCTGTTCGCGTGGTACGCCCGCCGTCGCCGACGGCGCTACCTCGCCGGTCGAGCAGGGTCTTGGCGAGCGCCGGTGCCGGTGGTCGTCGTCGGCAACATCACCGCCGGCGGCACCGGCAAGACGCCGCTGGTCATCTACCTTGCGCGTTGGCTCAGGCAGCGCGGGTGCAAACCGGGCGTGGTGTCTCGTGGCTACGGCGGCAAGGCCGCCTATCCGTTGCTGGTGACGGCAACAACGCCGGCGGCGCAGTGCGGCGACGAAGCGGCGATGGTCGCCCGACGCGGCGGCTGTCCGGTGGCGGTGGCCCCCAACCGCTGCGACGCGGTCCGGGCACTGCTCACTAGCGCGGATGTGGACATCGTCATCGCCGACGACGGCTTGCAGCATTATGCGTTGGCGCGCGATGTGGAGATCGCGGTGCTGGACGGTTTGCGCGGCGTCGGCAACGGTCTGTGCCTACCGGCGGGACCCCTGCGGGAGCCGGTATCGCGACTCGATGCGTGCGACTGGGTGGTCGCCAACGGCCAACCGACCGGGCTGCGCGACGATGAGTCGGTGATGGTCGCGGCGGCCACCGCGTTCGTCAACCTCGCTACCGGCGAGCGAGTGTCACCAACGCAATTCGCCGCTCGCGAGCAGGCGGTCACCGCCGTGGCGGGGGTGGGCAACCCGGCTCGCTTCGCCGCCACGTTGGCCGGCGCGGGCGTTGACGCGACTTTGCGTGCGTTCCCGGATCACCACCGTTTCACCGCGGCGGACTTGGCGGTCGCGGATGGTGACGACGTCGTCGTCACGGAAAAGGACGCCGAGAAGATCAAGCCGCTGCACCCGGGTGCGAATTGCTGGTACTTGGAGATCGATATGTGCTTCACCACGCCCGTGGAGGATCGTTTACGACAACTGTTCGCGCGCTGCGGCGTAGACGTCGACGCGCGGCCCTTGCCGCTTACGCCCGCGCCCTTGGCGAGCGCTGATGTGAACGAGCGCTCCGCATGAGCTACCGCGTGGTCATTCCGGCCCGTTACGCCTCGACCCGGCTGCCGGGCAAACCGCTGATCGACTTGGCCGGCATACCGATGGTGGTGCGCGTCGCCCAGCAGGCGCAGAAGTCCGCCGCCGCTAGCGTCGTGGTCGCCACGGACGATGCCCGGGTCGCCGAAGCGCTGGCGGACGCCGGCCTCGAAGCGATGATGACGGCGACGCACCACGCGACGGGTTCCGACCGGGTGATGGAAGTGGTGGCGACGCGGAAGTGGGCCGACGACGACATCGTGGTCAATGTCCAAGGCGACGAACCGCTCGTGCCGCCTGCGGTAATCGACCAAGTCGCTGCGCTCTTGGCAGCACCGACCGCACCGACGCCCGCGAGGGACTGTCGGGTCGCCACCCTGAGCGAACCGATCACCCGGCGAGACGACATCTTCGACCCCAACATCGTCAAGGTGGTCGCCGACCACGCTGGACGAGCGCTCTATTTCTCGCGGGCACCGATACCGTGGTCGCGCGACGAGTTCGGCGGTGCTGCGGGCGGCGCCTCCGGCGGTCACTGGCGACGGCACATCGGCATCTATGCCTACCGCGTGGACGCGCTCAAGGAGTTCGTCGCGTGGCCATCGAGCGCGCTTGAGCGGGTGGAGGCGCTCGAACAACTGCGGTTGCTCGCGCACGGCCGCGACATCGCCATCGCCGAAGCGGTGGCGCCGGTACCGGGCGGCGTGGACACGCCGAAGGATGTCGAGCGGGTTAGGCGGGCGCTGGCAGAGGGTTGAGTTCGCGTCAAGGCTCCCTTCCGCTAAGCACAAACGCGCACTTCGTGGCGTCACCGCCGGATTTGGAGTCGCCGGCACGTCGATTGGCAACTTGGCCGAACTCATCGCGCCGCAAGGAATCTGGGTGTCCGGCGTCGCGCTGCCGGATGGCATCCGGCCTATTCTTGCGCCCGCCAAGAGCCTGCCGTAGGGGCGGACTCCGCGCTATTTGGCGGCGCCTACCAAGCGATTAACGGCGGGTGAAGTGCGGTAGTGCCCGCCATCGCGCAACGGCGCCGTAGGCGCGTCCTCAGCACTTCAACCGAGACGCAATGCGTGGCGGCTAACGAAGTATTGGAGGAATTGTGTCGGATTTCTTTCTCTGCCGCTACCGGCGCAGATACCGTGGCAGTTTGCGGCGCTTCGTTTCCGGCAGGACTTATCACGGGGGCGCGGCCACTGTTTTTGGTGCGGTACGATTGGGAGTTGCCGGTTAGGACGTGTTACGAGGGTTTGCAATGCCGGAGATTAAATCTAAGTTTTGGCTGTTGCCGGCGGGTGTCGCCTTTGGTTGGGCTATCGCAGGTTTGGCGTTTGGCGATGATTTGCTTCGAGTGGCGACGGATACGGCGACTGCGTTTGTTGCCGGTAGCATAACTTGGTATGTGATACTGCGCCGTCGCGAAGCCAAGGCGAGACGCGCCGCACGGCACGGCAAGCACGCGATCAACGGCGATTGAAGTGCGCTGTACCCGCTATCGCGCAAGCCCGCGTGCTCCGTCGCGAGGATAGTCGGCACGATCTCGCCTACCGCACCCGTGCTCGCCGGAGTGAACCGAGGACATGCGGCGCGCCCGAAGCCGTCCGGCTAGCAGTCAACTCGGCACTTCGCCGGCCGCCGGTCCCTCTCGAATCAGGGCCCGGGTGCCCGCGCAGCGTCGCTCGCCGGCACCAGTTTGCGGATCCAACCGTCGCCCTTGGTGAGCAGGTACAACTCGCCGGCATGATCCAACCCCAAGCGCAGGTCAGCCCGTGGATGCTCCGGCCCGTGGTAGGTGTTGGTGAAACCAGCGACATCGGCGATAGCCCGCACTTGGCCATCGAAGGCGATTCGTAGCTCTTCGATGGGCACTGGATCGCCCGGGCGAAGCTCGTCGGTGGCGATCACGAACACCCGCCCTTTGGCGATGTCGGTGAACACGTACTTGCCGCGCAGTTCCGGAATCGCTTCGCCTTGATAGACGAAGCCGCCGGCGATGGCGAAGCCCTCGTCGTGGTCGTATTGCGCCACCGGATAGATGAAGGGCAGGGGGTCCGTTGGCGGACGGGCGAACACCGAGCCGATCTCCACGGCATCCACGCCGAATGCGGTGGCGAAGGTGCCCTCGCGCAGCCGCCAGCCGTAGTTGCCGCCGGGGACGCCAATGTTCACCTCTTCCACCTGATCTTGGCCGATGTCGCCGATGAACATGCGCCCGTCCGGGCCCCAAGAGAATTGCTGAGGATGGCGCAGTCCGTACGCCCAGATCTCCGGCGCGGCCCCCGCGACGCCGACAAACGGGTTGTCCGCCGGTATGCCGTAGCCTCTTCCGTCCTCAGGCAAGGGATCGATGCGGGCGATGGCGCCCAAGGGCACCGCCAAGTTTTGCGCGTATTCCTTCGGGTCGTCGCGACCACCGCCATCGCCGAAGCAGATGTACAGCAGCCCGAAATCGTCGTCTCCCTCGACGACCGTAGGATTGAAGGCGAGAGTGCCGATGTTGTGCGTGGGCGAGAACTGGCCGACGCGCAACACTTCTCGGGACTCGCCCTGAAAGGCGTCCGCAGCGGGGTTCGCCGTCGTCCACTCGCGAATCACGCTTTCTTGGTTCTTGCCGCTCTCGTCGACGTAAGTCGCCGTGCCGCTGTCCGGCCCCGCGCTGAACGCGGTATAGAGCTTGCCGTAGCCGGGCTTGCCCTCGACGGCGAAGTGCGGATGAAACGCGAAACCAAGAAACCCAGCTTCGTTGGGAAAGGCGGCATTGTGGAAGTCCACGTCTTGGCTGCGCAGATCCAAGTAGACCTTCGGCGGACTGCCTTCGCTGTCGGTCAGGTAGAGCTGACCGCGCAGGTCGTTGAACGCGAGCCGCTGTGAGCCGTCCGGCAGCGGCAGCAGGTATTGAATGCGGGCGTGGGCGTCGTTGGTGGTCGCCGGTTTGCTCGGGTCGAAGGTGCCCGGCGCCCGCACGAACTCCACCGCAGCAACGATCAATTCGCTGGCCGCGATCTTCTCTGGCAATGGATCGGCGAGCGGTATCGGCCGAGCGTCGGCGGCATGAAGAACAGCAGCGGCCAACCCTGTGCCGATGAGGCCAATGCGGCCGACGAGGTAGGCGACCCGCGATGCGTTCATCGGGGCTGCATCCGGATGCCGCCGTCGAGGCGTATCGTCTCGCCGTTCAAATAGGGGTTCTCGACGACGTGCTTGGCGAGCAGCGCGAACTCCCGCGACTCGCCGAGGCGGCCGGGGAACTGCACCATGTCGATCAAGGGGCGCCGCACCCTTTCTGGTGCGCCCGCCATCATGGGCGTCTCGAAGATGCCCGGCGCGATCGTGCAAACCCGCACGCCGCTGCGCGCCAAGTCCCTAGCGATGGGCAAGGTCATGCCCACCACACCGCCTTTGCTGGCGCTGTACGCCGCTTGGCCAATCTGTCCGTCGAACGCGGCGACGGACGCTGTGTTGACGATGACGCCACGTTCGCCATCTTCCCCGACCGGCTCGTTTTCCGCCATGCGCGCGGCGCAGAGCCGCAATGTGTTGAAAGTGCCGACCAAGTTCACTTGGATGACGAAGTTGAAGGCCGCGAGGTCCAACGGGCCGTCGCGTCCGACGGTGCGCCCGGCGGCGCCGATGCCGGCGCAGTTGATGTTGATGTGGATCGCGCCAAAGTGCGCCATCGTGCCGTCGATGGCGGCGCCGACCGAGGCGGCATCCGTGACGTCGGCGGCGAACGCGATGGCGTCTTCTCCCAAGGCGCTCGCCGTGCCAGCCGCGAGTTCCTCGTTGCGGTCCAAGATGGCCACCTTGCCGCCGGCGGCGATGAGCGCCTCCGCCGTGGCCTTGCCGAGCCCGGATGCGCCGCCGGTGACGACTGCGACCTTGTCGTTGATGTCCACGGGCCTACCCCTCCACTCCGTTGCGCGATGATCCGCCTATCATAGCCGCCATGAGTTACGCGCCGTCGCGCCGATTGCTGAACGTCGGATCGCAGATCGGCGTTCCGCAGGTTCTTTATGTTCCGGACTTCCTCGATAGGGAGCGGGCGGATGCGTTGTTGGCGCACGCGCTTGCCGACATCCACTGGCAGCGCGAGCGGTTGACGCTGTTCGGTCGGGCGCTCGATGCGCCGAGGCTGACCGCTTGGTTCGGCGATTGCGGCGCGAGCTACCGCTACAGTGGCGCGGTGCATCACGCACGGCCGTGGCCGAAGGAGGTTCGCGACTTGGCGCGGCATGTCGCCGAGGCGGTTGGCTGGCCCTTCAACTTCGTCTTGGTGAACCGGTTTCGCAACGGCGACGACACGCTCAGTTGGCATTCGGACGACGAACGGGATCTCGGTGCCGAACCCGTGATCGCCTCGGTGAGCGTCGGTGCCGAGCGCACGTTCCGCCTGCGTCCCCGTCAGGGCGGCGCGAGCATTGGCTGTTCCTTGCAGCACGGTTCGCTGCTGCTGATGTGGGGGCGCAGCCAACGCGACTACAAGCATTGCGTGCCACGTACCAAGAAGCGCATCGGCGAGCGCGTCAACTTTACCTTTCGCTTGACCGGCGCGGCCGGGGTGAAACGTGGGTCGGACTAGCCGTCCGTCGGGCTCGGCGGCGTCAGCCGCGAAGTCCGATTTACATGAAGGGAGGCTTGGGCTGGGGCGAAAAGGCGTGCCAATAGGCAACGGCTTTCGTGGCGCTGACGCGTTCGTCGCTAACTCCCTACGGTTGCCCTGCGTCGCCGACGAGCTGCGTGTCTTCAGCGAGGAAACGGCGCTGGCCGACTGTCTTCGCGCGGCGAGCGTTCGGCAAGTGCCGGTCACCGTTATCGGCGGCGGCTCGAACGTGGTCTTGCGGGCGAAGCTGCCGGGGCTGACCGTGCGCCCGCATATCCGCGGCTTGTCCTTCGAACGTTTGGACGCTCGGCGTTGGCGCGTCGCCGCCGGGGCAGGGGAGACGTGGCACGAAGTCGTGCGCGCGAGCTTGGGGCGGGGGATAGCGGGGTTGGAGAACTTGGCGCTGATTCCGGGCTCGGTCGGCGCCGCACCGCTACAGAACATCGGCGCCTACGGGCGCGAACTGGCTTCGGTCTTGGAATCGGTTACCGCGTTCGATCAGGCAACGGGAGACTTCGCGACATTCTCCGGGCGCGACTGCAAGTTCCGCTATCGGGACAGCCGTTTCAAGAGCGAAGACGCAGGTCGCTACGTAATCGTGCGTGTGACGTTGATCTTGGGAGACGCGGAGCCGGAAACCGGCTACCCGGATGTTCGTCGCGAACTGGCGCGCATGGGTGTCGAGCCGCAGCCGAGGCCGGGGACGATCGCCGAAGCTGTGGTTCGCGTGCGGCGCCGCAAACTGCCGGACCCGCGCCGCGTCGGCAATGTCGGCAGTTTCTTCAAGAATCCGCAGGTGACGGCGCAATGTCTGGACGCGGTTCGCGCGCGCATCGATATCGACGGCTATCCACTCGTGCCGTCGACGGCCAAGCAAAGGCTGTACAAAATACCAGCAGCCCGCCTAATCGACCGTGCTGGCTGGAAGGGCGCGCGCTTCGGCGCCGTGCAAGTTTGGCCGCGTCAGCCGCTGGTGCTGGTCAACCACGGCGGTGCCTCTGCCCAGGAGGTCTTGGATTTGGCACGTCGCATCCAAGCCGACGTGATGGCGAAGTACGGCGTTCCGCTGGAAATGGAGCCGGTGGTCGAGGGCGTGGATTGACGTTCTTGACCACCGCTGGCCACAGCACCCTGGAGTGTCGTGGGCGGACCTATTGCAGCAGACAAGCCAGTCGCACTTGGGCGTAGCCGCGAAGCCGACGGGGTGGCGGCTGGCATTTGTGGGTCGAAATGACACCGCGTGCAAGGCGTCAGGGCGCGTAGACTGAGGCGGGGTCAAGAATGATCGAGCGCACCTGACGAGCCTAACTGCACGGCTTCATGCCACCAACCCTGTGGTCATTCTCGGCAGTGTTGAGCCAGCCTTGCAGGTCGCTCTTGGTTCTCGTAGGCTCGACCAAATGCCCAAGACGGTTCGATCACTCGCATTGAGTGGCAAGTCCTACGATTTCGTTCATGTGCCACTCAAGTTTGAGAACGACCGTCGCGAGAATGTGTTCGCTAAGAAGAACAACAAGACACTTCGCGAGACGTTGAATCACCATCGTTACCAAGCCTTGTCCGAGAAGTGCGTGGCTGATTATCGACACCACTTGGATTCTCCGTTGGGAGATGTTCTTGCCCAACTAAAGAATGCCGCGATTCCTTTTACATGTGCTTTCTCAACCGGTACGGCGACCTCACGTATTCGACTTTCTCCATAGCTGGCCGGTCCGCACTTGGCGCTCGTGGCGTATACGCCTACTACGCTAATGACGTTCTCAAGTACATCGGCCGCTGCAAAGACTCGATGGGGAAACGCGTGAATCAGGGCTACGGCAAGATCTATCCGAAGAACTGTTTTCTGGACGGCCGAGCGACGAACTGTCATATCAACGCCTGCATCACTGCTGAGACTGCCGAGGCTTCGCGGATAACGCTATGGCTCCGCAGGTTGGAGAACACTGGCGACATTAAGGCATTGGAACGTTGCCTGATACGCGAGTACACGCCACCATGGAACATTCAACGAGCCTAACTTCGGCAACCCGGTGTCCACGAATCAGCCACTCGTGTTGAACCCTGACGGCTCGGATGCGCGAGTCGTCCTGAGTCCGCGCGAGCTCCGTTCCGAATAGTCCAGTATGGCAACTGACCTCGGTACCAGCATCTACCGAATCGTATTCGGAGAGGATGTGCAGCCCGATGCTTGGCAGCTTGCGCTGACTAGTGGCGAGTGGCCTCGAGTCTTGGTTGCGCCGACCGGCGCGGGCAAGACGGCAGCCGTGACGCTCGGGTGGATTGCGCACCGCCTTAGGAATCCCCAAGGTACGCCCCGCAGACTGGTCTGGTGCCTGCCGATGCGAACGCTGGTCGAGCAGACGACGCAGCTCGTCCAAGGTTGGCTCGGGAAGCTGGCGAACGAAGTGGACGGTGCTGACCAGCTACCAGAACCGCAGGATGTACATGTCCTCATGGGCGGTGTGGACGACGGCCATTGGTTGCGGAGACCGGAGCATCCGGCTGTGCTCGTTGGCACTCAAGACATGCTGTTGAGCCGCGCCTTGATGCGCGGCTACGCCTCCTCCCGGGCAATCTGGCCGATGGAGTTCGCCCTTCTGCACGAAGATGCGCAGTGGGTGTTCGATGAAGTCCAACTCATGGGCGCGGGCCGCGCCACCTCCGCACAGCTCGAAGCGTTTCGCCAAGCGAGCGCTGCTCGATCTCAAAGCGAATGCGGTCCCACGGGAAGCCCGTCCCGTAGCCTCTGGATCTCGGCAACGCTCGAGCCGCAGTGGCTCGCCACCGTCGATCACCCTCAACCGTGCCCCGAATCCGTTGTCAGAGTCGATCCGATCGCGGAGTCGGGCGGTCGACTCGCCCGCCTCACGCACGCCACCAAAAGGCTGACTTGTTCACCGGTTGCGCCGAAGTCGGCGAAGAAGTCCGACATCACCCGTTACATCCGAGAGCTTGCGGAGACGATCTCGCACGAGCACCGACCCGGGTGCATGACGCTCGTTATCGTCAATCGAGTGGCGCGTGCGCAGGCGCTTCACAAGGTGCTAGAAACGCTGTCGAAGGGGAAGCCGTCGGTGCCGACGCTGGCCCTTATTCACTCCCGCTTCCGCCTCGCCGATCGTGATCGGGAAACGGCCAAGATGGTCGAGTCGAGCGACGGGAATCCAAATGGCCGGATCGTTGTCGCCACTCAAGCGGTGGAAGCGGGCCTAGACCTCTCCGCGGCGGTCATGTTCACGGAGGTCGCGCCTTGGTCGTCCTTGGTTCAGCGGTTCGGGCGAGCCAACCGCTATGCCGAGTTCCCCGACGGTGCGGATGTTCATTGGCTCGACCTGCTGCATCCGACAGCCGACGGCGGACCATCGGACAGGGACGCCGACCTCTTGGCGAGCCCCTATACCGTTGCGGAACTGCAATCCGCGAGGAAACAGTTGGGCGACTTGACCGACGTTGCGCCAGTGCATCTGCCCCCGTTGGACGACGCCGAGCCGCCACGCCGCGTCATTCGCCGTGAGGACTTCAACGACCTCTTCGACACGGACCCTGACCTGACCGGCTTCGACGTCGACGTGTCGCCGTATGTCCGCGATGCGGACGACACGGACATTCGCGTCTTCTGGCGCGATCTCTCCACATTGAGAGACGACCCGCCGCGTCCGCGCCGGGACGAGCTGTGTGCCGTGTCGATTGCTGCCGCTAGAGAGTGGCTCAACAACGTACGAAAAAAGGCCGCACCCGTGTTCCAACGCGACCCGCAGTGGCGTCGTCGTGACGACCGAACGGGAACTGTCCCGCCGGGATGGGTGCCTTTTCAGGGCGAGCCGTGGCCGGGACTGCTCCTGCTCGCGGGCCTGAACGCGGGCGGCTATCGGGAGTCGGTAGGATTCACGGGTGATCCGAAGGATGAACCTGAAGCAGTACCCGATCCGGTCCCGCCGGCTGACGCGAGTGCGGCACGGGAGGGTTCCCCGGCCGTGGCAACGGACGAGACCGAAGGGCACGACGAAGATTCGCTGAGTCAGATCGGGACGGTCGTGCCGCTCGGCGATCATCTGCGGCACGTCGCTACGGAAGCGGAATCGCTGTGCGACGCTCTTGGCGTGAACGCAAGTGCTCGGGCGGCTGTTGTCCGCGCGGCGAGCTGGCATGATCTGGGCAAGGCGCATGACGTCTTCCAAGACACCATGCGTCGTGGTCTCGACGGCCGAGACGTTCCGCCGGGCGTGCTACTGGCCAAGACGATTAAACGGTCTCGACACGCACGCGCTTATTTCCGACATGAACTCGCATCGGCCTTGGCATTTCTGGCGCAAGAGGATTGGTCTAGGGATGCAGACCTGACTGCCTATTTGATCGCCGCTCACCACGGCAAGGTGCGACTGAACCTGCGTGCATTGCCAAAGGAAAGTGCGCCGATGGACGACTCCCGCGCCGGGGTACGCTTCGCCCGGGGGGTGTGGGAGCGGGACCATCTTCCGCCTCTCGATCTGGAAGGAGGCGAGCGCTGGGAGGGAGGAGACCTGCACCTCTCAATCATGGAACTGGGTTGGGACGCAGTCAGTCGCGAAAGCTGGACGGAACGCACGCGTGATCTGCTCGTGCGGTTTGGACCGTTCCGCCTCGGCTGGTTGGAAACGCTCTTGAGGATCGCCGACTGGCGGGCATCCGAGAAAGAGCAGAACGGACGCTACTCATGACTGCCGAGGTGGTCATCTTGAACGGGTGCGCGCCCACGCCTCTGGCGTCCTATCTGAAGGCGTTGGCAGTGTTGCGTCTGATCTCGTCGCCCGACAACCATGCCTGTGGCAAGGCGGCGGATGCTCATGCACGAGGCTGGTGGGCCAACGAGCGCTTCCACTTGCGAACAACACTCAGTCGAGATGACCTCTTGCGCTTCTTTTTGCGCGATTACGCGCCGAGTCCGATCACGGCACCGTGGAACGGGCGAGCAGGGTTTCTCGAGGGCGATGCGGGAGCGTCCAAGCGCGCTGGTGCCGTCTTGATGCGTGACATCGACAGCAGCAATTGCCGCCGCTTGGAGTTGATGCGAAATACCGTCCGCGCATTGCGCAAGAATCGCCATCTGGTCAAATGCAACACACTTCGAGCGCAGTCGAAAGCGCTCAAAAAAGAACTCAATAAGCTCACCGGAAACGAGAAGAAGCTCAAACAAGACGAGCTGAGGCGCATCGAGAAGCAAGAAAAAAGAAGCAAAAGCCTGTTGCTGCAGGTCTTAAGGTCTGAAACGGACTCGCATCATCTCCGCTACGTTGACGCATGTTATGTGCTGTCGACCGACGACGTCACTTCTCCCCTCCTTGGATCTGGTGGCAACGACGGAAGCCGCGACTTCGGTGTCAACTTCGCAGGGGGACTTGCCGACCTCATCGACTTCAAGAGTGGATGTCCGACGGATCGCGCGGAGCCTGAGCTTGAGTCTGCACTGTTCGATGTCGCCCGACGTATCGAAGGACGGGACTACATGGGCCAGTTCAGTCCCGGACATGGCGGACCGAATGCGACGACCGGGTACGAGGGCGCCAACGCGCTGAATCCGTGGGATGTCGTTCTGGCAATGGAGGGCACCTTGGTGTTTGCCGGTGCCCTCACTCGCCGTTGGGGAGCAACCGGGGGCGGAAGCCGCGCTGCCTTTCCGTTTACCTTCGATCCCACGGCGGCCGGGGCAGGCGGCTTGTCATCGGCAGATCCGAATCGTCCTCGGGGTGAAGTCTGGACGCCTATCTGGGCGAAGCCGGCTACGTCTTCCGAAGTCGCTGCGGTCTTTCGGGAGGGGCGACTCACCATTGGGCAACGCACGGCCCGAACTGGGCTGGATGCCGCGCGCTCGATCGCGCAGATCGGTTCCTCGCGAGGCATCAGCGGGTTCGAGCGCTACTCCTTCATCGAACCCGACAGCAAAGTGCCTCATCAAGCGACGCCGCTTGGCCGGTTCAAAGTTCCTGATCGACCGCAGCGGGATATCGCTCGCGACTTCGACACCGGGAACTGGCTTGAACGCGCACGAAAATTGGCGGGCGACAAGAGGAGGGCTCCCGCTCGTGCGCGACAGGCGATGCGTCGTGTCGAGGATGCGCTATTTCAGATCACGACGGCGAGTCGCCGACGAGAAGGAACACAGCACGCACTGATGGCCCTCGGTAGCCTCGTGGCTTGGCTGGCCACTAATCCGAAGGCCCGCGAGGAACTGGCGCCCCCGCCGCCGCTTTCGTCCGACTGGATTGGTGAAGCGGACGATGGCAGCGCCGAGTTTCGTGTCGCCGCCGCGCTAGCCGGCCTTGGCCTATCGATCGCTAGACATCCCGGAGAAGGCGACCCCGCACAGGTCGATGACGAATCGGCGCCGGTGCCCCCAAGCGCAGGAAAGTCCTCGGGTGCCTCGGAGTCGACGGTGGCCCCGCCGATGATCGCGCATTTCGCGCCGCTCGATGAGAAGAGATCGTTCGACCGAAATGGACGCGGCCTCAGCGTTCGTCGCTCATGGTCGGGCGGCGACGCGTCACCCACCGTAGTCTGGGGAGTCGGCCAGCTCGTGCCAAACTTGTTCGCCGTGCTGGAACGGCGATTGGTAGAAGCCGCCACTCGCGGACTGGTGGACAAGCCGCTCGCCAGTGCCGTGGTCGCGCGACTGGCGGACGTGTCCGTGTTCCTCTCCGGCGACTTCGACGATGCGCGTTGCGCGGCGTTGCTTGCCGGTCTCGTGTGGGTGCGTCCTAGCCGCCCGGCGTACATGCACGCGAGCGCTTCGCCCGTGCCATTCGCCTACTCGGCGCTCAAGCCGGTGTTCACGCCGGATGCCGCTCTCCGTGGCCTTGGCGCACTGCCCAGCACAACGCGAATGCCGATCCCACCAGAAATTCTTGCGCACTTGCGCACTGGCGGCGACAGCCTCGACGGGCGAGCAACTAGCCAGGCGGTGCGTATCGCCTTGGCTCGTGCCCGCGCCTCCGGACTGCCAACGCCTTTCGATGCCTTGCGATCCGGCTCGCGGATGTCTGCGGTCGAAGACGGCCGCATGGGCGCCGGCGTCCCAGCCAATCGCCTTGCCGCAGCGCTTCTGATCCCGGTCGGAATCGGGGCGTCGGCGGCCCTGATAAAACGCGCCTATCCGGGCGCTCTGCCTGAAGACGACGACCCGACCACGGAGGATACGAATGCCGCTTGACCTCACTTCAATCGACGATGCGCCCCGCCTGCTAATCGAAGCCGACCTCAAGCCGGCTCAAGGCGCGAGATTCCAGCCGACGGGGTTTCCCAATCTCGGGCACGCCGTCTAC
>CAYGBI010000032.1:0-40962 GCA_964348085.1 uncultured Pseudomonadales bacterium | reverse complement strand
CGCGCACATCCGCCAAGCGCTAGCCGGGGAACACGACGGCATTCCGCACGGGCTTGTAACGGAGTCGCTCGCCTACTCGGTGTTCTATCATGCAGCCCTTTCCCGCTTCGACGAGGCCGAGGCGCTGCTGCGCTCCATTGACGCGCCTCCCCCGTGGCTGTTCGCCAAGCTGTCGGGGCTCTACGCCTCGCTCGACCCCGCTTGCGCCATTGCGAATGCCGAAGCCGCCTTGCGACATGCAACGGCCGGCGGTCGGCCGGTGTCGCACTGGGCGTCGCGCCACGCGAACTCCCCCGATGATCCGGACGAGCTGATTCGGAACTGGTCCCTGCGTTTGGCGGCGCTGCGCCGTGAAGCGGCGTCCCCGGCGAGCGCTCACGCTCGGCCTTGCGTCGGCGCTTGAAAGTCGAAGCTGCCGGCGAGCGCATGCCTCGCCCCGAAGTCCAGACCTTCGTCCCCGCCCGGACCTCCCGAATCGGCGCGTCGGGCGCCACCCGCACAACCGCTCTCGTCGTCGGTCTCGGGCTTTCTTTCGGCTTCATCGGCGTCGTCTTCGCCATCGCGTGGGAGACTTTCGTTTCGCTCCCCGGCGGCGTTGCCGCGAGGGACTACGTGACGCTCGGCCGCCGTACCAGCGAGGCCGGTCGATTCGCCACCGTATCCACGGTCGATTACGCAACCATTCGCGGCGCCGTGGCCGAAGTGGCCTGGTCCTACGGCGACTACTACACGAAGGAGGCGAAAGTCCTCGACGGCGCGGGCGCGACGGTCACGGTCTCCGTCAGGGACGTATCCGACAACTTCCTGACGCTGCTCGGCGTCGCCCCGGCTCTAGGACGGACGGCCTACGACGGCGACGTACCGGCCGTCGTCGTCAGCGCCCGGATGTGGCGGCGTGTCTTCGATTCTGGCCAAGACGCGGTCGGCAAGCTCGTCGACGTCGGCTCGACCGCCGTACCGATCGTCGGCGTCGCGGATGTTGCCTTCGAAGGGATATTCGACCAGCGAGCCGACCTTTGGCTCCTGCATCCACCGAGTCCATGGTCCCCGGGAGAGGGCATTGCAACCAGCCTTCTGATGTTCGGGGTTCTGCCGGAAGGTATGACGTCGACGGCTCTGGCGGCGCGGCTGGACGGACATCGATTCCCCATTCCCGAGCAACGGAATGATCGCCTGGAGACGGTGCCGGGCCTAGCACTGCGCCCCGACGAGCGGCGGCAAACCGCGGAGCGGCTCGCATGGCTCGGTATCGTCGTAGCCCTTCTCCTCGCGCTGGCGTTCATGGCCCTGATCGACTATCTCGCCGCCGACCACGCGGGCCGCGAGGAATCGCAGGCGATCCGACTGGCGATCGGCGCCACGCCGGCGGACGTCTTCCGCGAGAGCGCGAGACGCCATGCCGCCTACGTCGCAACGATGGCAGTCGTAAGCCTGCTGTCGTTCGTGTACGTAAGCGATGCCGTGCTCGGCATGGACCCCTTCGCCGCGGCGCTTGGCAGGCTGGGTTTCGCGTCCACTGCCACGGGAGTCGGCGTCGGCATCTCCCTGTTGGTGCTTGCCTTCCTGTGGTCGTGCTGGGTCGTCGGACGCGCAGTGTCGCGCAGGTCTCTCGCCGCCGCCGGAGCAGCAGCGCGCGGCTCGCGCCTTGCGAGATTGGCATGGCGGGCCCTGCTGTTCATGACCGCGGCGAGCCTGTTGCTCACCTTGTCGGTCGGCCTGCAGTACGTGCGCGACCCGGTCTCGACATTGGGTTTCCAGAACCGCGACGCCCTCATGGCGGGCGTCTTCTTTTCCCGAGGCCCCACACCCGACGGGGCGCGGCGGATTCGCGACGCCTTGGCCTCGGAGCCGACGGTCGACAGCGCCGGCCGGGCCGAAATGCTGCCGCTTCTCCCGGAGACCATCCTGCCGAAGAACCGGACCACGGTGAAAGGGTACCGCACGCTGGAGGACGTCTTATTCTACCGCAACCGCGTCGACTCCGCGTTCTTTGCAGCCCTCGACGTGGTTCTCCTCTCGGGGTCGTTCTTGGACGCTGGCCGGCCAAACGAAATGGTGATGTCCCGTGCGGCAGCGCAGCTCTTTCGCGCCGGGGTCGACGGGGTCGTCGGGAGGGCGATCGAGTTCGCACCGGTTGGCGCCTTGCAGGATGCCGACGTGTTCACGGTCGTCGGAGTCGTCGAGGACATTCCCTACGGGCGTCTTTCGGACCCGCCCGTGCCAGTCGTCTACACCGTGCTGCCGAATGTCGATCCGAGTCGTCGTTTCCAGGACTTCTGGGTGATTCGGCATCGGGGTGTGGCCGACGACATCGTTGCGCTCCTCCATGAACTCGGAGGCGGCATCGACGAGGCCTACGGCATCGGCTCGCCAACCGGGCTACTGGACGAAGAGGTCGACAAGCGGAGCGTCGAAGCCGTACTTGCGATGGCCGGAGCGTTCGCCTTCGCACTTGGGCTTGCCGGGGTGGCGAACGCACTTGCACGCACCGTCAGGGATCAAGCAAGTCAGATAGGCATTCGCTATGCACTGGGCGGCACCGGCGGCGACGAGACGCTGCGCATCGTCTCCGGCGCGCTCGTGGATATCGTGCTCGTGGGCGCGGTGCTCTCGTTGCTCGTGGTCGCCGGACGCTACCTCGCGCCCGCCCCGTTGTCCGTCGTCACTTTGCCGCTCGTACTGGCGGTGCTCGCAGTCATGGCCGTCGTTTGCCTTGCCGGGAGTTACATAAGCATCCGGCGTCTGGCCCGGACGCCGGCGACGTTGCTTCGTCGCCGCTAGGGTGGCGACGCGAAGCGCCCGTACTCAACCGAGTTCCGCTCGCAAAGGCAGGCCTGATGAATCTTGATCCGCAGACCGATGACGTTGTCGTACGCCTCCATCGGCTCAGCAAGGTTTTCTTCACCGAGCAGATGGAGACGCACGCGCTCGCCGACGTGTCTTTGAACATCGCCCGCGGCGAGTACCTGCTCGTCCGTGGCCCGTCCGGCTCCGGCAAGTCGACGCTGCTGTCGATTCTGGGACTGCTCGAAGTGCCGTCGGGCGGGAGTTACGTTTTGCTCGGCGCGGACACGGAGCAGTTGGGTCTTACGGCGCGTGCGCGGATTCGAAATCGCGAACTCGGCTTTGTTTTCCAGTCGTTCAACCTGATACCCGATCTCACCATCCGCGAGAACGTCGAGCTTCCGCTTCGTTATCGTAGGGGCGCCATGAAGACAACATCGGCCGAACGAAGAGAGAAGGCGGAAGCGCTGCTCGACCATGTCGGCATACCGAATCGTGCAGACCACTATCCGACGCAGCTTTCCGGTGGCCAGCAACAACGGGCGGCGATAGCACGTGCGCTGATCGGGGAACCTTCCATAGTGCTGGCCGACGAACCCACCGGCAACCTAGATTCGGATTCCGAAGACGTGGTTTTGCGCCTGCTCGCGGACTGCCACGCACAGGGCAAGACCGTTTGCGTCGTATCGCACAACCCGAAGTTCGTCGGCGCGGCCGACCGCGTCGTGACGTTGACCGAGGGACGACTTGTCGAGTGACCCCGGGCCGCGAGCCTCGCGGCGTGATGGCCACCGCCGGCACCGAAGTGGCCGGCGCTCGCGGACACTCTTGGATCCGCGCTTCAAGCCACCGAAACCATGTAGCGGACGTGCCTGAGTACACAATCGGGCCGGCTGCCACAGTGCGCCCGGACGGCTACTCCATGGACAGACCTCGCGAAGCCCCGCCGCTGCTGTCCATCCGCCGCGTGTCGTGGATCGCGCTGGGGGTTGCTGCGATTCTGGGTCTGGTCGTAGCGGATCAACTCTGGCTTCGCGCCCCCGCCGGAATCGAAATCGCCGACTTCCTCACCGCCGAGGTCCGTCGCGGGCCGCTGTCCGTCGACGTGCAGGGCGCTGGCGGTCTCGAACCAGCCTCCGAGCGATGGATCTCTGCGCAAGTCGACGGCACCGTCGAGGAGGTCTTCGTACGCCCGGGGAAGGAAGTCGCCGGCGGCGACGAGATACTGCAGCTCGCCAATCCGCAAGTTCGTCGCCGGGTCGGCCAGGCGAAGCTCGCACTTGCGGAGGTCGAGGCGGACCACCGCAGCCACCTCGCGAACGTCACGGATCGGGAACTGGCGGCCCAAGCTCGACTGCTGGATGCGCAGGCGGACTACGACGAGCAACAGCTACGCCTCGAGGCGCAGTCCCGGTTGAGGGAGCGCAACGCCGTGTCGGCGATCGACTACGACAGCCAGCGGATCCGCACTGACAGGGCCAAGGCGAGGGTCGAGTCGGAGCGGCGGCGGCTCGAAGAATCGAAGCGTGCGTTGCGTTCCGAAGTGGACGCGAGCGATGTGCGCGTTGCCGTTCGGCGGGCCGCACTCGCCGAGGCCGAAGCCGACTTCGGCTCGCTGACCATCGTCGCCGACGTCCCCGGCACATTGCGCGAACTCTTGGTCGACCCCGGCGCCCACGTGTCCGCCGGCTCCCGAGTCGCACGAATAGTGGACACGTCGTCGTTGATGGCTGTCGTACGCGTTCCGGAGTCTTACGCAAGCCACCTCGCCTCCGGGCAACCGGCGCGTGCGACCCTGTTGGGAAGCACGGTCGACGGAGTCGTGACCCGCGTGGATCCGGCGGTGACGCAGGGAACCGTCGCGGTCGACATCGAATTTCCCGGCTCCCTCCCGCAGGGCGCCCGACCGGAACTCTCCGTGCGGGCCGCGATTACGGTCGCCGAACTGGACGATGTTCTCTTCGTGCGGCGGCCCCTGCATGTGCGCGACCACACCACGACCGACGTCTTTCTCCTCGCGCCCGACGAAGGCCTTGCCGAAAGGACGGCTGCAGCGTTCGGAATGGGCACGCTGAGACACGTCGAGGTCGTAGGAGGACTGCGCGAAGGCGACACCATCCTCTTGGGCAACACTTCTCGATTGGAAGGCTTGGACGTTGTAACGGTACGGTAGAGGCCTAGGAAGCAACGCCACGGCGCCAGTACTGATTGAGCACGCAGTAGCCCTGCATGGGACAAAAACTCGGGATTGACGCGCCAGCAAGTAACCGCTACTCTTGCCCATGTGTCGATGCCGACACTGGTCTCAAACCCGCGGATTGGAGTATTGCCGTGGCACTCGAACTACCTTCCTTCGCCAACACGCCACCCATGCGCACCCAAACGGTCGGCGCGGCTGCTGCCATAGTGTCGTCAAAGCCGGTGCGCCGCCGCTTGCCTTTGACATCGAGACGGTTCCCGGGCTGTCGGCAGACGTCCTTGTCGCGCGGACAACTGCCCACTTGGGAGCGTCGTTTCGAGTATTGGGACGGCGACACGGAGACTGCGTGGGAGGTGAGGGAACCCACTAGCGCCACGCACGAGCAACCGAAAGAGCGGTTGGCGGGATTGAGCGAGCTGATCGCCCAGACGCGCGGCGCCCCTATAGCGTGCCTCGGCACGATGGACCTATTGCTTCGGGGGCCGCGTGGCGAGCCAAGGCGAATACTGCAAGCGGATCAATCGCTCTATCTCTATCCGCGCCGCGCCAAGATGCCATTCGACGGGGCAGCGATGGTTGTGGATGAGCACACGCTACCGGATGTGGTGTTGGAGGTGGACAACACCACCGATGTGCGCAAGGGCAAGCTCTGGTTCTACGAGGAGTGGGGCTTTCCGGAGTTGTGGGTGGATGTGCCGGAGGCCGACTACGCGGTGAATCGTCCGGCCGGATTGGTTCCGGGTTTGACGATCTATCTGCTCGACGGCGGCGAATACCGCCAGTCGCCGGTGAGCTTGGGGTTCCCCGGCTGGACGGGCGAAGAAATCCACGCGGCATTGAATGAACCGGCGCCGCCGTCGCCGGCGACGTCGAGGGTGATCGAGCGCGTCGGGCGGGCGCTCGGGCATCGCGACGGCACGGGACCGGATGACCAACCGTGGCTGCGCCGGCAGCGCCGAGGTGCGCAACGGGCGTTGCTGGTGCGCATGGCCGCGGCTCGTTTCGACGCGGCGGCCGCGTCAGCGTTGTCCAGACTGCTTCGGCGCGAGGACGACGAACAGCGTCTCGCGGAAGTCGGCGTGGCGCTGGTGGAATGCCCCACATCGGCGAGCCTACTTGCCCGCGTCGAGGCGCTGGGTTTGGATTCCCGTAGCTCTCGAGATTAGTTTGTCATTCAGCGCGGCTTGAGCCTAATATCCCCGCCTTTCGCAAGCGGTTGAGTGGGGAAAGTGACCAGCCGTACCCTTTACGACAAGATTTGGGATGCGCATGCCGCCGCCGAGCGGGACGACGGCATGACCATCCTCTATATCGACCGGCACTTGCTGCACGAAGTGACGTCGCCGCAAGCCTTCGAGGGTTTGGCGCTCGCACGCCGCGAGCCTTGGCGGCGCGATGCGAACCTAGCGACGCCGGACCACAACGTGCCCACGGTCAATCGCGCCGCCGGCATCGACGGCATCGAGGATCCGGTCGCCAAGGCGCAGGTCGCGACTTTGGATGAGAATTGCCGGCGCTTCGCGATTCCCCAGTTCGAGATGACCGATGTGCGGCAAGGCATCGTCCATGTCATCGGCCCGGAGCAGGGCGCGACGCTGCCGGGCATGACCATCGTTTGCGGGGATTCGCACACGTCCACCCATGGCGCGTTCGCCGCCTTGGCGCACGGCATTGGCACGTCCGAAGTCGAGCATGTGCTGGCGACGCAATGCCTAGTACAGCGGAAGAGCCGCAACATGCGCATTGAAGTAGCCGGCGAACTCTCGGCTGGCGTGGGCGCCAAGGACTTGATCCTCGCCATCATTCGCCAGACTGGAACGGCTGGTGCCACGGGGCATGCCATCGAGTATGCGGGACCAGCCGTTCGCGCGTTGTCCATGGAAGCGCGCATGACGCTATGCAATATGTCGATCGAGGCGGGCGGCCGGGCCGGGATGGTGGCCGTTGACGACACCACGATCGACTATGTTCGTGGTCGGCCGTTCGCACCGGTAGGGGCGCTGTGGCAGCAAGCCGAGGGATATTGGCGCACGCTGGTTTCCGACCCGGACGCCGTGTTCGACAAGAAAGTAGCGTTGAACGCGGGCGACGTGGTGCCGCAGGTTTCTTGGGGCACGTCGCCGGAAATGGTGGTGGGCGTCGACGAGACGGTGCCTGCGCCGGAAGACTTCGCCGACCCGGCGAAGCGCGAGATCTGCGAACGGGCGCTTGCCTATATGGATTTGTCCCCCGGCACGCCAATCGCCTCGGTGCCGGTAGAGCGGGTGTTCATCGGTTCCTGCACGAACGGGCGCATAGAGGATCTGCGCGCCGCCGCCGCCGTGATCGACGGCCGCAAGGTAGCGAAGTCCGTAACCCAGGCGATGGCGGTGCCGGGTTCCGGCCTCGTCAAGCGGCAGGCGGAGGCGGAGGGCTTGGATGCGATTTTCAAGGCCGCCGGTTTCGAGTGGCGAGACCCGGGTTGCTCGATGTGCCTAGCCATGAACGATGATCGCCTGTATCCCGGCGAACGCTGCGCGGCCACCTCGAACCGCAACTTCGAGGGGCGGCAAGGCTATCGTGGGCGCACGCACTTGGTCGGCCCCCAGATGGCCGCCGCTGCCGCCGTCGCCGGTCACTTCACCGATGTGCGGGAAATGCTCTGATGGAACCCTTTGTCCGCCATACCGGTTTGGTGGTGCCCATGGATCGAGCGAACGTGGATACCGATCAGATCATCCCCAAACAATTCTTGAAGTCCATTCGCCGCACCGGCTTCGGCGACAACCTGTTCGACGCTTGGCGCTATTTGGACGAAGGCGATATCGGCATGAATGCCAACGAACGGCGCATCAACCACGAGTTCGTGCTCAACCTGCCGCGTTACGCGGGCGGGAGCATTCTCTTGGCGCGACGCAACTTTGGCTGCGGGTCGAGCCGCGAGCACGCCGTCTGGGCACTCTTGGAATACGGCTTCCGGTGCGTTGTCGCGCCGAGCTTCGCCGACATTTTCTTTACCAACTCGCTGAAAAATGGATTGTTGCTCATCACTTTGGAGGAAGAAAAAGTCGATCAGGTCTTTGCGGAGGTAGAGCGGGAGGGCGGCTATGCGCTGACGGTCGATCTGCCCGGGCAGACGCTCTCCGGCGGCGCTTTCGAGAGTCGCTTCGAGATCGAACCGGAACGTAAGCGGCTGTTGCTCGAAGGTATGGATGACATCGGTTTGACGCTCGCCCACGCCGACGCCATCCGCGCATTCGAGACCGAGCACCGTCGCCGGATGCCGTGGGTGTTCGGCACCGAAGCGGGGCGGGAAGAGGCAAGGCGTGGCTAACATCGATTCCTCTGCTCTTGGCGCGACGGGAAAGCGCCACCGAGTCGTCGTCATCCCCGGCGACGGTATCGGCGCCGAGATCGTCCCTCACGCGGTGCGCGTGCTCGATGCGTTGGCTGTGGACATCGAGTTCGCCACGGCGGACCTCGGCGGTTGCGCCATCGACCGGCACGGGGTGCCGTTGCCGCCGGCGACGCTCGAGGCGGCGCGAGCGGCCGATGCGGTGTTGCTCGGCGCGGTTGGCGGTCCGCAGTGGGATCATCTGCCGATGGACCAGCGCCCGGAGAAGGGCCTTCTGGGCATGCGTTCCGGCTTGGACCTGTTCGCCAATCTGCGTCCGGCGCTCACCTTCGCGCCGCTCGCGGAAGCATCGTCGCTGAAGGCGGAGTTGGTCGCCGACCTAGACATCGTCATCGTCCGCGAACTCACCGGCGGCATTTACTTCGGCGAACCGCGGGGCGTAACGACGGACAATCGCGGTCGGCGCGGCTTCAACACCTATGTTTACGACGAGCGGGAAATAGACCGCATCGCTCGCGTCGCCTTCGACTTGGCGGCCAAGCGGCGCGGCAAGCTCACCTCCGTGGACAAGGCCAACGTGCTCGAAGTCACCCAGCTTTGGCGCGATGTGGTGAACGAAGTTCACGCCGACTATCCGCGCATCGCGCTCGACCACCTCTATGTGGACAACGCCGCCATGCAGTTGGTGCGGGCGCCGAAACAGTTCGACGTGGTGGTGACCGGCAACATGTTCGGCGACATATTGTCGGATGTGGCGGCCATGCTCACCGGCTCCCTCGGCATGTTGCCGTCAGCGTCGCTGAACGCGAGCGGGCAGGGCATGTACGAACCGGTTCACGGCAGCGCGCCGGACATCGCAGGCAAGAACGTCGCCAACCCTTTGGCGACGATTCTGTCCGCCGCCATGATGCTGCGCTACAGCTTGAGCGAACCGGTTGCCGCGGACCGAGTGGAGGCAGCCGTGGCGGACGTGTTGGCGGCGGGCCTGCGAACGGCGGACATCATGCCGGCTGCCGCTGCCGACGGCATCCGTCAAGTATCGACCGACGAGATGGCGGACGCCGTGATCGCCGCATTGTGAACCACGCGCCCGCCGCCGAAGCCGTGCGCCAAGGCCCGATGCGAAGCGCGTTCGCCTGACGAGTCCATCGCCGAGAACGCCGTTCGCGGGAGTCCAATCCCGTTCAAAGACGAGCCGGAACTCCGGTCGCGAAGACCTAGTTCAGGCCGGGCTTGGGATGTTGCAAGTACGAAGCGGCGGTGGGTACGGTGGACGTCTCGGCGATCAAGCGGGCAATCCTCGTTCGTCGAAGAGCTCCTCGCCGTGCTCCGCAGCGGAAGGACCGGGGGCCAGCAAATTGGCACAACGTCTCCCGATGGCAAGCAGCTCCTCGACGCGCGCATCGCTGTCGCGAAGTCGCTTCTCGCGGGCCAAGCGCTCTCGGAGCGCCGCCGTGATCGCGCCGGTCATGGTTTCGCCGGTCA
Source organism: uncultured Pseudomonadales bacterium (assembly GCA_964348085.1). Lineage (GTDB taxonomy): Bacteria > Pseudomonadota > Gammaproteobacteria > Pseudomonadales > Azotimanducaceae > VXYL01. The sequence continues at coordinate 31,159 of CAYGBI010000032.1, read as the reverse complement.
GTCGAGCCAAGTCGCGGGTAAGTAGACAGATCTCATCATTCTTGATGTTCCGTCTCATCGTCCGCCTCCGAGATATGTTCAGCATTGGAGTTTACTGTCGCCAGCGCCCTAAAGCGTGAGCCAACACGGCATTCCATAGCGTTGCCCGTTAGATCATCACCTTTCCACTCTCTCCGGACTCGTCCGGGACTGAGCCCACCCGCCATCCCCGAAACAACGCAGCGAGACGCTCTGGGCATATCTCAAGCCCAAGAGGGGCGACACGTGGTCGCCGCATCACGTCGGTCCCGTGCGCCAAACGGGTGCTCCATCGAACCGTCCATGCACCGGCTTACCGCACCTCATGCTTGAGATTCCCTGTCTTCCGCCTTTTCCCGGGTTTTGGCATGGATGTTGCCCTTTGGGTAGGCATGAAGGAGGTCTCCCCCAACGGTACCCGCCAAGTGGTCGTCGTCGGCAACGGCATGGTCGGCCATCGCTTCGTCGAACTGGTGAGGGAATCGCCAGGCGTCGCCGTCACTGTGTTCGGCGAGGAACCGCGGCCGGCCTATGACCGGGTGCATCTGAGCGAGTATTTCAACGGCTGTAGCGCCGACGACCTTACTCTGGACGCCGTCTCGGAAGACGCCACCGTTCACATCGGCGAAGCCATCGAGCGCATCGACCCCGAAGCCAAGACCGTACGTTCCAGCGCGGGCCGGGAGGTGGCTTACGACGCGCTCGTGTTGGCCACCGGCTCCTACCCCTTCGTGCCGCCCATCCCCGGCAACGATCAGCCGCATTGCCACGTCTACCGAACCCTTGAAGACCTAGACGGCATCAAGGCGTCCGGCAGGGGTGCCGAAGTGGGCGTTGTCGTGGGCGGTGGCCTGCTCGGCTTGGAAGCCGCCAACGCGCTGACGAACATGGGCCTTGCCACGCATGTGGTCGAGTTCGCGCCGGGGTTGATGACGACGCAGTTGGATGACGGCGGCGGCGCGATGTTGCGCAGCATGATCGAGAACTTAGGCGTCGCCGTCCATACGGGTAAGAACACGCAGCGGATCGTGGCCGGCGACACGCGGCGGTACCGCTTGGCGTTCGCGGATGGCGAGGTGTTGGAGACGGACCTCGTGGTGTTCTCGGCCGGCATCCGGCCACGGGACGAGTTGGCGCGGGCGTGTGGCTTAGTCGTCGGCGAACGTGGCGGCGTGGTGATCGACGGTGCTTGCCGAACATCAGACCCAGACATCTTCGCCATCGGCGAATGCGCGTTGTTCGACGGGCGCATCTTCGGTCTCGTCGCGCCGGGCTACGAGATGGCCAAGGTGGCGGCGAGCGTCATCGGCGGCACGGGCGAGGCGGCTTTCCGGGGCGGCGACATGAGCACGAAGTTGAAGCTGCTCGGCGTCGATGTCGGCAGCATCGGCGACGCCCACGGCAGAACGAAGGGCGCAAGCACCTACACCTACATCGATCAACGCGACCGGGTCTACAAGCGCATCGTCGTCAACAAGACGGGCAAGAAGCTGCTCGGTGCCGTCTTGGTGGGCGACACCGCCGACTACGGCATGTTGCTGCAAACCATGCGCAGCGAACTGACGCTGCCGAAGCACCCGGACTCGCTGATCTTGCCGCAACGGGAAGGCGGCGGCATGCCCGCCAGCGCTGCCGGTGCGTTGCCCGATTCCGCGCAGATCTGCTCCTGCCACGACGTCAGCAAAGGGGCCATCGTGGCGGCTGTGGCGGAAGGAGCCACTACGTTGGGGGCGATCAAGGAACGCACCAAGGCCAGCACCGGCTGCGGCGGCTGCGGGCCGTTGGTGACGCAGGTTCTGAACGCCGAGCTCGAAAGCCTCGGCCTGGAAGTGAGCACGGACATCTGCGAGCACTTCCCGTACACCCGCCAAGCGCTCTACCACCTCGTGCGGGTGGAACGCATCAACACCTTCGAGGAACTGATCGAGAAGCACGGCACCGGCCGTGGCTGCGACATCTGCAAACCCGCCGTGGCGTCCATCCTTGCAGCGTGCTGGAACGACTACATCCTGAAGGAAAAACACGCGCCGCTGCAGGACACCAACGATCACTTCCTCGCCAACATGCAGAAGAACGGCACCTATTCCATCGTGCCGAGAGTGCCGGGCGGCGAGATCACGCCAGAGAAGCTAATCGCGCTAGGGCAGACCGCGAAGAAATACGACCTGTACACGAAGATCACCGGCGGCCAGCGCATCGACCTGTTCGGTGCCGAAGTACACGAGCTGCCGTTGATCTGGCGGGAGCTCATCGATGCCGGTTTCGAGACCGGTCACGCCTACGGCAAGGCGGTGCGCACGGTGAAGTCCTGCGTCGGCAGCACTTGGTGCCGCTACGGCGTCCTCGACAGCGTCGGCATGGCGATCCACCTCGAGAACCGCTACAAGGGTTTGCGCGCCCCGCACAAGCTCAAGTTCGCGGTGTCCGGCTGCACCCGCGAGTGCGCGGAGGCACAGAGCAAGGATGTGGGCGTCATAGCCACCGAGATCGGTTGGAATCTCTATGTCTGCGGCAACGGCGGCATGCGACCACGCCATGCGGATCTGTTCGCCACCGGCCTCGACGACGAAGCCCTGCTTAAGTACATCGACCGTTTCCTGATGTTCTACGTGCGCACCGCGGACCGTTTGCAGCGCACGTCCGTGTGGATGGAGAACCTCGAAGGCGGTCTCGACTACCTGAAATCCGTGGTCATCGACGACAGGCTTGGCTTGGCCGCGGATCTCGAAGCGGAGATGGCCCACGTCATCGACACCTACGAATGCGAATGGAAAGCCACCGTGGAGGACGACGAGAAGCTCAAGCGCTTCCGCACCTTCGTCAACAGCGATCAACGCGACGATTCGCTCGTATTCGTGCGCGAACGGGGCCAGCGCCGACCCGCCGCAGCGGCTGAGGTCGCGTGATCGCCGGCGGTGAAAATCCGCGTGGCGAATCCTGCGCCGACCGCGAAGCGGTCGCGTCGTGGATTACCGTTTGCGAGTTCGACGACCTCATCCCCGATGTCGGCGCGAGGGCGCTGGTGGGAGACCACCAAGTGGCCTTGTTCCGGTTGTCCCGATCCGACGCCGTCTACGCCATCGATGCCTTCGACCCCTTCAGCAACGCCGCCGTGCTGTCTCGCGGCATTGTCGGCGACGTCAAGGGCAAGGTCGTGGTCGCCTCGCCGATCTACAAGCAGCACTTCGACTTGGCGACCGGCTGCTGCCTAGAGGACGAATCCGTAGCCGTGCGCACGTTCCCGGTGCGCGTCGTGGACGGCGAGGTGCAGGTGGACAACTGATGCTGTTCGGCCGCCACAAGAAGAATCCCATCCGCATCGCCGACAAGGGCGTCGCGGAATGGAAGTACGCGACCTGCGGCTATTGCTCCGTGGGCTGTTCCGTCGAGGTCGGCGTCAACGCCGAAGGGCGGCCAGTCACCGCCCGCGGCGTCGGCGGCGCGGACGTGAATCGCGGCAAGCTGTGCGTCAAAGGATTGACGCAGGCGCAGATTTTCGCCGCCGCGGGACGCGGCACGGCGCCGAAAATGCGCGCACGGATATACGAAGACTGGCGGCCGGCAGACTGGGATTCCGCCTTGGATCGCGTCGCCGGGGAGTTCCAGCGCATCCAAGCCCGGTACGGGCGCGATTCGGTGGCCGTCATCTCCACCGGTCAGATCATGACCGAGGAGTTCTACACGCTCGGCAAACTGGTGCGCGGCGTCATCGGCACCAACAACTACGACGGCAACACCACGTTGTGCATGGCGTCGGCGGTGGCCGGGTACAAGCGCTCGTTCGGCGCGGACGGGCCGCCCGGCTGCTACGGCGACTTCGAGCACACGGATTGCCTCTTGGCGTTCGGCTCGAACCTGCCTGAGCAGCACCCGATCATCTACTGGCGCTTGAAGGAAGCGTTGGAAAAACGCCGGTTTCCCGTGATCGTCGTGGATCCCCGCGTGACGATGTTCGCCCAGTTCGCCGACATCCACCTGCCCGTCACGCCGGGTACGGACCTCGTGCTGCTGAACAGCCTGTGCCACGTCATCTTGGCGGATGGCTTGCACGACGAAGGCTACGTTCGCGCCCACACCACGGGCTTTGACGAGTTCGCGGCGACCGTGGCGCAATACGATCCCACCACGGCGGCGGGCATCTGCGGCATCGACGAGGACACCATCCGCACCGTCGCGCGGCTGTACGGCAAGGCCGGTGCGGCGATGTCCATCTGGACCATGGGCATCAACCAGTCCACCCACGGCACCGACGGCGTTTGCGCCATCAACAACCTGAACTTGATCACCGGCAACATCGGCAAGCCCGGCGGCACGAGCCTATCCATCACCGGCCAGTGCAACGCCATGGGCACCCGCGAGTGGTCGTCCTGCTCCGGGCTGCCGGGCTATCGCCAGCTCGAAAACACGGAACACCGCGAGGAAGTCGGTCGATTCTGGAACGTGGACCCTGAGTTTTTTCCGAAAAAACGCGGCCTATTCCAAACCGACATCTTCCCCGCCATCGAGACCGGCGAGATCAAGGCGCTGTGGGTGATCGCCACCAATCCCATGACCTCCATGCCCAACTCGCCACGTATCAAGAAGACCATGGAAAAGCTCGAGTTTTGCGTGGTGCAGGACGCCTACGAGGATGTGGAGACGGCGAACTACGCCCACGTCTACCTGCCGGCCGCGGTCTGGGCGGAAAAGGAAGGCTGCTTCACCAATACCGAACGGCGCGTCAATCTCACCCGCCCGGCGGCGTCCGCGTTCGCGGACTCGAAGCCCGACCACTGGATTTTCACCTCCTTGGCGAAGCGTTGGCCGAGTGCGAAGGAGATGCGCTGGCCGACGCAGGCGGAAGCCGTCTTCGACGAGATGAAGCAGCTTTCCAAAGGACGGGGAAGGAACCTCGACATCTCCGGCATGAGCTACGCCAAGATCGAGGCGGCGCGAGGCATTCAGTGGCCCATGCGCGAAGGCGACGAGACCGGTTCGCCGCGCCTGTACGGGGACGGCGTCTTCGCCTTCCCCGATGGCAAGGCGAAGCTCTTGGCCTTGCCCTACGTCGAGAACAACGAGCGACCCAGCGACCGATTTCCGTTCTGGTTGAACAGCGGCCGCGTGGTCGAGCATTTCCACACCCGCACCAAGACCGGCAAGGTGGGCAACTGCAACAAGTTCTCGCCGACGCCTTACATGGAGATGAACCCGGACGCTGCGGACGCGCTCGACATCCCGCAGATGGGCTACGTGCGGCTGGTGTCCCGCCGCGGCGACGCGGTGGTGATGGTGCAGCGCACCCACCGCGTTCCGGCCGACATGGTGTTCATTCCGTTTCACTTCCACGAGTGCGTCAACCGGCTCACGTTGGGCCTCTTGGATCCTTACTCTCGGCAGCCGGCGTTCAAGCAGTGCGCGGTGCGCATCGAAACCGTCGATCAAGAGCAGGCGGCGCAGTGGAATGCCCGGATGCGGACCTTCTGATGATCCCGACGCGCACCGACGAACCGGACTACGCCAAGCTCGCCGACGTTAGCAGCTCGTCGGATTTGGCGGCGTCAGCCGCAAAGTCCGACGGGGTGATAGGGCGGCTTGGGCGAAAGACGGCGCCGAGCGGCAACGGCGCGGAAGCGCTGAACCGCTACGGCAGTCCGATTCAGCTACTGCCGGACGGCGACAACGGCACCAGCTTGCGGATCAACGGCGATGCCGGCATCGGCGGCAATCCGAACCGCACCCGCCAGCACGCCTTTCACTTCACTGCCGACAACTGCATCGGTTGCCACGCCTGCGAAGCGGCTTGCAGCGAAAAGAACGACTTGCCGCCACACTTGAGCTTCCGCTCCGTAGGCTACGTCGAGGGCGGCGCCTACCCGGACTACGCGCGCATCAACATCTCCATGGCCTGCAACCACTGCGACGATCCCGTCTGTTTGAAGGGCTGTCCGACGCGGGCGTACACCAAGCACCCGGAATACGGCGCGGTCATTCAGGATCCGGACATCTGTTTCGGCTGCGGCTACTGCACTTGGGTATGCCCGTACAACGCGCCGCAATTGGATCCGCTGGCCGGGCAGGTGGAAAAGTGCAATATGTGCGTGGATCGCTTGGAAGTGGGCTTGAAGCCGGCTTGCGTGTCGGCGTGCGTCGGCAACGCGCTGGATTTCGGCGTCGTCGAGAACATGCCGAACGGCCGCGAGCAGGTAGAAGCCCGACTCCCGGGATTTCCCGATCCGGCAATCACCCACCCCAACATTCGCTTCCAGCAAGTGAAGCAGCTACCCCAGGAGGTGACCCGACCGGACTCCGAGCCGGTGAAGTACCTGCGTAACGGCGACGGCGGCTTCCAGCCGACCGTCGACGCCAAGGACGGCAAGGCGAGGCATTGGAGCCTTCGGCGACTGTCGTCGCGGGAAAACCCGCTGGTAGCGTTCACCCTTGCCGTCCAAGCCGCGGTAGGCGCGTTCGTCACCGCTCATGTCGCGGATCACGCCGGCGTCTGGCTTTCGCTAGCCGTGCTGGCGCTCCTCGGCCTCGGCATGTTGGCGTCTACCGCCCACTTGGGCAAGCCGACGCGATTCTACCGGGGGTTCAACAACCTGCGGCACTCGAACTTGAGCCGCGAGGCGCTCGCGACCGTGGTGTTCGGCGGCGCCGTGGCGTTGTTCCTGCTCGCCCGCCTCGCCGGATTCGAGCGCGCCGCGTTCGCCTTGGCATGGTCGGCGGTTGCGGCCGGCGCGGCGACCGTCTACTTCATGGTGCGCTGCTATCTCATTCCCGCGCGGCCGTTCTGGAACCATTGGCAGAGCGGTGCCGCGTTCGTCGGTGCGTCGCTGTCGTTAGGCGGCTGGATGGCGTTGGCCTTCGCCCCCGGCTACCCGTCGATGCTGCTCGCGGCCATCCTCGCCGGCATGTTGATCGAGGGGGTGGGTTTGGCGTTCCACGCCCGGCATCTTCGTGCCGCCGAGCACGAAGGCGCCGCCTCCCACTATGTGCAAACGACTACGTTCGGCAACACGTACATCGCCCGCAACGCCCTGCTCGCCGCCAATGTCGTAGCCGTCGGATGCCTGTGGGTCACCGGCACGGAGCACCCGCTGGCGTGGCTGTTGGCCGGCGCCGTCGGAATCTCGGTTTCGCTGGTAGGACGCGCCTTGTTCTACGTTGTCGTCGTGCCCACCACGATGCCCGGCGCGTTCTTCTGGAAGAACAAGGCGTTCGAACAACACGCCCGAGACTTGGGCCTCGCCGCCAATCCGGCCGTCGGCGTGGCGCCCACCGACCACTGACTGCACACCCAAGGACAAGATACCGTGACTCGCGCCGCGACCCCTGACGTCGAACGATTCAACCTGCTCGCCTTCCGGGGCAAGATGAAAGTGCTGCACATGACGTGGATGGCGTTCTTCGTCACCTTCGTCGTGTGGTTCAACCACGCGCCGCTGATGGCCGCCGTGAAGGACACGTTGGGGCTCACCAAGGCCGAAGTGTCCATCTTGCTGACGCTGAACGTCGCCTTGGCGATCCCGGCGCGCATTCTCATCGGCATGTTGACGGACAAATTCGGGCCGCGGCTCATCTACTCGACGCTGCTGCTCGTTTGCAGCGTGCCGTGCTTCGTCTTCGCGTTCGCGGACACCTTCGTGCAGGCCGCCGTGGCGCGATTCCTGCTCGGCTTCATCGGCGCCGGCTTCGTCATCGGGATCCGCATGGTCGGCGAGTGGTTCCCGGCCAACGAGCTGGGCCGCGCGGAGGGCATCTACGGCGGTTGGGGCAACTTCGGCTCCGCCGCCGCGGCGATGTCGTTGCCGGCGGCGGCCCTCTTGTTCGGCGGCGACGATGGCTGGCGCTACGCCATCGCCGCGACCGGCTTGCTCTCCTTGGTCTTCGGCGTGCTCTACTACTTCAACGTCTCGGACACGCCCAAGGGCTCGACCTACTTCAAGCCAAAGAACTTGGGCGCCATCGAGGTGACCAGCAAAGGCGACTTCTTTCTGCTCATCGCCATGAAGGCGCCGGTGTTCCTGGCCCTCGCGTTACTGACTTGGAAGTTGTCGCCGAGCGGCGTGGATTTGCTATCGGCTACCGCCGCAAACACCATCTACGCCTGCCTCTTGGCCGGCTATCTGTACGACGCTTGGCACGCTTGGCGAGTGAACAAAGACGTGTTCACCAAGCCGGTGCCGGAAATCCATCGCTATAAGTTCAAGCAAGTAGCGGTGCTGAACGCGCTTTACTTCGCCACTTTCGGTTCCGAACTCGCGGTGGTATCCATGTTGCCGTTGTTCTTCATGGACGTATTCGACCTGAGCATGATGCACGCCGGGCTCCTAGCATCGTCCTACGCCTTCATGAATCTCATGTCACGTCCCGCCGGCGGTCTGTTGAGTGACTACTTCGGCCGCAAACGCACGCTCTTGATCTTGATCGCCGGCTTGGCGCTCGGCTACTTCACGTTCGCCTTGGTGGACGCCTCCTGGCCGCTGCTCTTGGCGGTGGCCACCGCCATGGCCTGCTCGTTCTTCGTGCAAGCCGGGGAGGGCGCCGTGTTCGCCGTCGTGCCGCTCATCAAGCGTCGGCTGACGGGACAGATCGCCGGCATGACCGGCGCCTACGGCAACATCGGCGCGGTCTGCTATTTGACGCTGTTCTCGTTCGTCGGCTATGAGGCGTTCTTCGCCGTCATCGGCGTATCGGCGGTGGTCGGCTTCGTGACGCTGTTCTTCTTGGAAGAGCCGCGCGGCCATATGGCCGAAGTGCGCGAGGACGGCAGCGTGGAACTAATCAAAGTCGCGTGAACGCGCCCGTCGGCGAGGCCGCCGCGGCGAACGGAAAGCCGGCGACGGTAGCCGCTGGCCCGGTGCTTGAGGTCGGGTACGGCGGCATGTCCATCGCCGGTCGCAAAGCCGTCAACGAGGACGCCTTCGCCGCCGCCCAGCCGCATCGTCTGAAAGGCGCCGTCGCGGTCATCGCCGACGGGTTGAGCGCCGGCGACCAAGCGCAGAAAGCCAGTCAGACGGCGGTGACGGAGTTCATCGACGAATACCTCGCCACCCCCGAAACTTGGACGGTGAAAACCGCCGCGGCGCGGGTGCTAAACGCCCTCAACCGCTGGTTCTGCCATCACGAGGGCATGTGGACCACCTTGAGCGCCGTGGTGATCCGAGGCCGCACGGCCCATATCTTCCACGCCGGCGACAGCCGCATCCACCGCCTGCGCACGCACGATTTGGAGCTACTCACCCGCGATCACCGCAAACAGGCGTATCTCACCAACGCCCTGGGGATGGACCTCGACTTGGAAGTGGATTACTTGGCCGAGGATGTGGTCGAGGGCGACGTGTTCGTGCTGACCACCGACGGCGTACACGATGTGATCGGCGCGCGCAGCCTGCGACAACGGGTGCGCGAAGCAGCAGCGTCGGGCGCGTCCTTGGAAGGGACCGCCCGCGCCGTGGTGGACCTCGCCTACGAACGAGGCAGCGAGGACAACTTGAGCTGCCTGTTGATGCGCGTCGATTCGCTGCCCCGGGAGGACATCAACGAGGTTCACCGGCGACTGACGCGACAGGTGATTCCGCCAGTCCTCTACATCGGCGCTCGCATCGACGGCTTTCGCGTTCTGCGCACCCTCGCGAGCGGCACGCGCAGCCACTTGTACTTGATCGAGGACGCCCGGGGCGAGCGGTTGGTGTTGAAGACGCCGTCCGAGTCCTTCGCCGAAGACCCGGTTTATCTCGACGGCTTCGTCCGCGAAGAGTGGATCGGCAAACGCATCGACCATCCCGGCGTGATGAAGATCCTGCCGCGCCCCGAGGACAGCCGTTTCCTCTACTACCTCGCCGAGCACATCGAAGGCCGTACGCTGCGCCAGTGGATGCTGGACAACCCCCACCCGCCGGTGGAGGAGGTGCGGCGGCTGGTGGAGGAGATCGCAAGGGCGCTGCGCGCTTTCCAGCGACTGCAGATGGTGCATCGGGATCTGAAGCCCGAAAACGTCATGATCGACCGCAACGGCGCCGCGAAAATCATCGACTTCGGCACGGCCTATGTGCAGGGCTTCGACGAACTGAGCCTAGCCGTGCGCGAGACCTACCCGGTGGGCTCGGTTGGCTATGTCGCCCCGGAGTGCCTGCGCGGCCAACCGGCCAGTCACGCCGCCGACATCTACGCCTTGGGCGTCGTCGCCTACGAGATGCTCACCGGCGCGCTGCCCTACAAGAAGCCGCTCGCCCGGGACGCCAGCGCGTACCTCGGCCGACCCTACGTGCCGCTGCGGCAGGCTGGTCGCGCCGACTTGCCGAAGTGGATCGACTTGGCGCTCGCGAAAGCCGTCGCCGAGAACCCCGCCAACCGCTACGAGGCGATGTCGGAGCTGACCACCGACTTGAAGCGCCCCAACCCGGAACTCGTCCGCCACGCGGAATCCGCGCCGCTGTTGGAGAAGAACCCGACGCTGTTTTGGCAGCTTGCGAGCGCTCTATTGGCCGGTCTCTTGATCTTGAGCCTCGTGGTTTGACGCGAGTGGAACGCAGAACACGCTATCCGGCTATCCGATATTGGGGATCGTGCGAATCAGGACGATTTCCTGCGCCTCAACCCTTGATGGGCGGACATATCCACGCAGATAGGGCGTTCCGGATACCAATGGCGAACGGCTCAGAGTAGGAAAGAGCGGCCGACGGCGGTATGCTAACGGTCCGTCGAACTTGGCGGCGTTAGCCGCGAAGTCCGACGTAGTGATAGGGCGGCTGGGGCGAAAGGCGGCGCCGAACGGCGACGGTTCTCGTGGCGCTAGCCGACGTTGAACTTGCTCCCGCCGAATCCAGAGTAACCGAGCGACTTATTGGTAATCAGCGTGGTCGGACCACTCGCATCCGTCCCACCGTGGCTGCTCGTTCGCGCCGCCTTCTCGCCCGCCAAGGCCTTTGCGGAACTCGCTGCGGCGCGACCCGACGCCAATGTCGTGTTCTTCAAATCCGTATTTTGGCTGGCTTTGCCGCCGCCGGTTTTCGCCTTCGTCGGCGCGTCGTTGTTCGGCTGGCGTCTCGGCGCCGAAGAACCGCTTCGCTTGACCACCGACGCGCAAGCGCTGGTGAGCATCGGCTACTTCGTTGTTCTGCTCGTGGGGCTCTTGACCACTGCCGGAATCACGCGATGGATGGCCGTCACCTACGGCGCGCGGGAGTCGTTCGGCCTGCACTTGGCGCTGATCGGGGCGGTCGCCGTGCCGTTGGTGATGGGCAGCGTCTGCCACCTCTATCCGCACGCATTCGTCAATCTCTCGGTACTGATTCCCGCGCTGATATGGAGCATGTATTTGCTCTACAGCGGTCTTCCCGTGGTGCTGAACATCGATCCGGCGCGGGGCATGCTGATGGCGTCGGCGGTGATCGCTTGGCTCTTGGTGGCGGCCGTCAGCCTCCTAGGGTTGACGGTCGCCTTGTGGAGCGGCGGCATCGGCCCGTCGATCGGCGTCTGACCGTGGCCTACGTCGATCAGCCCTATCGGGACCGCGTCGTAACGGCGCTGGTGGTTTGCGCCATGGCTTGGTCCGTGCTCGGCATGGCGGCGGGCGTGTACTTGGCCGCGGAACTGGTTTGGCCGACGGCCGACTTCGGCATCGAGTGGCTGTCCTACGGCCGCTTGCGCAATTTGCACACCAACGTCGTGATCTTCGGCTTCGGCGTCTCCGCGTTGATGGGCACGGCGTTCTACAGCGTGCAGCGCACTTGCCATGTCACGTTGTTCTCGCCGTGGCTCGCTTGGTTTTGCTGCGTCGCTTGGCAACTCGCCGTGTTGGCGGGTGGCGTCTCGTTGCTGGCCGGTTGGAACAGCGGCAAGGAGTACGCGGAGTTGGAGTGGCCGTTCGACATCGCTATCGCAGTGGTTTGGGTGGCGTTCGGGGTGGTCTTCTTCGGCACTATCGGCCGGCGACGCATCAAACCGATCTACGTCTCCAACTGGTTTTACGGTGCGCTCATCATCGTCATCGCCATGCTGCATATCGTCAACAGCTTGGCCGTGCCGGTATCCATCGACAAGTCCTATTCGCTGTTCGCGGGTGCGCAAGACGCCATCGTGCAGTGGTGGTACGGGCACAATGCCGTCGGTTTTCTGTTGACCGGCGGTTTCCTCGGCATGTTGTACTACTTTCTGCCGAAGCACGCGGATCGGCCGATCTGGAGCTATCGGCTGTCCATCGTCGCTTTTTGGGCGTTCACCTACAGCTATATCTGGGCGGGGCCGCATCACCTGCACTACAGCTCGATTCCGGATTGGGTGCAGTCCCTCGGCATGGTGATGAGCTTGATTCTGTTGGCGCCTTCTTGGGCCACCATGGTCAATGGGGTGATGACGGTGGCCGGCGCTTGGCAGAAATTGAAGACGGATCCGGCGCTGAAGTTCATCGTACTGTCGCTAGCGTTCTACGGCTTGGCCACCTTCGAGGGGCCGATGCTCTCGATCAAGAGCGTCAATGTCGTCAGCCACTTCACGGACTGGACGGTGGGCCACGTCCACTCCGGGGCTTTGGGGTGGAATGCGATGATCACCTTCGGCACGTTCTATTTCCTCGTGCCTAGGCTCATGGGGACGTCGCTGTACAGCGTTCGGCTCGCCAACGTTCACTTCTGGCTCGCCTTGGCGGGCACCATGCTCTACGTGTTGTCGATGTGGGGCGCCGGCGTGTCCCAAGGTCTGCTCTGGCTGAGCTTGGACGAAATCGGCGAACTAACCTTCAGTTTCAAGGACATCATGGCCAGCATGGCGCCCTACTATGCGTTGCGGCTCGTCGCTGGCGTGGTGTTTTTGGCCGGTGCGGTGCTCATGGCGTACAACCTTTGGCGGACCATGCGCGGACGGAGCACGGTTCCGGTCTCGCCGCCGGCGGTGAGTTGAGATGAAGATGAATGGCGTCTCGCTGCACCGCCGGTTGGAGGAAAACAACGGCCTGCTGATTTTCGGCATCCTCGTCGTGGCGGCGATCGGCGGCTTGGTGCAGGTGCTGCCTAGCGTCATGCAAGAGTCGCTCGCGGTGCCGAGCGCGAACACCGTGCCCTACGACGCACTGGCGCTGACCGGGCGGGACGTTTACGTGCGGGAAGGCTGCGCGACGTGCCACTCGCAGCAGGTGCGCCCGCTGCTGGCGGAAGTGCGCCGCTACGGACCGTATTCCCGCGCCGGCGAATCCGTCTACGACCGCCCGTTCCTCTGGGGTTCGAAGCGCACCGGCCCGGACCTGCACCGCATCGGAGGGCGCTATACGGACATCTGGCACCGGCTGCACCTAATCGATCCGCGTAGCGTGGTGCCGGATTCCATCATGCCGGGCTATCCGTGGCTCGTGGACCGCCCGGCGAGCCGCGCCGGCGACATTCAAGAGAAGATGCGTGCGCTGAAGGCGCTGGGGCACCCCTACGACGAGGCCGCCATCGAAGCCGCTCCCGCCGCGCTCGACGGGTTGACGGAGATGGACGCGCTGATCGCGTACTTGCAGTCCTTAGGCAAGAACGCGCCCCGGCGCTCGAATGGGGCGGGGCGATGATGACCTGGTTCATCTTCCTCGGCGACATGCTGGTGATGCTCTTTATGATCGCCATCGTCGTCTGGGTGCTGTACAAGTCGCCGGACTCGGCGAGTCGCGCTTCGCGCATTCCGCTCGAAGACGAGGAGCCGCCCTCGTGAGCGACATGCCGAACGACTTCTGGGCCGGTTGGATCGCGGTACTCACCCTCACGAGCCTCGTCGGTTTGGCTTGGCTGACCTACAGCGTCTACTTCACGCCGAAGTCCACGGAAGAGGAAACCGGTGGCCCGGTGTGGGACGGCAACCTGCGGGAAGGGGCGAACCCGGCGCCGATGTGGTGGTTCTGGTTGCTGTTGGCCCTGCTGGTGACCTCGGTGGGGTATCTGATGCTCTATCCCGGCCTCGGTAGCTTCTCGGGCGCTTTGCAGTGGTCCCAAGGTGGGCGCTTGGACGATAGCTTGGCGGCTTATCAAGCTCGATTCGGCGACGACCGGCAGGCGATCGCCGAGCGGCCACTCGCCGAACTTCGCGAGGACTCGATGCTGATGCGATCGGCGCAGCGGGTGTACGACCGCAACTGCGCCGTTTGTCACGGCGCCGACGCGAAAGGCGTGGCTGGGCACTTTCCCAACCTCGTCGACGACGCTTGGCAGTGGGGCGGCGACCCGGCGCAGATCGAACAGACCATCCGCAATGGCCGCACGGCGATCATGGTCGGCTGGGCGGCGGCGCTCGGTGAGCAGGGCGTGCGCGATGTCGCCGCCTACACGAAAGGGTTGGCTGGTGGCATTGCGGACGACCATCCGGGCAAGGTTGGCTACGACCGCTTTTGCGTCGTTTGCCACGGTGCCGATGGTGCCGGCAATCCGCTCCTCGGAGCGCCGAGCTTGGCCGACGAGGTCTGGCTCTACGGGAGTGACATCGACGCCATCGTCCGTTCCATCGCCGACGGCCGCAACGGGCAAATGCCGGCGTTCGGCGAGCGGCTGGACGACGCGCAAGTACGCTTGCTGGTGGCCTTGTTGACTCCGGGCGGCAATGGCTAAGGGCGCTTGGCCGCTCGCTCCGGTAAGCCGCACGCGCTCTTTGACTAGGGGCGGCCCGCTCTCTATTATCGCGCCGTTGCGCAAGTAGCGAGCGGGGAGCAGGCCAAGGCCAAGCGAACTCCGCCGAAGAAGCGGAACGTATAACGTATAAGGCTGGACGTTGAAGGAGAGTCGCCATGGCGGTGCAGAAAAGCAAGGTTACGCGCTCGAAGCGCGATATGAGGCGCTCCCACCACGCCCGCCGGGGGCCGACATTGTCCACCGATGCGGCCACCGGCGAAACGCATCGGCGGCATCACATTACGCAAGACGGGTACTACCGCGGGCGCAAAGTAATCGAGGCGCAGGAATAGGTCGCTCCTACGCTCGACGCGACGCGGGTTGGCGCGTCGAGGTTGAGCGATGCCCGCCTTGCCGTGCGTTCGCCTGACCGTTCTCGGTGCGACCCGGACTTCCACCACGGGCCGCTAGGCGTGCGCTCATTCGCATAGCCATCGACACGCTCGGCGGCGACGCGCCAGCCCCCGTGTTGGTCGCCGGCGCGTTGGATGGCGCTACCGCGACGCCCGTCGCCGATGCGCTCATGTTGACCTTCTTCGGCGACGCCGGCGTTGTCGCGCCGCTGATCCGAGATACCAAGCACGATGTTGTCCACGCACCGCGCCGTCTTGAGGTAGGGGATCCTTTGCGCGGCACGTTGCGCGGCGACATCGATTCCTCCATGCGCGCGGCGATCGCGGCGGTCGCCGTCGGCGACGCGGATGCCGTGGTGAGCGCAGGCAGCACCGGGGCGTTGATGGCGCTGTCGCGGCACCTGATCGGCATGTCGCCCGGCATCCGCCGTCCGGCGATCATCAAGACGCTCGTTGGCGAGCACGGTTTTCGCTTCCATATGCTCGACCTCGGCGCCAACATTTGCGCCAACCCCGCGCAACTCCACCAGTTCGCCCTCATGGGTAGCGCGGTGGCAGTGGCGAGCGGCGTCCGGGAACCGTCGGTGGCGTTGCTCAACATCGGCTCGGAACTGCACAAGGGTCCGCCGGCGGTGCGCGCCGCGGCCAGCCTCGTCGGCGGCGACGGTCGGCTGCGCTACGCCGGCTACATCGAGCCGGATCGCATGTTCGCCGGCGCCATCGACATCGTGGTCGCCGACGGTCACACCGGCAACATCGCGCTCAAGGCCGCCGAGGGCGCAGCGCGGTTGGCGCGTCATCTGCTCGCCCGCGAGTTCGCGGACGCTCCCCCGTCGGCGGCCGCGCGGGTCCGCCTTGGCGAGCGTCTCGGCCGGGTGCGAGATGCGTACAATCCGCAACGCTACAACGGCGCCATCCTGCTCGGCATCGCCCGAGTGGTGGTGAAGAGCCACGGCGCTGCTGATCGGCAAGGCTTTGCCAGCGCGGTTCGACAGGCGGTGCGCGCGCTTTCGGGTACGTTGGTGGCCAAGGTGGCGGCGGGAATCTGAACAACGCCGGAGAGGCCGGAGAGGCTAGAGGGAGAGCGAATGAACGTGGGTTTTTTGTTCCCGGGCCAAGGCGCCCAGCAAGTCGGCATGGCGCAGGACATCGCCGCTGCGCACCCGGCAGTGCATCGTTGCTACGAGCAAGCGAGCGACGCCTTGGGTTTCGACCTTGGCAGGCTCATTGACGAGGGGCCGGCGGATGAACTCAACAAGACGGAGATCACGCAGCCAGCCCTGTTGGCCGTTAGCGTGGCGCTGTTCGAGGTTTGGAAGGCCGAGGGCGCGCCGCTCCCCGCCATGGTCGCCGGCCACAGCCTAGGCGAGTACTCGGCGTTGGTGGCCGCCGGCGTCCTCGATTTCGGCGCGGCCGCGCGCTTGGTACACGAACGCGGCAAAGAGATGCAGCAAGCGGTACCCGCCGGAGAAGGCGCGATGGCCGCGATCTTGGGCTTGGACGACGACCAAGTCGCCGCTTGCTGCGACGCCGTAGCGGGGGTTGTGACGCCGGCCAATTACAACTCGCCCGGACAAGTGGTCATCGCTGGCGCTGCCGACGCCGTGGCCGAGGCGGTAGCCGCCTGCAAGGAGGCCGGCGCTCGACGAGCGGTGCCGCTCGATGTCAGCGTGCCTTCGCACTGCGCGTTGATGGCGCCGGCGAGTGATCGTTTGGCGGAACTGCTCGATTCGGTGGTGTTGCGCGATCCCGCCATTCCGGTCGTGCAGAACTTCGACGCCCGCAGCGCGCCGGACGCGCAAGCGATTCGCGCCAATCTGTTGCGGCAACTCATCTCCCCAGTGCGCTGGTCGGCGTCGGTAAAGACGATGGTGGCCGCCGGCGTCGAAACCTTCGTTGAATGCGGGCCGGGCAACGTCTTGGCCGGTCTGATGCGACGTATTCATCGACGGGCGCCGGTGTACGGCATCGGTGCTTTGGCCGGTCTCGACGCCGCATTCGCGGCCTTGCGGCCCTGAGAGGGCGGCATGGCAACCGAACGACGAGTCGCGCTGGTCACCGGCGCGAGCCGCGGCATCGGCAGGGCGATCGCCAAGCGGCTGGTCGACGACGGATTGTTCGTCGTCGGCGCGGCCTCGGGCGCGGCTGGGGCCGAAACCATCGCCGCCGACTTGGGCGACGACGGCGCAGGCGTCGTGTTGCGGCTGGACGAAGACGATGTGGCCGATCGGCTAAGCGACATCGTCGCTCGCTTCGGACCGCCGCTGGTGGTGGTCAACAATGCCGGCGTGACGCGCGACAACCTGCTCTTGCGCATGACAGCCGAACAATGGCGGGCCACCTTGGACACCAACCTCACCGGGCTCTATCGGGTCACGCGGCCACTGCTGCGCGGCATGATGCGCGCGCGCTGGGGGCGCATCGTCAACTTGAGTTCGGTGGTGGCCCGCATGGGCAATGCCGGCCAGACCAACTACGCCGCCTCCAAGGCGGGCATCGAGGGCTTCACGCGCGCGCTGGCGCAAGAGGTCGGCGCCCGTGGCATCACCGTCAACGCTATAGCGCCTGGCTTCGTCGATACGGATATGACCCGCGGCTTGACCGATGAACAACGCGAGGCCTTGGTCGCCCGGACGGCGCTGCGGCGCATGGGCAGCGTGGCGGACATCGCCGCCGCGGTGTCGTTCTTGGCGAGCGATCAGGCGGCGTACGTCACCGGCGAGACGCTGCACGTCAACGGCGGGCTGTACAGCGCATGACCCTACGAACGCCCCATATTTGGCGCACCCGGTCGTCGGATCGGCCGCTCCGCAAAGCGATTGCCGGCACGAACAGTGGTTAGGATTGGGCAAAGCGGATAAACTACGCCGCCATCGGAATGGCCAGTCACCTAACGGGAGTCAAGGAACATGAGCAGCGTCGACGAGCGAGTGAAGAGGCTTATCTGCGAGCAATTGGGGGCGAAGGAGGAGGATGTCAAAGATGAGGCGTCGTTCGTCGACGACTTGGGGGCGGACTCGTTAGACACCGTGGAACTCGTGATGGCGCTGGAAGAAGAGTTCGAGACCGAAATCCCGGACGAGGAATCCGAGAACATCACCACGGTGAAGGAAGCCATAGACTATATCCGCGCGCATCAATAACCCGAGTCTCCGAGCCGCGCCAACGCTTCCCTACCGACATGCTCCCATTGCCACCGGCGCTTCGTGTGGGGGGCGCTGAACGGTAGCGATTGGCGACGGCGGCCGTAAGCAATCGCCTAGGAGCGCGAGAGATTTCATTATGAGCAAACGACGAGTCGTAGTGACCGGTCTTGGTCTGCTCTCTCCCATCGGCAATACCGTCGACGAGGCTTGGCGAAACGCCTTGGCGGGGAAGAGCGGCGCCGCCGCCATTGATGCTTTCGACACCTCGGACCACAGCGTTAAAATCGCCGCCGGCGTGAAGGACTTCAAAGCCGCGGACTATATGGACCGCAAGGAAGCGCGGCGGGTCGACCCCTTCATTCAATACGGCGTGGTGGCCGGCATTCAGGCGGTGCGCGATGCGGGTCTCGAGGACGTCGATGGCGATGCGCAGCGGGTCGGCGTCGCCATCGGTTCAGGCATCGGCGGCATCAACACGATCGAAGCCACCCATTCGGTGTGCCTCAAGCGCGGACCCGGGCGCGTCTCGCCGTTCTTCGTGCCGTCGAGCGTGATCAATATGATTTCTGGCAACTTGTCCATCAAGTACGGTTTTCTCGGCCCGAATGTCGCTGTGGTGACCGCCTGCACCACAGGCACGCACAATATCGGCATCGGCGCGCGCATGATCCAGTACGGCGAGGCGGATGTGATGGTGGTTGGCGGCTCGGAACAGGCCACGTCGCCGGTCACGGTTGCCGGCTTCTCCTCGATGCGGGCTCTGTCGACGCGCAACGATGAACCCGAACGCGCCAGCCGGCCTTGGGATCGGGACCGAGATGGCTTCTTGCTTGGCGACGGTGCCGGTGTGCTGGTGCTCGAAGAATACGAGCGGGCGAAGGCGCGGGACGCCAAAATCTACTGCGAGATCAAGGGCTTTGGCATGAGCGCAGACGGCTGGCATATCACCAGTCCCCCGGACGACGGTCGTGGCGCAGTGGCCTCCATGCGTAATGCCATGGCGGATGCATCGCTTGCCCCCGCCGACGTCGACTACATCAACGCCCACGGCACGTCCACGCCGCAAGGCGACATCGCCGAAACGCTCGCCATCAAAGCCGTGTTCGGCGAGGACACCAAGGTAGCCGTCAGTTCGTCGAAGTCCATGATCGGTCACTTGTTGGGCGCGGCGGGGGCCGTGGAGGGGATATTCTCCGTGCTCGCCGTGGCCGAGCAGGTGGCTCCGCCGACGATCAACTTGGACAACCCGGACCCGGAGTGCGACTTGGACTACGTGCCGCACCACGCGCGGGAAATGCCTATTCGCGTCGCGTTGTCGAACTCGTTCGGCTTCGGCGGAACCAACGGCACGCTGATATTCACCGCGGTTTGAGGAGAGTCGCGCGACTTCTCCACGGGCTGCTAGGCGAGCTAGGCGAAGAGGAACGCTAACGGCTGCGCACCGAGCGCGAAGGAACCGGCATGAAGACCCGCGTGTTGTGGATACCGGCCGTATTCATCGTGGTCGGCATCATGTTCCTCGCGAGCTTTGGCCGCTACCTGCGTCATTGGTCGGCGCAACCGTTGCCGCTAACGGCGCCAGCCGATCTCGTCATTCACGAGGGCATGAGTTTCTCCTCGGTGGCGAGGGCGCTCGACACGGCCGGCGTGGTGGACGGCTACCTGTTCTCGCTACTCGCCAAACAGCGGGGCGCCGAGACGTTGGTGCAAAGCGGCGAATACGAAGTCGCCCCGGGCGAGACCGCGGATGCGCTGCTGCGACGCTTGGTGGCGGGCGACGTGGTCTTGCACAGATTCCGCATCGTCGAGGGCAGTCGCGTCGAACAGGTGCTTGAGCGACTTGCCGGGGACGAGCGACTGGCGTTCGATCTCGTCGCCGCCACCCCGGACGATCTCATGGTGCGCCTCGGGCTGCCAGCGGGCAACGCGGAGGGTTATTTCTTTCCAGACACGTATCTGTTCGCCCGGGGCTACAAGGCCTCGGCGTTGTTGCGACGGTCGCACCGGCAGATGCAAGAGGTGCTGGAGGACGCTTGGCAGCGCCGCAGCGACACCGTGAACTACGGTAAACCGTACGAAGCGTTGATCGTCGCGTCAATGGTCGAAAAGGAGACCGCGCGGCCGGAAGACCGCCATCGAGTGGCGGGCGTATTCGTTCGCCGGTTGGCGAAGGATATGCGTTTGCAGTCCGACCCTACCGTGATCTACGGCTTGGGCAAGGCGTTCGACGGCGACCTGACCCGGGCGCACTTGCGGGCTGACGGGCCATACAACACCTACCGCAACGAAGGATTGCCACCCACTCCGATCGGGTTGCCGAGCCTGGCGTCGATCGAAGCCGCGCTGCAGCCGGATGATGGCGACGCGCTCTACTTCGTGGCGCGCGGCGACGGCGGTAGCGAGTTCTCGACTACATTGGCCGATCACAACGCGGCGGTACGCCGGTTTCAGTTGCGGTGACGCCGGTGCGCGGGCGGTTCATCACCATGGAGGGTACCGAAGGCGCCGGCAAGAGCACCAATCTCGACTTCGTTCGCGAGCTGTTGGCGGACAGCGGCAAGGACGTCTTGGTGACGCGAGAGCCGGGCGGCACGCCGCTCGCCGAGGAGGTGCGCGAACTCTTGCTTGAACATCGCGAGGAGGCCGTCGACGCCGTGGCGGAGGCGTTGTTGGTGTTCGCGGCGCGGGCGCAACATGTCGCCACGGTGATCGAGCCGGCTTTGCGGACCGGTCGCTGGGTACTGTGCGATCGCTTCACGGACTCCACCTTCGCCTACCAAGGCGGCGGTCGCGGTGTCCGCACGGCGCTGCTGCAGGGGCTCGCCGATCAGGTACACGGCGCTTGCTGGCCGGATCTCACGCTATATTTGGATGTGCCGGCGACCGTTGCCGGGGCGCGCATCGCAAACCGCAGCCAAGATCGATTCGAGGCCGAGCGGGCGGACTTTTTCGAGCGGGTGCGCGACGTTTACCGGCAACGAGCGCGGCGCCATGCGCGCATCGTCCAAATCGCAGCCGACCGAGATTTGCGCTTGGTGCGCAAAGACATCGCCGCGGCGGTCGAGCGGTTTCTCGTTCCGCCGTGAGCGAACCCCCTTGGCTACAGGCGCCGCTACGTCGGGTTCGCGCGCTCGAGGAACGCCTGCCGCATGCGTTGATGATTCAAGGGCCGCCCGGCTGGGGCGAGGGTCGTGTCGCCAACGCGCTCGCTATCGACCTCTTGGGTCTGCGGCCGAACCAAGCGGCGAGCGAGGTGGCGCATCCGGATTTGCGCTGGCTGGAACCGGAGGATGGCGTGATTAAGATCGACGCCATCCGTCGCATCATCGACTTCCTGATGCAGACCCCGAAACTCGCCGGCCGCAAGGTCGCGGTAATCGAGGATGCCGACCGGATGAACTTGAACGCCGCGAACGCGCTACTGAAGACGCTCGAGGAACCGCCAGCGGAGAGTTTTCTCGCACTGACCACCGGTGCCGCCGAGCGGCTTCTGCCGACCATCAAGAGCCGTTGTCAACGCATTGACGTTCCGCCGGCGCCGCCGGCCGAAGTGACGACGTGGTTGGTGGCGGGCGGCGCCGATGCCGAGGCGGCGGGCCACCTCGCTGTGGAATATGGCGGTGCGCCGTACGCCGTACTGGCCGCGTTGGCGCGCGACCAAGCGCCGCTCTGGCCGCTGCTCGCGCAAGCGGGAAAGACGCCGGCCAAAGCGCGGGAACTCGCCGACGAGCGGCGCACGGAAAATCTCGCCGACATCGTCGGCCGTTGGCTGCGCATCGTGCATTGGCTCGCCCGCCGCTCGCCGGCGCACGAACTCGCTCCACTGCTCGACTTCGCCTTCGAGCTGTCGAAAGTGCGCGAAGCGGCGCTGTTCAACAGCGGCTTGAACCGCCCGCTGCAATTGCAGCGCCTGCTCCTGATGTGGGGCGAACTCTGGCCGCAAGTCGCGGCGAGTCAAGCACGTCGCAGCCGATAGTGGAAGTCACGCCGCGTTCGAACGGCCATGCCTCCCACCCGGTATCGTTGCGCGTCGCTCGGACACGGCACTACGCCGTAGTGCGCCGGCAAGAACGCGGAACTAGGCGCTACGACTGCCAACTCTTGCTAGAGTCGCGCAGCACGTTTTCGGTGCCCGCCCGGTAGCCGCCATTCTTCTGATCCAAGAAGGCAGGCCCTTCCTCCTTCCAACCGTAGACTTCGTTGAGGCCCGCGAGCTGCCTGAACAGGGGGTTGTTGCCGTGGCGGTCGACGACGTCTTGCGGGAGCTCACGGCCGTAGCGCTCTTGCAGTTTCCAGTGTGGCCTCGCATGGTACACGGCGAGATTGATGCGCAGCCCCGGCGTCTTGCGTGGATAGCTGCCGTGCCACAGGTTGCCGTGCCAGATGATCCCGGTGCCCGCCGGCACTTCCATGGCTTCCGCGAGTTTGTTCTCCGCCGGACCGGCGAGCAGGGCCTCCGTCGGCTCGGGGCCGCGCGCCCATTTGTGGCTGCCGGGGACCAGCGCCAAGCAGCCGCCTTCCTTGCTGTAGTCCGTGAGCGCGTAGTTGATGTTGGCGACTTGGGAGTAGGGCGGCAGAGGGGCGGGCATGTTGGTGTCGGTGTGCAGCGGAAGCTGGCCGCCGTCGCCGGGCCCCTTGAAATGACACGTCATGCTGGAAAGCTGTGCGCTCTTGCCGAGCAGGTAGTGAATCAGCGCGACGCCCCTTTCGTTCAACAGAATGTCTTGGAACACGGGGCGGCGCGGCATGAGATACGGCACCAAACGCCAGTCGGGATGCGTCTCGCCGGTGTCGATATCGGGTTTGACGCCGGTCTGCTCGGCACAGATGTCGAGGATGGACTGGCGCGCCTCGGTGAGCGTTTCGTCGTCGAGCAAGTCCTCGATCACGGTAAAGCCGTAGGCGTCGAGATCGACGACGTTTTGCGCGAGTCCCAAGCGGTCGATCTCCGCCATGACGTCGTTCAAGTCTTCGCAGGCGGCCCAATGGTGTGTGTGCATAGCATCGTTCCTCAAGTTGTCGGACAAACCGTTAGCATACGCTCAAGCGTCGCTCGCGCGCCGTTCTCGTAAAGCGACCACGATCTCCGCATGCCGTTTCCGGTTGATGCGGTAAAGCAAGTAGAACCCCAGCGCGAGCAGCGAAAAGATGGAGGTCGCCGGTCCGGCGATGAAGCCGAGGTTCCAGACGGTCTCCGGCGCCACGCTGCCTCGGACGGCGTTCTCGGGAAAGTCGATGGCGGAGAGCAAGAAGCCGCCGAACAGCGTGCCGAAGGCGGTGGCCGCTTTGCTGCAAAAGGCGCGCACGGAATACAGCACGCCCTCGCGACGAATGCCGGTATCGAGTTCATGCTCGTCCGCTACGTCCGCCAGCATGGAGTTGGCGGTGGCGCCGATGATCGGCGCGGCCAGCGCCCCGACCGTAGAGGCGGCGAGAAAGATCACCAGCACCCAAGGCGAGTCGTTGTCGGGAAACCACGGCACGTCCAAGAGGCGCAAGCAGATGGGCGTGTTCACCGCGATGATCCAACAAGCGAGCGGCACGATTACGGCCATGCGCTTGTCGAGCCAACGGGTGAGCGTAGGGATGAGGACGAACGAAACCGGAAACGCGAACAGCCCCACGAAAGTCAGATAAAAGAGATCGGAAGTGGTGAAGCCCCAGAAGTGAAAGCCCATGAACGGGGTGAACGCCGCCTCCACGCCGGTGATGACCGAGCCGAATACCAGTCCGAAGAAGATCGCGAGGAAGGACCGGTTGCGAAGCACGGCCCAGAGTTCCAGGAACACGGTGAAGAAGCCGAACCGCTCGCGGTTCTGCGTTTCCCGCAAGTGTGGAATCTCGCCCTTCGTGCCGAGCACGCACAATATGATGGCGACGACCATCACCCCGGCGAACGTCCAGCTCATGGCCGGATAGCGCGCTGCGTTCAGCAGCCCGGGGTCGAACTCCGGCGTTGGCGCGAAGTAGTAACCCATGATTAGCCCGTAGGCGACGGCCACCGACATCGTGCCGACGAAAGCCGAGTACGCGAACACCGTGGAGCGTTGGTTGTAGTCGCTGGCCATCTCGGCGCCCAAGGCCAAGTGGGGGATGTTGTAGAACGTGTAGGACGCGCGCACCAGCACGCCGAACGTCGTCAGCCACAGGAAGCCCTGCCAGTCGTTTATGCCCAGCGGCGGGTTGAAGAGCAGGACGAAGCTCGTGGCCAGCGGCAGCGCCGACACCAACAGCATGGGATGGCGGCGCCCCCAACGGGTGCGGATACGATCCGACCAAGTGCCGATCAGCGGGTCGGTGACCGCGTCCATGACCAGCGATATGGCGATGCCGGCGCCGACCAGGTACGCCTCGACACCGACGATCTGTTGGTAATAGAAGAGCAGCAGCACGCCCCAGCCCATATTCTTGAACGCGCCGGCCGCCTCGCCGATGCCGAACGAGAACATCGTGAGGACGCCAAGTCGGCGACTAGCCGGCATGGGCGACACCCCATTTGCCACTGCTAGAGGGTGTGTCTCGCGAGTTCGTCGTGCAGCCCCTCCGCCCACGGTAGATCGGCCATCGCCTGCGGGTTTCCTTCGGTACGCATCTTGCCGGCGGCCATCGCCGCGCCGACACGTTCTTGCGCACTCGCACGCAGCTCGGCGTCGTCGCCGAACACCATGCGGGCGAGCGGCAACACGGTGGCGTAGTCGGCGGTAATGCGCAGGTCGGCGTCCGCCAAAATGCCTCGTTCCACGTCCACGCTACCGTCGGAAACCCGCAGGTACCAGCCGATGCGTCCGTCCGCGTCGGGTTCGAGGTGCGCCGGGGCATCGGTGAACACCTCGTTGAACGACATCTTCACGCCGGCGAGGTTCGCGCCGGCGACGGTGCGTCGCACATAGTCGCGTGCGTGCGCGACCCACGCCACGCTTGCGAACTCGAACTTTCCTTCGCTCTCTTCGCCCCCTTCGCCCATTCATCACTCCGCTTGACAGGATTGTGCTGTTAGGATAGCGCAAGTCGTTAGAGACCTCGTTCTAGGAGAGTAACCGATGGACCCGCAAGCACACGGGATATTCCGCCTTTGCACCGTCGTTCCAGCTCTGTTCCTTGCCGCTGCGGTCGGCGCCGAGGACGCGGAGGTCGATGAAGTCGATGAAGAGGGCGATCACGCGGTCGAGGAGATCGTGGTGTCGGCAACGTATCGCGACACTCGCTTGATGGACACGCCGCTCACTATCTCCGCGGTGACGGACTTGGACATCGTTCACAAGGGTATCGAGGATATTCAAACCCTTTACCAGTCCATTCCCGGCCTCGCGTATCGAACCAACTCGCAAACCTACAACACGCTTTCCGTGCGCGGCCTCACCCCGCCTTCCGGAGGCGGTGGCGCGATGGTCGGCGTTTACGTGGACAACCTGCCGATGACCGACAGCAACACCGGCGGCTTGTCGCAGACGTTGGGGGCGCTGTTCGACATGGAACGCGTCGAGGTACTGAAAGGCCCGCAGGGCACGTTGTACGGGGAGGGCAACTTGGGCGGCTCCATCCGCTATATCACCAAGAAGCCCGATCCGAGCGCCTTCGACTACTCATTCCAGACCAATGTCGAGGACATCGGCGAGTCGAGCGGGTTGTCCTACCGCGCCGACGGCATGCTCAATATTCCGTTGGGTGATCGCTTGGCGGCGCGTATCGTCGCCTACCGTCGCGACCGAGTGGGCGTGTTGGACCAAGTGGCGCCACGCAACGAGAAAGACGTGGATACGTTCTTGGAGAACGGCGGCAGGATAAAGGTCGCTTGGTACGTGACGGACACCCTTGAAGTTTCCGGCATGGTGAACGTCATCGACGGCGACTACGGCGGCCCGGGCCTAGGGTTCCACTGCTTTAGCGAGTCGACGCCGTCGGACCCGGGTGGCCAAGTGCCCGCGTACGAATTGCCGGGCGTAACCTGCGCTGGGCAGTTCGATCAGTTCGGTCGCGACCCGTATGTGACCCACTTGGCCCATCCCACCCACCAGAGCGGCGGTTACGACGACCAGGCCATGTTCAACTTCAACGTCGAGTGGGAGTTGCCGATCGCTAACTTCACGTCCTCCACCTCGTGGTTCGATCGCCAGACGGACTACTCGGAAGAAACCAGCCCGCGCTTTTCTGCCGGCTTGCGAGCCTTGGTGAACGATGGCTTCTGCCTAGGCTTGCTTGACGTCTGCGGGCCAGGGACGCTCGCGAGCTTGGGCGGCGACGGCATCTTCTATCGCGAAACCGAGCGCTTCGTGCAGGAACTCCGCTTGGTTTCCAACACCGATGGGCCTTGGCAGTGGACCGCCGGGGCCTACTACAAGGACGACGAGTCCATCGGCACGCACCACCGGGGTTGCCACAATGGCGGTTCGCCGGTCTACGACACCATCGACACACATTGCGCGTTGCAGTATTCCTTCTTCGACGATGTGCCTATCGCCGATCAGGCCGCGATCGTCCAGTTCCTAAACACCACGATCTTCCCCGGCAACACCAGCTATCGCACCTTCGGGGAAGAGTCCTTGTTCGGCGAAGTGGGTTACCGGTTGAGCGATCAGTGGGAGGTGCTCGTCGGCGCCCGCTACGCCCGGGTTCAGTTCGACTTGGACGTCGGCCGGCCCGGCGTCGACTCGCGTGAGAACCCGGTCAATTCGCTATCCACGCCGAGTCGCTTCATCTCTCCCAAGGTGACGGTCACATGGCGGCCCATGGCCGATTGGATGCTCTACGGGACGTACTCGTCGGGCTTTCGACCGGGCATTGTCAACACTAGCATCGCGACGCGCATCGCCGAACTCGACGCGGTGCGCAGCGGCAACCCGGTGGCGGAAGCGCACTATCAAGATTTGCTCGGCTTGCAGGAGGTGGACGGGGACGAAGTGGCGAACTACGAACTGGGCGTAAAGGCGACCGTCGCCGACGGTCGGGTGAGTTTCGTGGGTTCGCTCTATCAAATCGACTGGAAGGACACCATCGTCAACGTCAGTGATTCGATCACTGATGTGGTTGGCATCAGTCCGTTGCCGTTCTCGTACGACGTGAATACCGGCAATGCGGAGAGTCAAGGCATGGAGCTGGAGATCCGCGCCTCGCTAACCGATGCGCTGCGATTGAACGTCGGCGGCGACTGGAACTGGGATGCGGTAATTGGCGCGGCTGGCCAAGGGCGCTATGGCGGCGTCAATATCGAACCGGGCAACCGTTTGGCGAACGCGCCGGAGTACAGCGGATACTTCGCGCTGATGTACGACTTCACGCTCTACGGCTTGGACGCAACGGCACGTGCGGACGGCTACGCGGTCGCGGAATCGTGGAATACGGCGAACAACGAGCGTCCGGCGCCGGCGTACCAAACGTTCGACGTGAAACTGCTGTTTGGCCGCGACGACTGGCAGATCGGTGTCTACATTCGCAACATAACGGATGAACGCATCGTCTACGAGTTGAACCAAGTGGGCTATCGCTTCGGGCGCCCGCGCACATTCGGGGTGCAGTTGAACTACAACCTGTAGCAACGGTCGACCGGACGCGGGCGCGTCTAGTGTCCCGTCCGGTTGATTTCTCGCATTTCTGAGCACGCTCGGTGCGAGGGCCGCGGCCCGGGGGTCAATATCGAGCATGCCGGCAAGCGTCGGGACGCCGCATTGGCCCGGCGAGCGAGTTCCCGGCGGGTGGCGTGCAGAACCTGTGGCGGCGGCCTCTTGGCAATGGGGCAGGCCATTCCTGGCGGGCCGTGCGCCTCGCTTGGCGGGCGCTTGATCGTTCTCGGTGCGAGGCGGACTTCCACCACGGGCGGCTAGATCGTGTAGGTATCCCGGTCGGCGAGCGCGGCGTCGAGTTCGCCGAGGCTTGCCTCGATGCGTCGTCGCACCAAGTCGTCGCGGTCGTTGAACTGCACGCCGATTCCGGCGGTTCTGCCACCGCGCGCACCCTCCGGCGTCACCCAGATGACTTTGCCCGCCAAGGGGATGCTGCTTTCGTCCTGCAGTAGACGCAGCAGCACGAACACTTCGTCGCCAAGCCGGTAGGACTTGTCGGTGGGAATGAACAGCCCGCCGCCTTTGATGAACGGCATGTAGGCTGCGTGTAGCACGTTCTCGTCGGCAATGCCGACCGAAAGCAGATCGAAGCTCGTGGCGCCGAACATGGCGACCCCCGTAAGTGGTTTCGGCGGTGAAGGAAACCACGAACGGGGTGTTGAGGTCTGTGCGCCAAAAGCGCCTTGTCGTGTGCGACCGAGGCGCTTCGTCGTGCCTTATTCCACCTCACTCCACGTCGATACGGGAGAAGTTGGGGGCCCGTCGCTCGACGAACGAGGCGACGCCTTCCTTGAAGTCACCGCGCGTCAAGCTCTCGTCCATCCAGACGTTCGACTCTTCCATCGCGGCGCGGAGTTCGGCGTTCAAGTGACGGTAGATCTGCTTTTTCATCATCATCAACGATTGGGGCGCCGACGACGCGCTGATTTCCTGCAAATACGCCACCGCGTCGTTGACGCACTCGCCCGGTTCGCAGACGCGGTTGGCGAGACCAATGCGGCCGGCTTCCTCACCGTCGAATTTGCGTCCGGTCCAGAGGATGTCCAAGGCGTTGGCTGGGCCAATGAGCCGAGGCAACATCCAGCTTACGCCGTGTTCGGCGATCAGGCCGCGTTGCGAGAACGCGGTGGCGAAACGCGCGCTGCGATCAACGAAGCGCAAGTCGCAGAACACCGCGTAGCTAAACCCCAAACCGGCGCAGGCGCCGTTGACGGCGGCGATGAGCGGCTTGCGCAGACCAAGAAAGTAGGTGGCGCCGATCTCGAAGTTCGGATCGTCATCCGGGTTGCCGGGATCGGCCGCCAATTCGGCGTAACTCGAGCCCAAGCGCCGTCCGGCTTCGCTCATCGCGCCCAACGAGTTCATGTCCACGCCGGAGCAGAAGCCGCGTCCCGCGCCAGTGAGCACCGTGCCGATCACGTCCGCGTCGCGCTCGGAGGCATCCAAGGCATGGCGAATCTCGGCTTGGGTGCGATCCGTGAGCGCGTTCAGCGTTTCCGGGCGGTTCATGGTGATCACCGCGACCGACTCGTCGATCTCGTAGAGGATTTCATCGTACATAGGCGTCTCCCGTTGGTTGGGCATTTGGCGTGTGGACATGGTAGCCGCCACAGGCGGGGACGCAAACCGCTTTGCTCATGGCGCGGGTTGTCGCTACGCGATAGCTGCCCGACCTCACCCAAGATGGGTTGGCTTGACAATACAGCAAGGTGTCTTCGTTCAGGACGCTTCGCCCAGCGTTTCCTCAAGTTTCTCAACCAGCCACCGCCAAGCATCGTCATCCTCAAGATCAAGCTCCCGGGTTTCGTCGTGGTCGTTCTTCAAGTCGAGTCCATGCCACGTGCCGCGCCGTTCGGAGAGCCAAGTCCCATCGGTCGTTCGACCACTCCGCGCGAATGTCGCCTTCGGGAGTGGGGTACAAGTGTGGCAACGGGGTTCTTTCGGGATAGTGGGAAGCACAAGCCGTTACCAGCCAATCGAGCCCCTCCGACCGGAGGCTCTTGCCTTCTCCCTCCAGCCAGCCGTCTTTCAGCGCGCGCAATTCGTCAACACGAGCACCGATGTCGAGGGCGTTGAGAGGGTCGAGAGCGTCGAGCGTATTGATGTGTTCAATTGAATCGAAGCGGACCAACTTCCCGTTACAGTTCACGGCGCCGACTCCTTGACCCTATCGCTAAGGATACCCGCACCCTTTCGGGACGCCTACCAACGCGCCCTGCCGGTCGCTAAACTGCCCCGTCTCGCCGCCGAAAAGACCGCTCATGCCGCAGTTGGAGCGCATGCCCGAAGAGCACGTTTATCAAGCCTATGGCATCTATCTGCTCGCATCCCAGCACCGGCTCATTCGCCGCCTGAAGCGTGCTTACGAGCCGACCATTCACGGCAACAGAGCATGGCGAGCGAGCTTTCTGTTGATGGACTACCTGCTGCATAACCCGTTGCGGCAAGGCGCACGGGTGATGGAACTCGGCTGTGGCTGGGGGGCCGCAGGGGTGTTCTGTGCCCGACGCTTCAAGGCGAAGGTGACGGGGCTCGATCTCGACAAAAACGTCTTTCCGTATTTGGAGGTGGTCGCCGCGCTGAACGATGTGGAAGTGAGCCCGCTCGAAGGCAACTTCAACAACTTGACCACTGCTAGGCTGGGCGAGGAGCACATGCTGGTGGGCTCGGATATCTGCTTTTGGGACAGCTTGGTGAAGCCGTTGTTGGCGCTGGTGGAACGCGCCGTGCAAGCCGGCGTCGAACGGGTCGTCATCGCGGACCCAGGGCGTCCGACGTTCTACGAGCTTGCCGACTTCTGCGCCAATCGGGAATGGCGAACGACGCTCAAGGAGTGGTATGCGGTCGAGCCATCGAGGAGCACCGGCGAGGTGCTCGAAGTGCGCCCTTGAGCGGTTCGCGTACCCATGTTCAACGTTGCCGTTCGGCGGCGGGACGAATTTCCAAGGCAAGTAGACTAGGCGGGACAGGGGGGCGACTTCAGGCCGGGCGGGCGCTGGCAGCCTTCCCACACCGGGCCAACGGGCGGATTTCCTACACCGGCAATGGTGATAATCTCTACCGCATGCCCCCGCGAATGCGCGAAAGTAGCGCTTTGCGTCAACGTGGTCGGTGGGAGCGATGAACGAAGTACGACGACGAAAAGTAACTTGGCCGGCTTGGCTGGATGGCCAGAAGGTAGCGGCGGCGGGCGTGGTGATCGCGTTCGGCGCTTTCATCCAGATTGGGTTCTCGGGCATGAGTTCCGACATGAACCAACTACGCGGGGAAATGAACCAGCGGATCTCGGAGCTACGCGGGGACATGAACCAGCAGATCTCCGAGCTACGGGGAGACATGACCCAACTACGGGGGGACATGAACCAACTACGGGGGGACATGAATCACCAAGTCTCGGAGCTGCGCGGGGAGCTGGGTCGGTTCCGGTCCGACGTCGACGTTCGGCTGCGGGCGATCGAGACCGACGTCCA
>CAYGBI010000031.1:0-41869 GCA_964348085.1 uncultured Pseudomonadales bacterium | reverse complement strand
TCTACGAGTTGATCGGGGTGCGGGAGTACTTCGTGTTCGACGCGACGGGCGGTCGGCCGCCGCCGCTGCGGGGCTTCGCGCTGTCGGGCGGCGCCTACCGGCCGATTCGGGAGGAGCGGTTGCCGAACGGCGCAACGGGACTGGCGAGCAGAGTGCTGGGTCTGTGCGCATATTGCCGCCCGCGAGCGCCGCGCTCCCCGGGGGAGGTGGAGTCGCTGGAGTTTCGTTGGTTCAATCCGGACACCGGGAGGGACATCCTGACGCACGCCGAGGAGGCCGCCGGTCGACGACAGGAAGCCGCTGGCCGACGAGCAGAGGCCGCTGCCAGACGGGCGGCGGAGAAGAGGATCTTGGAGTTGGAGGCGTTGCTGGCGGACCGGCCGCTTTGAGCGGAATACCTCGCTATGCGCTCCAACTTATTGAATACCCGCACCATCGACTACCAAGAGTTGATTGGCAACGGCAAACGCTATCGCGTGCCTCCCTATCAGCGGGACTACTCGTGGTCGGTCGAGCAATGGGAAGACCTCTGGAACGACTTGGAAGAATTGCATGGCCACGCGGAGAAGCAGCACTATTTGGGTGCGCTGGTCGTTGAAGCGGGTAAGGGCCGGGAGTTCCTTGTCATCGACGGGCAGCAGCGCCTAGCCACCCTGAGTCTCCTAGCGCTCGCCGTGATCGACAAGCTCGGCGAGCTGGCGGCAAGCGGCATCGAAGCCGACGACAACGCCGAACGGGGTGTCGCCCTGCGCAATCGCTTCATCGGCGAAAAAGACCCGGCAACGCTCACCGAGAGCAGTCGGCTGATCCTGAACGAAACGGACAATGCCTTCTATCAGGACTACCTCGTGCAGCTTCGGCGGCCGCGGAACGAGCGCGGGTTGCGCGGCTCGAACGAGCTCCTCTGGAACTGCTTCAAGTACTTCCGTAGCAAGCTTGACGAAGGCGACTACAGGCGACGAGACGGCCGCGAAATCGCCGGCTTGCTCTCCGAAACGGTCGCCCGGCAATTGCTCTTCATCCTGATCAGCGTTGATGACGAGTTAAACGCCTATACCGTTTTCGAGACGCTCAATGCGCGTGGCCTCGAACTCACGACCACGGACCTCATCAAGAATTATCTGTTCTCCCGCGTGCGTGCGGTCGCCGACCAAGAGGCGCTGCGGCGTCGCTGGCGCGATCTGCTGGCGACCGTCGATCCGGCCCGCTTTCCGGTATTTTTGCGCTATCACCTGCTTTGTAAGCAACCCAAGGTTCGCGGCGAGCGGCTGTTCAAGTTGGTGCGTGATCGCACCGTCACGGCTGAGGACGTGTTCGCGCTGCTCGACGCGTTGGAGCGGAGATCCGAGTTGTTCGCCGCATTGTCGGACCCGCGACACGATTATTGGGCGGACCCTGCGGTCGAAGCGGCGAAGAAGCACATCCGGGAACTCGTTCTGTTTCGTACGAGTCAGGCGACCCCGCTGTTGTTCGCGGCTTGGGAGGCGTTGTCCGAGGCGGATTTCGTGCGTGTGCTGAGGCTCGTAAGCGTGATTTCGTTTCGCTACAGCGTGATCGCCAAGCGTAGCGGCAACGACTTGGAACCCGTCTATCACCACGCCGCCAAAGCCGTGCGCCACGGCGAAGCCACAACGCCGGCGGACGTGTTCGCGTGGCTGCGCGCCATCTACATTGACGACGCGACGACTCGCCGAGGCTTGGCGCGGCTTGTTCTCAACGGACGCGGGCACGGGCGACCCCTCGCAAAGTACATCCTGGCGCGGCTTGAGGAGGATGCCGCCGGACGCGCCTGCGACCCGGACACGGACCCGAGCACCGTCGAACACATACTGCCGCGCAATCCCGGCGGTGGCTGGGAGGAGTTTCCGACCAACCACCAAGAAGCGTTCGCCTCCCGACTCGGCAACCTCACACTGTTGGAACCCGCAACCAACAAGCGCATCGGCAACGCACCTTATGTGCGCAAGGTCGTTGCCTACGGCCTCAGCAGCTACGAGTTGACGCGGCAAGTCGCCGTGGACGCGCCGGAGGCTTGGACGCCGGAACACATAGAGGCACGCCAAAAGCGGCTCGCCAGACGAGGCGTGCATGTGTGGCGGGTGGACTACGCGGAGGAAGTCCGCCGCTGATTTCGCGTAGCATACGCCCCCCGCCGCTAGAGACCCGTGATTCCTATGAGCCGCGATAGTTTCCACGCGCGCCAGACGCTTCGCGTCGGTGACGAAGAGTACGACTACTTCAGCCTGCCCCACGCCGAGGCGGCCGGCGCCGGGCGGATCGAGCGACTGCCCATGGCGCTGAAAGTCCTCTTGGAGAACCTGCTCAGGTTCGAAGACGGCGGCACGGTGCGGCGAGAGGATATCGAAGCCCTCGCCGGCTGGGCCGACGACGCCCCCGCCGCCAAGGACATCAACTATCGCCCGGCGCGCGTATTGATGCAGGACTTCACCGGCGTTCCGGGTGTCGCCGATCTCGCCGCCATGCGCAATGCCGTGGTCGCCGCAGGCAAGGATCCCGGCGTCGTGAACCCGCTGTCGCCCGTGGACCTCGTCGTCGACCACTCGGTGATGGTGGATCGCTTCGGCGACGACCAAGCCTTCGAAGACAACGTCGCCATCGAGATGGGTCGCAACCAAGAGCGCTATCGCTTTCTACGTTGGGGGCAGAGCGCGTTCGACAATCTTCGCGTGGTGCCGCCGGGGACGGGCATCTGCCACCAAGTCAATCTGGAGTACCTCTCCCGAGCGGTGTGGACGAAGACCGAGAACGGCCGCACCACCGCCTTTCCGGACACGTTGGTGGGCACGGACAGCCACACCACCATGGTCAACGGCTTGGGCGTGTTGGGTTGGGGGGTCGGCGGCATCGAAGCGGAAGCCGCGATGCTCGGGCAGCCGATCTCCATGCTTATCCCCGAAGTCGTCGGCTTCAATCTGACCGGCGCGCTCGCCGAAGGCATCACGGCGACGGACTTGGTGCTGCGCGTGGTGGAAATGCTGCGCGCGCACGGCGTGGTGGGGAAGTTCGTCGAGTTCACCGGCGACGGCCTCGACCACCTGCCGCTCGCCGATCGCGCCACGATCGCCAACATGGCCCCGGAATACGGCGCCACCTGCGGCTTCTTCCCCGTGGACCGGGAGACCATTCGCTACCTCGAACTATCCGGGCGGCCGGCGCAAACCGTGGCCTTGGTGGAGGCCTACGCGAAAGCGCAGGGCATGTGGCGCGATGCCGATGCGGCACCGGTTTACTCGTCAATGCTCGAACTCGACCTCGCCAGCGTTCGCCCGTCCCTCGCTGGCCCCAAGCGACCACAAGACCGCGTGGATATCGGCGACATGGCTCGCGCCTTCGACGACGCGCTCGCGCTCTCCGGCCGCTCCGCTCCCGACGAGCGTGTGCCGGTGGACGGCCAAGACTACGACCTTGGCCACGGCGACGTGGTGATCGCCGCCATCACGTCTTGCACCAATACCTCGAATCCGGCGGTGATGCTCGGCGCCGGCCTCGTGGCGCGCAAAGCGGCGGCGCTCGACTTGCGCGTCAAGCCGTGGGTGAAGACATCCCTCGCGCCCGGTTCCAAGGTGGTCACGGAGTACCTGCGCGCGACCGGGCTGCAGGACGATCTCGACCGATTGGGCTTCAATCTCGTCGGCTACGGCTGCACCACCTGCATCGGCAACTCCGGCCCGCTACCGGAGGCGATTTCGGACGCCATCCGCGCCGGCGACCTCATGGTCTCCTCGGTGCTCTCCGGCAACCGCAACTTCGAGGGCCGCGTACATCAGGAAGTGCGCGCCAATTGGCTGGCCTCGCCGCCGCTGGTGGTCGCTTACGCCATCGCCGGCACGACGCGCATCGACCTCAATCGCGAACCATTGGGCCAAGACGCCGACGGCAACGCTATCTTCCTGCGCGACATCTGGCCGAGCAACGCCGAGCTTCAAGATGCGGTCGCGCAAGTCTCGGCGAGCATGTTCGAGCGGCAGTACGCCGACGTATTCACCGGACCCGAAGCTTGGCGGGGCATCGAAGTGGACGCCAAGGCCACCTACGCTTGGGAGAACTCGACCTACATCAAAGAGCCGCCGTTCTTTTCCGTCGGCGGGGATCTGCGCCAATCCGTCGCGCTGTCGGAGGCGCGCATCCTCGCGCTGCTCGGCGACTCGGTCACCACGGACCATATCTCACCCGCCGGGGCCATACAGCCGGCGAGTCCTGCCGGAGAGTATCTCCAGCAACAAGCCGTGGACGTGGCGAACTTCAACTCCTACGGCTCGCGACGCGGCAACCACGAAGTGATGATGCGCGGCACGTTCGCCAACATCCGCATTAGAAACGAAATAACGCCCGAGCGCGAAGGCGGCTACACCTTGCACGTGCCGAGCGGCGACGAACTGTCCATATACGATGCCGCCATGCGCTACCAAGGCGAAGGCGCCCCGCTCGTGGTTATCGCCAGCAAGGAGTACGGCACCGGCTCCAGCCGGGACTGGGCCGCCAAGGGCGTGCGTCTGCTCGGCGTCAATGCGGTGATCGCCGAGAGCTTCGAGCGCATCCACCGCTCCAACCTGCTGTGCATGGGCGTGCTGCCGTTGCAGTTCCTCCCCGGCGAGTCACGCCGGACACTCGGATTGACCGGCGAGGAGACCGTCGACATCGCGCTGCCGGAAGGCGTGACGGAGACGGTTCCGCGGCAAGAGTTGAAGCTCGTGATCAACCGCGCCGATGGCAGGGCGCACGAAACCCGCGTCGTGTCTCGCCTCGACACGGACACGGAAGTCGAGTACTTCAAGTGCGGCGGGATCTTGCAGTTCGTGTTGAATCGATTGGCGGGCGCTTGAGGATGTCTACGAAGGAGTAAGTGCGCGAGCGTTCGCCGTTGTTCGTTTCTACCTCAAGAAACAGCCGCGGCGTGGATCGTGAGTGCCAGTTCCGACTCGTCGATCAGGCGGTATTGCGGAGCTCTCCCCGAGAGCGCCTCGCTTCGGCCAAGGATGATCGGCACCCCTTCGCCGCGCCTGTCCATGATGTGCGTGCGATGACCCGTGAGGTCGTCTCGCTTGACCGGGCAGCGCGCCAGCAGACTGGTGATCGCCTCGTTGCGCGACGCTTGTCGGTAGGGCAGGCTCGCCGGCGTCATGGTGTTCACCAGCATGCCGGGCGAGTACAACTCCAAACGATCATCGAACACTCGTAGCCGCACCTTGCTTCCACTCATCGAGTAGTCCCGATGCGCCACTGCGTTGGCGACTGCCTCGAAGACTGCGAGCATGTCGAATTGGGGGGCATCCAAACGTCCGCCGGCCGAGTCCTTGGTCGCAGCCACCTGCATGTTCTTGCGCACGAAGTCGCACGCCCCGAAGATCTGTTCGTCCAGCGGCCCGGCGATGTCCTGCGCATCACGCTGGTACGCCGAGCGGCGTTGCGGAGAGATCGTCGTCCCCTGATAGGCGACCGCTTGAATGAAGGCGCTGGTTAGAAACTTCTGCGGCGTCGGGCACGCCAGCAGCACCCCGGCGACGGTGGGTCGCCAATCGCCGGCATCCTCTTTCGCGGCCATGGCGAGTTTGGCGAGCAGTTGCTCCGGCGTGTCCATCGAGCGTGGCGTAGCGAAACGTCGCCACAGCGCTTCGTCCATATCCGCAAGCGTTGCTTCAGGAACCGGTGTCTCATCGAAACGAATCAACCGCGTCTGGCTACGTTGTTGGAACAATCTTGCCAGTTGGTCGGGCGGGATGGGCCGCTTCGAGGACCCAATCCGGTGCAAGTACCCGCTTGGGCTTCGGTGAATGAATAAGCTGCGGGCGACCTCCGCACGTAGCACTGGCCGCTCGCCGCCAAGCCCATCAGGTAGGCTGATGCGTTCGATCACAGGTGCGCACGGCGGGTTGATGGAGTCCGTACAGGCTTGGCGGAGCATGGCTTCCACGGCGTCGAGTCGGTCGACAGGAATGCCAAGCACCGTGCGGGTCTTGTCGTGGACACCAAGCACCAGCACGCCGCCTTGGCTGTTGGCGAAGGCCGCCAACTCGTCGGCCAGATCGTCCTGCGCGGGGCCACGTATCTTGCCGCCGGCGAATCGAACTTCTTTGAGCTCAAGGAAACTGTCTTCGCCTAGCCGAATCTTCTCCAGCAGCTCACTGCGCGCTGCGAACATTCATAGCTCCCGACCCAAGCGTGCCCAACGCCGGGAGAACGCTTCCCTGCCACCTTCCATGATCCGGCACACTTCCTCGCGCACCGCCTTTTCCTGCAACGCGCCATGCTGTACGACTTGGCACTGGCCGCTACGAAAATCAAACGCATGCACCAACTCCGAGTCGCCGTTGACGACGACATTGGGGTTGTGCGTGACGACGATGAGTTGCCGCCGCATCTTGTTCTCCCGGATCTGGCGGACGATCAATTCGTAAATCAGGTGGTTGTCCAGATCGTCCTCGGGCTGATCGAGAATCAGCGGTTCGTCGCCGAACGCGAGCAGGAACGCCAACAGCGCCGCCGAGCGCTGTCCCTGCGAACCTTGGGTGATGTCCGACCAGGCGCCGTCGCCCCGACTGTATTCGATGCGTAGATCGTCCTCCGGGAACCAGCAACGGATGTGATCCTCGAACTCCGGCTTTTCCTGTTTGCGCTTGAGGTAATTCCGGAAGTGCCCGCCGAGGCCCTCATCATGGGTCGCCAGCCGCTGTTTGACATCCTCCAAGGCGGCGTCGCGATCAACGGCGCGAGCCAGTTCTGCAACCAAACCAACCCCGGGCTCGCCGTCGCTAGCTTGCTGGAGGATGTCCTTTTCGAAACGCTCATCCTGCACTTCGAGTAGTTCGCGCAGACTGTGTTCGATGCTCCTTTCCTCGAAACCGAAGCCAATCACCTCCATACGCACGAAGTCGTTTTCCGCCAATATGTCCATCACGAATTGCTCACGCCGCCGCGTGATGGCCTTGCGCGCTGCCAACACGCGCCGCCATTGGGCTTGGTTCTCCGCTTCCTGCGTTGCCCAATCCTTGCGCAGTTGGTCGAGTTCCTTCAGCTCGGCTTCTAGTTGCTGGCGTTGCCGTACCAGGCGGTCAAATGCCTGCGGGTCGGCGACGCCCTGTTCGGCTAGTCTGACTTGCAGCACTTCGTGGTCGGTCAGCGCTTGGTCCGCGCGTCGCCGCCAGTCGGCAAGTCCGCGGTCCTTGCCGATCGCCCCCGCGTTCTCGGCAAGCAGGTGCGCCGCATCGGTAAGCGCTTCTCGTGCCTCGCCCAAGACTCGCTCCGCTTTGGCCCGCCAAGTAATCGCGTCCTGATCCGTTGCTGGATCGAAGGTGCCCGCCGGCCAGTCGTCGAGCAGGAGGTCTTGCGCCAATGACTCTATGCGAGCGGGTGCCCGTTGTAGTTGGTCGAGTGTGATTTCGACCTCCCGACCTTGGCGCAGCGCCTGCTGGTGCGCCTTCAAGACCTCCGCGTGGCGGGACTGCGCCAAGGTTTGCAGTTTTCGGTTCAGATCGGCGAGGCCGATTTCCAACTCCGGCCGGCCTGCCAACCGCCCGGCCAACTCCCGTAAGCGGGCCCGTTGCGAGAAATAGGTGCGTCTCGCTTCTGCGTAGCGACGGTGCAGATCGCCCACTTGCGCCGCTTCGTCGATGATGTCGAGCAACGCTTGCCGGCCCTCGCCCGCCAATGCCGCAATCTGACCTTGGGAGCACAATCGAATCGGAAAACGATCAGCGGTCACCGCTTGGCTGGTCGAAATATGCCATTCGCCGCTCGCTTTCTGCTCCTCGACGACGTCGCCTTCGCCGTCTTGACGCCAACGCAGCCGGTGCATGACACCGTACCGGGACAACTCGATACGTATTTCAGTCGCACGGCTTAGCGCGCCATCGCCGCCCCGGCGTTTGGCGGCTTCGGCGAAACTCCTGAAGTGGCGGCTGGGCTCCGCATCCTCCCCCAAGCGCCGCAACTCCTCCTCCCGTCGGTAGGCTAGCCGCAGGGCATGGACGATGGTCGACTTTCCCGTTCCACGCCCACCGATCAGGGCGTTGTAGTAGGGGGTTGGCGCGAGACGCTCTGGCGTGCCGTTGCCCATAAACCGGGCCGATTCGATCTCGATGCGGGTCACGAAGTGCGCAGGAACCCGGAAAGGGTCGAATTCCCCTTCGTCGCTCCGCCGGACCGAGACGCCATTGCCATCGAGGAGGGCCAGCCGCAGCCCCTCCAAGGTAGGGCGAGCCATCTTGATCCATGTGTAGCGCGAACCAGGCCCACCTTCGCCCTGGAAGCTGTGGCAGTCGCTGCCTAGCACCTTCGCCATCGGGTCCGACGCCTCTTCCACATAAGTGGGTACGGGTAGTTTGGGGTCCACCCACTCCACCGCCAGCAAGTCCTCGATGGCCATGACTTGGCGCACCATTTGTGGATCCAACGCACATTCCCTAGTCCCGGGCTTCACCCGAAGCAGTCCCTTGTCCTGGTCCGAATGGGCGGGAATGGGGATGCCACCGGCATTCAGCACGGATCGCACGACATCGGTGGCGCTCGCCTCCGTTGCCCCGTCGCTGTTGCCGTGGGTTCCCCGGTAGCGAACAGCCCCAAGCAGCTCGTTTATCGTCCCGGTGGTGGCTGACGGTCCGAAAATGGCGAGTAGATGGAAGCCGCCAATGACGGAGATTTCCACTCCCGGGAACAGGGTGAGTTCGCGAAAGCCGTCGGGCGGTGTTTCTGCTTCCGCCTGTTGCCGTATCCGGTCGTAGGCAGCCTTGAGCTCGTCGATCCAGGCGCCACTGTTGTGGTCGGTCACCGCAACGCAGTCGATGCCGGCCGCCATGAATGCACGCAACCAATCTTCGTGGGATAGAGAGAGGTTTCTCTTTGCCCAAGGCGTATCTCTGGATGCCGGTGTGTGCGTATGAAAGTCGAACTTCCACCAGCGCGCGCCGGGGTAGGACCAGACACTCTTGTTTTCCTTCATCGTCACTTTGAAGGCGCCGTAGTCTCGTGACGAGGGAACAAGCGCGTAGCATAGCAAGTGGCGCAGAGTCCACAGGCGGTACACACTGCCGGCCCGGAAGCGTGGGTGTCTTGGCGGGTCGTTGGCTTTGGTGAGCGCGTCACCGATCCTATCGAGCCCCTTCGGCCTCGCCGCCTAGTGATGTCTACGCAGTGGGAGAGACGACAATGACGTACACCGCCCCTAAGGCGCTCGTCTTCGACATGGACGGCCTGTTGCTGGACACCGAGCGGCGTGGATTGGAGAGCTATCTGCACGCGTGCCGGGTTCTCGGCGCACAGGCGAACGTCGACGTCTACCGCCGTTGCATAGGCGCCAACGGGAAACTCGCCCGGCGCATACTTGCGGACGGCCACGGCGAGGACTTCCCGGTCGATGCTTTCGACGTAGCGTGGAGTGCGCACTTTCGGTCGAGCGTCCGGACGCGGCCGCCGGACGTCAAGGAGGGCGCGAGGGAACTCTTGGCAACCGCGCGACGTGCCGGTTTGCCATGCGCCTTGGCCACGTCTTCTTCCGAACCGGGTGTCGGCGAGCTCCTCGATGCGGTGGGTCTCGCTGCTTGTTTTGCGATCAGAGTCACCGGTGATCGGGTAACCAACGGCAAGCCACATCCAGAGACCTACCGCACCGCGGCGGCGGAACTCGGCGTCGTACCCGCGCAAGCTTGGGCGCTGGAAGACTCCGCCAACGGGGTGCGATCGGCGTTCGCCGCCGGCTTCGCGGTGCTGCAAATTCCCGACTTGGTGCCGCCGGACGGCGAATTACGCGCCTTGGGTCACGCCGTACTGCCGTCGCTACGCGCCGTTGACGCGCTGCTGCGCAGGTTGCTGTGACGTAGCAGCTACCCAATCTCGGCTCAACAGAAGTCGAGTGGTGGATCTTCGCCAGCGCGCGCCTACAGCCGGACGAGGGGCGCGCCGCCAGTCGAGCGCGCCCCCCTAAGCACCGCGCCGCTATTGATAGAATGCGCCGCCGTGGCCGCGCACTCGCACACCTCCCGCATTGCCCGAGCCACCGCCAGCGCAGCCGGCGAGCAGCCGTATGCGGCGCTGGATCTCGGTTCCAACAGCTTCCACCTGATCGTCGCCTACTACCGCGGCAACCCGTCGGCGGAAAGGTTGGATAACGGCGGCCGATTGCAGGTGGTCGACCGGCACAAGGAGATGGTGCGCTTGGCTGCCGGGCTGACGGCGAACAACGAACTCTCCGGCGCGGCCGCCAAGCGGGCGCTGGCGTGTCTCGACCGGCTCGGGCAGCGCATTCGCCACCTGCCCAGCGGGCATGTCCGGGTGGTGGGCACCAACACGTTGCGTCGCGCGCGCCAAAGCGAAGCCTTCATCACGGCCGCCGAACGAGCGCTTGGCCACGAGATCGAAATCGTCAGCGGACGGGAGGAAGCGCGGCTGATCTACTTAGGTGTCTCGCACTCGCTCGAGTCCGTGGACGACGACGAGTCGCGCCTGGTCGTCGATGTCGGCGGTGGCAGCACGGAAATCATCCTTGGCACTCGTTTTCAGCCGCGCTTGATGGAGAGCCTCTATATGGGCTGCGTGTCCATGTCGGCGCGCTTCTTCCCCAGAGGCAAGGTCACCCCGGAAGGCTTTGCCGACGCCG
The DNA here is from genome assembly GCA_964348085.1 of uncultured Pseudomonadales bacterium. Lineage (GTDB taxonomy): Bacteria > Pseudomonadota > Gammaproteobacteria > Pseudomonadales > Azotimanducaceae > VXYL01. The sequence goes on along the minus strand of CAYGBI010000031.1, from coordinate 31,260 downwards.
AAAGCGCAGCGCGGCAAGAGCTGGAAGCGGTGGAACATATCTACCGGGTGCGGGGCTGGGACACGGCGATCGGCGCTTCCGGCACGGCCATCGCCGTGCATGACGCGATCCTTGAACTCAGCGGCGCGCGCGGCATTACCCGGCAAGGTTTGGCGATTCTCAAGGACCGGCTCCTCGCCGTCCGGCACGCCGATGCGCTGGAACTCGACGCGGTGGGTGATGAGCGGGCACCGGTGTTCCCCGGCGGATTGGCCATCCTCTGCGCGGTTTTCGATGCGCTCGATATCGACATCATGACCGTGTCCGACGGTGCGCTGCGAGAGGGGTTGCTGCACGACTTGCTCGGCCGGGTATATGCGCAGGACATCCGCGAGACCACGGTGGACGACCTGCTCGTGCGCTACCACATCGATGTCGATCACGCCCGGCGGGTGGCCGCCGCGGCTGCGAAGATGCTGGAACAGGCCTCGTGGGAGGCGCCGGACCTTGCGCGCCCGCCAAGCGAAGGACGCTTCTCCGACCAACGCGACAGCGGGCAGCTATTGCGTTGGGGGGCGATGCTGCACGAGATCGGCATGGACATCGCCCACAGCCAATATCACAAGCACGGCGGCTATCTGCTTGACAATATGGACTTGCCGGGCTTTTCGCGCACCGAGCAGCACAGTTTGTCGGCTTTGGTACGCGCCCACCGCCGCAAGTTCCCCATTGACGAATTGCGGCGCGCTCCGGACCTCGTCCACCTATGCATATTGCTGCGCCTCGCCGTCGTCTTACACCGGGGACGCATGGCCGCGCCGCTGCCGAGATTCGCCCTCGTGGTCTCGGACGGCGGAAGGGGGATCAGGCTTGCGTTTCCGGCCAAGTGGTTGGCGAGCCATCCGCTGACCAAATTGGATCTAGAGCAAGAAGCAAATTATCTCGCTGCCATTCCGATGCGCTTAACGGTGGTCGCGCTGCGGGCGGTTGGCTGACGGCGACGGCGGGATAGCGCCAAGGTCAGGTGGCCCGTCGTTCGCGGACCCACTCGTCGAGCCGTTCATCCTTCGCCCGCCAGCGCTCGTTCAGCCAGTCGCGCAGATCCGCCGTCTCCGGCACATCCGCGAGTTCCACATGCACCAACGGTGCCGGTGCGCCGCCGGCGAGCATGCGCCAGAAACTTCCCGCTCCCGGATAACACAGGGTCAAGTCGATTACCGGCCCGCCAACGGCGTCGCAGACGGCGGATACGCCGCCTAGCTTGGGCCGCAGGAGGTGGCGATAGGGCGATTCGTTGCGTTGTTGTTTTTCCGCCGTGAATCGGGTGCCCTCAGCGAACGTCAGCATCGCTCCGGGCGCATCGGTGAGCACGGCGCATGCTTGGCGGACGCGCCGGCGGTCGTCGCGGCTGCGCGCCTTCTCGTCCATCCCTGTTCTCGCGCGGCGCCGCAGCAGCGGAAAGTCGAAGGCGAGGAAAATCAGGCCAAGCACTGGCATCCAAGCGAGTTCGCGTTTGGTGAGGAACTTGACGATCAGTCCGGTGCGGGCGAAGACGCTTTGGATGATGAAGATGTCCATCCAAGAGAGATGGTTGGCCAGCACCACATAGCTACGCTCGCGTGCGAGAGGCAGCTTAGGTCTCGGCCAGCGCACGCCGAGCATGTCCCGTAACCACCAGTCGTCCACCCGAACCGCCCCGCGGTAAACGGCCGCCATCGGTTTGCTGGTCAAGCTCCGCCCGTTGGCCCCGCCGAGCATCTTCACCGCGAGCAGCAAGAACAAAGGCGCCAACCACAGCAAAAGGTTGAGCGTGATCACAGCGAACGAAAACGCGGCGACCCCGTGGCGCCACCAAGACATCAGCGGGGCGGTCTTGGCACTAGCGCCGGAGTGTTGTCGCGATAGCGCCGATAGTCGGGGTCGTCGCCCCAGCGCCGCTTGGCGCGCGCGTCAAGCATGCGTATGCCGCTGATGCGGGTGAGCAGCAGCCAGACGAATACCGGCGAGGCGAGGGTCGCCAACTGCCAGCCCTCGAGCGCAGGAAAGGCGATGAGGGCGACACCGATCCACAGCAGGATCTCGCCGAAGTAGTTTGGATGCTGCGACCACGCCCATAATCCCGTCGTGATGAATGAGTCGCTGTTGGCGGGGTCGTCGCGAAACACGCTCTTCTGTTGATCGGCCGTCACTTCGATGACGATTCCGGCGAGCCAGCACAGCCCGCCCAAGAGGGCGAAAATCCCAAGGTCGAGCGACCTCCCGCTCGTCATCGCGGCAAGTGCGCAGGAGGCGGTGAACGTCACCCACAGGCCCTGCAAGGTCCACGTCATGAAGAAAGTCGGAAAATGCGGCTTGATGTGCCGAAAGCGTGCATCGTGTCCCACGCGGCGTACGCGCAGGAACAGGAAGCTGCCGAGGCGCGCCGCCCACACGACGATCAACGCGCCAAGCAGCAAACTGCGGGCATCCGGCTCGGTTGTCGTCCAAACCAGCAGGACTAGGCCAACGTAGGTGAGAGCGCCCATCAGGTCGAAGGTCTTTTCCGTCTGCAAGGCGTAGGCCGGTATGAACGCAATCCACTGCACCAGAAACGCGGCAGCCACGCACAGGGCGAAGAGAGGCGCGCCGGCAAGCCCAACGCCGCCTTGGCTACCGGCGTATGCCAAGAGCGCCGCGACTACCGTGGCGGCGAGCGCCCCTAGCAACGGCATGAGATTGCGCATGGACTTCCTCGTTCCCATTGTCCGTGAACGACAGAGCGGTGCCTCGGCGCATCCGGTCGAGCGCCCTCCGGCGGCGTTAGCAACGCCAAGAACGGCGAGGCGACGACTGTGGTCGCGCCGACACAAGCGTCATCTTAGCGAATTCGGCTAGGTTTCCCAACGAGGCCGCCGCCAAAGAAGCTATGGAATGGCGAAGACGTGCGTGCGGGATAAGCGCTGCCAACGAGGGGCCATCGCCGACGAGGTTATGAAATACTGGCAGCCCTTAAGGACTCGGCCGCGTTGGCGTGTGGTGGCTGATTGAACGCCCGCCCGCGTTGCCATGGGGCTAAACGATGAACGATCTGTCTTGGTTGATACTGCTCGCGGCGCTGTTCGTGGCGCAACATCTTGGCATCACCAGTACGAGCTTGCGTCACCGCATGGTCGGGGCGATGGGTGAGAAGGCTTATCTGGGCGCATATTCCGTCGTATCGATTCTGTTGCTGGTGCTGTTGGTTCGCGCCTACAACGCCGCGGTGCCGACTGCGTTGCTCTGGCCGACGGTGGAGTTGCTCCGGCTAGTGCCCCTGGTGCTCATGCCGCTCGCCCTGTTGCTGGTTGTTGGCGGCCTTGTGATCCGCAACCCCACCGTCGTCGGCGTTGTACTCGAAAGCGGTGAGGAAGTGCCGGTCACGGGGGTCATGCGCATCACACGCCACCCGGTGCAATGCGGCATCCTGATCTGGTCGGTGGGCCACCTGCTGGCGAACGGCGACCTGCCGTCGCTGGTGTTCTTCGGTACCTTCGCGGTGATCTCGGGTTACGGCATGGTGCTCATCGACAAGCGCAAGCGACAGGCGTTTGGGGCGGGATGGCCGGCGTTTCGCGATGCGACCTCCTTGGTGCCGTTCGCCGCCATCTTCTCGGGCCGGCAATCGCTCAAGCTCGCCGAGATCGGCTGGCTGGCGCCGGTGCTGACGGCGGTGATTTTCGTCGCTGCGTGGTGGGGTCACATCTGGATCGCCGGCGTGCCGGTCGGTCTTGGCTGGTAACGAAGACTAGGCTCGTGGCTTAGCGCGTTAGTAGCTTGAGCAGGTGCTTTTGCGCGTACCGGCGTTCGTCGTCGCCGGCGTCGGCGCGTTGGTAGCTGCCGTCGGATTGAAGCAGCCACGCTTGGGCGTTGTCGCGCAGGTACGGCTTCAAGCCTTCCTCGATCACGGTCCGCTGGTTGTCCCGGTCTTCGATCGGGAAGCACGTCTCCACCCGGGAGAAGAAGTTGCGCCCCATCCAGTCGGCGCTCGAAAGGTAAATGCGGATGTCGCCGCCGTTCTCGAACAGAAAGATGCGCGCATGCTCCAAGAAGCGTCCCAGAATGGATCGTACGGTGATGTTCTCGGACACGCCCTCGACACCGGGCCGCAGCGAACAGGTGCCGCGCACGATCAACTGCACCCGCACCCCGGCTTGCGAGGCCCGGTACAACGCCTGAATCACATCCGGTTCGATTAGTTGGTTCATCTTGGCGGTAACGCCGGCTTTGCGTCCGGCTTTGGCGTGGGCGATCTCCGTGTCGATATGGGCCAGTATCGCGCCGTGCAGCGTGAACGGCGATTGCAGCATCTTGTTGAGCTGGCCGGCGCGGCCGAGCGCGGTGAGTTGTTGGAAGATGCGCTGTACGTCCGAGGCCAGTTCGACGTCGCATGTGAGCAGGCCGTAGTCGGTATACAGGCGAGCCGTCCGGGCGTGGTAGTTGCCGGTGCCGAGATGGGCGTAGCGGCGCAGTACGCCGCGCTCGCGACGGATCACCAGCGTCATCTTGGCGTGGGTCTTGTAGCCGACGATGCCGTAGACGACTTGGGCGCCGGCTTCCTGCAATTGGGTGGCGAGTTCGATGTTGGCCGCCTCGTCGAACCGCGCCTGCAACTCGATCACCACCAGCACTTCCTTGCCGTTCGCCGCGGCGTCCAGTAGCGCCTTGACCACCGACGAATCGGCGCCGGTGCGATACAGCGTCTGGCGAATCGACAACACGTCGGGGTCGGCGGCGGCGCCGCGCAGGAAGTCCAGCACCGGCGCGAAGGAGTGGAACGGGTGATGCAGCAGAATGTCGCCTTCCCGGATAGCGGCGAAGATGTCCGGCGCCTCTCGGATGCGCCTCGGTATGCCGGGCGTGAAACCGGGATACTTGAGGTCCGGCCGGTCGACCAGATCCGGAACTTGGTTGATGCGCATCAGGTTGACCGGACCGTTGCAGTGGTAGACGTCTTCTTCGCCCAAGTTGAAGTGGGCTGCGAGGAATTGTCCGGCTTCTTCGGGGCAATCGTCGGCAAGTTCCAGACGTATGGCGTCGCCGAAACGTCGCGACGAGAGTTCGCCCTCCACCGCCATCAGCACGTCGTCCACCGCCTCTTCGTCGACGAACAAGTCGCTGTTGCGCGTCACTCGGAACTGATAGCAGCCCACCGCCTTCATGCCCGGGAACAATTCCTCGACGTGCGCGTGGATGATGGACGACAAGAACACGAAACAGTTCGGGCTGCCGGCGCGATCCTCCGGCAGCCGAATTACCCGTGGCAGCGCGCGCGGCGCCTGCACCACGGCGCGTCCGCTGTTGCGGCCGAACGCGTCCTTGCCCTCCAAGGTGACGATAAACGTCAGGTTCTTGTTCAGGATGCGCGGGAAGGGATGCGCCGGATCGAGGCCGATCGGCGTGAGGATGGGCGCCAACTCGCGATGGAAATACTCGGTTAGCCAGCGCGCTTGCGGGGTGGTCCATTGGCTGCGTTTGGGAAACCGGATCCCCTCGGCATCCAGCAGCGGGAACAGCACGTCGTTCAGGATGCGATATTGCTCATCCACCACTTCGTGGGCGAGCAAGGCGATGCGTCGTAGTTGCTCGGCGGGGGACAGGTTGTCCGGGCCGCGCTGCGTTCCGCCCAGCTCTTTTTGCTGCTTCAAGCCGGCGACGCGAATCTCAAAGAACTCGTCCAAATTGGAGCCGGCGATGCACAGAAACCGAAGTCGCTCCAAGAGCGGCACGTCTTCCGACTTGGCGAGTTCCAATACGCGCCGGTTGAACTCCAACAGCGACAACTCGCGGTTGATGTACAACTCGGGACTGTCGAGGTTGATCGCCATTGACTATCGTAGAACCAATGAACTCCTCGAAGCCTAACACCGGGATAGACAAGCTGTACGCCAACGAGCGGCCGGTGGCGGATTTCGTCTTCGACGACGCCGTGGCGGCGGTTTTCCCGGACATGATCCGCCGTTCGGTGCCCGGTTACGAATCGGTGGTGCCGCTCACCGGCTTGATCGTCGCCAAACACTTGCCGCCGGGCGGCCGCTGCTACGACTTGGGTTGCTCGCTCGGCGCGGTCAGTCATGCGGTGCTCGATGCCGTCGGCGACCGGCCGTGCGAGGTCGTCGCGGTGGACAATGCGCCGGCCATGCTGGCGCGGGCGCGACGGGTCGCACGGGAGCGACAGCGAGAGACGCGCTTGCGATGGCTGCGCGCCGATATTCGGCGTCTTGAGTTCGCGCCGGCCGACGCCGTCGTGTGCAACTACACGTTGCAATTCTTGCCGCCGGAGGACCGCCTGCCGCTATTGCGGAGGATACGCGACGCGCTGCTCGACACCGGCGTCTTGGTACTTGCCGAGAAAGTCGCGGAGCCCGGCTATTTCGAGGAGCTGCACATCGCTTTCAAACGCGGCAATGGCTACACGGACTTGGAGGTTGCGCAAAAACGCGCGGCATTGGAGAACGTCATGCGCATCGATTGCGCCGACACGCATGCCGCTAGGCTGCGCGAGGCGGGGTTCACGGATGTGCGGCTTTGGTTTCGGTGTCTGAATTGGTGCTCGTATGTCGCCAGACCATGACCTCGTGCGTCCGCTCGACGCGCTGTTTCGCGCTTGGCGGCGTGCGACGCCGCTTGCCGAGCAGTGCATCGAAACGCTTCGCAGCAGCGCCCATGGCGATTTGCCGCGATGGTTGCGCACGCTCGGCGAACTGCCGGCGGCAACGCCGTCGCGCGCTTCGTTCGATGCAACCGTCGTCATCGGCCGACGCTGCGACTTGACCCAAACCCAAGTAAGGCGCCTCGCCACAACCCTACGTGCGCTCAAGCCATGGCGCAAAGGCCCGTTCGAGTTGTTTGGCGTTCGCATTGATGCCGAATGGCGCTCGGACCGCAAGTGGGCGCGCATTGCGCCGCACATCGACTTGAGCGGCGCCCGGGTGCTCGATGTCGGCTGCGGCAACGGCTACTACGGCTGGCGCATGTTGGCCGCTGGGGCGCGGTCGGTGATCGGGTTGGATCCGTCGCTGCTGTTCGTCGTCCAGCACGCTGCGGTCGCACACTACCTCGGCCTCGGCGGCAGCCGCAATCTGGTGCTGCCGCTGCGGCTGGAGGACGTGTCGCCGGCGATGTCCTTCGACGTCGTCTTTTCCATGGGCGTCATCTATCACCGCCGAGACCCCGCGCAACACCTTCGCGATTTGGCGCGCCATGCCGACCGGGACGCGACGTTGGTGCTTGAGTCGCTAATCGTCGACGGCGCTACGCTCGTTCCCAAGGGACGTTACGCGCGGATGCGCAACGTGTATGTGGTCCCGAACGTGGAAACGCTGCGTTCGTGGCTAGCGGATGCCGGTTTCGCCAACGCCGTCGTGGTCGACACCGCCGTGACCACCAGCGACGAACAGCGCACGACGGACTGGATGCCGTTTCACTCCCTCGCCGATGCGTTGCACGACGCGGACTTAAGCCGTACCGTCGAAGGCTATCCGGCGCCCACACGTGCGGTTATCATCGCTCGACCATGAGCCGCCAACTCGAACGCAAATTCTTGGTCGCCGACACGTCCGTAATCGGCGCCGCCACCGCCCCGCCGGTGGCCATCCGCCAAGCCTATATCGCAGCGGGCAAGAATACCGTCCGCGTGCGCGTCGCCGGCGCTCGGGCGTGGCTCACCGTGCGCGACCCTGCCCTGCCCCGGGGAGGCTATGAGTACGCCATTCCGGTCGACGAGGCCGAGGACATGATGGCGCGCATCGCGGTCACCGGGATCGTCGAGAAAGATCGCTACCGGATTCAAGACGGCGCGACTTGGACCGTGGATATCTTCACCCGCGCCAATGCGCCCTTGGCGCTGGCCGAGATCACCCTCGACTCGCCCACCAAGGGCGTCGAGCCGCCCGCCTGGCTCGGCGAGGAAGTCTCCGACGAGTTGCGGTACCGAAACGTCTATCTCGCATTGCACCCGTACTCGGATTGGAAGTCCGGCGGCGTTTCGTCCGAGGCCCGGTAGGGCTCGCCGGCTGAACGGACCGCACCGACATGGCGAGCTACTTCGATTCTTGGACCTTCCGCTTTCGCGGCAAGACCGGCGGTCTGCTCGCCATCGTGGACTGCTTCCTCGCCGAGCCCGACAAGGGCTTGTCGCCGGCCTACATCGGCCGGCAGATCGGCATGCCCATCTACGACGCCGTGCGCCTGCTCGCGCAGACGCCCGAGCTGTTCGTCAAACTGCCGAGCCGCGGCGACGGCATCACTCGCTATCGGCTGGCATCCTCCGTGACCGCCCGCGGCAAGGAGGGCGTATACGCCTTGGTGCAACGCAACGCTCGCCGGGAAACGTGGATCTACTACGCGCTCCTCGCCATAGGGCTGCTGTTCGCGTTGGTCGCGATCATGGCCATCGCGCCTGCTCTGTTTTGAATCGAAGGACGCCGATGCCGGACCAATTGCCGATAGAACTCCAAGCCTTGCGGGACCGTGCATCCGCATTGGCAGTCGATGTTTTGGCGCCGCTTAGGGACGATGCGGCCATGGACCCGAAGCGACGCGCCGCCGAAGTGCGAGCGGCGTCGAAGCAAGCGGGCATCTTCACCATGACGCAGCCGCTGGAGTTCGGCGGTGCCGCCGCCTCGCTGCTGGCGCTCACCGTGGTGCGCGACACGTTGGCCGCGCACAACGTCAGCCACTTGGGTGGCATCTTCGGCCCCGGCCCTGGCGTGCTCGCCGGCGTTGGCGAGCCACTCAAGAGCACCCATTTGGCCGCTGTCTTGGCCGGCGAAAAGCGCGGCGCCTTCGGCTTCACGGAGCCGGACGGCGTGGCACGCGCCACTTGGGGCCGCTTGCGCGGCGACACGTTGATCGTGAACGGTCAGAAGTCCTACGTTACCGGTGGCGCCGATGCGGATTTCATCAACACCCTCGTGGAGGTGGAGGGCGGCGGCCCCGCGATGGTGGTGATCGACCGCGACACCCCCGGGGTCCGAGTCGCCCGTACGTTCGGTTCCATGGACGGCACTCGCCACGCCCACATCGAGTTCCACGATGTCCAAGTGCCGGCCGCGCATATCATCGGCCAACCCGGCGAGGGCCTGCCGCGGGCGCTGCGTCAGATCGGCGACACCCGTTTGGGGTTCGCGGCGGAGAGCGTCGGCCTCTGCCGCTGGGTCATCGACTACGTCACCGACCATATTCAAGCGCCACACCGCTCCGGTGTGCCGCTGGGTGGCCGGGAGGGCGTGCGTTTGCGGTATGCCGACATGCGCATTCGAACCTACGCGGCCCGTAGCATGGTCTATCGAACGGCCCGCCTGGGCGATGCGGGAGAGAACATCGTCAACGAGGGAATCGCCGCCAAGGTGTTCGCCACCGAGGCCGTTGGCGACATCGTGGACACTGGAATCCAGTTGGTCGGCGGCATCGCCTTGCGCACCGGCCATCCGTTGGCAGCGCTCTACCGGCGCGTGCGGGTGATGCGTTTGGCGGAGGGAGCGAGCGACGTGCTGCGGCTGAATCTCGCCCGCGGACGGTTGGATCTGGGCAAAGGCAGGCTCTGACGCCGCCATGCCGTCGGCAGGCCCGTGAACAAGGACAAGCGCGCCGCGATTTTTGCCCGGCTGCGACAGGAGAATCCGGAGCCGACGACCGAACTGGCGTTTGGCACGCCGTTCGAGTTGCTGATCAGCGTCATACTCTCCGCGCAGGCCACGGATGTGAGCGTCAATCAGGCCACCGGCCCGCTCTACGCCGTGGCCAATACGCCGCAAGCGATGCTCGACTTGGGGCTCGACGGCCTCAAGAAGCACATCAAGTCCATCGGCCTCTTCAACACCAAAGCGGCCAACATCCTAAAGACCTGCCGCAGCCTTATAGACGAGCACGGGGGCGAGGTGCCAAGCGACCGAGCATCCCTCGAAGCACTGCCTGGCGTCGGCCGCAAGACTGCCAACGTGGTGCTGAACACCGCCTTCGGCGAACCGACGATCGCCGTGGACACGCATATCTTTCGCGTCTGCAACCGCACCAAACTGGCCACCGGCAAGACGCCGAGGCAAGTCGAGGACAGACTCGTGCGCTGGGTGCCAAAGGACTTCAAGCGCGGTGCCCACCACTGGTTGATCCTGCACGGGCGCTACGTTTGTACCGCCCGCAAGCCACGCTGCGGGGCTTGCGTTATCGAAGATCTCTGCGAGTTCAAAGACAAGACGGAGTATTAGCAGCTAGCGTCCAGTTGATTCCTTCCCTTGGCGCAAGCGCACTTTGAGCTTTTCGTAGATGCCGCCGAAGGCGCCGTTGCTCATCAACACCACGTGGCAGGGATCGGCGGCGCCGGCGTCGAGTTTGGCGATTCGCCGGACGAGCCGCTCGATGTCGTGTTCGACCATTGCGGGAGCGAGGCTGGCTTTGGCGACGGCGTCGACATCCCAGCGGATGTTTGCGCCACGGAACCAGATCACTTGGTCCGCCGCTTCGCAGCACGTCGTCAAGTGCTCGCGCAAGGTGCCGAGCGACATGGTGTGCGTGCGCGGTTCGATCACGGCGACGATGCGCTCCCGGCCCACTCTGGCGCGCAGGGCGCGTAGCGTCGCGTCGATGGCGGTGGGGTGGTGCGCGAAGTCGTCGTACACCTGCAAGCCCGGCAAGTCGACGATGCGCTCCATCCGCCGCTTTACGCCGCGGAATGAAGCGAGTGCGCCGATGCCGACCTCGGGCCGCACGCCGGCGTGCCGCGTCGCGGCCAGTGCGGCCAAGGCGTTGTTGACATTGTGCTCGCCAATCAGCGGCCAAGACACGCTGCCGACCTCCCGGTCGTTGAGCCACACCGAGAACGCGCCGCCAGCGGCGCTGACGTTTCGCGCTTGCCAACGATCACCGCCCTTCGCTGGCCGCCCTTCGCCAAACCGTGCGACTGGCGTCCAACAACCCATTTCCAGCACGGCATCGACGTTGTCGTCGGCTGCCGGCACAACGACGAGACCTAGGCTCGGTACGGTACGCAACAAATGGTGGAACTGGGTTTGAATCTGGCCCAAGTCGGTGAAGATGTCCGCGTGATCCAGCTCTAGGTTGCCGATGACCAAGGTCTTCGGCCGGTAGTGGACGAACTTCGAACGCCGGTCGAAATAGGAGGTGTCGTATTCATCGGCTTCCACGACGAAGTGGCCGCTGGTGCCGAGTTGCGCCGAAACGCCGAAGTTGCTCGGCACGCCGCCGATGAGAAACCCCGTGTCCACACCGACTTGCCGCAAGATGTGCGCGACCAAGCTGGCGGTGGTGGTCTTGCCGTGGGTGCCGGCGAGGGCGATCGTCCATCGGTCCCGCAGCACATGGTCGCCGAGCCAAGCGGCCCCGGAGGTGTAGCGCAGGTTGCGGTTCAACACGCACTCGATCGCCTCGTGGCCACGTGGAAGCTGCGCGTTGCCGATTACCACCAAATCCGGCGACGGCGTGAGCTGGCGTTCGTCGAAACCCTCGAACACCCGAATGCCGGCATCCTGGAGCTGGTCGCTCATCGGTGGATACAGGGCGCGGTCGAAGCCGCTGACTTCGGCTCCCATCTCCTTTGCAAGCAGCGCCAAGCTGCCCATCAGCGTGCCGCCGATGCCGAGGAAGTAGAGGCGTTTCGGCACTTCCGCTGTCCTTGACTGTGCCCCTAGCCGGCCGCGGTACCGTCAACTCGACGCCACGCTGAGGGCGGCGCGTAGCGCGGGGCCCAACGCGGCCTGTGTGACCACCAAGCCCACTAGGCTCGCCGCCAACGACAGCAGGATGCCGGCCCACAGCTTGCAGGACAACGCACGATGAAGAATGAACCCGCCCACCACCAAGCTCCACATGAAGCTTGCCCAAGACAGGCCGTCGCGAAATGCGCCGCCGGTGACTTGGTAGCCGACCAAGTACATCGCATGAATGAGTAAGCCCGTACCGAGCACAGCGCCAAGGGTGGCCGAAAACCGCGCCTCGAAGCGTCGGACGAAGAGCGCGAACCAGATGATTCCCGCCGTCACCGCCAAGTGGATGAGCGCGATATTCAACGCCAGTGCGTGGCCGACCTCGGGCGCGACCAAGCTACGCAGTAACATGGCGAGCGCCAAGTGGCCGGCCATCAGCGCGCAGAGAAACCAAGTGTGCGTGGGCACCGTCTCCGGGCCGCTCCGCAGCAGGCAGATTCCCCAAAACAACTTGAGAACTGCGGTCATTGGCGAATTGTACGCCACTCGTAGGGGGTAAGTTGGGCTTGGCTTCGGACGGCGTTGAGTAGTTCGGCAAAGGTGGGCGCGGCCCGTTGGAATACGGCCAGCGCCACGAAAGCCGTCGCCTTTCGCCCCAGCCCAAGCCGCCCTAGCCCTCCAAGTCCTCCAAGCGTCGGGGATAGGTCGCCTTCAGCAGCCGGGACAGCGAGCGGTCGGCGAGCAGGCGGCCGCCGGTTTGGCAGGCGGCGCAGTAGTTGGTTTCGTTTTCAGCGCGGACGATGCGTTGTACCGGGGCACCGCAGGTCGGGCAAGGTGCCTTGTACTTGCCATGCACGGCCATTTCCGCGTGGAAGGCGGTCACCTTGTTGCCCCGCCCTTGTCCCGGGAAGTTGTCGCCGGACTTGGCGCGCAGCAGCGCGGTCCAATCGGCGAGCACTTGGCGGCAAGCCGTGAACAACGCCTGCGCCTCGGCATCGTCCATGTGGCGGCCGAGCTTGAAGGGCGACATTTTGGCGCGAAACAGAATCTCGTCGCTGTAAGCGTTGCCGATGCCGGCAAACACGCGCTGGTCGGTAAGCGCTCGCTTTACGGTGTGCGGCGAGTTGCTGAGGCGGTCGTGGAAAACGTCGAAGTCGATGTCGAACACCTCCAAGCCGCCCGGGTCCAGTTCCGCCAACGCATCGCAACCCTTCGCCAAGCGCAGTGACGCGCGTTTCTTCTTGCTTACCTCGGTGAGAATGAGCGTGCCGGCGTTGAAGTCGAACGCGGCCAGCCCGATGCGCTTCGGCACGGCACGGCCGACCTCGTGCCAGCGTAGCCGACCGGCGATCATGAGGTGTATGACGACAAAGAACTCATCGGCGAGTTCGATGACGATCTGTTTGGCGAGTCGGCGCACGGCGACCACCTCCCTGCCTACCACGTCGTCCACGCTCGGCGAGACCGAGCGCAGCAGGAAGGGACTGGTCAGGCGGATGCCGGTCAGCTTGCTGCCGCGCAGGCGGCGGAGCAAGTGCTCAACATAGAGTGTGAGGTCCGGCAGTTCCGGCATGGCGCTCCTCGCTAACCTGCCGACTAACCAGCGGCGTTGCGAGGGCGATCGGCGATATGTGGCGCCCGACTAGGCGAGGGCCCTGATTCCGCGAGGCGCATCGCTTCGGGTGGGATGGCCCTCTTCCACCGACCAGACATGAACCGTGCCAACAACATGCCGCTCTTGACGATGAACTCGACGATCATGGCGCCGTATACCCACTCCACGGGCCAGCCCATGAACGTAAACGCGAGGGCCAAGGTGCAGCGCACGCCGATCAAGCCGACCGCGGTGGCGAACAACGGGAATCGCGTGTCGCCGGCGCCCCGCAACGCGCCGCCGATAGCGAACTCGATGGCCAGCATCGGGGTGGTCGCGGCCATGATGTAGACCATATGAACGATCAGCCGCACGGTTTCCGGCTCGTCGCTGATGAAAAACGCCGCGAGTTCCGGCGCGTAGAGGGCGACGAGTAAACCGAGTGCGCCCATGGAGGCGATCGCGTACGCAGCGCTGCGCCAACCGCTCCTGACGGCGCCGGCGGGATCGTCGGCGCCCAAGTGCTGGCCGGTCATTGTCGCGCCGGCGATGGAAAAGCCGAATCCGACCACGAAGCACACCATCAGCAGGTTGGATCCAACGTTGTAGGCGGCGACCGCCTCGGTACCGTAGTAGTGACCGACCAGCATTAGAAACCCGAGGTAACCGCCTTGAAAGACCACCGTCTCGACGCCGGCGGGATAGCTGATGTGCAGCAGGCGGGCGAAACGCTCGCGGCGACACCAGCGGTTGGCTACGTACTTGACGCGAAACCCCTGCGCCACCCAGATGCAGACCATGACCGCGGCGCCGATGGTGAACGAAATGCCGCCGGCGACCGCCGCGCCGGCGACGCCCATTTGCGGGAAGCCGTAGTGACCGAACACGAACAGGTACAAAAGCGGCACGTTTAGGACGTTGACGGCGGCGCCGATCCACAGCGGTGACCACGCATCGCCCGCCGCCCGCAAGGCCGCGCCGAGAATGAAGTTCGCCGCGAAGGTGAGATTGAATACTGACATCCAGCGGATGTTCGCCGCTGCCAATTCAGTGGTGTGCGCATCCAAGCCGAAGATCGACGCCACGGGCGCGGCCGCCAAGATGCCCGGCACCGTCACGGCCAAAGCGAATGCGCCGCCGGCGACCAAGCTCGCCATGGTTACCCGGCTCGCCTCGTCGCGATCACCGGCACCCCACGCCCGGGCGACGAGCGCGGTCGTTCCAGTGCTCAACGCCATCAGGACGGCCTGCAAAGCGAAGAACACGCGCTGGCCGACGCCGATCGCGGCCACCGCTTCCTGCCCCAGCATGCCGATGAACTTGAGCTGCACGATGGCCACCGCAGAGAACAGCAGGTTGGTGAGGATCGACGGGAACGCCAAGCCGAACAGCGAAGTGACCTTGGCGCCGGCCGCCGTCGGCCCCGGAGAATACGACCCGTCCACGTCTCGCGCCCCGTCCTTGGCGTCGTGCGACGACGGCGCGGTGCCGTTCGGTGTCGGTCGCTCTTCTGCTACCATTCAACTGCCGCTTCTAACCGTCGCCTTCGTTCGGCCTCGCCGGCCGGGCGCAATAGAGAGGAGATCGCTCGTGTCCCGCGGGTTCGCCGACATCAACGTAAGCCTTGCCGATCACGTCGCCACCGTCGAGATCGACCGACCGCCGCACAACTTCTTCGATCGCGATCTGATCGCGCAAATCGCCGACGCCTACGGCGAACTGGACGACGACCCCGCGTGCCGGGCGATCCTGTTGGCGTCGAACGGAAAGTCGTTTTGCGCCGGCGCCAATTTCGGCACCGGCCAAGACGACCAATCGGGTAACCAAGAGTTTACCGAAGAAGGCTTCAAAAGTACCACCGGCCTGCTATACCGCGAAGGCGTGCGCCTGTTCAGCGCCAAGAAGCCGGTTGTGGCGGCCATTCAAGGCGCGGCGATTGGCGGCGGCTTGGGGTTGGCGCTAACGGCGGACTTCCGCGTCGCCGCACCGCAGGCGCGCTTTGCCGCCAACTTCGTCAAGCTCGGCATTCATCCCGGCTTCGGCCTCACCGTCACGTTGCCGAACCTGATCGGCCGGCAGGCCGCCAACCTGTTGTTCCTTACTGGCCGTCGCGTCAAGGGAGAGGACGCCCTAGGACTCGGCATGGTCGATCAACTTGTGCCGCTTGCGGAGTTGCGTGCGACGGCGCACAAGCTCGCCGGGGAAATCGCCGAGAACGCGCCGCTCGCCGTCGTTTCCGTGCGCGCCACTATGCGCCAAGGGCTGGCGGAGGCGATCGCCCGCGCCACCGATCACGAGCTCGCCGAGCAGCAGTGGCTGCGTGGCACCTCGGATGCGGAGGAGGGCATCCGCGCAGTGGCGGAGCGCCGGCCGGGCGCTTTCACGGGCAACTGAGGCGACAGGGACGAGATCGGCGATGGACTTGAGCACTACCGGCGTTTGGTTCTTCACGGATCGCTTGACCGCCAAGGACGCCGCGAGCACGGCGAAGCGCATTGAAGACCTTGGTTATTCCGCGCTGTGGATACCGGAAACCGTAGGCCGCGACCCCTTCTCGCACGCGGCGTGGTTGTTGGCGAATACCGAGCGCCTCGTGCTTGCCACGGGCATCGCCAACATCTACCACCGGGCGCCCGGCGTCACCATGCAGGCGCAGAAGACGTTGGCGGAGCAGTCGAACAATCGTTTCCTGTTGGGCTTGGGCGTTTCTCATAGGCCGCTCGTCGAAGGACTGCGCGGCGTGACCTATGGCCCGCCGGTGGCCACCATGCGCGACTACTTGGCGAAGATGGCGGCGTCGCCGTACTCTAGCTTGGAGCCGGGCGAGCCGCCACCCGTGGTGATCGCGGCGCTAGGCCCGAAGATGTTGGCGCTCGCCGGCCAAGAAACCTCGGGCGCTCACCCCTACTTCACTTCCCCCCGGCACACCAAGTTCGCGCGCGAGATTTTGGGGCCGGACAAGTGGCTCTGCGTGGAGCAAAAAGTGGTGCTGGAGACGAACGCCGACAAGGCGCGCGCATTGGCGCGCGCCACCGCAGGCACCTATCAAGCGCTGCCGAATTATCAGAACAACTGGTTGCGCATGGGCCTCGCCCGCGCCGACATCGACGGCGAGGGCAGCGATGCGTTCATTGACGCCACCTTCGCTTGGGGCGATGCGGCGGCCATTCGCGACCGCATCGATGAGCACTTGGCCGCCGGCGCCAGCCATGTTTGCATCCAGCCGGTCAACCGGGAGGGCCGCTTCGGCGAGGTGGATTGGGAAACGCTGGAGCAACTCGCGCCATGAACGACTTCGCCGGTAAAAAGGTCGTCGTCACCGGTGCCGCCGGGGTTGCCGGTCGCGCGGTCGCGAGCGCCTTTCACAACGCCGGCGGCGAAGTCCTCGGGGTGGACATCGTCGAGCATTCGGCGCCGTGGCGCACCTTGGTCGCCGACCTCGTAGACCCAGCCGGCGCGCAAGCCGCCGTCGCCGCTGCGACCGACCTCGACATCCTCGCCAATATCGCTGGCGGTTTCGCCATGGGCGACGACATCGCCGGCACGTCGGACGACACTTGGGACTTCATGATGAACATCAATGCCCGCACGGCGCTGAACATGTGCCGCGCCGCGGTGCCGGGCATGGTCGCGCGGGGCGGCGGCAAGATCGTCAACATCGGCGCTCGCGGCGGGCTTAGGGGCGCGGCGGCGATGGGCGCCTACGTCGCCTCGAAAAGCGTCGTCATTCGGCTCACCGAGACGCTTGCCGACGAGCTGAAGCACAAGGGCGTCAACGTCAACTGCATCTTGCCGAGCATCATCGACACGCCGCGCAACCGCGCCGACATGCCGAACGCAAAGTTCGATCGCTGGGTGTCGCCGGAGGACATCGCCGGCGTCGTGTTGTTCTTGGCGTCGCCGGCGGCCGCCGCCATACACGGCGCTTCGATTCCGGTGGAAGGGCTGGCTTAGTGGCCTCCCGCTTGGAATCGTCGCTCCTCGGTCGAATATTGCCCGACAGGCACCTGACTGCGACGCGGACTGCCGCTACGGGCGGCTAGGGGCGGAGCGCTGGCGGCCCATGCACGTCGGCATCATCGATTCGTTCTTCGTGATCTTCACCGGCGCGGCGGCGCTGGCGGCGGTGGCGTTGTTTACCCGGCAGCCGCTCTTGGTCGCGTATATCGTCATTGGCTGCGTGTTCGGTCCGCACGGTCTCAAGCTTGTCGCCGACGACAGGCTGCTCGCCGAAATCGGCGAAATCGGCATCATCTTCCTGCTGTTCCTAGTCGGTCTCGACCTGCCGCCGAGCAAGCTCAAGACCATGTTCGGCGAGTCCGTGCTCACCGCGCTGGCGACTTGCGCGTTGTTTTTCGGCGTGGGTTTCGCGCTGATGGCGGTGTTCGGGTTCACCTTGGTGGAAGCGGCCATTACCGGCGTCGCGTGCATGTTCTCGAGCACCATCTTGGGTATCAAGCTCTTGCCCACGACCATATTGCACCACCGTCACACCGGCGAGATCGTCATAAGCCTGCTGCTCATCCAAGACTTGATCGCCGTGGTCGCGCTGTTGGTGCTGGCCGGATTCGAGGGCGGCGGCGGTAGTGCGCTCTGGACCGCGCTCACGGTCGTCGTCGCCCTGCCGGTGGTGGTCGCGGTGGCGTTCGCTGGCGTGCGCTACATCGTCGTGCCCCTGCTCGTGCGCTTCGACGTGTTCCAAGAGTTCACCTTTCTGCTCGCGGTCGGCTGGTGCTTGGGGGTCGGCAGTCTTTCCCAAGCGCTGTCGTTGTCGTGGGAAATCGGCGCCTTTATCGCCGGGGTGTCGCTCGCCAACTCGCCCGTCGCTCAATACATCACGGAGAACTTGCGCCCGCTGCGGGATTTCTTCCTCGTGTTGTTCTTCTTCGCCGTCGGGGCCGCCATAAACCCCACGCTGATGCTGCATGTGTGGCTGCCGACGTTGCTTTTGGCGGCGGCGTTGGTCGCCATCAAGCCGCCGCTGTTTCGGGCGCTTCTCCGCTGGCAAAAGGAAGACGATGGCGTCGCCCGGGAGGTGGGTTTCCGCCTCGGTCAGGCAAGCGAGTTCTCGCTCTTGTTGGTGTTCGTCGCGGGTGCCGAACTGTTGTCGGCGGACGCCGCGCACGTGATTCAAGGTGCAACGGTGTTGACGCTGCTGCTGTCCACCTACTTGGTGATCTTCCGCTATCCCAGCCCGATCGCCGTCTCCGCGGCGTTGCGCCGAGATTGACCGACGGGATTACGCGGCGAGATCCACTAGGCCGCGGCCCACCATTTCGCCGGCGAGGATACGGTCGATCGCCTCGGATAGCGTGGCCAAGCTTAGCGGCTCTACCAGTTGCTCCAAGCCCGAGAGCTGCCACGGCCCCGCCAACTTGCGCCAAATCTCCGCCTTTTGCGCCAGCGGCAGTTCCACCGAGTCGATACCGAGCAGGTTGACGTGGCGGAGGATGAACGGCAGCACGGTGGCCGGGATATTCGGCGACGCCACCAAGCCGCAGGCGGCCAAGCTCGCGCCGTAGCGAAGGGATTTGACGGCATTGACGAGGATCGGGCCGCCTACGGTATCGACCACGCCGCCCCAAGTCTCCCGTCCCAATGGCCGCTCGGCACCGGCTTCGGCCTGTTCCCGGGTTACGATTTCCGCGGCGCCGAGCCCGCGCAGAAAGTCATGCTGGCCAGCTTTGCCGGTGACGGCGTGGACCTCGTAGCCGAGCATGGCGAGCAGCATCACCGCCACCGAGCCGACGCCGCCGGTGGCGCCGGTGACGAGCACCGGGCCGCCGTCGGCCGTCATACCGCCGACCGTCTCTAGCTTGTGGACGCAGAGCGCGGCGGTGAAGCCGGCGGTGCCGAGGATCATCGCCGACCGAGCGTCGAGGCCATCCGGCATTGGCACCGCCCAAGCCGCCGGCACGCGAATCCTCTGACCGAACCCGCCAGGCGTATTCATGCCGAGATCGAAGCCGATGACGATCACTTCATCGCCGGGCGCGAACGCCGCGTCGGAAGATTCGACGACCACGCCGGCGGCGTCGATGCCGGGGGTATGCGGGAAATTGCGGGTGACGCCGGGATTGCCGGTTGCGGACAGCGCGTCCTTGTAGTTCAGCGAGGAATACTTGACGTCGACGAGCAGGTCGTGGGGCGGAAGCTCCGCCGTGTCCCGCGTGACGATGCTGCGCGCGAACTCGCGCTTGTCGGTTTTGTCCACGCGGAATGCGCGATACGAAGTCATCGGAGTCCTCCTGTTGTTGTGCGCTCCATCAGGTTGTCGACCACCCGCCCGGTCGCCTTGCCGAGCGCGGTGGCGAACTGACCGACGAAGCGCTCGATGGGCCGTTTCGGCGCCACCCAGGCGACCTCGAAGACATCGGCGTCTTCGCAGGCGCGGGCTAGGTATTCGTCGCTGGTGATCAGTTCGTCCACCAGCGAACGGTCCAAGGCGCGTTGCCCGTACCACGCTTCGCCGGTCGATACGGCCGGCAAGTCGAGCGCCGGTCGCCACCGGCCGACGTATTCCTGAAATAGCGAGTGAATGTCCTCAAGCTCTTCCTTGAACTTTTCCCGGCCCTGCTCGGTGTTTTCGCCCAACATGTCAAGCGTGCGCTTGAAGCGGCCGGCGGTAAGCACTTCCACGTCTACATCGTGCTTCTTCAGCAACCGGTGGACGTTCGGTATCTGCGCGACGACGCCAATCGAGCCCACCACCGCGAAGGGCGCGGCCAAGATGCGCTCCGCCACCGCCGCCATGAGGTAGCCCCCGCTGGCGGCGACTTTATCCACGGCGACCGTCAAGGTGACGCCCTGGCCCCGCACGCGAGCGAGCTGCGAGGCGCCGAGACCGTAGCTGTGGACCATGCCGCCGGCGCTATCGACGCGCACTAGCACCTCATCGCCGTTGGCGGCGGCGCCGAGCACCGCCGAGATTTCCCGACGTAGCGCTTCGACGGCGCTGGCCGCCAAGTCGCCGTCGAAGTTGAGCACGAAGACGCGACGGCTGGCCTTGGCGCCGTCCTCGTCATCTTCAGCCGACGCGGCCTCGGTTTCGACGGGTTGTGTTTGGTTCTTCGCCTTTGCCTTGTCGTTCTTGCCTTTGCCCTGCGCCTTTTCTCGTTGCGCCTCTTCCTTGCGGTGGCGCTTGCGTGCCTTGGCGTCGGCTTTGCGGCGCTTCTTGACAACCGCCGGCGGCAGCGCCGCTTCCTCGATGGCGCGGCGCATGTCCTGCAGGCGTTCGTTCAGCGACGTGACCTCGATATGTCCGGTGGATCGCGACCGGCTTGCGCGGTGGGCGCCGGCGGCGACCACCGCGGAGATTACGATCAATGCGGCGATCACCACGGTGGCCGTCTTGGCGAGGAAACCAAGGTAGTCGAGCAGAAACTCCATGGGGAACGGGCCGACGTGCAATGCGAGTTGGCGGCATTGTAGCCTTAAACCGTTTCCCGGAAGGGGTGCCAAAGCGTCATGGACATGGAGAGCGAGCTCGCCAAGCGTTTCAGCGGCGTCCAGGCCGGGGCGGTGGATGCGGTGTTCGTCTTGGCGGTCGACGGGGAGCCGCCAGAGAAGCTGGCGACTTTCTCGGTCAGTGGCGGGAAACTGCGCTTCGACGCGGCGCTGCGGCCGGACGTGACGTTCTTTTTCGACAGCGCCGATACCGCGCTCGCGCTATTGCGAGGAGAGGGCGACGCCATCGCCGCATTCATGCAAGGCCGGTTTCGCGCCGACGGCAATCTTCCGCTGGCTTTCGTCTTGCTCGGCTTGTTTCGCGACGACTACGCCACCGAGCCACCGCCGTGACGGGCCTGCATTTCTTCAATGAAGGCGTTGATCAGCCAACGAGAGATGGCGGTGGCCCCCGGCACGTTCGGCATCTCGCGGAAGTGGAACCAGCGCGCCTCGGCGATCTCGCCGTCCAAGCAGACGATGTCGCCGCTCGCGTAGTCGGCGTGAAAGCCGAGCATCAGCGAGTTCGGGAAGGGCCAAGACTGACTGCCCAAGTAGCGTAGGTTGGTCACCTCGATGCCGACCTCTTCGGCCACCTCTCGATGCACGGTCTGCTCGATGGATTCGCCGGGCTCGACGAAGCCGGCTAGGGTGGAGAACATGCGCATCGGCCATGCCGCGTTGCGCGCCAACAGCATCTCTTCGCCCTTGCGCACTAGCACGATAATGCTCGGCGACAGTCGCGGGTAGGTGGTCAGGCCGCACTGCGGGCAGTGCTTGGCGCGATCCGCCGGATGATCTTCGTTCTCGCTGCCGCAACGGCCGCAGAAGCGGTGGTCGCGGTGCCACTCGACGATTTGCTTGGCGCGTCCGGCGAGGTAGAAAAAGTCCGGTTCCACGCGGCCAAGCCAAGCGCGCAAGCCGGTCACCGCGAAGCCCTCCGGCGGGCCGCCGACCGCGGCCAACGCGTAGCAGGGCTGGTTCTCCCAGCGGCCCAAATAGTGCTTGTAGGTGACCTTGACATCCACCCAACGGAACTCGTCGGCGGTGACGGGCCTCGGCACGCCCTGTTCGCTGATGGACAGCATTTCTTCGCCTAGGCAGACGAAGTAGAGCGCGTCGCCAATGTCGGCGTCCGCCGGCGGCTTGGTTTCGGAAAGGAATCGGGAGCGGGTGGTCTGGAACAAGCCAACAAAACCTGCCTGTTGCTATACTCGATAGCGATCCCGCAAGAGTTTGAGGATTTGCGGCACCCGCCGCAAGTCGCGGATGACTTGCGCGACGCGCCTCAACGCCCGGACATCGGCGGCGGGCAAACCCAACAGCGAGTAGAGAGTACGGTTCTTTAAGGAGTCCGAATGGCCGAAGCGCATGGCATCCACGATCAGGACTGGTGGCGAAGCTACTGGTCGAACTTCCTAGGCCACGCGCCGCATTGGTACAAGCGGACGATCATCGCTTTCTTGGTTCTCAACCCCATTCTTTGGTTGCTCCTCGGCGAGTCCGGCAAGGCAGTCGCTAGCTGGGCGCTGGTGTTGGAGTTCATTTTCACGCTTGCCATGGCGTTGCGCTGCTACCCGCTGCAACCGGGGGGGTTGTTGGCCATCGAAGCACTGATTCTCGGTATGACGACACCGGATCATGTCTTCGACCACGTGCAAGACAACCTAGGGGTGATCCTCCTCTTAGTGTTCATGGTGGCGGGCATCTTCTTCATGAAGGAACTGCTGCTGTTCACCTTCACCAAAATCCTGCTCGGCGTCCGGCAGAAGATGTTGCTGTCGCTCTTGTTCTGTTTCACCGCCGCCATCTTGTCCGCGTTCTTGGACGCGCTCACCGTCACCGCGGTGGTGATCAGCGTGGCGGTCGGCTTCTACCGCGTCTATCACATGGTGGCTTCCGGTGGCGCCCATCCGGACGAGGAATTGCCCGACTTGCACCACGAAGATTTGGTGAAGTTTCGGGCGTTTCTGCGCTCGTTGGTCATGCATGCGGCCGTGGGCACGGCGCTCGGTGGCGTCACCACTATCGTCGGCGAGCCACAGAACGTCTTGATCGCCGGACGCATGGGGTGGGAGTTCTTCGAGTTCTTCATGCGGATGGCGCCGGTCACCTTGCCAGTGTTGGTGGTGGGGCTCGTCACCTGCGTGCTGTTGGAGAGGGTGAAGATCCTCGGCTACGGGGCCACCGCGCCGGTGCCGGTGCTCGATATCCTCACCGAATACGCGGCCGAACAGGATGCGCAACGCAGCCGGCGGGAAAAAGCGCGGCTGGTGGTGCAAGCCGTCGCCGCCGTGCTGCTAGTCGTGGCACTCGGCCTCCATGTTGCCGAGATCGGGCTGATCGGCCTCGCCATCATCGTGCTGCAGACCGCCTTCAACGGCATCATCGAGGAACATCGGATCGGGCCTGCGTTCGAGGAGGCGTTGCCGTTTACCGCTCTCTTATGCGTGTTCTTCGTCATTGTCGCGGTGATCGCGGACCAAGGACTCTTCCAGCCGGTGATCGGGTACGTGCTGACGTTGCCGGTCAGCCAGCAGCCGGGCGTGTTCTATGTCGCCAACGGCGTGCTGTCGATGATTAGCGACAATGTCTTCGTCGCCACGGTCTACATCGGTGAGATCGGCAAGGCTTTCGAGGAAGGTGTCATCAACCAGGAGCAGTTCGATCTCTTGGCGGTGGCGATCAACACCGGCACCAACATCCCTAGCGTCGCTACGCCGAATGGACAGGCGGCGTTCTTGTTCCTGCTCACCTCGTCGCTTGCTCCGCTCATTCGACTTTCTTACGGGCGCATGGTGTTGATGGCGTTGCCGTATACCATCACCATGGGCGTGACGGGTTGGATTTGCGTGAATTGGGTGCTGTGAGCGGTTAGCTATGGTTAGCTAGCGGCTAGGCGACGCCAGACCGAACCGTGTTCGGCGGCCTTGTCCAACGAATCCAAATACGCCTCGTGAGCGATCAGTTCGCTAGGCGTCGCACGGAGCACGGGGAGCGGCGGTCGGTCGGCCGGCAAGCGTACGCTTTCCTGATCGGCGGCCTGCAAGCCTTCGTCTTCATCGCCGAACAGCGATAGCTGGCCGCCGGTCATCGCCAAGTACACGTCGGCTAGGATCTCGGCGTCCAATAGGGCGCCGTGCAGTTCGCGCGCCGAGTTGTCCACCCCGTAGCGGTTGCAGAGTGCGTCCAAGCTGTTCTTCTGCCCCGGGTGTTTGCGTCGCGCCAACGTTAGGGAGTCGGTGACGGTACACAGATCGGCCAAGCTCTTGGCCGGTGCGCGGTCCAAGAGCGACAGCTCGAAATCGATGAAGGAGATGTCGAACGGCGCGTTGTGGATGATGACTTCCGCATCCTTGACGAAGCTCAAGAATTGATCGGCGACCTGCGCGAAAGTCGGCTTGTCGGCGAGAAAGGCGGCCGTCAGGCCATGCACCTCGTAGGCGGCGTCGTCAATGTCGCGTTGCGGGTCGATATAGAGTTGGATGCGTTTGCCGGTGAGCCGGCGGTCGATGATCTCCACGGCGCCGACCTCCACGACGCGGTGGCCCTGCTCCGGCTCCAGTCCGGTGGTTTCCGTGTCGAGCACAACTTGTCTCACGGCGCTTGGCCTCCGGGATGTTCTGTCCTCTCTCCCGCTGCGAGCAACTCGTCAATGGCCTTGTTGGCGGCGGCGTCGGCGGCCTCGTTCTCGTCGTGGCCGCTGTGTCCTTTCACCCAATGCCAGCTCACGTCGTGGGTGGCGTTCAATTCGTCTAGCCGCTGCCAGAGATCTTTGTTCAGCACCGGTTCTTTGTTCGCGCGCCGCCAGCCCCGTCGCTTCCACCCCTTGATCCACTGCGTAATGCCTTGGCGAACGTATTGCGAGTCGGTGGTGAGCGTCACCGAGCTGGGTCGTTTGAGCGCGGCAAGCCCTTCGATGGCCGCGGTTAGTTCCATGCGATTGTTGGTCGTTGCCGGCTCGGCGCCGCGGATGCACTTTTCGTTAGCGCCGAAGCGCAACAGCGCCGCCCAGCCGCCGGGTCCGGGATTGCCCCGGCAGGCGCCGTCGGTGAAGATCTCGACGCGAGGGCGCAGGCGCTTCGCGTCGGTCATTGGCCGGCCGCTTGCCGCGTGGCCGGCAGCGGCCTCGCCGGTACGGCGGTCGGCTTGCCGTCCAGCACCGGCTGGTGGCCAATGTACGCGTGGCCGACCTTGGTCGCGGCGACGAGGTATACCCCGCCGACCGGCGGCTGCAGCTTGTGCAGCCAGTCGCTGGTTCGCCCCCACCAAGGGCCGCGCAGGGCGACCGGCAACATGGATCGGTAGTTCAAATACAGGGTTTTGGCGTCCCGCTCCATGCCCAGCAATGCCAGCCAGTCGTTAAGGCGGGCGACGGTTACCGGCCGTGTCTGGCCGAATGCAAGCAGCGGCTTCGCCAACAGCCAAGCGCTTGCCGGATTGACGCCCAACAACAACAAGCGCCCGCCCGGGCGCAATACGCGAACCGCCTCGCGCAAGCTGGCGCGCCGATCCGGGACCGCCTCCAGCGTGTGGTGCAGTACTACGCCGTCCACGCTCGCGGACGGGAAGGGCAGTGCCGCAGGGGCCGCCCGGACCACTTGGAACTCCCGCCAAGGGTCTGTCGGAGAAGGGGAGCTCGGTGTCCGGTGGCCAGCGGTCGGTACGCAACAGCTCGCGTAGACCCGTTGTCGCACCATGCATCGATCCGTAGTGTCGAGCAGTGCCGTCGTGCAGCCGATCCAAAGTACGACGTCGCCGTGAAAGCGACGCACGGCCTCGCGCAACACGGGCCGCTCGGACGCCAACAGCCTGGCGCCGCGCTCCGAGCGCAGCCACGCGGCGAATCGATCATCGGCGGCGTCGAGTCTTTCCGCCACCGTTGTTGAATCCTTGCTAGCGACCAAATCTCTCCTGCGTGGTGGCCAGCCCTAGCGTTTGAGGCTACTGCGCGTCGAAGCTGATCGCGCTGATGGATGCGTCGTCGCGCAACGTGTCGAGCAGGGCGGTGTAGTGCTGCTCGGCGTTGAGGCGTTGCTTGCCGTCCGCGATCACGTTGCGTTCGGCCTCCACGAGCGCCCCGTAGTCCGCCAACGAGACGCCGGACAACACCACCACGGCTCGCGATCCATCGGCAAGCGTCGCTACTTCGGTTTCTCTTTCGCCACTCGCCGGCGCGGTCATCTCGAACGCCGTTTGCACGATGGCGGGGGGCGCTGCTTCGCCGCCGCTAATCTGAACGCCGTCCTCGCGCTGCCAATCCTTGCTCGTGCGCTCGGCGACGCTGGCCGGGGAGTCGCCGGCGGCGAGCGCGGTCAGGGCATCAAAAGCCGCTTGCTCCGCCAAGCCTTGTGCCCGCTCGTTGGCGAGTTGGGTACGGATTTCCTCGCGCACTTCGTCGAGCGGACGCTCGGTTGCCGGATGGTCGGCGCGCAGTCGCCCCACCACCACCTCGTCTTCGGTGGCGACCGCGCGACTGTTGAATCCTTCCAAGAGCACATCGTCGCCGAACAGCGCATCGCGCACGCCGGTGTCGGCGAGCAGGCCGTCTCGACTGGCGCGGGCAATCCCATCCAACGGTTCGACGGTGAGCGCGTATTCGCTGCCGTACTCCGCCAGCGCAGCCAAGGAATCGGACTCGAAGGCGATCTCCTCCATGTCGCGCAACGCCTGATCGAACAGCCGCCGCACTTCTTCGTCGCGCAGTCGTGCGACAAGCTCGTCTCGGCGCTCGTCGAGCGCCGGGACTTCGGGCGCCTCGATGTCAACGAGCTTGATGAGATGTACGCCGAATTCGGTTTCCACGGGCGCGGAGAGTTGACCGGGTTCAAGCGCCCACAGCGCTTCCTCGAAGGCGGCGGCGAAGACGCCTTTGCCGACCGCGCCGAGATCGCCGCCAGCGGAGGCCGAGCCCGGATCCTCGGATAGCTGGCGCGCCTTGTCGGCGAAGTCGGCGCCGGCCTCGATCTCGGCGCGCAACGCCTCGAGCTCGCGCCTCGCGTCTTCCACGCTGCGTTGGTCGTTGACCGCAAGCAGGATGTGGCTGCTGCGGCGCTTAGGTTGTAGTGCGGCCACCTCGTCTTCGTAGGCGGCGACGACGGCGTCTTCCTCTATTGCGACATCCTTGCCGAGACTGGCGCGCGGCAAGCGCACGATGTCGAAGTCGAAGGTCGCTTCGGTCATGTAGTCGTCGATATTGTCACCGTAGTGCGCTTCGATTTCGTCGTCTTCGACCGTCACGCCGGCGGCGAGCTCGCCGATGTCGAACGACAGCCAAGCGATGTCGCGACGTTGGTACTGTAGTCTCGCCGTGTGTTGCGCTTCGCGTTCGGTGACGAAGGCGGTGGCGCGGAACGCGTCGCTCAACTGCTCGCGAATCTCAAGCTGCGCGACTTCGGATTGGAATGAGGACGGCGTGTGGCCTTGGTTGGCCAGCCAATTGCGATAGGTCGTCGCATCCACGCCAGCGAGGTCCCGACGCAATCGCTCCTGCACCGTCTCCTCGCTGATCGCGAGGTCCAGATCGTTGGCGATCTGCCCGAGCAACTGTTGATCGATGAGAAAGGCGAGTACCGCGTCGTCCCTTACCATGAGAGCGAGCAACTCGTCGGTGGCGTTCGCCCCCAAGCGTCCCCGCTGGAAGCTGCGCTGGCGCTGCGTCTCCAACTCCAACTCGCGCTGGGTGATGTCGTCGCCGTTGACCGTCGCGGCGATCGGCTCCGAGACCGAGAACAGGTCGATCGCCCCGAAACCGAAAACGGCCAGAACGAAGACGATCAACGCCACGAGTATCTTGGCGAAGATCCCCTGCGCACCGGCGCGCATTCTTTGCAACACCATGACGGATCAAGCGCCAAACTGGATCGCGGGCGACCGCTTGCGGCTAGTTGATGGCGTCTTTCAACGCTTTGGCGGGCCGAAAGGCAGGTACCTTCGCCGCTTGGATGGCGATGGACTCGCCGGTCTTCGGGTTGCGCCCGATGCGAGCGCTGCGCTCGCGCACCAAGAAGGCGCCGAAGCCGATCAGCGTCACGGGTTCCCCGTCGACGAGGGATTGCTTAATGGCCTCGAAGACGGCGTTCAACGCTCGCTCCGCCGCTGCCTTGGAGATTTCCGCTTCGTGGGCGACGGTATCGATGAGTTCCGTCTTGGTCATGGATGGATCCTCGTTGTGCGTGTACTGCTCGTTAGTTGCAGGCGCGATTACGCCCAAAGCGACGAAGTGATCTCGGCGCGACGATGGCTGGCCGGTATGTTACCGCAATTGCCGAGCGGCTGATCGCGATGTGCGGCGAGGGAGTGTGGCGGATGGCGCGGCGCCCGGCCTAGTGTGCGCCGACGGGCGCTTCGGCCGGTGGCGTCTGCGCTGCGGGCGTCGCGTCTTCGGCGGACATCGGCACCCCGTCCCGCGCTTCCTCCGCTGTCGGTCGGCGTTCCAAAGCGATGTCGATCACTTCGTCCATCCACTCGACCGGCTCGATGTCGATGTCTTCTTTGATGTTGGCGGGCACTTCCTTCAAGTCGCGTTCGTTCTCCTTCGGTATGACCACTCGTGCCACACCGCCCCTGTGCGCCGCCAACAGCTTCTCCTTCAAGCCACCGACGGGCAGCACTTGGCCACGCAAAGTAATCTCGCCGGTCATGGCGACGTCGGCGGATACGGCGATGTCGGAGAGTACGCTGACCAAGGCGGTACACATGCCGATGCCGGCGCTGGGACCGTCCTTGGGCGTAGCGCCTTCCGGCACGTGGATATGTAGATCGAAGCGTTCGTGGAAGTCCTCGGCGATGCCGAGCGTCGGCGCTCGGCTGCGCACGAACGAAAGCGCCGCCTGAATGGACTCCTGCATCACGTCGCCCAACGAGCCGGTCTTGATCTGACGGCCTTTGCCGGACACGGCCAAGGCCTCGATATTCAACAACTCGCCGCCGGTCTGCGTCCATGCGAGGCCGGTGACGACGCCGACTTGATTGCGCTTCTCGGCCCGCCCGTAGTTGTATTTGCGCACCCCGTTGTAGGTCTCGATGGCCGCTTGGGTGACCGACTTGGGTTCCTGCAGTTGGCCGAGCGCCTGTTCGGTGACCACCTTGCGACACAGCTTGGCGATTTCTCGCTCCAAGCCGCGCACGCCGGCCTCCTTGGTGTAGTAGCGAATGAGATGCGTGAGCGCGTCGTCGGACACGTCGAGATCGCCTTCCGCCAAGCCGTTTTGCCGCTTCTGTTTGGGAATCAGGAAACGCGACGCGATGTTGCGTTTCTCGTCCTCCGTGTAGCCGGCGAGGCGAATGATCTCCATGCGGTCCAAGAGCGCCGGCGGGATATTCATGGAGTTCGACGTGCAGACGAAGAACACGTCGGACAGGTCGTAGTCCACTTCGAGGTAGTGGTCGTTGAAGGCGTGGTTCTGTTCCGGGTCCAACACTTCTAGTAGCGCCGAGGCGGGGTCGCCGCGGATGTCCATGCCCATCTTGTCCACCTCGTCGAGCAGGAACAGCGGGTTGCGAACACCGGCTTTCGCCATCTTTTGCAGCACCTTGCCGGGCATTGCGCCGATATAGGTGCGCCGGTGGCCGCGAATCTCCGCTTCGTCGCGCACGCCGCCGAGCGCCATGCGCACGAACGCGCGGTTGGTGGCGCGGGCGATGGACTCGCCCAACGAGGTCTTGCCGACGCCGGGCGCGCCCACCAAGCACAGCACGGGCCCCTTGGCCTTGGCGATGCGGGACTGCACCGCGAGATGTTCGACTACCCGTTCCTTGACGTCCTCCAAACCATAGTGATCTTCATCCAAGACGCGCTGGGCGGCGGCGAGATCGTGGCGCACCCGCCGCTTCTTCTTCCACGGGATGGTGAGCAGCCAGTCCAAGTAGCCGCGCACTACCGTCGCTTCCGCGGCCATCGGCGCCATGAGCTTGAGCCTCGACAGCTCGGTGGTCGCCTTCTTGCGCACTTCCTTCGGCATGCCGGCGGCGTTGATGCGCTTTTGGAGGGCGTCGAACTCGCTCGGCGCCTCGGACAGATCGCCAAGCTCCTTATGGATGGCTTTGATCTGCTCGTTCAGGTAGTACTCGCGCTGGCTCTTCTCCATCTGCTTCTTCACGCGGCCGCGAATGCGCTTGTCCATCCGCCTGGAATCGACTTCGGCTTCGAGAAGTGCGAGCACGCGCGCCACCCGCTGTTCCAAGTCGAATATCTCCAAGACCTCCTGTTTGGCCTCGAGCTTGAACGGCGCTTGGGCGGCGATGGTGTCCGTCAACCGCGCCAGGTCGTCGATGCCGGAGAGCGACGCGACGAGATCTTCCCCGACGCGCTTGGACGCTTTCGCGAGGCGCTCGAACTCGGCGAGCAGCGAGCGGATCGCAGCGGCCGTCTCGCTCTGGGATAGGCGCTGCTCCGCCACCGGCGTTACATCCGCCACCAAGTAGTCGCCGTCACCGGTTAAGCGGTCGATCCGGGCGCGCTGTCCGCCCTCGACCAAGACCTTCACTTTGCCGTCCGGCAACGCCAAGAATTGGAGTACCGTCGCCACCGTGCCGACGGAATACAGGTCGCTCGGCCCGGGATCGGCCACTTCGCTGTCGCGTTTGGCCACCAATAGGACGCGCTCGTCGCCGGCGGTTGCCGTCTTCAAGGCGCGAATTGAGCGTTCCGTGCCGACGAACAGGGGGTGGATGCCTTGCGGATAGACCACCAACTGACGCAGCGGCAAAACGGCGAGATCGGTTAGCACGAGCGAATCGCTAACGGTGGCAAGGCACCGCGGTCGTCACGTTGTGGTGCTAGCAGACCGTCGGACTTGGCGGTTGATGCCGCGAAGTCCGACTTACGTGTAGGTCGGCTTGGACTGGGGCGCAAGGCGGCGCCGAGAGGCGATGCCTTGCGTGGCGCTAGCGGCCTAGCGTTGCGAGGACGCGGCACCGGGCTCCTCGACGTTCTCGTACATCAAGATGGGTTTGCTCTCGCCCTTGATGACGCTCTCGTCCACCACGACTTTGGCGACCGACGCCGACGATGGCAACTCGTACATGGTGTCGAGCAGCACGGACTCTAGGATGGAGCGCAAACCGCGGGCGCCGGTCTTGCGCTCCATGGCTTTCTTCGCCACCGCTCGCAGCGCGTCGTCGCGGAAGTCCACCTCCACGTTCTCCATTTCGAACAGTTTCGTGTACTGCTTGGTCAGCGAGTTCTTCGGCTCGACGAGAATGCGCATCAGAGCCGCGGTATCGAGTTCTTCCAACGTCGCCACCACCGGTAGGCGGCCGACGAACTCGGGGATGAGGCCGTATTTGATGAGGTCTTCGGGTTCGACCTTGCGCAGCGTCTCGCCGATGGAGGCCGACTCGATGTTGGCGGCGGGGTCCGCGCCGAAGCCGATGTCGCTCTTGTTGGTGCGGCGCATGACCACCTTGTCCAAGCCCGAGAAGGCGCCCCCGCAGATGAACAGGATGTTCGACGTGTCCACTTGCAGGAACTCTTGCTGTGGATGCTTGCGCCCGCCTTGCGGCGGCACGGAGGCGATGGTGCGTTCGAGGAGTTTGCGCCGCGCCTGCTGCACGCCCTCG
>CAYGBI010000030.1:0-44416 GCA_964348085.1 uncultured Pseudomonadales bacterium | reverse complement strand
GACGACTACGCCACGCACAAGCACGCCAAGGTCCGGGCGTGGCTGGCCGAGGTCCGGGAGCCCAATCATTAATTCAACACGTTTCTAGTGCGGGACACTAGTTGATTTCTCGCACTTCAGCGTGCCGCACGGAGCCTCCGGCAATGGGCCGCTGGGAATGTCCGCGCCCCATTGCCAAGGGGAGCAATACCGCCATGTGGCGCTAAGGGCCGGCGGAACCGATGCCGACTTGCCGGCGCAGGTCTCGGATGTCCGCGTTGATTTGCGCTCGATGAGTGTCGAACGCCCGAATGGCCTCCTCGTTCTCCCGAACGCGGGGTTCCAAGCTCGCGCTAAGGCTCGATGCGATCTGCGACGCCGCGTTGGCCTTGTCCACCAGGTCGCGCTGCTGCTGGATCAGACGCTGCATTCGCATATCCATGGCGTTTACTTGGTCGACGATTTCCTGCTGCCGACCCGCGTTGGCGTCGAGCCTGGCGACGGTGCTTTTCAACGTCTTGAGATCGGCCTCGGCGCTCGCTATGTTGGCGGTGAGCTTTTGCACGTTGGCGCGATTGGTTTCGATCCAGCCGCGGTTGCGCTTGTTGCCCATATCCCAGAGCTTGCGAATCTCGGACTCCCAGAACGTCAGTTGCTCGTTGGTGTCCGCTTCGGATTCGGACAGCGTCTCGTCGGTAAGGCGTAACCGGTCCTCCATCCTGCCAATACGCTGCCGCGCGTCTTGCAAGGACGCGTTGGCGGTTTGCAGTTGTTCCTGTTGAGTGAAGATGAACCACCCTGCCGCGGCCAGCCCGGCGATGGCGATTACGACGAGAAAGCTGAGGAAGTTGGCCCCGACGGAACTGCTCCGGGACGGTCGTCCGCGTGATCGACGGGGTTGCCCCTCGCCGGGCGGCACGGCGACTTGCGGGCTTGGCGTTCGAGGGGCCACGCCTTCTCGAATCGAAGGTTCTTCTGCCACCGGCGATCCCTCGCAATGTTCCGTGGATGATGCGACGAGAGTAGCTTTCCCGCTACTCCGTCTCAAGCGGCGAGGGGCTCTCGGTGCCGGGAGCCCCTGCCGCCATCGCGTCTACAGGTAGGCGACCACCAGCGCTAGCAGCAACGTCAGCACAAGACTGGAGACGATAACGCCCCGCACTGTCGTGAGCGTCAACATCTTGCCCCAGATGGCGTTCGCTTCGATGCCCAAGATGATGACGAGGCCAATGATCAACGCCGTCGTGGATTGCTCGCCCCCCAAGGTGAAGTTCCCGTGCGAGCCCATCAAGAACAGCATCGGCGCGGAAAAGAAGGTGTTGGTACGCGACGCCAACAGCGCCTTCGCAGCCGAGCCTGCGGCGTTAGGGTCGGCGGTACCGCCATCGCGAACGGCCTCGTTCGAGGCGATCACCACCTTCTGGTTGGGCCAGATGATGAGCCAGACGTTGAGGAACATCAGCGTGGCCATGCCGACCGCGAGCAGGATGTCCACGGACCAACTGCCCATGATCAGCCACAACAGATAGAGGCCCGTAATGAAGGTCAACAGCGCGCCGAACCGGAACCACCACAAGGCGCTTGGCACCAGCTTGGCGAAGGCGTCGACTTTCGCTTCGTCCGAGGCCTTGGCCATGTAGCCGCCTTGGACGAAGTTGAAGTAGTACAAGAGGCCAATCCAAGTGATGCCGAACAGGTAGTGGCCCCAGCGAAAGAGATAGTCAATCAGTCCCATTAAGTCCATCGAAACTCCCCCATTGCTTGGATGCGACTTTCCTCGACAATACCAAAAGTCGTTGTCAAGGCGATAGTCTGTGGCGACTTTCGGCGCACTACTCGATGATCGCTTGATTGGCCAAGACTTTGAGCTCTGCCCGCAACGGCCACGGCGAGCCCATGAGCTGAATCATGCCGATCACCACCATGTCTTCGACCGGGTCGATCCAGAACACGGTGCCGGCGGCGCCGCCCCAGTTGTACTCCCCCGCCGAGCCGATTACTTGCGCGGCGACAGGGTCCGTCACCACGCCCCAGCCCAAGCCGAATCCGAAGCCGCTGGCACCCTGCCCGAAGGGATTCTCGCCGCTGCCGCCGCCGTCGATGGCCGCCGGCAAATGGTTCGCGGTCATGTACGCCACTGTCTTCGGGCTCAGCAGGCGCACGCCGTCGAGCTCGCCGCCGCGACGCACCATCTCGCTGAAGCGGAGGTAGTCCATGGTGGTCGACACCAGCCCGCCCCCGCCGGAGAACAGCTCGGTGCCGGTGTAGCTGGTGAAGGATTCTTCATCCATCTCCATGAGCTTCTCGTTCTCGCCATCCCAGTAGTGGTTCGGTAGGAAGCGATCCATCTTGTCCTCGGGCACGTTGAAGAACGTGTCCTCCATGCCCAACGGGCCGAATATCCGCTCCTGCAAAAAGACATCGAAGGATTGGCCGCTTAGACGCTCCACGACTAAGCCGGTGACGTCGACCGCGACGCTGTAGTGCCAACGAGCGCCGGGCTCGAACTTCAGCGGCAGGGTTCCTAGGCGCTCGGCGAACTCGTCCAAGTTCTTGCCCTCGAAGGGCGCCGCTTCACGATACTGCTGATCGACGGGATCGGCCGGGTTGAAGCCGTAGGAAAGGCCGCCGGTGTGGGTGAGCAAGTGCAGCATGGTCATCTTGTTCTCGGCCGGCCGCGTCTCGCCGTCCTCGAGGACGTTCAGGTTCGCGAGTTCCGGTACGAATTTCTCCACCGGATCGGAGAGCTGGAACTTGCCTTCCTCGTAGAGCATCATCGCCGCCACCCCGGTGATCGGCTTGCTCATCGAATAGATGCGGAACAGGGCGTCCTTGGTGAGCGGCCGCTCATCATTCGCGCCGCGTTGCCCCACCGCCTCGTAGTGGACGATTTGGCCGTCGCGGGCGACCACAGTGATGACGCCGGCGAGTTTGCCCTCGTCCACATAGCGTTGCGTCATGTCGGTGATGCGTTGCAGGCGTTCGGCGGACATGCCGGCCATTGACGCGGGTGCCTCGTGTAGATCGCTCGGCGGGTTCGCCTCCGGCGCGGCAGCCGGCGTGGGCGCCGGAGCGTCGGCGGCCTCCATGCAACCGAACAGCGTCAGCGCGGCGAACGATACGGCTAAGTTCCTCATGGACGGCTCTCTTCAAACTAGATAAGCGGTAGAGTCTAACCCGCGCAAAAGGAGTGCGTAAGCGAAACGGATAGGCGCCTAGCCGCCACGAAAGCCGTCGCCTCTCGGCGCCGCCTTTCGCCCCAGCCCAAGCCGCCCTAGTAGTCCGACGGACTACTAGCCCAACACCTTCCGCAGGTACCGCCCGGTGTGCGAGCTTGGTTCCCTCGCCACCTCCTCCGGCGTGCCAACCGCCACCACCTCGCCGCCGCCGGCGCCGCCTTCCGGCCCTAGGTCGATGATCCAGTCGGCGGTCTTGACGACGTCGAGATTGTGTTCGATCACCACCACCGTGTTGCCTTGGTCGCGTAGCCGGTGCAATACGTCGAGCAGTTGCTGAATATCGTGAAAGTGCAGCCCGGTGGTGGGTTCATCCAAGATGTACAGCGTTTTGCCGGTGCCTCGTTTGGATAGTTCCCGGGAGAGCTTCACGCGCTGCGCTTCGCCGCCGGAGAGCGTGGTCGCGCTCTGCCCCAAGCGCACATACGAAAGTCCTACATCCATCAGCGTGTCGAGTTTGCGCTTGAGCACTGGCACCGCGTCGAAGAACTCGCTGGCGTCCTCGACGGTCATGTCCAACACTTCGTGGATGTTCTTCCCCTTGTAGCGCACATCCAAGGTCTCTCGGTTGTAGCGCTTGCCTTGGCAGATATCGCAAGGCACGTAGATGTCCGGCAGGAAGTGCATCGCCACCTTGATGACGCCGTCGCCTTGGCAGGCTTCGCAGCGTCCGCCTTTTACGTTGAAGCTGAAACGGCCGGGACGATAGCCGCGGGTGCGGCTCTCTTCCGTTTGCGCGAACAACTCGCGAATGGGAGTGAACAAGCCGGTGTACGTGGCCGGGTTGGATCGCGGCGTGCGCCCGATCGGGCTTTGGTCGATGTCCACGACCTTGTCGAGACGCTCGAGGCCGATGATCTCTTCGAAGGGGCGTGGCGTCACCGAGGTCGCGCCATTCAAAGCGCGGGCGGCGATGGGATATAGCGTGTGGTTGACCAAAGTCGACTTGCCCGACCCGGAGACGCCGGTGACGCAGGTGAGCAATCCGGTCGGCACATCCACCGTGACGTTCTTCAGATTGTTGCCGCTCGCCTTCACGAGGCGCACCGTGCGCTCGGCATCGAAGGGTGTGCGCTCGCTCGGCGTGGCGATGGCCTTCCTGCCGGAGAGATACGAGCCGGTGATGGATTGTTCGCAGTCCATCACCTGTTGCAGATGCCCAGCGACGACGACGTCGCCGCCATGCACGCCGGCGCCGGGGCCGATGTCGACGATGTGATCGGCGGTGCGAATAGCCTCTTCGTCGTGCTCTACCACGAGTACCGTGTTGCCGATGTCGCGCAGGTTGGTGAGCGTGCGCAAGAGCCGGGCGTTGTCGCGTTGGTGCAGGCCGATGGAAGGCTCGTCCAAGATGTACATCACCCCCACCAAGCCGGCGCCGATTTGACTCGCCAGCCGTATGCGTTGCGCTTCTCCGCCGGAGAGGGTGTCGGCGCTCCGGTCCAAGGTCAGGTAGTTGAGCCCGACGTCGACCAGAAAGCGCAGCCGGGCACGGATCTCCTTGAGAATCTTGTCTGCGATCTCGCCGCTCCGGCCGCGCAGCCGCAGCTCCTCGAAGTGCGTGAGGACGGTTTCCACCGAACCGGCGGTCAACCTAGGCAGGTTCTCGCCGTTGATGAAGACGTGGCGGGATTCCTCTTTGAGACGCGATCCCTCGCAGCTAGGGCAGGCGCGCACCGTGAGGTACTTTTGCAGGCTTTCGCGCACCCCGGCCGATTCGGTCTCGCGATAGCGACGCTCCATATTCGGAATGACGCCCTCGAAACGATGACGGCGGGTAACGGTGTCGCCGCGTTCGTTGATGTAGCTGAAATCGATGCGCTCGCTGCCGGAGCCGTAAAGTACGGCGTTCTTCTGCTTCTTGGTGAGTTTCTTGAACGGCTGTTCGACGTCGAAGCCGTAATGCCGCGCCAGCGAGCCGAGCATGTGGAAGTAGTAGACGTTGCGCCGATCCCAGCCGCGAATGGCGCCCTCCGCGAGGTTGAGGTCCGGGTCGGCAACCACCAACGCGGGGTCGAAGTACTGCTTTACGCCCAGCCCGTCGCAGGCTTGACAGGCGCCTGCCGGGTTGTTGAACGAGAACATGCGCGGTTCCAGCTCGCTGATGCTGTAGCCGCACTTCGGGCAGGCGAAGCGGCCGCTGAAGGCGAGGTCGCTTGGCGCCGGCTCGCCGTTCGGTGCATCGAGGAAGCTCACCACGGCGACATCGTCGCCCCGCTGCAGGGCCGTCTCGAACGACTCCGCCAATCGTTGCCGCGCGCTCTCGCGCACCCGCAGACGGTCCACGACCGCTTCGATGGTGTGCTTCTTGTTCTTGTCCAACGTCGGCGGGTGGTCCAGGTCCGCAACGATGCCGTTGATGCGCGCTCTAATGAAGCCGTTGGCCAGCAGTTCGGAGAACACGTGCTGGTGTTCGCCCTTGCGCTCCCGAATAACGGGCGCCAGCACCATGATGCGCTCGCCTTCCGGCAAGGCCACCACTTGATCCACCATTTGGCTGACGGTCTGCGCGTCCAGCGGCTCGCCGTGTACAGGGCAACGGGGCTCGCCGACGCGGGCGAACAACAGCCGCAGGTAGTCGTAGATCTCGGTGATCGTGCCGACCGTCGAGCGCGGGTTGTGGGAGGTGGACTTTTGCTCGATGGAGATGGCCGGCGACAATCCCTCTATGAGGTCGACGTCGGGTTTCTCCATCATCGACAAGAACTGCCGGGCGTAGGCGGACAGAGATTCGACGTAGCGTCGCTGGCCTTCGGCGTAGAGCGTGTCGAACGCGAGCGACGACTTGCCGGAACCGGACAAGCCGGTGATCACGACCAGCTTGTCGCGCGGGATGTCCAAGTCGATGTCTTTCAGGTTGTGGGTGCGCGCGCCGCGCACCGCGATTTCAGTGAGGCCGAGACGGGGCGCGCCGCCGCCGCGCTCGGTCGATGTGCCGTTCGACGTGCTCGGTGAGTTTGCCAACATGCGTCGCCCTTCCGTTTGTCCGTTGCGCGCTGGCTTGGTTCTGGGGCATCGGCCGTTCAGTCCATCACGCCTCGGCCCGTCGGTCGAAACCCGGGCCAGCCCCAGTCGCCTGTGCGGCAAGCATAAAAGCAAATCAACTGTGATTCGACCATTGCTTTGTGCGCTTTCTCCGCCAATGCGGAAGCGGCATCGGCTTGCGTGGCGCTGGCGTTCGCGCTTCGTTGCGTTAGACTGCTCCCTTAAGCAGGTGCATTGCAGCTAGGCGGAGTTTCATGGCCCGAGGCATCAACAAAGTCATTCTCATCGGCAATCTGGGGCGCGATCCCGAGATGCGCTACACGCAGAGTCAACAACCCATCGCCAACTTCTCGGTGGCTACCAGCGAGAGCTGGACCGACCGCACCACCAACGAGCGACGGGAACGCACGGAGTGGCACAGGGTGGTGTGCTTTAGGCGGCTGGCGGAGATTTGCGGGGAGTATTTGCGCAAGGGCTCTAGGGTGTACATCGAGGGGCAGCTACAAACGCGCTCTTGGGAGGGCCAAGACGGCCAAACTCGGTATACCACGGAGGTGGTCGCTCGCGACATGCAAATGTTGGACAGCCGCGGCGGCGGGGACAGCTACAACGCACCGGATGCCGGTGGCCCGCCGGATATGCCGGGGGGCGGCGGTTATCCTCGGGAGCAGCCGCGCAGTGCGCCGAGAACACAGCCCTCGCCACCGCCGGACGACGACTTCGAGGACGACATCCCGTTCTAGTCGGCTTCTCGGCGATTGCCGAGCCGCTCTTTCATAGCAACGTCAACAGCAGGATGCCGAGCACCACGCGGTAGACGGCGAACGGTGCCATGCCGATGCGTTCGACGAAGCGTATGAGCGTGCCGATGCAAACGAAGGCGCTAAGTGCGGCGACGGCGAAGCCGATGCCCAAATCCGTCCACGACGTGCCGTGGGTGGTGTCTAGGCCGCTCAGCAACGCCGCGCCGGCGATCGCCGGAGTCGCCAGCAGAAACGCGAACCGCACCGCGTGAGCGCGTCCCAAGCCCAACAACAACGCCGCGGTGACGGTGACCCCGGCCCGCGACGCGCCGGGGATGAGCGCGGCGGTTTGCACACACCCGATGAGCAGCGCTTCGCCGAAACTCGGCATTCGCCCGTGGTCGGGGTCGACGCGGCGATCAGCCCACCACAAGGCGATGCCGAAGACGATGGTGCTTATCGCGATCAGCGTCGTGGCGCGCAGGTTGGCTTCGATCTGCTCTTTGAAGAGCACGCCGGCGACCGCGATAGGCAGTGTGGCGAGCAAGATTTTCAGCAGCAAGTCGAAGTTCTCGTCCCGCTCGCGCGTGCGCACGAACGCCGCCCCGCTAACCGCGAAACCGGTGAACTCGCGGCGGAAGTAAACGAGCGCGGCCATAAGCGTGCCGAGATGCACGGCCACGTCGAACGCCAAGCCTTGGTCGGGCCAATCGGTGAGCGCAGCCGGCAGCACCAAGTGCGCGGTGCTGGAGATGGGCAGAAACTCCGTGACGCCTTGGATAAGCGCCAAGACGACCACCTGCACGGCGCTCATAGGCGAACTCTCCATGGCGGGGAGTTTAACGACGGGTGACGCTATCTAGCGCACGGAAGAAGCCAGTTCATCTGGCGCCCTTTCACCGAGCTGTTCCCCGTTGAGACAGATGAGGGGCGACGATGCGCTATTCTCTGACTGTGAGAGGCAGGCCGAAAACCCCTACGGTTGACGGGCCGTGGAGTTTTTGGACCTTAGCCGGCGACCGACAGTCGAGTGCCTCGAACGTACCACCGCCACCGAAATGCACAGAGTGTGGAAGAATGAGTGACCAGTCGCTTTGCTCTAACTGGAGTCTCGTATCACCGCAGCGGCCCAGCGAACCGCCCATGACCCGCTTCGTGCGTAGGAGCCAACCGGCCCCGGTCCATAGTCAACCGAAGCCGAGGTGGATCGACCCGGTCCAGTCTCGGTTGGAGTCACTTGCACGATTACAGGTGGACTGGGATTCCTATGGCGCAAAGCCCGTGGAATCGTCGAGGTCGGCGCAGGCGTATGACTTACTCCAGCACATTATGGACGACGACACGCCTGCACCGATCTTGGTTCCCACATCCTCTGGCAGTATTCAGATCGAGTGGCATACGCTCGGAGTCGAACTTGACGTAAGTCTACTCTCGGATACCGAGCTCGATGTGTGCTTCGAGGATCTTTCTGGAGAGAAGGAGCCTTTTGATGGCGTAATGAGCAACGACGTCGCGAGGCTCAGAGAACTCACGCAGTTGCTGGCTTCACGCGCTCGGGTTCAATATGCGTGATGAAGCCCGAAGCGGCTGACACGGGATTAAGGAGCGTCGTCAGAGAATCCCGTTTGGTCATGTCGTGAGGGATGACAACGCACGTCCTACTCGTGTCGCACTCTCAGGGCGTGGTACGGAAGCAGTTGCCGGACGATCCTTCCCATGTCGAGGTGATAGGGAGGAAGACACAGGCTTTTGCCCGACGTGCGAAGTGGGTCATAGAGCCGCCCGATCTGCACCAAGCATGAGCCACGCCCGTCATTCGGGGGAGTTACGCGCGTCCGTCTTTGATTAGGGAACCATATACCTAACTACAGTGCACCGGGGGAACCAAGTCCATAACTCTGTCGTCTCAACGAGTGGAAGTTCCGTCGGCTCCCAAGGACTGCTTCGCGGACGAAGACTGTGCCGTCGCGTTGGACGCGGCGGTCAAGAAGCTCCACGAGGACAACCCCGGTGCCGCTGCCATGTTCAACATCGCTTTCTTGGGCATAGCACCGGAACTGGGTCGAGGCCGAAGTGATCCGAAGAACGATGGCCGAATAGGCACTGGGGACGGCAATTGGAGACGTGGTCGGTCTTGGACCGGGTCGCTCAGATCATCCCGAAATGACGGAACGCTTCGATGATGGCGTGACGCTTGTGCTCGGGACACGGCTCTTGACGGTCGTCCGAGAACCGGTTGTAGGCCCGGCGCACAGGCAGCCCCACGAGTTCCTTGCAATGCGCGATCCAGCAGGTCTTCGGCTTCCAGCCATAGTTCGCCTTGACCCACTGTTCGATATCCCTGTACGTAGCCACGTTCTTACCCATGGTTGCTGGTTGCCGGAAGACTACCACCAACACCCGACCGCTCCAGTTGCCGAACCAGACTCCCGAATCCTCCATCCAAGAAGGACACCCCGCTACGAAGAGCGGGGTGTCCTTTTGTCAGACGGGCGAACCGCCGCTGGAAGCGGTCAGATGCCGAAGTGTCGCTGCACGCACGGACCGCCGGCACTCACATACGCCAAGACGACTACCGCGAAGGCGAGCATTGCCGCTACCGCGTAGCGCTTCGTTCGCAAGTCTCTTGTGGTGCTCACAACGTCAAGCATAACTCCGTTAATTAACCCCCGGGGCGGGGCCTCAAGTCAGGTCCGTACAAGGGCCGTGCAAACCGCAATATGGCATGTGGCGCGTCAATCGCCTTGTGGCATGATGGCTCGGTGGACGAACGTCGCGAGATTCCGCTGTTTCCGCTCGGCAGCGTGCTGTTCAGCGGCGGCCGGTTGCCGTTGCAGATCTTCGAGCCCCGCTACTTGGACTTGGTGGGACGCTGCGCGAAAACCAACACCGGCTTCGGCGTGGTGCTTATCCGCAAGGGGCACGAGGCGCGTCGGCCGGGCGACGTAGGCCCGCCGACACTGTTCGACATCGGCACCTACGCCCGCATCGTGGACTTCAATCCGCTCGACAACGGCATGTTGGGCATCGTCTGCGTGGGCAAGGAGAAGTTCCGTATCCATCGCTCTTGGGAAGCGTCGGATCACTTGGCGATGGCGGAGGCGGAGTTTCTCCCCGAAGAGCGGCCCGCGGCCGTGGGCGAAGAGTTCCAATCGCTAGTCGAGACGTTACGGGTGCTGGCGAAACATCCGATGGTTCAGCAGATGGACTTGGAGGTGGACTACGACGATGCGCGGTCGGTGAGTTGGCGTCTCGCCGAGTTGTTGCCGCTGGCGGCGGAGACCAAACAAGGGTTGTTGCAGATGCAATTGCCGCGTGAGCGGCTGCTTGAGATCAAGCGCATTGTCACCAAGCTCCAAGAGTAGCCCGCGGGCTGCCAAGCCTCCCTGACGGCCATCGCCAAGTCATGGCGACATGCACCGCGATCCTCGGCGGCACTTTCGATCCGGTGCATCGGGGCCACTTGACCGCCGCCCGGATTGGCGGCGAAGCGCTCTTTCCGCCGTCAGCGGGTCGGTCGTCGACGCCGCCAGTGATGTTGATGTTGGCGGCGCGGCCTTGGCATCGGCCGCCGCCGATGGCGAGTGTCGAGCACCGTTGGCGGATGCTGCGCCTTGCCGCACAAGGGCATCCTTGGGTTTCGCCGTCGAACTTGGAAGTTCGGCGGCGCGGTCCCTCCTATACCGTCGATACGCTCGCCGAGCTTGCCGGCAAGGGGCCGCTGGTGTGGTTCATCGGCGGCGATGCCGTGGCCGCCATCGCCTCGTGGCGCAACGCCGACGCGCTGCCGTCGCTGTGTCACCTCTTGGTTTTCGACCGTCCCGGCGCACCGCGTCGGCCGGCGCCCGTCGGCTTCGAGCCGGTTGCCTGCGCGAGCGAACTCTGCTCGCGCGCAAGCGGCGGCGTCCACTATCTGCAAGAACCTATGCCGGACATCTCGTCCACTCGCATACGGCGCATGATTTCCGCCGGAAAGGAGCCGCGTTCGTTGCTAGCGAACCAAGTGTGGACCTATATTAAGAGACATGGCCTGT
This sequence comes from uncultured Pseudomonadales bacterium, assembly GCA_964348085.1. GTDB lineage: Bacteria > Pseudomonadota > Gammaproteobacteria > Pseudomonadales > Azotimanducaceae > VXYL01. The sequence goes on along the minus strand of CAYGBI010000030.1, from coordinate 33,439 downwards.
ACGGCTTCGGCGTTGACGAAACGGGTGCCCTGTCCGGTTGACTTCTTGTGTTTCAGCCGCCGCACGGGGTTTGGGGTGATGATGCGTCCCGCCGGAACGGCCCGCCCGATTACCCATCGCCAAGGGCCGCAACGCCACTACGGGGTCGGCGCGGCTCGCCTACCGCGCACTGAAATGCGAAAACTCAACCGCACGGGATACTAGATGGAGGAAGCCATCGACGCATCGAAATTGAAGGACTTGGTGTTGTTCGCGGTGAACGAACGCAAGGGCCTCGACCCGGTTGCGCTCGATGTGTCCACACTCACCGAAATCGCGGACTACATGGTGGTCGTCAGCGGCACGTCCAACCGTCACGTCAAGGCGGTGGTCGACAATGTCCTCGATGTCGTCAAGGCGCGCGGCGCGCAGGTGCTTGGCGTCGAAGGGCGGGATGGCAACGATTGGGTATTGGTGGATTTGGCCGATGTGGTGGTTCACGTCATGCGCGCCGAAGCACGCGCTTTCTACGATTTGGAGCGGCTTTGGGAAGTACTTGAACCGGCATCGGGGATGCCGGCGGCTTCGACGACGCCGGCCGATGCGCCGGTGAACGCTTGAGGCTGCGCGTATTGGCCGTTGGCAGGGCGCCGGGATGGATCGACGAGGGTTTCGCCCACTATGCCCGCCGACTGCCGCGGGAGAACCCCTTGGAGTTGGTGGTGGTGTCGTCCAAGCGCCGGCAGACGGACGAGGAAAGCCTGCTCGCCGCGGTGCGCGCCAAAGAAACGCTCGTGGTGCTCGATCGGCGCGGCGAGTCCGTCACCAGCGAGCAGTTGGCGGTGCTGCTGGCCGATTGGCGCATGAGCGGATGCGATGTGGCGCTCGCGATTGGCGGCCAAGCGGGTTTCGGCGACGCCAGCCGCCGACGAGCGGACCACTCGCTGTCGCTCTCGGCAATGACTTTCCCGCATCAATTGGTGCGCATAATGGTTGCCGAGCAGATATACCGCGCGTGGACGATCTTGAGCGGCCACCCCTACCACAGCGCCTGCTGATCGCCGGCGCGATGCGCCTCGCCGAGCGTTGGCGCCGGGGCGAAGAGCGCATCGATGCCTGCTGACCGGGTCAAGGCGCATCGCATCAAGGACGCCGAACGGGAACGCGCGGTCTTCACATCGCGCGCCTTGATCGTCTTTCTCGGCTTGACCGCCCTGTTCTGGGTTCTCACCGGCCGTATGGTTTGGCTGATGATCGTGCAGCACGACAAATACGAAACGCTGTCCGATGAGAACCGCATCCAGACCGTGTCGATCCGACCGCCCCGCGGCCTGATCTACGACCGCACCGGCGAACTGTTGGCCGACAACCGGACGATTTTTTCCATCGTCGTGGTGGTGGAGCGCACCGGCGATATCGAGTCGACGCTCGCCGAGGTCGGGGCATTGGTAACGCTTTCCGAAGACGAGCTGGCGGCCTTTCGCGACGCCATGGCGCGGCCGCGCGCACCCCTGCAGGCGATGCCGCTGAAGCTCAATCTCGACGAAGAGGAACGGGCGATCATCGAAGTCAACCGCCATCGCCTGCCGGGCGTGGATGTGGCGTCGGATACCATTCGTTACTATCCCTTCCGCGAGGTGATGGCGCATGTCGTGGGTTCCGTGCGGCGGATATCGAAACAGGATCAGGCGCGGCCTCCGGTGCGGGATGATCCGCGCCGCTACCTCGGTACGCAGTTCATCGGCAAACGCGGTGTAGAGGCGTTCTACGAGGTCTCGCTGCATGGCGAACCGGGTTGGCGCACGGTGGAAGTGGACGTGCGCGGCGTCGTGCAGCGCGAGACGGCTAGGTACGACCCAACGGCAGGTCACAGCCTCACCTTGCATCTCGACGCGGACCTGCAGCTCGCCGCCAGCGCGGCGCTCGGTCAGCGCCGAGGCGCGGTCGTCGCCATCGACCCGAACACCGGCGGCATCATGGCCATGGTGAGCAATCCCGGGTACGACCCCAATGCCTTTGTCACCGGCATGGACGCCGCGCGCTACGCCGAACTTTCGCAATCCCGCGACACCCCGTTGCTGGACCGCGCCGCCCGCGGCCGCTACGCGCCGGGATCGACGTTCAAGCCAGTGGTTGGCATGGCCGGCTTGGCGTTGGAGGTGACGGATTGGCGACGCATCGTCGCCGACTACGGCGAGTTCCGTCTGCCGGGCGTGGGTAGGGTTTGGCGGGATTGGAGTTGGAAGCCTGGCAACGCCGGCGGCCAAGGCGAAGTCGATCTGCGTCGCGCCATCTTTCGGTCCTCCAATGTCTACTTCTACGACTTGGGCGCGCAGATGGAGACCGACGCATTGCAGGCATTCGCCTCGCAGTTCGGCTACGGGCGCGTCACGGCGTTGGATGTGGCGGGCGCCGACCCCGGCATCCTGCCGGACAGCGGTTGGAAGTGGGGGCAGCGAGGCGAGCCTTGGTATCCCGGCGACAACGTCAACCTTTCTATCGGCCAAGGCGACTTGCTGGCTACGCCGCTGCAGTTGGCGACGGTGGCGACGGTCCTCGCCAACCGCGGCCGCCTAGTGCCGCCGCGGCTGTTGAAATCGAGCGATGCGCCGCTAAGCGAGGTCAAGCCTGGCGTCGTTGAAGTGGTCGAAGGCGTGACCGAGGACGACTGGCAGCGCATGGTCGACGCGCTGACGGACGTCGTGCATCGCGGCAACGCGGGCTACCGGCAAAACGGCACCGCGTGGGCGCACATCGGCCGCGACATCTCCTATCGCATGGCGGGCAAATCGGGGACCGCGCAGGTGGTGGGGATTCCGCAAGGCGAGAAGTACGACGAGGACCTGCTCGACGAGTACCAGCGCAAGCATGCGTGGTTCATCGCGTTCGCGCCGGTAGAGGCGCCGCAACTCGCGGTCGCCACGCTCGTGGAAAACGGCGGCGGCGGCAGCTCCGTCGCCGGGCCGGTAGTGCGCGAGGTCCTGGACGCCTATCTGCTGCCGCGCTTGGCTGAGGCCCGGAAACCCGACCTCGCCGCGGTTCGCGCGGACGGCCGCCCCTTGGCTGCACGAAGTTCCTCCTACGCAAGCGCCGACGGGCCTGGCAGTGCTGGGGGTCCGGGCTGAACGCGAAGCTTTAGGGCGCCGTAAGTGCCGAGCGAGTACATCCGCACCACGCCTTGGAGCATGTCTCCCGCACGGCGGTTGTACGCAGTGCATCTGGACGCATGGTTGTTGTGCGGGCTGGCGGGCATTGCCGCGTTCGGACTCATGGTGTTGTACAGCGCCGCGCACGGCGACCGGACGACATTGGTCAACCAATTGCTGCGCCTCGGTCTCGCGTTCTTCTCGATGCTGGTCGCCGCGCAGTTGCCTCCCCGCCTGATCTTGCGCTGGTCGCCGGCGGTCTATGCGCTCGGCGTAGCGCTATTGCTGGTGGTGCTCGCGGTCGGCGTTACCGCGAAAGGCGCCCAGCGCTGGCTCGACGTCGCCGGTTTGCGGTTTCAGCCATCGGAAGTGATGAAGTTGGCGGTGCCGCTGGTACTCGCTTGGTACTTCCACGACCGGCCGCTGCCGCCGAACTGGCGCGACTTGGCGGTGGCGGGCGCGCTCATACTCGTCCCGGTCGCTCTCATCGCGACGCAACCGGATTTCGGCACCGGCGTGATGGTGGCCGCAAGCGGCTTCGCGGTACTGGTACTGGCGGGTATTCGCTGGCGCCTCGTGCTTGCCGCGGCGATGGCGGCGGTGGCGGCCGCGCCGGTCGTGTGGCTGTTCGTCTTTCACAACTACCAGAAGGAGCGCGTGTTGACGTTCCTCAGCCCGGAACGAGACCCGCTGAACGCGGGCTGGAACATCATCCAGTCGAAAACCGCGCTCGGTTCGGGAGGCTTCGCCGGCAAGGGTTTGTTCAACGGCACGCAGAGCCAGCTCGAGTTTCTGCCGGAAAGTCGCACGGACTTCATCGTCGCGGTCATCGGCGAGGAACTGGGTCTGGTCGGCGTGACTTTGCTCTTGGCGCTGTATCTGGTGGTCATCGCCCGTGCGCTCACCATCGCCGCCCGGGCGAGCTCCACCTTCGGCCGGCTGGCGGGTGGCGGCCTGACGCTGATTTTCTTCGCTTACGTGTTTGTCAACGTTGGTATGGTGTCCGGGCTATTGCCAGTGGTGGGCGTGCCGTTGCCGCTGGTTAGCTTCGGCGGCACGTCGGCGATCACTCTGCTGCTCGGTTTTGGTATTGTTATGTCGATTCATACGCATCGAATGGGCACTTGGGGCAGGTAGACACTTGAGCCTGCGACATTCAGGGAAGAACGCTTTGACGAGAAGGAACTCGAAACGTCCGAACGATGGCCGTGCGCGTCGCCGGGCGAAAGCTGGGCCGGCGGCGATTATTTGCTCGCTCTTCTGGTGTGCGACGGTCGGCGCCGAATACGGTGCGCGCCCCGCCGTTCAGGAGTACATCGACGGTTTGGTGGCCGAACATGGCTTCGATCGGGCTTGGTTGGCTGACGTGCTGGCCAAGGCTTCGAGGGACGATGAAGTCATCGCCCGCATTTCGCGGCCCGCCGAGAAAGCCTTGGCGTGGCACGAGTATCGGCGCATCTTCATCACCGACGAGCGCATCGACGCCGGCGTCGAGTTTTGGCGGCGCCAGCAAGCAGTGCTCGACCGAGCGCAACGGGAGTACGGCGTGAGCAGTGCGATGATCGTTGCCATCATTGGCGTCGAGACCTACTACGGCCGCATACTCGGCCGCTTTCCGGTGCTGAACGCGCTCGCCACGTTGGCGTTCGACTACCCGCCTCGGTCGGCTTTCTTCACCGGCCAACTCACCGAGTACCTGCTGCTCGTACGGGAAGAGGAGATGGACCCGCTCTGGGCTACCGGCTCGTACGCGGGGGCGATGGGCTATGGTCAGTTCATTCCGTCGAGCTATCGCGCCTACGCGGTGGATTTCGACGGCGACGGTCGGCGCGACATTTGGGCCAACGAAGTCGACGCCATCGGCAGTGTCGCCAATTACTTCGCCCGTCATGGCTGGCGTGGCACGGGGGTGGTGGCACAGCAGGTGACGTTGACCGGCGCCGATGCCGAGGCCGCGTCACTGGCCAGTGTGGGCCTCGACTTGAGCACTACGGTGGGCGAGCTGCGGCGCAAAGGCGTGACTGGCGCCGTGGACTTGGCGGACGCCGAGCCCGCCGCGCTGTTTCGCATGGTGACCGAGGACGGCGACGAGTACTGGTTGGGGCTGCACGACTTTTACGTCATCACCCGCTACAACCGCAGCGCCATGTACGCCTTGGCGGTGCTGCAACTAAGCGAAGCGATCACCAAGCGTTTCGAGGAAATCGATGCTGGGACGTAACGCGATCCGCTTCGTCTTCTTCGGCTTGTTGCTGCCGATGGTCGGCTGTACCACGTTCCGGCCCGACGACTCGGCGGATGCGGTGGCACCGGACGATTCGCTGGTGAAGGACGCTGCCCCGGAGTCGCCGCCGCCTGGCTTGGCGGCGTTGCCGGACCCCGTGGTGCGCGACGTCGCCAAAAGCCCACGCGGCAACTCCCCCTATACGGTGTGGGGCGAACACTACGAGGTGCTGCCCACGGCCGCCGGATACGAGAGCGTTGGGCGCGCATCGTGGTACGGCACGAAGTTCGAAGGTCGAACCACGTCGAGCGGCGAGGTGTACAACATGTACAAACTGACCGCCGCGCACCGGTCGCTGCCGATCCCTTCCTTCGTTCGGGTGACCAATCTCGACAATGGCAGAACCTCGATCGTGCGGGTCAACGACCGCGGCCCGTTCCACGCAGAGCGAATTATCGACCTTTCCTACGCCGCGGCGGTCAAACTGGGTTTCGAGGACGAAGGCACGGCGTTGGTGCGGGTCGAAACGGTGTTGCCAACGGGGTCCGCGCCGCCAAAGGCGAAGGTGCCCTACTTCTTGCGCGCGGGACGGTTTGCGCGCTTTTCCGAGGCTGAAGCGGCGTGGGCCGAGCTGTCGCCCATGTCCCCGGGGGAGGCTTTTGTGGTGCGTGCCGACGATGCCTATGCCGTGCGCATCGGACCGCTCGCAACGCGTCGGGAAGTGGACCGCTGGCACGCGCTGTTGACGTACCGAGAGCACGCGCCCATCGTCGTGGAGAACTAGCAAGTGAAACGGCAGTTGATCGCCGCCTTGGCAGTTTGCGTCGCCGGTGTTGGCGCGGCGCAGAACATCATTCCAGACGTCCCGCCGATCTCGTCGAAGAGCTACATCATCATGGATGCCGACACCGGACGCGTGTTGGCGGAGCGCGACAGCGACAATCCGCTGCCGCCGGCGAGCTTGACCAAGATCATGACCGGTTACGTAGCCGCCGCCGAAATCGCGGAGGGGCGCATCACCTTGGACGACGATGTGCCGATCAGCGTCAAGGCTTGGCGCACCGGCGGGTCGAAGACGTTCGTGCGCGAGGGCACGTCGGTGAAGCTGATCGACCTGTTGCGCGGCATCGTCATCCAATCCGGCAACGACGCCAGCGTGGCGGTAGCCGAATATATCGGCGGCGACGAAGACGGTTTCGCCAACATGATGAACGCCCACGCCAAAGAGCTCGACCTCGCGGCGTCGCGATTCGTCAACTCCACCGGGCTTCCCGACGACGGCCAATACGCATCGGCGCACGATCTCGCCGTGCTTTCCGCCGCGCTCATTCAGCGCTATCCGGAGCATTACGCCTTGTACGCCGAAAAGTCGTACGAGTACGGCGGCATCGCGCAGCCCAACCGCAATCGATTGCTGTGGCGGGACAAGTCCGTCGACGGCGTGAAAACGGGCCTGACGGCCGCGGCCGGCTATTGCTTGGTGGCGTCCGCGTTGCGCGACGGTACACGGTTCGTGGTCACGGTCATGGGGGCCGACAGCCCCAACGCCCGCTTCCAAGATGCGCAGAAGTTGCTCGCCTATGGCTTCCGCTACTTCGAGACTCGGCGGCTCTACGGCGCCGGCGAGACGCTGGCTAGCGCGCCGGTTTGGTACGGCACTGCCGACACGGTGCAAGTCGTTGCCCCGAACGACGTGCGCATCACCATGCCACGCGGGCGTCACGAAGACCTTGAAGCCGTGGTGGACTTGCCTCGGGAAATCGAGGCGCCGATAGCGGAGGGGGCGGAACTGGGTATGGTGCGCGTCACCTTGGAAGGCGAGCTCTTGGTCGAAGTGCCCTTGGTGGCGCAGGCGGCGGTGGACGAGGCCGGCCTGTTCTCTCGTATGTTTGACGGCGTGTACTTGTTCTTCCGCGATCTTTTCGGCTTGGCGTCGGAGCAAGTTCCGGCGTTGGAGCAGGAAGCTCCGGCGCCTGAGCAGGCCGATACAATAGCCGCCGACACGAACGGGGAGACCTGACATGACCGTGGAAATCCGCCCCGCGACCGCGCGGGAGATGGCCGACCTAGGCACTCTGGGCGGCTACGTTTACGGCGGCAGCTTCGGCGACGGGCCGGACAACATCATTGCCACCGACAATCAAGCGGAGTGGACGCTGTGCGCGTTCATCGACGGCAAGCTGGCGTCGAGCTTCTCCAACATCCCTTTCACCATGCGCGCCAACGGCGCGGCCATGCGTCTGGCTGGCGTTTCCACCATCGGCACCCAGCCGGAGTACCGTCGCCAAGGGCTCGTGCGGCGCATTCATACGCAAGCCTTCGCCGACATGCGCGCCGCCGGCCAACCGGTCGCGGCGTTGTGGGCCTCGCAGGCGGCGATCTATCAGCGCTACGGCTACGCCATGACGACGGTTCGGCGCCACTACTCGGTCGACACGGTGGACATTGCATTCCACGACGGAGACGGCGGTTCGTGCCGCGTGGAACGCGTCGACGCGGCGACGGCCCATAACACGGCGAAGGCCATCTACGTGGACTATGTTGCGGATCGCATGTGCTATCTGCACCGTTCCAAAGCGCTGTGGTTGAGCGGCCCCTTGGAACAGGTGGAAGCCGACGGTCCCACTTGGACCGCCGTGTGCTACGACAGTGCCAACGCGGCCTGCGGCTACGTCATCTACACGTTGCGCTCCGGCAAGGTGGAGCATCGGTCGCGAGATCAAGAACTCGTCATACGCGACTTGGCGTGGCTGACGCCGGATGCCTATAGATCCCTGTGGAGCTTCATTGCCCGCCACGACTTGGTCGGTCGGGTGCGTTGGCACGAGGCGCCGGCGGACGATCCAGCGGGCGAACTGTTCCTAGAGCCGCGGTTGCTCAACGCGACGGACCGCGAGGGCGCGTGGTTTCGTGTGGTGGACGCGGCAGCGGCGCTGGCCGGCCGAGGCTACGACTGCGACTCGGCGCTCGTCATCGCCATCGCGGACGATCCGCTGACGCCGTGGAACAACGGCAATTGGCGTATCGAAACCGGCGCAGACGGCGCCCATGTACAGTCGACCACCGCGACCGCGGACTTGAGCCTCGGCAGCAAAGCATTGGCGTCGCTGTTCACCGGCTTCCGCTCCGCCACCGAACTCGCCAACTGGGGCTTGCTCGACGGCGCGTCGGCGGCCATCGTCCGAGCCGACGCGATCTTCCGCGTTCGCCACGCGCCCCACTGCCCGGATCACTTCTAGTGTCCTGTCCGGTTGATTGCTCGTAACAGGACACTAACCGGCGTGGACGCGACGGGCCTCAAGCGGCTCTACGAAGCGCAATTGCGCGCGAGCGCGAATCCGGGCGGCGGCGACACGCACCATGGCCGGCGTACCTTCCGCGCCATGCTGAAGGCGTCTCGAAGTCTGCCGGCGCGGCAGTTGCCCGAGGGACCGACTTGGGTATGGTCGGACCTACACTTCGGCCACGACAACATCATCCGCTACGCCAACCGGCCCTTTGCCGACGCCGAAGCGATGGACGCGCGCCTCTACGCCAATTGGCAGGAGACGGTAGGCGAAGGCGATACGTTGATCTTCGTCGGCGACATCGCCATGCGCGACGCGGTGGGCGCGCACACTTGGCGACGCATCCGTGCCGGTCGCGGGGCCGCCAAGCGCTTGGTGGTGGGCAATCACGACCTCACGGGCAGCGGCGAACTGCGGGTGGCCGGCTTCGACGACATCTGTTCGGTGTTGTATGTCGATGGCGACCCGCCGCTCTTCTTCACCCATCTGCCGTTGCGCGAAGTGCCGGCGGGCGGCGTCAATGTCCACGGTCATACCCACGACGAAGCGCCACGCCGTTCGCCGCACATCAACGTGTCGGTAGAGCAACTGGATTATCGTCCCGTGCGGCTCGAACGCATCCGCGCCCTCGCCGAAGAACTCGTCGCCGGTCGTTATCCGCCGGGCGCCACTACATTGGAACGCATCACGAGCCTAGGAAATCCGCCGGCGGTCGCCGCTGCTTCTTGATCTCGCTGCGCCGCCGCTTGTCGGCAAGGCGCTTGGCCTTCTGCGCGGGCGACGGCTTGGTGGCGATGCGCGGCACCGGTGGCGGTCGCGCCGCGGCGATCAACGCGTCGAGTCGGGCAAGCGCCTCCGCCCGATTGCGCCCTTGCGTACGATGATTGTCCGCGAACAACACCACCTCGCCGCGTGCGTTGAGACGAGCGCCAGCCAATCCCTCGATGCGTTGCCTGATCGCCGGGTGCAAATCCGCTCGGTCGAGGTCGAGCCGGCACTCCACCGCGCTCGCCACCTTGTTGACGTTCTGTCCGCCGGGGCCGGAGGCGCGGACGAACCGCCAAGCGAGGGCAGCTTCCAGAATGGCCAATCCGCCGAGTTCAATAGTCGCCATCGATGTACTGTACGCCGATCTCGGCCTTCGGCGCCGCCGATCTTGCGCGGGTCGCGCCGATCTGTGCGCTCGGGCGTGGGGGCTATGCGGCCTCGACCGCTATTCGTTCAATCTCGCCAAGCCCTCTTCCACCCGGCGGACCTTGTCCTCGTCCCACCACCAAGCGTCCACGAAGGGCACGCGGTTCAGGCGGTCGTTGCGCACTTCGCCGAACTTGTCCCAATGCACCAAGCGGAAGCCGGGTTGCGAACCGAGGGGAATGAAGTAGAAGCTCCACAGCAGCACCCGGTCGAGGGCGCGCGTGGCGGCGTACAACTCCTCAGCCGACTGCGCGGAGATGATGGATTCGATCAGACTGTCCACCGCGGGGCTTCGCACGCGAGCCCAATTCTGGCCGTAATCCTGATCGGCGGCGGCGCTGCCGAACCAGTTGCGCAACTGTAACCCCGGCGTGTGGCCGGGACCTAGGCGCACGGAGTTGCCGTCGAACTTTCCGGTACGGCTGCGGTAGAGCCACTGCGACACCTCCGGCGCGCGCCCCGTGGTTTCGATGCCGACGCGCTCCAAATTGCCGACCAGCGACAGATTCTGCCGAATCGAGTAGTAGGACACGCCGATGAAGTTCAGCGTGAACGGTTCGCCGGTTTCGACATTGCGCATTTTGCCGTCGCGCACCTCGAGCCCGGCTTCCTTGAACAGCGCGAGCGCGCGTTGCACATTGTCGCGTTGCGCGCCGAAGCCGGTGCTTTCGGGTTGACGGAATGCCTCGGTGAACACCCGGGGCGGCAGTTGATCGCGCCAAGGGGCCAAGAGCTCGAGTTCTTTTTCGCTGGGCGGCCCCTTGTGCGCCATTGGCGAGTTCTGAAAGAAGCTGACGCCCTTCAAGTAGAAGTCGTAGAACAGGACGCGATTGGTCCAGTCGAAGTCGTAGAGCAGCCACAGCGCCTCGCGGACGCGGATGTCGTCCAAGAACGGCCGGTCGGTATTCCAAAAAATCGGCCACCACAGCCCCTCCACCCGGGCCAGCGGGCGCAGATCGCGCTTGAAGAGACCCTCCTGCACAGCCGGGAATTGGTACTGCGTCGCCCAGTTTTTGGATACGCCTTCCACGCGCACGTCAAAGACGTGACCCTTGTGCGCTTCCAACATCACGCCCTCGTCGGCGAAGTAATCGAACTTGATGGTGTCGAAGTTGTACCGGCCCTTGTTGACCGGTATGTCGCGGCCCCAGTAGTCCGCCCGGCGCTTGTATTCGAGCCTTCGCCCGGTGTCGGCGTAAACGAGTTCGTAAGGGCCGCTGGCGAGCGGGGCATCGACGGTGGTCTTGGATATGTCGCGGGTCTCCCAGTAGTGCTTCGGCATGATGCTGTAGCCGCCGATGGCGAACGGCAGGATGGGGTTTAGCTCCACATCCTTCTTGCGCACGAAACAGACCTCGCGCTCGCCGAACGCGAACACGTCCGCTACTTCCGAGAGCACGGTGCGCAGCGCCACCGAGCCGTGCTCTTGAAACATCTCGAAGGAGAACAGCACATCGTCGACGGTAATGGGTTGCCCGTCGTGCCACTTGGCGCCGTCGCGTAGCTTGAATGCGACCCATGCGGAATCCGGCCCTTTCGCCACGCCTTCGGCCAAGCGGCCGTAGTTGCTGACCGGTTCGTCGATCGCCGGTTCCAACAGGCGGTCGTAGACGAGGCCGCCACCCATATCGAAGCCGGCGGCGTTTCGCCCTCTCTCCAAGATGACGTTGTAGTTGTCGAATGTGCCCATCTCCGGCAATCGCATCGTGCCGGTCTTGGGGGCGTCGGGGTTGACGTAGTCGAAATGCGTGAAGTCCGCGTCGTACTTCAACGGCAGTAGATAGGAGATGCCGTGGCTGTATTCGAAGTTGGTGCAGGGCGGCTCGTCCTCGGCGGCGCAGACCAACGCCGGCGCCAGCAACAGAGCCGTCCCTATACCCCTCATAGGCTTCAGCGTAACAGAATCAAGCCCGTGGTCTGTATTAAGTCCGTTTAACCGAGTAGTCTCGAACAGTCGAAATACTCGCATAGCCGCAGATGGTTGAGGAACTCTTCCAAGAACGTGCCGTGAGCATTGAACCTTCGGGGCACCACTTCTCCTTGTTGCTGGCACCGGATGGCGCCCTGCTCACGATCGGCGAGGATGGTGCGACGGCGGTGTCTCAAGACGCGGACGACCGCGTGTTGTGGCAGGCCATCGACGGTGGCTACCGCCATGTAGCGACTGATCGTGTGTTGACTGCCGAGCCGCATGGCGACGGCTGTCGGCTAGCCGCCGAGGGACGGGCGCTGGATGCCGCCGGCGCCCCAACGGGCGAAGCCGCGCCGTTCGTAGTCGCGCACGGCCCGGAGCGGTTGCCAAGCGACTATCTCCGCGAGTTCAAAGCGCAAGGCTGGGTATGTTTGACGAGCATCTTGGCGCGGGAGACGGTGTTGGAATTGCAGCGCGTCGCCGGCACGGACGCTTATCGGCACCTTGCGCCGGACCGCGAAACGCCGCAGTTCAGCCAAAGCGCCGCGTTGGCGCGAACGGCGGCGGAACCGGTGTCCCTGTGGCTGGTTCGTCAGTATTTGGGCACTGCGGACATCCGCGTCGCGCACACGCCGGCGCTGATCGTGCTCACCAAGGACGACGGCCGGCGCAACGTGCAGGGCTGGCACTCCGACTACCCGTATCACTGGGGTATACCTGTGGCGGGTCGCGTTCCGGAGCTTCCCGGCGACGTGATACTCGGCGTGCAACGCAACGTTTGCGTCTCCGAGTTCAGCAAAGTACGCGGCGCCACGGCGTTCAAGTTGGGTTCCCACGCCAACAACCACGGCCCGCCGAGGGAGTGGGGCACGGCGGCTTTGCACGCCAAACCCGGCTACCGGGCCGCGCACGGCTTGCCGTACGGTGGCCCCGAGGCGGATGTGGTCGAAGCGCCGGCCGGCAGCATCATCCTCTACGACTCGCGCACGTGGCACCGCGCCGGCGTCAATCGCACGGACGACAAGCGCGCCGCGATGCTGCAGGCCATGACGCCGATGTACATCATGCCGAAGAACGATACGAGTCACGCCTACAAGCACTTCATCGGGAGCGCCGTTTACCACGAGCTAAACGACCGGGAACGCGCCGAAATCCGTCGTCTGATGGTGCATCGATTCTTGGGCCCCGGAGGCCGGTATGCGATCGCTGGAGACCGGGAGCTGACGGCGCTGCTGGACGCTTAGAGCACCTCTGGGAAGCCCTGCCGTACTGGCCGATCGGTCGCCGACGGTCTCGACCCCGCACCGAGTCCGGCGAGCGAGGCGGAATCTCGACCTGCGCTATATGTTCCGAGCCGGCACACTTGCTTGAACTTGGCGATTCAGCGCCGAATCAGAACGAATTGCTGTGGCGTGCGGTGAGACTATTGCCTTTGCTACTGCACGACTGTAAGGTCGCGGGCTTGCCCGATCACGGTCAATTTTCGGTTGACGCGATTTAGTTGCAGGGATTGACCGTTAATGCGTCAAAACAGGACAAGCAGTACCCATGAAGCGACATTCCATCCTCACACCCGTCCTTCTGCTGACCGCCACCGCGGCCTTGGCGGACGACCACGGCAACTCGCGCGGCTCGGCAACGTCGGTGGCCCCGACGTCCGCCACCCGGGGCGTTCTTGACCAAGGCGACAAGGACTTCTTCCGCATCGATCTGCCCGCCGCCGGCGCCCTAACGCTGAGCAGCCGCGGCAACGTCGACACCTTGGGCCGGCTTTCGGACAGCCGTGGCACCCGCCTCGCCAGCGACAACAACAGCGGCGGAGGGAAGAACTTCGAAATCGCTCTGGATCTTGGGCCGGGCGCCTACTATCTAATGGTGCGGGGCGCCAAAGGAGCGACCGGCTCCTACGTTCTGGAATCGGAGTTCGTCCCGTCGGACGACCACGGCGACTCGCGTAGCGAGGCGACGCAGGTGGCCACGGCATCGTCCACGGCGGGCGACTTGGAGCGCGCGAGGGATGTGGACTACTTCCGCATTCCGGTCGCGGAGGCGGGGCTGCTGGTCGTGGCGAGCAGCGGCGACACGGACACGACCGGGCGTCTGGTGCAGGGCGACGGCACGGAGCTGGCGACGGACGACGACGGCGGCGCCGACGACAATTTCCGCATCGAACGCAACGTGGAGGCCGGCAACTACTATGTTGCGGTGGGCGGCTTCAACGGCACCCGCACCGGCGAATACACCTTGGTGGTGGCGTTCACCCCCGCCCCGCCGCCCGGGCCCGGCCAGGGCAACCTGCGGCTGTCCGGCGGGTCGGAGACCGAAGGGCGGCTTGAGATCCTGCACAACAGCGAATGGGGAACGGTCTGCGACGACGAATTCGACGACGTGGACGCCGATGTCGCCTGCCGCCAGTTGGGCCATGCTTCGGGCGAGTTCTCGGGGAATTACGAGTCCGGGCAAACCCCCGTCACTCGCCCGATTTGGCTGAGCGAACTGGCCTGCACCGGAGACGAGAACCGCTTGGACGAGTGTCTGCACGACGGCTTCGGGAACCACAATTGCAGCCACACCGAGGATGTGCATATTGCCTGCAGCGACTCGGACGGCTTGTCCGTCTCCATCTCCCCGAAGAACAACGCACGGGTGACCGAGGGGCAGTTCGCGGTGTTCACGCTGCTGCGGCCCGGCCCTGCTTCATTGCAGTCCGCCGCGCTGACCGTTGCGGTCCGGATCTCCGAAGACGGCGACACGATCTCGGGGCCGCCGCCGACCAGCGTCACGTTCACGGCCGGTTCCGTCAGCGCGGAACTGTGGTTGCCGACACACAACGATGCGACGGACGAGGCGGACAGCACCATCACCGCTACCGTCGTCGACGGTGACGGCTACGAGGTGGGCGAGCAGGCCTCGGCCAGCGTCGTAGTGGTCGACAACGACGACGAAGACGAGAGCTGCAGAGTGGATGCGGTGGACGAGATCAACATCACCTTTTTTCTTCGAAATCGGGTCGTTGAAGGGAACTTCGCACACTTCGTTCTGCACCGGAGCAGGGCCACGAATTATGAGTCCCAGCTTGTCGTCCAAGTGAGGGTCTCCGAGACGGGCGACACGCTCTCCAGGAGGAGGCCGCCGCGCACCGCCACGTTCATGGCGGGGCGCGGCCTCACGAGCGTGAAGTTGGCGACGGACGACGATAGGGTGGACGAGGCGGACAGTACCGTTACGGTCACCATCCTTGAAGGCGAATGCTACGACGTGGGTTACTCGGACTCGGACCGCATCGTAGTGGCCGACAACGACGAAGCGGCCGAATTGCCGGAGCACGAAGAGGGCGACCTGCGGCTGTCCGGGGGATCGCAGACCCAAGGACGGCTTGAGATCCTGCACAGCGGTGAATGGGGAACGGTCTGCGACGACGAATTCGACGACGTGGACGCCGATGTCGCCTGTCGCCAGTTGGGCCATGCCTCCGGCCAGTTCTTGGGGAATTACGAATCCGGGCAAACCTCCGTCACGGGCCGGACTTGGCTGGCCGAGCTGGCCTGCACCGGAGACGAGAGCCGTTTGGACCAGTGCCCGCACGCCGGCTTCGGGAACCACAATTGCAGCCATTCCGAGGATGTGCATATTTCCTGTGGCGAGTCGGACGGCTTGCCCGTCTCCGTCTACCCGACGAACACCGCACGGGTGACCGAGGGGCAGACCGTGGGCTTCACGCTGCTGCGGCCTGGTCCTGCCTCGTCGCAGTCCGCCGCGCTGAGGGTTGGCGTCGTGGTCTCCGAAGACGGCCACACGCTCTCCAGGCCGCCGCCGGACTACGTCACGTTCGCGGGCGGTTCTGGAATCCTTCATCTATGGTTGTCGACGGTCGACGATGCGGTGGACGAGGCGGACAGCACCGTCACCGCCACCGTCGTCGACGGTGACGGCTATGAAGTGGGCGAGTCTCCCTCGGCCACTGTCGTAGTGGCCGATAACGACGGTGGGGGTGAGACTGGAGCCGAACGGCCCGAAGATGGCGATCTGCGGCTGGCCGACGGGTCGGAGAACGAGGGTCGGCTCGAGATATGGCGCAACGGCGAATGGGGCACCGTCTGCGACGACCTATTCGGCAGCAGGGAAGCCGATGTCGCCTGTCGCCAGCTCGGCTACGCCTCGGCCGAGGCGTTCTTCGGGGCTTTCGAACACTCCTTCGGCGGCGCTGTCGGCCCTATCTGGCTCGACAACCTGGACTGCACCGGAGATGAGACCCGCTTGGACCAGTGCCGGCACAACAAGGTCAGCAATTGCACCCACCTCGAAGACGTGGCGTTGACCTGCGCAGCCGAACCCGATCCCACCCTCGACCCGCCGACCAACACGTTGGTGGACCGGACTTCAGGCACCCACCTGCGCTTCAACTGGGATCCCCCCGCCGGCACCGCCATCCGCAGCCTCATCTACGATGTCTGCATCGAGGCGGGGACCGCCGACTGCGTTCCTGCCGCCCGCCGGTACGCGCGGCCCTTCCACCAGCAGGGCGATGATCGCTGGCACTTCCACCTGTTCGGCAACCCGAACGGCGGTGCCGACGGCCTGACCCCCGGAACCACCTACCGGATGTGCGTCTTGGCGCGGCGCGGGGACGAGTTCTCGCCCACCGTGTGCATCACAGGCGCCACCAGCGGCGGCTAAGGGTACCCAAGCCCGCATGGGGTCAAACCCATGCGGGCCCTTGCCATCCCGACGCTGCTCCGTTGCGCCGATCATGTACTCATTCGCGCCTCGTGCAGGCCGGACGGTAGAAATGCGCGTTGCATCGCAAGTACATTGATCGCGAGCAAATGCGAGTCGGCCTGCCATGTGGCGCAAACGACTGGCAGCGCATCAACGAGGACAGCGACAATGGTCAGGAAATTCTTCAAAACGGTCAGTGATTTCTTCAAGACGCCTCCGTCGCCGATGCCCGAGCAGAGCGACGATGAACCAAGCAAGCACGAGAAACGCAAGCGCGGTGACGCATCATTTCCGTTCTTCATCGGCGGCGATTCCACCGATGCGAGCAACGGCGGCAGCGACGGAGGCAGTGGAGGAGGCGGTGGCGGCGACGGCGGTTGTGGCGGTTCCGCATAAGAAGGCGCCTTGCTCGCGTTGCGTGCGCTTACACGTTGTACGCTTTACGCGAAAGTTCGCAAAAAGTTGTCGCATGCGGCCCAACCGTCGCGTGCGCCGCATGTGAGCGCTAAGCGGCCTGCGGTATCGTCGTCGGACACTTCGATCCAGTTTGTATGTTGTGCCAAGGTCGTGCGCTTCTCGCACCTCTCTCGCACATTGCGTAGTACGGACCTCCTGCCGATTGTTGACCGCCAGCGGCAATAACGGCACGATGGCGCACACCGCCGAAGTACCAAAGGGGTAAATCGCCGGTGCTCATTCCGAGACCCGTCGAGATGCTGCAGAAGCTCGTTGCCGAGCCGTCGGTAAGCTGTACGGATCCGGAACGAGACCAGAGCAATCTTGCCGTCATTCACCACCTCGCGTCGTGGTTGGAGGACTTGGGTTTCGAAGTGGACGTGCTGGGCTTGCCCGACAAGCCCGGCAAAGCCAATCTAGTGGCGCGCCGCGGCGGCATCGGCCGCACCCACGACGGTCTGGTTCTTGCCGGCCACACGGACACCGTGCCCTACGACGAACCGCTATGGAACGTCGATCCGCTCGCGGTTAGTGAACGGGACGCCAAGTTCTACGGCCTAGGCACTTGCGACATGAAGGGTTTTTTCCCGCTCGCACTCGCCGCCGCAGCGCGTCACGCGAACAGCAAGCTGACCAGACCGCTCACGGTCGTCGCCACGGCGGACGAGGAATCGTCCATGGCTGGCGCTCGCTACCTGAAGAGCAAGGGCCTGCCGAAGGCAGCCGCGGCGGTAATTGGCGAACCGACGGGCATGCAGCCGATTCGCGCCCACAAGGGTGTGGCCATGTTGGCCATCGATGTCACTGGCGCGTCGGGGCACTCGTCCAACCCGGCGCTCGGAGACAATGCCTTGGAGGCCATGCATCGGGTGATGAGTGCGCTGTTGGCATTCCGCGCCGAACTGGCCGAACGGCATACGGATAACAGTTTCGAGGTGTCGGTGCCGACGTTGAACCTGGGCTGCCTGCACGCCGGCGACAACCCCAATCGCATTTGCGGACACGCCGAGTTGCAGATCGACATGCGCCTGTTGCCGGGTATGGACACCAAGGCGGTGCTCGATGAGTTGCGCGAACGAGTGACGGCGGCGAGCGGCGACACGCCGGTAACGGCGACCCCTCTATTCAATCCTGTGGACCCGTATCAAACGCCGGCGACCGGCGAATTGGTCCGCACCTTGGAGGCGTTGTCCGGCCAATCGGCTCGGTCGGTTGCGTTCGGCACCGAGGCGCCGTTCTTTCAAGCCTTGGGAATGGAGACCGTGGTGTTCGGCCCCGGCTCGATCGATCAAGCGCATCAGCCGAACGAGTTTCTGGACGCTCGGCAGTTGCAGCCGATGGAAGACGCGCTAACCGCGCTCATCGCGCACTACTGCCTATAGCCGGTTGGCCACCGACGCGCCACGTTCATCAGAGCCGCCGGAGGGCAAGTTTCTTCCCACGGAACATCTCGGGGATTCGGTTCGCGCTCCCCGTTTGGTGTACGGTAAGGCGCCGCGCCGCAACCATGTCCGTTGGCGGCTGGTGCCACAGAAGCCGTGGCCTTGCGGCACGGCCTTTGCCGCTCAACCAAGAATCGCGATTAGTTAGGTAGTTAGGAGGGTGCTTGATGCCTAAATGTAGAGTGGCCGTCTTGTTGCTGCTTGCCGGCGCCGCTGCCACGTTCGGTCAAGAGTTGACTGTGCGCAAAGTAGATGTGCTGTCGAGCGAAGTATTCGTCCTGCCGTTCGAGGCCGACTCTGGCGTTACGGCGGACCAAAATGGCGTGGCATTCGACATCTCTACCGCCGACGGCTTGCGCACCTATCGCGCAACGTACCAAGGGCGAACCTACACCACCCATGTCGATGCGTTAGGCGCGCCAAAGCGCGTGGCGTTCGACGTGACGGAGCGGCGCTTTAGAGTCATCTCAAGGACATTGCGTCTGGCGCTCGACGACTACAGCCTCTTGCAGCCGTTGGCGAGCGAACTTGGCGCCGGGGGCAAGGCGTATCCGCACTTGGGGTTCGCACTGCTTCACCTGCCTCGCCACTTGGATCCAGTGGCTGTCGTCGGTCGATTGGCGCAGCGCGCCGGCGTGCGCGAGGCGAGCTTGCAGTTCGTTGAAGCTCGTCCTCGGCCGATCGGTCGGATGGGCAACGGCGCGTCGGTTTTCGAGCGGACGACCACGCCGGGCTTGGACACGGAAACCCCTGATGCGGGGGCGCAGGTGGTTCAACGGCGGTCTCGGCCGATCGACCGGCGACAGAACGGCGCGCCGCGTTTCGCGCCGACGTCCAAAGACGATTTGAAGGCGGACCTCCTCGTTTCGATTGACGGCATGCGCGTGAGCTCGGAAGCGGTCACCTTCGACGTCGAGGTTTGGAACTTCGGTGCGGCGACTGCTGACCGTGCGGAGCTTTACTTGTTCCTTAGCTCCGATCCGTCGTTCGAGGAAACGGAGCGGCAAGCGTCCCGAGTGATCGCGGCGTTGGAGCCGAACAGCGTCGTCGCCTTTTCCATGCGGGAAAATCTCCGCGGCTTGACCCCTGGCACGGTGTATTACGCGGTCGCGTTCACGCCCGAGCAAGACACCGAAATCGCCGGGCGGGCCTATACCAATGAAGATGTAGCCGGCTTTCGCTTGGATGAAGCCGGGAGCGTACAGGTGGGTTGCGTGGAACCTGGCCGCGGTGGGCGGCGGGGCGGCGTGGACCCGCTCTATCGTCATCAGTGGCACCTGCGCAATACCGGACAAGCCGCATTCTCAAGCCGAGGTGGCACCCGCAATCAGGATCTGCGCTTGGGCAGCATCCTCTCCCGCGGGCCTCGCGGCGACGGCGTGCGCGTGGCCGTAGTGGACACGGGGTTGGAAGTCTGCCACCCGGACTTGGCGGCGAACATAGAGCCTGCCGCCTCCTTCAACTTCAATGCGACTGAGCTAATAAACAACGGGGGTCTGGTCCTCGTGGATGTGGACTTAGGGGGGCTGGAGCTGGATCTAGATCCCGTCATTGGTGACGAAGTCGGCGATCCGTTCAATCTTTCTCCAGCGGGCGATCACGGCACGAGCGTCGCTGGGCTGATCGCCGCCGAGGCGAGCAACGGCATCGGCGGCAGGGGCGTGGCGCCCGGCGTTCACTTGCGCGGTTACAACATGCTTAACGCGCTTGCCCCCCACATCGGCCCGTTCTTGGACTCGCTCGGTGCCAGCGACTTCCTTCCGGACTCTTCCGATGTCGATGTGTTCAACATGAGCTTTGGCAGCATAGGAAGCGGTCCGGGCAACGCCTCGCCGATGAGGAAGGCGTTGTTCGCCTACGGCGTGCGCCGGCTGCGCAACCGCCTCGGCGCGATCTACGTTAAGGCGGCCGGCAACGGATTCAATCAGTGTCGGTCGCTACGGACGCCGTTGAACGACAGAATCGGTTGCGTTAGCGCCAACGGCGACGTCACGAACAACCTGCCGTATTTGATCGTCGTCGGCGGACTGGACGCGACGGGCGCACGCGCCAGCTACGCGAGTGCTGGCAGCAATCTGTGGGTCAGTGCGCCGGCTGGAGAATCTGGCTATTCGTCGCCGGCGATGATTACTACCGATCAGCTTGGCCAAGAGGCCGGCTACGACGCGATCTACGGCGGTCCCTTGACCGAGCGGGCATCGGTCAACCCCAACGGCGACTATGTGAGCACATTCAACGGGACGTCCTCTTCGGCGCCCAACGTGAGCGGCGTCGTCGCGGTGCTGTTGGATGCGGAACCGGAGTTGACGTGGCGGGACGTGAAACATGTGCTCGCCAGCACGGCGCGCAGGGTGGATCCTTCGGTGGCCCAGGTGGCGCAGAGGTTCGGCGGCACCAGCCGCGTGGTGCAGCACCGTTGGATAACAAACGGGGCTGGTTACAACTTCCACAACTGGTATGGCTTCGGCGGCGTTCACGCGGCGCGAGCGCTCTCCTTGGCGAGACGCCATGCGCCGAATTCGTTGGGGCGGTTTCGCCGCAGCGGTTGGTTCAACGCCGGCGGTGGCGAACCGGCGGACATTCCGGATGCGGATGGCCAAGGTGTCACGCAACGGCTGACCGTTGCCGGTTTGCCTGCGTTCGCCAGTATCGAGGCGGTGGTGGTGGAGGTGGATATCGACCACCCCTTCCCGCATGACTTGGCCATTCAACTCAGCTCGCCGGACGGCACGCCGAGCGTCGTCAATCCGGTGTTCAACGAAGTCCTAGCAATCGATAACGAGGATGTCACGCTGAGTTGGCGGCTGCTCAGCAATGCGTTCTACGGCGAAAACCCGAACGGCACGTGGCGGCTGCTCGTATACGACGGCGCGGAGGGCGACACCGGCGCGTTGAACCACTGGCGGTTGCGCTTCTATTTCGGCGAACATCCTCGACCGACCGACTAAGGGGCCCTGCGGATGACAGCGATCAAACGAGACTATTCCTCCGTCGTGGTGGATGGGGTGGAACAGGCGCCGAGCCGCGCCATGCTCTATCCTGTCGGCTTCAAGCGCGAGGATTTCGCCAAGGCGCAGGTGGGCATCGCATCCACTTGGTCGAATGTGACGCCGTGCAACATGCACATCAACGCGCTCGCCGACGCCGCGGCGATGGGCGCCGACGAGGCCGGCGCCAAGAGCGTGGTGTTCAACACCATCACCGTTTCCGACGGCATCTCCATGGGCACGCCGGGGATGCGCTATTCGCTGGTGTCCCGGGAAGTGATCGCCGACTCCATCGAAACCGTGGTCGGCGCCCAAGGATTCGATGGCTTCGTCGCCATCGGCGGTTGCGACAAGAACATGCCGGCGTGCGCGATGGCGATCGCCCGCTTGGATCGTCCCGCGGTGTTCGTCTACGGCGGCACCATCCAAACCGGCGTCGAACGGCGCGACATCATCTCTGTGTTCGAGGCGGTGGGCGGCCACGCGGCGGGCACGGTGAGCGACGAGGAACTGCTTGCCGTCGAGCAAACGGCTATCCCCGGCCCCGGTTCCTGCGCGGGCATGTACACCGCCAACACGATGGCCTCCGCCATCGAGGCCATGGGCTTGTCGCTGCCGAACTCCTCCGCCCAGGAAGCGGTGAGCGAGCACAAACGCCGGGACGCCTTCGAGGCCGGCGCGGCGACGGCGCGCTTGGTGCAAGCCGGCATCAAGCCGTCCGACATTCTCTCCAAGGAGGCGTTCGAGAACGCCATCACGGTGGTCACCGCGCTCGAAGGTTCCACCAACGCCGTGCTGCACCTGTTGGCCATCGCTTCGGCAGCGCAAGTGCCGCTCACCATCGACGACTTCACTCGCATCGGCGAGCGTGTGCCGGTACTCGCCGATATGCGCCCGGCGGGCAACTACGCGATGTCCGAACTCATCGCTATCGGCGGCATTCAACCGTTGATGAAGACGCTGCTCGACGCGGGTCTCCTACACGGCGACTGTCTGACCGTCACCGGCAAGACGCTGGCGGAAAACTTGGCGGAGGTCGAACCCTATCCTGAGGGCCAGCGCATCATTCGTCCCTTGGCGGACCCCATCAAACCGGACGGCCACCTAGTGATCCTGCGCGGCAACCTCGCACCCGAAGGCGCGGTGGCGAAGATCACTGGCCACGAGGGGCTGCGGTTCACCGGTACCGCGCGGGTGTTCCACGGCGAGGAGGCCGGGATGGCCGCCATCATGGACGGCACCGTGCGGAAAGGCGACGTAGTGGTCATTCGCTACGAAGGCCCCAAGGGTGGCCCCGGCATGCGCGAGATGCTAAGCCCGACCAGCGCCATCAACGGCCGCGGCCTGTCCGCGGACGTAGCACTCTTGACCGATGGCCGCTTCTCCGGCGGCTCGCACGGATTCGTCATTGGCCACGTCACGCCGGAAGCATTCGAGGGCGGCCCCATCGCCTTGGTGGAAGACGGCGATGAGATCACGGTGGACGCTGAGAAGCGCGAGATCGTGTTGGCTGTGGATGCCGCCGAGTTGGCGGCTCGCCAAGCGCGATGGCGGCGGCCGCCGCCCTACGCCACACGCGGCACGTTGGCGAAGTACGCGAAGCTGGTGTCGTCGGCGTCCGAGGGGGCGGTAACCGACAAGCACTTGTGAGGTCGCGGCCTCACGCCAACGCCACTTTCAACCGCCGCCAGGCGGCATAGGCCAAGTAGCCGAGTGCGATGCCGCCGGCGTTGACGACGACGTCGGCGAGTTGGCCGCTGCGGCCGGCGACGAACAGGAGCTGCACGATTTCGATCAGCACGCCGAAGGCGGCGAGCCACAGCGCCACGGCAAGTACCGGCCGCCCGCTTGGGTAGTGGGCCAAGAACAACGCCATGGTGAGGTAGGCGAACGCCGCGACGTGAGCGAGCGCGCCGCTCAAGCTGGCGGCCACGCCGGCGGGCTCGGGCGTGAAGGCGACTCCCATGCACAACACCAGCGGCACCCAGAACGCGACGCGGTGGAAAGCCCTTCCCAAGCGCCCCCAAAGCGTCGTCAACACTCGTCAAATGGGGACAACGGGTCCACATCGGCGTCGTAGTCGACGCCCGCCACGCCGAAGCCGAACAACGCGAGGAACTCTTCACGGAAGCGGGCGAGGTCGCTCAAACTCTCGATATTGCTGGAATCGACGATGTCCCAGCGGCGCTTCAGCTCGCGCTGCACGGATTCCGCAAGCTCAGGAGCGTCGGCGCGCAGTCTGCCGTCGCCGTCGGTCGGCATGGTCTCGCCGAACAGGCCGTCGCGGAACAGTCGGTCGATATGCTCGATGCAGGTCTCGTGGCTGCCTTGCTCGCGCATCACTCTGAACAAGAGCGACATGTAGAGCGGCACCACCGGTATCGCGGTGCTGGCTTGGCTGACGATGGCCTTCAACACGGCCACTCTGGCACGTCCACCGATGCCCGTTAGCCGCTCCGAGATGGCCTTCGCGGCGCGGTCCACATCCGCCTTGGCGCGACCAAGGGTGCCGTCTCGATAGATGCGGGCGGTGAGCCCGCTGCCGAGGTAGGAAAAAGCAACGGTCTGGAAGCCGTCGGCGAGCACGCCAGCCGCCAGCAGGGCGTCGACCCAGAGTTCCCAGTCTTCGCCACCCATCACCTGCACCGTTGCGGCGATTTCGTCCGCTGTGGCCGGCTCCAGCACGATGTCTCGCACTTCGCCCTTGTCCACCATCAAGGTCTGCGCAGCGAAGGGCTCGCCTATGGGTTTGATCGCGGAGCGGTAGCGCTCGCCGGTTCGGGGATGCTCGCGCACCGGGGCCGCCAAGCTGTAGACGAGCAGGTCGATTTGCCCTAGGTCGTTGGCGATGGCTTCGATCACGCGTTCTCGCGTGGCGTCGGCGAAGGCGTCGCCGTCAAAGGTCTTGGCGAATATCCCTTGGCGGGCGGCCGCCTGTTCGTACGCGCGGTTGTTGTACCAGCCAGCGGTGGCCGTGCGTTTGGCGGTCGGCGCTTTCTCGAACGAAACGCCGATGCTGGCCGCGCCGCAGCCGAACCCGGCGACGATGCGAGAGGCAAGCCCGAAACCGCCGGAACAGCCGATCACCAAGGCGTTGCGCGTCCCGGCGAGCGTTCCCCGGCCGGCTACGGTGGCGATTTGCGCTGCCACATTGGCGCGGCAACCGAGGGGATGCGCTGTGGTGCAGATGAAGCCGCGAATGCGGGGTTTAATGATCACAGGTATCCAAAACAGGGCGCGTGAGCGTTGGGATTCTAAAGGCTTGTCGGCGGCAAGGGTATGTCCGAGTGAACTTGCGTGGCGCCAAACGCTCGCCGTCGCACTCGTCGCGCTTACGGCTCGCTTGCATTAGTATCGTTCTTAAGCAACCGAGTTAAGGGAGAGGGTGCCATGCCTATGAATGTGAAACCGGTGCCGACGTTGGACGACGAGGTGAACGAAGTTCGACTCGCCACGGCGGAGATCGTCAACAACGACATCTTGCCGGTGGAGAACAAGCTTTGGGCGCATCGCACGGACGGTGGTCGGCCGAGCCAAGAGCAGTTCAAGGAAGCCCAAGAGCTGCGCGTCGGCGTGCAGAACAAAGTGAAGAAAGCCAAGCTCTGGGCACCGCATCTGCCGCCGGAGTTCGGCGGCATGGGGCTGTCCTTCATGCAACACGCCTATATGAACGAGGTGCTGGCCTACAGTCCGGGCGCCGCGTCGCTTTTTGGCGTGGTCGCGCCGAACTCCGGCAATCAGAAGATTCTCCTCAAGTACGGCACCCCGGAACAGCACGAGCGGTGGCTCGTTCCTTTGACCGAAGGGCGCATGCAGTCCGGCTTCTCCATGACCGAGCCGCACAACGCCGGTTCGGATCCGCGTTCCATTCAGACGCAGGCCGTGCTCGACGGCGACGAGTGGGTGATCAACGGCCACAAGTGGTTCACGTCCAACGGCCATGCGGCGGACTTCTACATCGTCATGTGCCGCACCGCGGATCCGGACGACCCCGGTGGCAGCAACGAAAAGATGACGCAGATCATCGTGCCGAAGAACACCCCGGGGGTGAACATCCTGCGCGGGGTGCCGGTGTGGGGCAAGGCGTCGAGCCATTGCGAGATCATCTACGACGATGTGCGGGTGCCGAAGACCAACCAGCTCGGCAGCACCGGCACCGGCCACCAAGCGGCGCAGGACCGCTTGGGCGCCGGGCGCATCTACCACTGCATGAATTCGGTGGGTTCCATGTGGCGCTGCTTCGATCTGATGGTGGAGCGCATCATGAACCGTACGGTACACGGCGGCGAGAAGCTGGAAGAGAAGCAGTTCATGCAGGGGTTCATCGCCGACTCGTATATGGATATCCAAGCGTCTCGGCTGATGGTGGTGGACTGCGCTTGGAAAATGGAGGAAGGCGCGGATTCGCGTACCGACATCTCGTCCATCAAGGTGTTCGTGCCCAACGCCTACCACCGGGTGGTAGATCGCGCCATTCAGGTATACGGCGCCGCAGGCGTTTCCGGCGATTATCCGTTCGCCGGCATGTACGAGGGCGCGCGCACGCTGCGCATCGCCGATGGCCCGGACGAAGTACACAAGATACTCATCGCCAAGAACGTGCTGCGCCGCTATCACGCCGGCGAGTCTTGGGACTTCGGCAACTAGGGCGCGCAGGGATGGAAGATTTGGCGAAAGCGATGGCGGCGGCCATTCACGCTGGCGAGCCGTTGCCGAAGATGCCCTCTGGGCTCGACTTGGATGAGGCCTACGCACTGCAGAAGGCCGTGGTGCAAGCGGTCTCCGGCGGCGCGGTCGCCGGCTTGAAGGCGGGCATGACGGCCGCCGCCGGCCAGCAGGCGTTCGGCCTCACCCACCCGCTTATCGGCAGCTTGTACGAGTCGGGTCGTTGCGCCCCGGGGGTGTCGTTCGCGAGCGGCCCGGGGGTGAGCTTGGAATGCGAGATCGGCGTCGTCGTGGACGGCGACGGCGCACCGAAGACCGCCGGTCCGGTCATTGAAGTGCCGCGCATGGCGTTTGCCGACGAGGCGGATCGCAATGGGGCCAACCTAACCGCCTGCAATATCGCCGCCGATCGCTACATCGTCGGCGAGCAGCAGCCGTTGCGCGATTCCTACGGCGACGTGGCCATCACGCTGACGCGCGATGGGGAAACCGTCACCTCCGCCCCGGCCTCGGATGCCTTAGGCGGGCCGCAAGCGGCCTTGGCGTGGATGCTGAACGAAGCCCGGCAGCGTGCGTTGGCCGTGCGCGACGGCATGTTGCTGATCACCGGGGCGTGCGGCGGGATTCATCCGGCGACGCCGGGGCATTATGTGGCCGACTACGGGGACTTGGGGCGCATCGAGTTCACGGTGACGTGACGGCCCCGGAGTGAGCGGCAGGAGAATTGCGCGGGGCGGCGTCGGCTGAGCGAATCTGCGTGCGCCGCATGAGCCGCCGGGCGCCGGCGTCGAATGACGCGCGACGGTGCATAACGCTGCGATTGTCCCAGATCAGCAAGTCCCGCGGCCGCCAGCGCTGCGTCCAAACGCTGTCGGGCAGTGCCACGTAGCGCCAGATTTCATCCAACAGCGCCTCGCTTTCGGCCAACGGCAATCCCTCCACATAGGCGTCTTGGCGACGGCCGAGGAATAGGGCCTCCGTGCCGTTTTCCGGGTGCCGCCGCACCATGGGGTGTACGGCGCCCGGCGCCGTCAACGGGCTGTCCGCATCTCGGTGGCCGGGACGCAACTTGCCGATGCTGTCGTGCGCGGCATCGTGCTTGACCTGGGCCGAGCGCGCCTTGGCCGCGAGCGGCGGCGGCAGTGCTTCGAGGCCGTCGGTCATGTCGCAGAAGTGCGTGTCGCCACCTTCTTCGGGCGTTTCCACCGCATACAGGAGGCTGGCCGTGGGCGGATGTTCGATGTAGGACATGTCGGTGTGCCAAGCCGCTTCGGCGTTGCCAAGCCCGCCGATCGGTTTTCCGTCCACGACGATGTTGGAGATGGTGGCGACGTAGGGGTTCGGTAGCCGCGCCCGTTCCTCGTCGCTGATCAGGCCCCTCGGCGCGTACTCCAAGCGGCCGAAGCGTTGGCTGAACGCCTGCAACTCGGCGTCGCTCAAGCGTTGGCCACGCAAGCGCAAGACGGGATGGCGCAGCCAAGCTGCGTACAGCCTAGCGAAAGCGGGCTCGTCGATCTTGCGCACCTCTACATCCAGAACGTCGGCGGCGAAGGCGGGGGCCAACGGCATGATTCGCATAGCCTTTCCTCAAGATCAAAGATTCTCGGCAGAGTACCGCAGTCGCTGCACCAACTTCACGGCGCTTCGTGCCTAAAATAGCCGCCGCAAGATCGAACGAGCTTGCAACGCTTGGTGGGTTGAACTGACGCCTTAAGACGCCATCAAAAGAGCGCACGACTTCGTGCGCCGCGCACAGACGCACAGACTGAGAGACTTGGCAAACTACCCGACGAACGAGCGCAAGACGGCGACACTCCCGCATGGCGCAGCGCTCCGAACCGGCTTGCTCTTGGCCGGAGCGCTGTTGGCGGCGTGTACGGATCGCGCCGTCGAATCGACCGCCCCCGAGCAACCAGACGCGCCGCCGTTGCAGGCGGAAACCAGCGACGGCCCGGTGCGGGCCACCGTCTCGCTGTCGCCCTCGGCACCCCGACTAGGCGATGCGCTCGTGCTGATGCTAGTAGTGGAAGCCGAGGCCGGCGTATCGGTGGAAATGCCGGCGTTCGGCGATGCCTTGGGGCGCTTCGCCATCGTTGATTTCACGCCGCGCGAAGAGGTCGCCGACGACGGGGCCCTACGCATGTCCCAGCGCTACACCTTGCAGGTGCCGATGAGCGGCCGCCAGCGCATCCCCCGCCTGCGTATCGAGTACCTCGACCAACGCGCCGGACAGGCGCCGGCCAAGCCTCGCGAACTGCTCACCGACGAACTTGGCTTCACGGTGGAATCGGTGTTGCCGGAGGGCGCGATCGGGGACGAACTGCGTCCCGCCCGCCAACCGCTTCCGGAACTCGCCGGCCCGTGGCGGCATTGGCCTTGGCTGGCGTTGGCGCTCCTTGCGGTCGCCGCACTTACCGTCGCTGCCGTATTCTGGCGCCGTCATGCGGAGCAGCGTGCGCGCGTGACGGCGTACGACCGGGCGATGGCGCGACTCGAAGCGCTTAGCCGCCAAGGCGTGCCCGATGCCGCGCACCTCGACGCGTGGTATGTCGAATTGTCGGACATCGTGCGTCGCTACATCGAGGCGCGATTCGGCCTGCGGGCACCCGAACTGACCACCGAGGAGTTCCTGCTCGAAGCGGGCCGCTCGGCCGACCTGTCACCCGACCGCCGCGGCAAGTTGTCGACTTTCTTGGCGAGCTGTGACCGCGTCAAGTTCGCCCGCTACAGCCCGGGAGAGGGCGAATCGCTGGGGGCGCTCGACTTGGCGCGGCAGTTTCTGAACGAGACGCGCCACGACGCTGACCGTGCTACGCCACCTTCCCCGAATGCGGCCTCGACCGCGGCCCAGACGGCCTAAGGCTCGCTCGTGGCCGCGTTGGAGTTCCGCGAACCCTTGCTGTTGCTGCTGGCGCTGCTGGCCGTGCCGGTTTTTCTCCTTGCGCGCCGCGCGCCCGGACGGGTCTTGTACTCCTCCCTGTCGTTGCTGCCGGCGCAACGCGGGGGCCTGCGGGCGCGTTTGGCTTGGCTGCCGGACGCCTTGTTGGCGCTCGCGCTGCTAGCCCTCGTGTTGGCCTTGGCCGGGCCCCGCATCGGCGAGCGCTTCAGTCGCATCGAGCGCGAAGGGATCGCCATCATGATGGTGGTGGATACCTCCGGCTCCATGAGCGCCCTCGACTTGTCCACCGCCAACCGCGAGCGCACCCGCCTCGAGGCCGTGCAGGACGTATTTGAACTTTTCGTCCTCGGCGGCGGCGATCTGCCCGGGCGGCCCGACGATGCGATCGGCCTGATCGCCTTCGCCGCCTACGCGGACACCGCGGCGCCGCTGACGCTCGACCACGATAACTTGGTCGCCGTCGCCCGCAACTTGGCAATCACCACGCTTGCGGAGGAGAACTACACGGCCATCGGCGATGCGCTGGGGTTGGCGGTGGAACGGATGCGTGAGTCGCCGGCACAGTCGCGCATCATCCTTCTGCTCACCGATGGCGTGAACAACGCGGGCGTCGAGACGCCCGCGGCGGCGGCGCAACTGGCGCATTCGCAAGACGTGAAGGTTTATACCATCGGCGCTGGCAGCACCGGCATCGCCCATAGGCGCGTGCGCGACGCGCGCCGCGGTTCGACGTTGCGCGCCGTGGCGGTGGAGATTGACGAAGAGACGCTGCGCGACATCGCCGAGCGCACCGGCGGTCGCTATTTTCGCGCGGACAATGCCGAAGCGCTGATCGACGTGTATGCCGAAATCGACCGCTTGGAACGCACCAAGATCAGCGAAGATCGTTCGCGCCAATACGATGAGCTGTTCCGCTGGCCGCTTGCCTTGGCGCTCATGCTCGCGGCGCTAGGTTGGCTTGGTCGCGGCGCCGTGTTCGCAAGGGCGCCGTAGCCGTGGGGGAGATAATCTTCGCCAATCCCGGCTGGGTCCATGCCGTTTGGCCTGCGCTCGCCGTAGTCGGCGCACTCGCCTATCTCGAATTGCGTGGGCGAGCCGCGCTTGGCCGTTTCGTCTCGCCGACTATGCAGCTACGGTTGGCGGCCGGCGTGTCGTTGTCCCGGCGTCTCGTCAAGCTGGCCTTGATCTTGGCGACATTGCTGTTCGGCGTGGTCGCGTTGATGCAGCCGCAAACGCCCGGCGGCACCGAGGCCGTCCCCGGGCGCAAGATGGGCGCCGACATAATGGTCGTGTTGGACGTTTCGAAGAGCATGTTGGCGGAAGATGCCGCGCCAAACCGCTTGGCACGCGCCAAAGCGGATGTCGCCGAGTTCGTCGACCGGGTGAGCGGCCACCGCGTGGGCCTCGTGGCGTTTGCTGGACGGGCGGCGGTGATGAGCCCCCTGACCTCGGATTACGGCTTCTTCCATTTGGTGCTTAGGGGCGTGGACGCCTCCGCCGTATCGCGCGGCGGCACGCGGATCGGCGACGCCGTGCGCAAGGGCGTTGGCGCCTTCGGGGCGAACCGGGGCGTGTCGCGCCTGATGTTGTTGATCACGGACGGCGAAGACCACGACTCCTATCCGCTGGATGCGGCCCGAGATGCGCTGCAAGCCGGCGTGCGCATTGTCGCCATCGGGTTCGGCACCGAAACGGGCAGCGAGATCACGCTCACCGACCCGCAAACGGGCGCCAAGCAGGTGCTGGTGGATGCCAACGGCGCCGTCGTGCGGTCCCGGCTGGATGGCGACCTGCTGCGCCAGATCGCGCTGGAGACGGATGGCGTCTACGTGCCGGCCGGAACGGCCGCCATCGACTTGGAGTCCATCGTCGACGCCCATATCGAGCCTCTGGTTGCCGATGCCTCCTCACGGCTGCGACGCCGCGCGCCCACGGAGCATTACTTCTGGCTGGTGCTGGCGGCGCTGGCGAGCCTGATGGCCGCCGTCTGGGCCGGTTCGCCGCGGATCCGGGCCTCGACATGAACGTTGTGCG
Source organism: uncultured Pseudomonadales bacterium (assembly GCA_964348085.1). Taxonomy (GTDB): domain Bacteria; phylum Pseudomonadota; class Gammaproteobacteria; order Pseudomonadales; family Azotimanducaceae; genus VXYL01. The sequence goes on along the minus strand of CAYGBI010000030.1, from coordinate 2,495 downwards.
CTGGATCTTGTTGGCCTGCGTTTTGGCGGGGGAGGCGGCGGAAAATGCCGAACCCGCCGAGCCCTCGCCAGTCGAGGCTGCGGCCGAAAATGCCAAGCCCCCGCCAATCAAGACCGCGCAAGACGGCGTCGAGGAAACCGCCACCGTGCCCGAACTGCCCGCTCGGGGACGTTACAACCTAGGTATCGATCAACTTGCCGGGGGCGATGCCGAAGCTGCCGCCGAGTCGTTTCTCACCGCCCGCGATCAAGCCGGCGCCGACCCGCAACTCCGCTATCGCGCCGCCTTCAATCTGGGCTTCGCGCTTGCCACCGGCATCGCGCCGGAAGCGCCCCCGGCGGAAGTGATCGAGACGTTGCGGCAGAGCGCCGCGTGGTTCAACGACGCCGTGCGACTGGCGCCGCCCGGGGACGACGACGCGCGCGTCAACTTGGAGTTGGTGTCGCGACGCATTCTCCAACTTGCCGACCAACTCAACGAAGGCGACAAGCTGGAGACGCGCTTGGACCGGCTGATTGACGATCAGCGCAGTCTTCGGGACCAACTACGGCATCTGCTGACGGACTTGGCCATCGAAGAGGCCGGCACCGAGCCGCTCGGATTCAAGAGCGAGTTCGACGCGCTCGCTAGTCGCGAGCGCACCTTGGTGGCGGAAGTGGGAGACTGCATCGACCTCGCCACCGAGGAGCGACTCTTCATAGAGCAGAATCCGCCCGAGCAACGCACGCCGGAGCAACAATCTCGCGCCTATCAGCTTGCCGGCGTAGCGGATTACTTGGAGCGTGCGCGGCAATCGCTCGCCGATGCGCGGCGACGGCTGCGGCGGCTAGAGGGCGAGCAAGGCCATCGCCGCGCCGACGCTGCGCTGCGAGAACTGAAACGCGCCCGGGAGCAGTTGCGCGATCCCGTGACGGTACTGCAAGCCGCCGCCCGGGACGAAGTGGAGTTGATTGGCCACACGTCGGCGTTGGCGGCGTTCCAGCGCGGCGCCATCGACATCGATGAGTCGCAACCCCCTTGGTTGACGGGCAAGCACTTGGCAGAACGGCAGGAGGACATCGCTACCCGGGCCGGTGGCGTACTCAGTCGTTTCGAGGCCGCTGCCGCCGCGAGTAGCGAAGCGGAGGCGTCGGCGATGCGGGCGGTGCTCGCCGCGACGCCGATTCTGGACCGTAGCGTCGCGGCTATGCGCGGCGCGATCGGCGCGTTGCGCAACGACGAAGCATCCGCCGCGCTAGCCCATCAGCGCGAAGCCCTGCGGACGTTGCGGCAAGCCATCGAACAGTTCGCGGATGTCAAAGGCCTAGTCGAGCTCGCCTTTGCGGATCAGAGTCGTATTGTGGCTTTGCTGACGCCGGACGAGGCCGGTGTCGATGACTTGGCGCCGAACGACCGGGCGATGGCGATTAGCGACCTCGCCGGCGAGAATCAGCGTCGGTTGGCGCGCCTCGAGACGTTGTTGCAAGAGGAAGCGGCGGTGGCGATGGCGGCCGGAGAAGGTACCGGAGAAGGCGAGGAAGCGCCAAGTGAGGAAGCCCTCGAGGTCGCGCAACGCCGCTTCGACCATGCCGAGGTCCTGCGGGCGCAGGCTGTTGCCGGTCTGCGCACCCTCGGCGAAGAGATCCAGCGTATTACCGAGAACGAGGCGCAACCGGCGAAGGCGCGCACCGCAGCCGGAGATACCCTCGGCGCCTTGGATGAGTTGCGCCGCTTGTTCTTCTCGATCATCGAACACTTGCGAGCGCTGCATGCAGACCAAGCCGATACCCACGACCAAACGGCCACGTTGCAGTTCGAGTCCGCCGCGCAGGCCAGCGAAGCGCTGCCGGTCGAAATCGGCTTGGCGGCCGAACGTCAGGCCCGCCACGAACAAGTCGGCGATGCGTTGGCGGCCGCCCTCGCGGAGCAGGCGGATCACGCTGCCGACGCCGCGACGGCCGACGGCGCCGAGCAAGGCGTGGAGCAAACCGGCGAGCGGCTGGCCGAGGCGGCCGGGGAAGTACGAAAAGCCGGCGGCCGCATGCAAAGTGCTGCGTTGCGACTGGCGGACGCCGCAGAGCGAGCCAACGCCATGTCGCCGGAGCTCGAACCCGCGCTCGCGGATCAGCTCGCCGCGTTGGAGCACTTGGAAAATGCCTTGCGGGCGCTCTTGCCGGACGACGAACGCGGCGAAGAGAATCAAGCGTCGAGCGACGATGGCGCACAGGGACAGGCGAAACAACAGCCGCCCCCTGCGGAGGAAGAGCGGATTTCGCAACGCCAAGCACTGAAGCGGCTGCAGGCGATTCGCGACCGCGAGGCGGAACGGCAACGGCGGCGAACCAACCCAGTGCAGCCGGCGCCGGTAGAGAAGGATTGGTAAGGTGAGGTCAGTGACACGGCTGAGGCGAATGGGGCGCAGGGCCGCGTTCGTCATTGCGCTGGCGCTCGGGGTGTCGGCCAACCCAGCAGCCGTTGCGGCCACCCTGTCGTGGTCGGCGTCCACCGAAATCCAC
>CAYGBI010000029.1:0-44741 GCA_964348085.1 uncultured Pseudomonadales bacterium | reverse complement strand
CGGGTCTACGCGACCTTGGATCTCGACGAGTTCCTCGATGCCGGCGGCTTGTTCTTCGTCACGGTTCAGGGTTGGAATCCGAGGATCGAAAGGGTGGTGGGTAGTTCCGACCGCCGCATGGCGCTGGTCACGGATCTCGGCCTTCTGGTCAAGACCAACGCCGACAAAAGCCAGCACGTCTTCGTGCATTCGATCGCCACCGGCGAGCCCGTCGAGGGTGCCGAAGTGGAGCTCTTAGGCAAGAACGGACTTGCCGTGCTGACCGCCACCACGGACGCCCAAGGACACGCACGGCTTGCCTCGGCGGACGACTTCGAGCGTGATCGGGAACCGAGCGTGTTCGTGGTTCGCAACGACTCCGATGTCACGTTCATGCCGTACCAACGCGGTGACCGCCGGTTGCGCTGGTCGGGATTCGACATCGGCGGCGAATATCCGGCGAAGGACGATGCCGAACGTCTCAAGGCGGCGCTCTACACCGACCGCGGGTTGTATCGTCCGGGCGAAACAGCGCGCCTGTTCGGCATCGTGAGGGAAGGCGACTTCGGTTCCGTACCGGGAGCGCCGATCGAATTGAGGGTCGCCGATGCGCGCGGCAACCTAGCGCTCACCACCCGGGGCACACTGTCGGGGGATGGGCTCCTTGCGTGGGACTTCCAAACTCGCATCGAGTCGCCGACCGGTGACTACCAAGCGAATGTCTACCTCGTGGACGACTATGACCATAGAAGACATCGTGCTCTGGGCGGCACCACCTTCAGCGTCGAGGAATACCAACCGGACCGGTTGCGCATTCGTGCGGCGATCATCGAACAGGTCTCCGGTGCTCCCGGGGATCCGCCGGCGACGCGGGAAGTGCCTCGACGCACATGGCTGAAGCCGGACGCTCACTCGGCGCGAGTGACGCTCGAAAACCTATTCGGAACCCCCGCACAGGGGCGACGGGTCTCGGGCAGTCTCGAACTGACGCCGATTTCCCCGTCCTTCTCCGAACACCCGGGATTTGTATTCGCGGATCCCTATCGCGACCCGGACACGCAACCGAAGCCCGTGACCCTCGATCTCGACGAGACGGTTACCGACGAGGACGGCGTAGCGGTGATGCCGCTCGATGTCGCGCAGTACGACAACGGCATCTACCGGCTTCTGCTCCGGGCGGAAGGATTCGAAGCGAGTGGCGGACGCGGCGTCAAGGCGCTGGCGGGAACCCTCCTGTCCCCGGCGGATGCGCTGCTCGGGTACCGAGCGGACGGCGCGTTGGATTTCATCGCTCTGGAGGGCACTCGGACGGTGCGGTTCCTTGCCGTCGACCGCGACTTGGAACCGGTAGCGCGGGAGGGTCTCACGTCGGTGCTCGTGGAACGCCGCTACGTGTCGGCACTCGTCAAGCAGTGGGACGGCACGTTCGCATACCAGTCCGTGGCCAAGGAGACCGAACTCGAGCGGACGCCGTTCGAATTGCCGTCGGGGGGCGCCGAGGTGACGCTGCCGACTACCCACCCCGGGCGTTTCGCACTCGACATCGTCGATGCCGACGGCCTGAGGCTCAACCGGGTGGTGTTTGCCGTCGCCGGGGCCGCCAATGTCGCCGGCAATCTGGAACGAGACGCCGAACTCGACCTCAAGCTTGATCGTGGTGAATACGCGCCGGGCGACGAAATCACGGTCGAGATCACGGCACCCTACGCGGGCACGGGATTGGTAACCATCGAGCGGGACCGGGTGTATGCCTTCAAGTGGTTCCGCTCGGAGACCAACAATGCATTGGCAAGTATTCGGTTGCCCGACGACCTCGAAGGCAACGCCTACGTCAATGTCGCCTTCGTGCGCGACATCGACTCGGAGGAGATCTTCGTCAGCCCGTTGAGCTACGCGGTCGCGCCGTTCACTGTCGACCGTACGGCACGGCGTTTGGACATCGATCTGTCGGTGCCGGAGCGCGTCCTGCCGGGCTCCCGACTGACGATCGGCTACGCCGCATCGGAACCCTCGCGGCTCGTGCTCTTCGCCGTCGACGAGGGAATCCTCCAAGTCGCCGACTACTCCACCCCGGCGCCGTTGGACGTCTACCTGCGCAAGAAGGCATTACAGGTCGAAACCCACCAGATGGTTGATCTGATCCTCCCCGACTACGATGTGCTGCGCGCCTTTTCGGCACCGGGCGGAGGGGACTTAACCCGCCTGCTCGGCGCCAACCTGAACCCGTTTCGCCGGCGTTCGGAACCGCCCGTGGTGTTCTGGTTCGGCATCCTCGAAGCGGATTCGGAGCAACGTCAGGTCGATGTCTCGATTCCGGACTACTTCAACGGCGAATTGCGGGTCATGGCGTTGGGCGTGGCCGAGACCAAACTTGGCGCGACAGAGCGGCCAGTCACGATTCGAGGCCCCATCGTCCTGTCGCCGAACCTACCGCTGGCCGTAGCGCCGGACGACGTATTCGACGTCGCGGTCGGCGTGGCGAACAACGTAGACGGTGTGGACGGGGAAGTCACGGTAACCGCCGCGCAGATGGTGCGTCTCGCGGCGGAGGACGGCGTCGAGAGAACGGTCGCCCTCGCCTCGGCCAGCGAAGGGCGAGTGCGCTTTCGGCTACGCGCCGGGGCGGCGCCGGGGCTCGCTTCGCTGACCTTGGCCGGACGCTTGGACGACGTCTCCGTCGAGCGGCGGTCCACATTGTCCGTGCGCCCGGCGGTGGCGTACGAGACGTCGGTGGTCTCCGGCTTCGACGCCGGCGGTCGGGCCGCGGTCGACTTGCCCCGCAGATTGCACGAGGACTTGGCAAGCCGTCGCGTTACCGCTTCCGCGAGTCCGCTCGCGCTCGCCGATGGCCTGCTGGCATACCTCGAGATGTTTCCGCACGCCTGCGCGGAACAGATCGTCAGCAAGGCATTCCCGCAACTCGGTCTGCTGCGAGCCCCAACCTTCGGGCTGGACGAGCAGGAGTACCGGACGCTGTTCCGGGACACGATTGCTCGGCTCCGCCCGCGACAAAACGCGGACGGCGGATTCCTGTTCTGGACGACGTCGACGGAGGCTGCGCCGTTCGCTTCGGTCTACATCACTCACTTCCTGGTCGAAGCCCGGGGACTCAGGCTGCCGGTGCCCAACGACATGTACATACGGGCCGTGAACTTCCTGGTGCGGCTCGCCCGTGGCAACGACCAACAGTCGCCGTTCGACCTCGCGACGGCACGCACCCGGGCCTATGCCATCTATCTGCTCACGCGCGACGGCGTAGTCACCACGAATCCCCTCAATGCGCTCCACGCAACGTTGGAGACCCACGCCGGCGAGGAGTGGCGCGAGGACATCATCAGCGCCTACATGGCAGCAAGCCACGCGCTGTTGCGCAACGATGTGCTGGCCGGCCGGTTGATCGACGGCTATCGGCTCGGTGCCTCGTCGGCACCGGATACCGACTTCGACACCCGTTTGGGGCGGGACGCGCAATACATCTACCTCTTGGCCCAGCACTTTCCGGCGCGTATGGCGCAACTCGACGGCGACGCCGTTCAACAACTGGTGGCGCCGGTCTTCGAGAACCGCTTCAACACCGTCTCCGCCGCCTACACGGTGCTCGCACTCGGCGCCATCCACCGCAGCTTGGCAGCCCGAGGCCAGTTGTCGCCTCCCGATCTCGTCGCCTACGGTGCGGACGGTCCGCTCGATGTGGCCGTCTCTGGCAGCGTCTTTGCCCGAGCGTCGCTGCCGGTGTCCGTCGAACGACTGGCGATCTCGCATTCCGGCTCGGGCGGCGTTTATTACGCGGCGAGCGAGTCCGGTTTCGATGTCGAAGTGCCAACGGATCGCCTCGCCGAAGGCATTGAGGTCGACCGCGTCTACCTTGACGACGAGGGCGATCCGGTCGAGCGGGTCCGCGTGGGCGACGAACTGACGGTACGGCTGCGGGTCCGTTCCAAAGCGGGTCGGATCAGCAACGTTGCGGTCACGGACCTGCTGCCGGGCGGATTCGAGATCCTCACCGAGTCGGTGCGCAACCGATACGGTCTATGGGCCGCCGACTACCGGGACGTTCGCGAGGACCGGTTGCTCCTCTACGGCGCTTTCGACGAGCGCGTCACCGAGATCCGCTACCGGGTCAAGGCGACAAACCCCGGCGAGTTCATCGCCCCCGCCGCCCATGCCGCTGCCATGTACCACCGCAGCGTTCGCGGTCGTTCGCTGGCGGGCCGATTGGTTGTCGAGAGCATGTGACTACCGCTCCGGCGCCTTTGCGAAAAGCGCAACGCGCACTGGGCCGGTTTGCGCGTCCGGCGGCGGCGCTGTTCGCCATAGTGGCCGGCGCGCTGTTGGTCTGGGCCATGGTGCCCAAACCGACACTCTACGGGGACATCGGGTTCTCCACCCTAGTGACGGACCGCGAGGGGCGCCCGCTCAAGCTTGTTGCGGCGAAGGACGGCCGCTACCGCCTGTTCACCCGACTCGACGACATCGCGCCGGCGGCACGGGAGGCGACACTGCTCTACGAAGACCGCAGGTTCTACCGCCACCACGGGGTCGACCCGCTCGCCTTGGCGCGCGCGGCGTGGACGACCTACGTTCGGCGCAGCCGGGTCGTCGGGGGATCGACGATCACCATGCAGCTCGCCCGATTGCGGTTCGATTTGGACACCCGGACGGTGCTCGGCAAACTGGTCCAGTCCGCCCGTGCGGTGCAACTGGAGCGCCACTATGGCAAGAACGAGATTCTCGAGGCGTACCTGAACCTCGCGCCCTACGGCGGCAGTATCGAAGGCATCGGAACAGCCAGCCGGGTCTACTTCGACAAGCCGGCCAAGGCGCTCGGTTTGGGCGAAGCACTGGTGCTTGCGGTCATTCCACAGAATCCGACGGCGCGCTTCCCGGTTCGCGCCAAAGGTCGCGCGGAACTTTTGGCGGCACGGGATCGACTCCTCGCGGCGTGGGAGGCCAAGGTGGGCGATGCCGGTGGCGAAACGCCAACGCCACGAAAGCCACAGGCTAGCAGTCCGTCGGACTTGGCGGCTGATGCCGCGAAGACCGACGGAGTGCTGGGGCGGCTTGGGCTGGGGCGAAAGGCGGTACCGGAAGGCAGCGGCTTTCGTGGCGCTAACAGCGTGCCGGACTTGGCGGCGAACTCCGCCAAGTCCGACGCGGTGACAGAGCGGCTGGGGAACTTCGCGGCGGACGCGGCCAAGCCCGACGGGCCGCTCGCTAGGGCGAGACTCGTACCTGCGTTCGCCTCCCCGTCGCAATTACCGTCCCACGCCCCGCATTTCGTCCGGGATCACGTGCCGCTGGACGGCGGCTCTCGGGTTCGCACGACGCTGGACCTCGACCTACAACACTTGCTGGAAGCTCGCGTGGCCGATCACGTGGAACTGCGCCGCCGCGACGGCATCACCAACGCCGCCGCCATGCTGATCGACCATCGGAGCATGGAGGTGCTGGCGCTGGTCGGGTCTGCCAGGTTCTTTGACGAGGCGATCGCCGGGCAGGTGAACGGTGTGCGGGCACGCCGATCCCCCGGCTCGACACTCAAGCCATTGCTCTACGCCCTCGCCTTGGACGCAGGCTTGATCCATCCGATGACCCTGCTCGAAGACGCGCCACGTAGATATGCCGCGTACGCGCCGGAGAACTTCGACCGAGGGTTCATGGGTCCGGTGTTCGCGCGAGACGCCTTGATCCACAGCCGCAACGTACCGGCCGTGGGCTTGCTCGCCGACCTTGGCGTGGCGCGTTTCCGGGACTGGCTGCACCGTGCGGGCGTGTCGGAATTGCGCTCCGCCACCGACTATGGACTCGCCTTGGCACTCGGGGGCGGCGAGATCACCATGGCGGAGTTGGTGCGCCTCTATGCGACATTGGCGGCAGGCGGCTTATGGCGCGACCTCGTCGTCGTGCGCGGATCCGGTCCAGGCACGCCACGACGGTTGCTGAGTCAGGAAGCGAGCTTCCTAGTGCTCGATATGCTCCGCGACGTGGCCAGACCCAATGCGACCGTGCGGGATGCCAATGATCGAGATGCCATTGCTTGGAAGACCGGCACGTCGTTTGGCTTCCGGGATGCTTGGAGCGTGGGCGTCGTCGGCCACTACGTGTTGGCCGTGTGGGTAGGCAACTTTGACGGCAAGGCCAATCCGGCGCTCGTCGGCAGGGAAGCTGCCGCACCCTTGTTTTTCGCCATCGCCGACAGCCTTCCCGCAACGACCGACGACGACCGGTCGCGTTGGGGCGGGGGACCCCGGTGGCTGGTCGAGAACGGCGCAGCCCGCAGTCTCAACGTCAAGCGCGTGGAAGTCTGCGCGACCACCGGCGACCTGCCGGGGCCGCACTGCCCGCGCACCACACGATCTTGGTTCATCCCCGGGGTCTCGCCGATCAAGGTATCGTCGGTGTACCGAGCCATCGACATCGACCGCCGGACGGGTCTTCGCAGTTGCGGCAAAGACGACGATACCGAACCGGTCGTGTACGAGTTCTGGCCCTCGAATCTCCACGCCGTGTTCCGCCGCGCCGGCATCGCCATTCGCCGACCACCGCCGTGGTCGCCGGGGTGCGGTCTCGACGAGACCTCCACCACCGGATTCGCACCCCGCATTCGTTCTCCGCAACGTTCCTTGGTCTACCACGCCGCCCCATCGGGCACCGGCCAGGGCAACGTGTTGTTCTCGGCCGTCGTGGACGGCGACGTTCGCAGAATGTTCTGGTTCGTCGACCACCGCCTCGTGGCAAGCACCGCACCCGGCGAGAACTATTTCTGGACGCCCCGAACGGGGCAATTCACCGTCCGAGTGGTGGACGACCTCGGTCGCGCCGATTCCGAGACGATCCGGGTCGACGCTTTGCCGGGGGTGTGACCTCGCTGGCGTCCCTGCCGATGGCAGCCTCTCCGCAAATACCGCCGGGTCGGCTTCCTCATTCCCTCTTTGACGCCTGCCCGGTGCTCACTCGGTTGCGCCCGCCTGCTCACCGAACCGGCCGTCACTGCCTTCTCTCGGAGCGCTTCAGACGACTTCGAAACCTCCTTTCACCCGCTTCGACTGCTACCGGCTGGAGGGACGGGTGCTGGGCGAGATTTTGCACGCTCTAAAGAATGATGCCTTGCACCGCCCACGGTAAAGTTGGTTTAAGACATTCACTCCAGCGTAATCCCTTCCGCATCGCAACACTCATGGGGAGAGCATCTTGCTGGTTGAGGTGGAGAGACGGGAAGCACGAGCTCTAGCTATTTTAGTCCCAAGAACCTCAAGACAACCCGCGTGAACGCTCGCGCCACCGACGCCTCAAGTTTGTCGACGATCACTTTCAGGGTGACCCCGAAGAGAAGGTTACCGATTGACAAAAAAAGGAACGCGGATATCGTCGATAGCAAGACGAGTCCAAACATAGATTGAGGAAGCTCTGGCCTCCACGACAGCGACGCGCCAATTCCAAAGAGAAGCGGGGGGATTAACACGACCCACATACATACACGCACGAGCTTCCCTAAGCGGTCGGCGATTGTTGCTATGCGCCTATGTACGGCATGCAGCTCGCCTTCGGTTCGCCTATTGTGATCGACAAGGCTTTTCTCAACTTCGTCCCGTCGCTTGGTCTCAAGGTCGAACTCCCGACGGAGGGCAGCCTGTTCGCTCTGGCGAACCACACTCAGTACTTCATAAACCGACCCCTCACGGAATGCTTGCTCTTCGCCGGATGTCAGACCCATAAGCGCTGCTTTAGACGCGAGCGTATATCGCAGTAAATAGTAGTCGTCCGAAGTGACCTTTCCCGACTCTTCAAGCTTCGCGATCTCCGTAAGGTATGCCTTCCATAGACTTTCGCTTGGTCGCATGGCTGCATATACGTCGGCGATCAAGCGGTGTTTAGGCAGGTCGGGTGCGACGGTAGGATCCTTTAACCAAAGCAGATTGGCAAGGGCGTGATCAGTTATCGATAGGGCAATTGCTCCCGACGTCGACTTACTTTGAAAGTAGGCACGAGTTTCTCGCGCCAAGGTTGCGTTGGTCGTAACAAACAGGGCACGGCACTCTTCGACTTGGTAGGACTCCTTGCCTGCGCGAAGACGTACCATGGCCGATATGCAACCGACATCGTGAACTAGCGCTTTCGGATTAGCGTAACCGATGGTTTCACTAAGATGGTTTTCAAATCCTTGTTCATCTATTTGGTATTCGTAGTCGTCGAAAGAAGGAAAATCAACTAGTTCTATGCCTAACGACCGCATGATACTCGGCAGGCGAGCGACCATAAGTTCAAGATCGGATGCGGACTTCCTAGTGTCAATGAAGTACTCAATAGTAGGACCATAAGCAGAACGGAGATCACCGCTAGAGAGACGGCTTGCCGCAGCATCTAGCACACCCTGTATTTCAGTTCTCGTTGTATTGAAGCACCGTAGTTTCGCTCCCTGACGGCTCAATAACTCCAATAACTCAAGGCACGGTTCTTCTCGGTTGGGTCCTGCAAAGCCTGCCGCATACAAGATGAAGGACGTGTCCAAGTAGACCCATGTCTTTCGGAATCGCTTGTCCACACGACCCGGAGCAGGTAAATACATCGCATTCGCTAACAGATTTCCTCGAGCGAGCGCCAAGATGTCTTCGAATAGGGCGGGGTTAGAGTGTTGAGCGTCACGGAGGAAAGATGCGACATAAAAGCGATCAGATCTCGTGGGTCGAGGTGTGTCGTTGTGTCGATCAAACAGGAGCGATAGGCTTCCGTGACGAAGGAATCCGAAAATTGCCGTTGCGGCCTCATCGGTAGAGAGATTTTGGTGATGCGTGTTCTCGGTAAAAGAGACAAAAGCCTCCACCACCCGTTCGTAAGTCTGATTGAACTTCTTACGGATGTTCTGAAAGTCGGTGGTGTTACACTTTTCCTCTACTCGATAGAAAACATGATTTCGACGCTTTAAGTAGCCACGCTTGGTGGCACGGTTGAATATGTGCTGGAGGGTGTTGAGAGGCAAATCAAGGCCAAACCGGGCAGACATCTCTTCCCTGACCGTTGAAAGGGAAACGACCGGCTCAGCACCTAGTCGCACGCACTCGACGACAAAGGGCAAGAAATTCTCAACGTAGTCGCGGTTGAGGCGATCCCAGTTGACTTTCAGTATGGCTAAGCTAGTCAAGGATGAGGTGTGCATTGATTCAATAGTCATATGTGACGTGGTCGGACATGAGCTGGGAACTGCGCTGTGAGGTGATCTCGGTTCGTTGGATGACCCGTGGGCGAGAATTTAGGGTTTGGTTTAGGCTCTCGATGAATGATCGTCGCCTGCCGGCTGAATCGGTGTCAACCGGTCCTAGAGTCGCCTCTGTGCTTGTCGGTAGGGAGCCGGTCGGTCATGGTCGGAAGTCCCCATCCGGGGAACGGCCTGCTTCCACGCCTCGGGGTCCGGCGTGTCATCCAAAGGATCAAAGCGAAGTGGAGAACCCGTGTAGCGCATTGATGCGGGGACTCCCTAGGCGTTCCCCGCATCCCCGTGTACGCTCGCCTTCACTGCATCCAAAGGGGCATCGTGGCAAGCTTCATCCGGTGTGTGGCCATCAGACGCAGAGCGTGGCCACTGTTCGATGCAAAGCCGACCCGAGATCGACGGTGCATTCCGCGTCGCGCCCGCCCGTTAACTCGCGCAGGTACACCGCCTCCCATTTCAGCGAACACCATAGCCGCTCGATGAAGACGTTCGCATATCAACGTCACCGTTCCCGTGACCTCTCGGCACCACTCGCTTATGCTTGCCAATAGGACACTCGAACGAGGGTGTCCCTAAAGGGACATAGGACTTGGGGAGGACCGCATGGCCGACTACAACACGCTCATTCTGGAGCGCCTCGGAACCGAACGCCGATTGGCACGAATTACGTTGAACCGGCCGGAGAAGATGAACGCCCTGACCGGCGAGCTTTTCACCGAACTCAACGACTGTCTGCACGACTTGGAAGCCGACCAAAGCTGCCGAGTCATCATTATCCGCGGTGCGGGACGCTGCTTCAGCGCCGGTTACGACCTGACGCCCGGTCGTGAACGCCGTCCGGGCGAACGCCGCTATCAGACGGTGGATGAGAAACATCGCACGCTGATGATGAACGTTCGCACGTCCATGCAGCAGATTACCGACGTACAGATGTACCTGTGGAATATGGCGAAGGTCACTATCGCCCAACTGCACGGCTACGCGCTTGCCGGCGGCTGCGAACTCGCCATGATGACCGACCTCGTCGTCGCCGCGGAGGACACGCAGATCGGCCACCCGGGTTTGCGCGGCCTCGGCACCGCCCGCAACGGCTGCATCTGGCCGCTGGTGCTCAGTATGCGCAAGGCCAAGGAGTACTACTACACCGGCGACAACATGACCGGTGCGGAAGCGGCGGAAGTGGAGATGATCAACTACGCTTGGCCGAAGGAGGATCTCGACGCCAACACCATCGAGTTCGCCGAACGGATCGCCAACGGCTCCGCGGACCACTTGGCGGTGCTGAAGCTCACCATGAATCGCTTCTACGAGAACATGGGCATCTACTCGTCGGTGCGTAGCGCCACGGAGCAGGACGCCTTGGCGCAGATGACCGAGTGGACCTACAGCTTTGGCGAGGCGATCCGAGAAGGCGGCCTAAAGCACGCCTTCACCAGCCGGGACGCGCCCTACCAAGGCAACGAGGGATTCCGCGGCAAAGGGGATTAGCAGCGAACGACATAACGAACGCGCTGGAATTGGCATTGCCGCCCGGCCGGTGGCACTCTTTTGAAGGCCGGTAGCGAGGGAGGACGACGATGGGTTGTGGCCGGAACGCAAGAACAGCGCCGATCCACTTAGCCATCGCGCTGGCCGCGCTGGCGTCGACCACTTCGGTCCACCATGCATTCGAGGCCGAGGTCGCCCCGCTTGTGCAGAAGCACTGCATCGCCTGCCACACCGGCACGATCCTAGCGCCGCTGGATTTGGCGGGGCTCGGATACGACCTCACCGACCCCGCCACTTTCGGGGCTTGGGAAAGGGTGCACGAACGCCTCGACAACGGCGAAATGCCGCCGGCCGGTGCGCTGATGCCCGAACCGGATGAATTGGCGGCGGTGCTCGCGTCGATGAAGGAGTCGCTGCTCGAGGCGAATCTGGCGGCTCGCAACGGCCAGCGCACCCCGCTTCGGCGCCTGACCCGGCTCGAATACGCCTACACGCTCCAAGATCTTCTCGGGCTCGACGAGGCCCAAGGGCTGGCGCTCATCCAGAGCTTGCCCGTGGAAGCCGATACCGGCGGTTTCGACACGGTCGCGGCCAAGCAAGGCATCTCCGCGCTGCATGTGCGTGGCTACCTCGAGGCGGCCGACCGGGCGTTGGATGCGGCACTTGCGCTGGGCCCCAAGCCGAAGGCCACGCGGCGCGAAATCCAATACGCCGAGTCGCCCTATTTGAACTACATGCATACGGCGAAGATTCTTGGCGGCGGCATCACGAAACGGGTCGAGGATCGGGTGGTGATGTTCTACGACACCGGCTCGACGTACATGCTGCACACCGAAGCCGAGGGGTACGCCGTGCCGTATCCGGGTCGCTACCGCGTCACCATGGACGCCAAACCGTACCAAGCGGATACGCCCGTGGTGCTGACCCTCTACCAAGGCATCAAGCAGGGCGTAGTGGCATCGCTCGATGATTTGATCGGCGAGTTCGACCTCTTGGATAACACGACGCGGACTGTGGCGGTGACCACATTCATGCAGCCTGGCGATCTGCTGGCGCCCTCGGTGGCGGAACTCGACCGCCCCCCTGGCGACCACACCAACTATTTCGCGCCGGACAAGAACGTCGCGAATTACCAAGGCGAGGGCGTGGCGATCAAGTCGTTGACCGTCGAGGGTCCGTTGATCGACGAATGGCCGCCCCAGGGCACACGGCGTTTGCTGACCGGACTCGACTTCGACGAGACCGGACAGGTCCATTCGACAAAGACGGCGGAAGAGCACGTTCTCGACATCGTGCAGGCGTTCGCGACCCGCGCCTTTCGGCGACCGCTCAAGGACGGCGAGGCGGAAGCCTATGCCCGCTTGGCGGAGCCATCGCTCGTCGCAGGCGCACCGCTCGTGGACGCGGTGCGCGTACCGATGCGGGCCATCCTGAGCGCACCGTCGTTCCTCTACCAGACGGGTTCGGCAGGCCCGTTGGACGACCACGCGCTGGCCGCGCGGTTGTCGTATTTCCTGTGGCGCAGCATGCCGGACGACGAACTGTTCGCACTCGCCGACCGTGGCAGACTGGCGCAACTCGATGTGCTTGCGGCCCAAGTCGACCGGATGCTCGATGACGAGCGGTCGCAGCGCTTCGTGAAGGACTTCGCGGGACAAGCGTTCCGGCTCTACGAAATAAACCAGACGACGCCGGATCGCGGGCTGTACCCCGAATACGACGACCGCCTAGGCAAGGCGATGGCGGCGGAGACGGAACTCTTCCTTAAGGAACTCATCGACGAGAACCACGGCGTCGGCGGTTTGATCGACGCGGACTTCACCTACGTCAACCGCCGCCTAGCGGAGCACTACGGCATCCCGGGGATCAAGGGGCAGCAAATGCGTCGCGTCGCCTTGGCGGCGGATAGCCCGCGCGGGGGCCTGCTGACCCACGCCAGCATCCACAAGATCACCGCCAACGGCACGGTGACGTCTCCGGTGCCCCGGGGCAACTTCGTCTTGGCCAACATCCTCGGACGTCCGGCGCCGCCGCCCCCGCCGGGGGTCGAAGGGCTGGAGCCGGATATCCGCGGTACCACGACCATCCGCGAGCAGTTGACGGCGCACCGCGCCAACGCGGTCTGCAATAGCTGCCACCAGTCCATCGATCCACCGGGCTTCGCGCTCGAGTCGTTCGATCCCATCGGCGGGTTCCGCAAGAACTATCGGGCGTCCCGTGGCGAGATGAAGTTCGGCGACTTCACCGTACCCCGGCCGTACGCCGAAGGTCCCGCGGTCGATCCAAGCGGAGTGACGCCGACCGGTGAAGCGTTCGCGGAGATCGGCGAGTACAAGGCGATCCTACTCGACAAAGAACTCGATCAGATCGCACGTCACTTCACCTCGCAACTGATCACGCTCGCTACGGGTGCCGAGGTGGAGTTCGCAGACCGGGATGAAGTCCACCGCATCGTGGCCTCGGTCGCGGACCGCGGCTATCCCGTTCGCGCCATCATTCACGAGGTCGTGCAGAGCGACCTGTTCCGGAGTCTCTAGTCATGGCCATTGCGCGCCCCATCGACCGCCGCACCTTCCTGCGCGCCACCGGCGTGGCACTGGCGTTGCCGTTCTTGGAAGCCATGCGCCCCGCCTTCGCCGGCGCCGGGGTACAGCCACCCCGGCGAATGGTGAATATCTGCGCGACCCTCGGCCTCTACTCCGATTACTGGTTTCCGAAGACTGCGGGCGCGGGGTACGAAGCCTCGGACTACCTCACGCTCATCGACGAGCACCGGCACCACTACACCCTGTTCTCCGGCCTCTGCCACGAAGAGCAAACCGGTCGCCAAGCGCACAACTCCGAGATCACTTGGCTGACCTCCGCTCGCCATCCGGGCTTGGATGGATTCCAGAACACCATATCGGTCGACCAAGTGGTCGCGGACCACTACGGCTACGTGACGCGGTTTCCGTCGGTCGTCCTCGGCACGTTCTCGCCCCAAAGCCAGTCGTACACCCGAAACGGCGTGATGGTTCCCGCCGAGACCAGTCCCGCCAAGCTCTTCGGCAAACTGTTCCTGCAAGGCAAGCCGGAGGAAGTGGCGCGAGAGACCCGACGCCTGAGCGACGGCCGGAGCATCCTCGACACCCTCGCCGGGCAGACGACGGCATTGGGCAAGCGCGTCAGCGCCACCGACCGGGAGGTTCTGGATGCCTACTTCGAGGCGGTGCGCATTGCCGAACGCGATCTCGTCGAGGTGCAGGGGTGGACCAAACGGCCAAAGCCCGCCGTCGACGCGCAGCCGCCGACGGACATCGCCGACGGCGCCGACATCATCGGACGGGTGCGACTCCTGTTCGACCTGATCCCGCTCATTCTCGCCACCGACTCGTCGCGCGTGGTCAGCGTCATGATCCAAGATCACCAGACGGTGCCCACAGTCCCAGGCGTCACCGCGGACCAGCACAACCTGTCCCACCACGGCCAAGAGCAGCACAAGATCGATCAGTTGAAGATCGTCGAGACCGAGATCGTGCGTCGCTTCGGAGAATTGCTCACCGCATTGCGCACGCAAAGCGACGGAGACGGGTCGCTCCTCGACCACACCACGTTGCTGTTCGGGAGCAACCTCGGCAACGCCAACTCCCATGTGGCGGTGAACCTACCGATCCTGCTCGCCGGCGGCGGCTTCAGCCACGGTAAGCACATCGTCCACGAAGGCGAACACAACGCCCCGCTGTGCAACCTGTTCGTGACGATGCTGCGATCGGTAGGCGTGGCGGCAGACTCGTTCGGGCAGAGTACCGGCGCGCTGATCTGGAGTTGACCGTCGGCACGGCTAAGTGCTGACGTAGAACCTCGCGGCGCGAGGCCGCATTCTGCCACGACGTCGGCTGACTCTTGGCGTGGCACGCCTGGCCCGATGGGGCGATCTAGGCGCGTGATTTTCACCAAAGTCAAAAACACTCGCGAGTAAATTTGACCTTGGTATAAAACGCCCGTAGTGTCTGCTATGTGGCTGTCGCGACACGATACTTGGCAAGCCAAGTCCAAACCGACTTGGCAACCAAGATGGTGTTCGTCGCCGGACCGCGGCAGGTCGGCAAGACCACGCTGGCGCTCGACCTGCCGGGAGCACGCGCCGGCTACCTGAACTGGGATGTCCCTGCCGACCGGGAACGCATCCTGCGCCGGCAGTTGCCCGCAACCGGTTTTTGGGTCTTTGACGAACTCCACAAGTACCGGCCGTGGCGGAACTTCCTCAAAGGGCTTTACGACTCGAAGCGCGAAGGTCAGCGAATACTGGTGACCGGAAGCGGCAGACTGGAACTATTTTCGTTCGGCGGCGACTCCCTGCAGGGCCGCTATCACCTGCTTCGCTTGCACCCTTTTTCCGTTGCCGAGGCGGACATCGAAGATGTCGAGGGACTGGCCGACCTGTTGCGCCTCGGCGGCTTCCCCGAACCGTTTCTGGGCGGCAACGAGATCGAAGCGCGCCGCTGGTCGAGACAGAACCGAACCCGTCTGATCGAGGAGGACGTGACGGGTACTACCGGCATTCGCGATCTTGGACGGTTGGAGGAAATGATGCTCCGACTCCCGGACCTGGTCGGCTCGCCGTTGTCCGTGAATGCGTTGCGCGAGGATCTCCAAGTCGCACACAAGACGGTCGCCGCTTGGCTCGACACGCTGGAACGTCTATTCGCCCTCTTTCGGCTGCCGCCATTCGGTGCGCCGCGCATTCGCGCCGTCAAGCAGGAGCGCAAGCACTATCATTTCGACTGGTCGCTGGTTTTCGAACCGGGTGCTCGGTTTGAGAACTTGGTTGCGTGTCACTTGCTCAAGTGGGTCCACTTCCAGCAGGACACACAAGGCCGCGACGTCGAACTTCGCTTCTTCCGCGACGTCGATGGCCGAGAAGTCGACTTCGTGGTCTTGGAGGATCGTCAACCCCTGCTGCTCGTGGAATGCAAGCTCGGGGATCGCGACATCGACCGTGGCCTACGCTATCTGAAAGCCCGATTTCCGAGCGCGGATGCTGTCCAGATCGCCCTGTCGGGACAACGCGACTATGTGACGCCGGATGGCATCAGGGCCATGCCGGCGCTGGCTTTCCTGCGGACTCTCTCGTAGGGCGGCTTGCGCCTGACGATTTCGACATCAGCGCGGGCTCGGGACGAGCCTAGCGCCACGAAAGCCGTCGCCTCCCGGAGCCGCCTTTCGCTCCGGCCCAAGCCGCACTAGCAGCCCCGGTGTTCGCTCGGCACGGGCGTGTTTCGCCCGCTCTTGTTGGGGCGGTAGGGCCCGGTCGAATCCCGCACGATCAGCTTGGGTGCGAGCAGTCGGGAGCGCACCGTGTTTTCTTGGATCAGATCGAGCAGCGTGTCGACCAGAACGCAGCCCGCAGTCGCGGTGTCTTGGCGAACGGTGGTGAGCGCCGGGGTCGTGTACGCGATCATCGGCACGTCATCGAACCCCACGACCGAGAGGTCGGCCGGTACGCGCAGGTTTCGACTCCTGAATGCGCGCATTGCACCGACCGCGTTCAAGTCCGTGGCGCAGAAGACCGCACTGAAGTCGGAACCTCTCTCGATAAGCCATTCGGCGGCCTCGTAACCGCCGAGTTCCGAGGGGCTGGCACTCGCCTGCAGCAGGGGGTTCTGATCCAGCCCCACCTCCTCGTGGGCTTTGCGGTATCCCGCATACCGGGCTTGGAACTCCGGGCTGTCGTCGGAGATGTCGCCGATAAACGCGACTTGTCGGTGGCCGAGATCGAGGAGGTGCTTGGTGCCCACATAGCCGCCATACACATTGTCGCAGCCGACGAAGTGTCCGGGTTGTCCGTCGATAACCGGGCCCCAAGTCACGCAGTGCGCGTTGTCGAGCATCTCGATCTTGCGGATATAGTCGGTATAGCCGCCATAGCCGAGCAGGACGACGCCTTCGGCCTTGTTGCTGTTTTCGTAGTCGGCGATCCAGTCGTCGCTGAATTGCTGGAACGAGAGCAGAATGTCGTAGCTCTTTTCCGCCGCGGCGTTCGTGATCGCCGCGATCATCGACAGGAAAAACGGATTGATGTCCGAGCCCATATCGGAGTCGTCGTGTACGAGAAGCGCGAGCGTGCGGCTTTGCTTGGAGCGCAACCGGCTCGCGCTGGTATTGACCTTGTAGTTCCGCTCGTTGGCGACCCGAATCACTCGTTCGCGTGTTTTCGAGTTGACCAGTGGGCTGCCGCGCAAGGCCCGCGACACCGTGGATTGAGATACGCCCGCCAGTTCCGCGACTTCGCCAGCCGTGACTCGATTCATCGCACGTCCAAGATCAGGAAGGCGCGGCCGGGAATCGTCAAGGACTGACTCAAGCCGTGTAACTCACCGGTCAACACGTCGAAACCGCGACTTGCGCCGGAGAGCGATTCGGCGAAACGGTCGAGGTCCACCTCGGTATCGTCGGCGTTCTTGTTGATCGCGACCATGACCCGTTCGCTATGGTCATCGGTATGCCGGAAATAGACGTAGATGCCGTCGCTGGGCGCGTAGTGGGTCAACCGGCCACTCGTGATCGCTCTCGACGTCTTGCGCCAATTCAATAGTCGTCTCATGAAGCGCTGCGTCCGGGCGGCATCCTCCGCCAAGCCTTGGCCCGTGAATCCGTTGATTTCGTCACCCGGCCATCCTCCCGGAAAGTCGACTCGCATGACGCCGTGGCCGGCATCCGGCGGATGATCCATCAGGATTTCCGTGCCGTAGAGAACCTGGGGAATGCCGCGAGTGGTTAGCACCAGCACCATCGCTAGGCGGAACAGGTCTTCGTCGCCATCGAACTCGCGGTAGATTCGATGCATGTCGTGGTTGTCGGCGAATACCAGCAGGTTGTCGGGATCGGCGTAGAGGAAGTCCGCCACCAGTGCGCGGTAGAAGACCACGATGCCGGTATTCCACGTTTCGTCGGCCGCAAGGCTTGACCTGAGCGCGATTTGCAGCGGGAAGTCCATCAGGCTCGGCAGATCGGACTCGTAGCCGTCGTCCCGCGTTTTGCCGCGCTGCCAGTAGGCGATGATGCCGGGGTTGTTGTTCCACTCCTCGCCGACTACGTTGAAATCGGGATACTCGGTCATCACCCGACGGGTCCAGTCGGTGAGGAAGTCCTTGTCGGCGTAGGACCAAGTGTCGACGCGGATGCCGGACAGATCGGCATACTCGATCCACCAGATCGCGTTCTGGATCAGATAGGTCGCTAGGAACGGGTTGCGCTGGTTCAGGTCCGGCATGCTCGGCACGAACCAGCCGTCGACAAACGCCGCCCGGTCTGCCTCGGCGGCGTGGGGATCGTGCAGCGGCTCGCGAATGTGCGTGGTGGGCACGAACTTCCCGTGGTTGATCCAGTCTGCGGTGGGCGGGTCGTCGATCCACCAATGGCTGACCCCACTGTGGTTCGGGATCAGGTCCATGATGATGCCGATGCCGCGCTGCCGAGCTTCGGTGGAGAGCCGACGGTAAAGGTCGTTGTCGCCAAGACGGGGGTCCACGCGATAGTAGTCGGTGGTCGAATAACCGTGGTAGGTGAACGCCGGCTCGTTGTTCTCGAGAATCGGATTCAGCCAGAGCTGGGTGTAGCCCATCTCGGCGACGTAGTCGAGATGGTCGATCACGCCCTGTAGGTCGCCGCCGTGGCGGCCGTCGGGATTGGCGCGGTCCGCCTGTTCGAGCATGCCGTCGACGCTATCGTTCGTCGTGTCGCCGTTGGCGAAGCGGTCCGGCATGACCAAGTAGATTACGTCGGCGCTGGAGAATCCCCGGCGAGTTGCGGATTGCGCTCGGCGCGCCTCGAACCGATAGTCGATCGTTGCGGAGCCGTTTTCGGACCGGAATTCGATGGGGCAGACACTAGGCGCCACGTCCGGCGCAAGGTCGAGGTCGAGAAACAGATAGTTGGGGCTATCGACGCGGTGTGTCGTCACAAGCCGGACGCCGGCGCAGTCGAGGTGGGCGTCGAACTCCGACACGGATTCGCCGCGCACCATGATTTGCAGGCTCGGTTCCTTCATCCCGGCCCACCAGAACGGCGGTTCGAGCGCATCTACTGTCGGGTCGGCTTGAACCTTGGCGCCGACCACAAGCATCGTCGCCATGCACAAAGCAGCCGTCGCCCGGTGCGCGAACGTCCTGCCGGGGATACGAACGTCAGTCACGGACGACGACCGACGATGGGTGCGCAGTGGTCCCCTGCGTTGCCAACAACTGTGCCTCTCCTAGCAGTCGTCAACGTTCTCGGCAAGCGTAGCACAGCCCCAAGAAATGGTGCCCTACGGCTGCCTCGCCTCTGAACTGGCCCCAAGTCGGCGATGCATACGTTTGCAATCGCTTTCGTCTTGTAGGGGCAACAAGTCCATGTTAAGGGTGCGCGATTACGTTTCGGTGACGCCACTGGACCCTAGTATGAGATTCGCACCCGCCCGGATATTGGGCTTGGCTATCCTGCTTGCGTCATTCTTAGTCGCCGGTTGCGGCGGCGATAGTGGGGCGGGAGGCGACCAGACGCCGTTGGTCGTCTGCGCCGACGACGAGATCCTGCTCGGCAATGGCCAATGCGGCCCGAAGCCGGTTCTAGTGTGCGATCCACCGGAGGTCGCCGTCAACGGTCGTTGCATCATCCCCGACAAACCCACCCCGAAGTACACGCCCGGTCCGAACGAGGCGGTCATCTACTACAACCGTCGCGACAAGAACTTCGACGGCTGGGTCCTGCACCTTTGGAACAACGGTTGCGAAGCGGGGAGTTGGGACAACGAAAGGGTGACGCTGCGGGGTTCCGGCGGCGACGTGGACTACAGCTACGACGGCACGGGGACCACTTGGCCGGACGGCCCGCCGCCCAACTACCAGTACTACGACGACGGCGAGGCGGACCCCATCTACGGTGCCTATTGGGTGCTGCAACTCCAGCAAGATGCGGTCTGCGGCAACTTCATCATCCACGGCTTGAGCGGGGCGCCGCAGACGGTCGATCTCCGAATCAGCTTCTCCGAAGACACGGCGAACCCCTACCGCAACATGTATTGGGTGGTGGTCGACTCGACCCTCGCCGAGAACGAACTGCGCGAGGCACGCACGGCCGCTGAGCCCCTTTGCATCAACGACGTCTGCGAGGAGTACGAAGCGCCACCGCTCGCCATCGAAGACCAAGCGGCGCACTGGATCGACGCGACAACCATCGCTTGGAACCGGTCGCTGTCGAACGTCGAACTCTACAGTTCGGTGGACGGGACCTTGGCCGTCGAGGCGCAGGGCGAGGGAGACGCGGCGGTCGGCGTGGTGACCGGGGGCAGCGCGGCGGCGACCTTGGCGCAAACCATGCTGACCGACGCGCAGCGGGCGCGAATGCCCCAGTTAGCGGATTACGACGCCTACGCGGTCGGTCTTGACTTGGCAACCGTCAAGGACCTCCTGACCCACCAACTCTGGCTAGTCGGCGAAGATGCCGACGGCAACCAAGTCGGCACGCAATTGCAGCTTGCCGGGGTACTCGACGACATCTACGCGAGCGGCCCGGACGATGCGGACGAGGCCACCTTGGGGCTGCACTACGACGGGGGCGCCATCACCGCGAACGTGTGGGCGCCCACCGCCCAAGAGGTCAAACTACTGGTCTACGACGTCCGTGCCGACGGTCGCCTGGCATACGACAGCGAGTCCGCGATGACGCGCGACGCCGACACCGGCATATGGAGCGTCACCGGCAACGCAAGCGGCTGGGACCGGAAGTACTACCGCTTTTTGGTAACCGCCTACCACGCCAGCGAAGGCAAGGTACTCAAGCGCGAAGCCCGAGACCCCTATTCGGTGAGCGCGTACACCGGCTCCCTGATGTCCCAATTCGTAAATATCGAGGACGACGACCTTAAGCCGGACGGTTGGGACGCCCATGCGCCGCCGGACGCAGTGTCCCCCGAGAGCGCCATCGTCTACGAAGGCCATGTACGCGACTTCAGCGCCAGGGATGCGAGCACGCCGGCAGCGCATCGGGGCAAGTTCCTCGCCTTCACGGCGGGCGACTCGGCTCCGGTGGCGCACTTGAAACGCTTGGCGGACGCGGGCGTCACTCATTTCCATGTGCTGCCGGCGTTCGACGTGCGCTCGATCCCGGAAGACCCCGAGCGCCAAGTTAACCTCCACAACGCTATCTACGAGCTTTGCCGGCTCGACGACGCCAACGAGGAACTCTGCCCGGGCGACGTCCGAGACACGACGGCGATCATCGACAAGCTGGCGGGCTTCGACCCCGCCACTGACGAGGCGCGCAAGCTCGTCGACGCCATCCGCGACATCGACGCCTTCAACTGGGGTTACGACCCGGTGCTCTACAACGTGCCGGAAGGCAGCTACTCGACGGACCCCGCCGGGCCCGCACGCATTCGCGAGATGCGCGCCATGAACCAAGCGTTGCACGAAATGGGGCTGCGCGTGGTTCTCGACGTGGTCTACAACCACACTTCCGACGAAGGCGCGGACGGCACCTTCGCCGTCTACGATCGGATCGTGCCCGGCTACTACCACCGGCGCCACCCGACGACCGGGGACGTCGAACGGGCCAGTTGCTGCAGCGACACCGCCGCGGAGCACGCCATGATGGCGAAGTTCATCAAGGACTCGGCGGTGTTCTGGGCCATCCACTACAAGATAGATGGATTCCGCTTCGACTGGATGAGCCTGCATCCGAAATCGGTCATGCAGGACACGCTGGCCGCCGTTCAGGCCGTGGACCCCGACACCTACATCTACGGCGAGGGTTGGGCTCCCGGCTCCGGCACGGCCCCGGATACCTTCGAACTGGCGACCCAAGCCAACGTGGCCGGCACCGGGATCGGCACGTTCAACGACCGCATGCGCGATCGGCTTCGGGATTTGTCCATCTCGACCGGTGGCGATCTGACCCGGATACGCGCCGGACTCGCGGGCAACCTCGCTGATTTCCAACTCGTTCTCGACTCCGGCGTCACCATCGCCGCGGGCAGCGACGGCGGCTATACGGCCGATCCGCAGGAGAGCGTCAACTACGCGTCGGTCCATGACGGCATGACGCTTTGGGACCAATTGAACCAAGGCGGCGTCTTGCCGAGCGGCACCGAGCCGTCGGCGGACCGGGCGCGCATGGCGGCACAGGCCCAGTCGTTGGTGTTGTTGAGCCAGGGCGTGCCGTTCGTACACATGGGCGGCGACATCCTGCGGTCGAAGTCGTTGAGCCACAACAGCTACAACGCCGGCGACTGGTTCAACTTCGTCGACTTCACGCTCGCCGACAACAACTGGAACGTTGGTCTGCCGCCGGAGGGTCCGGCAGATGCGGACGTGCTCGTTGCCATCGACGACGCCAACGCCGACCCGACCGCGGACGACATCGCGATGTCTCTCGCGCTCTTCGAGGAGTTCGTCGAGATCGCCCAAGGCAGCCCGTTGTTCAGCCTCGGCAGCGCCGAGGAAGTGATCGACCGCGTCGGCTTTCACAACATCGGCAAGGAGGCCAAGGCCAACCTGATCGCCATGAGCATCGACGACGGCATGGGCGTCGTCACCAACACCGAGGGCATGCAACGCGACAATCTCGATCCCGCCAACGACGCTATCGTGGTGGTGTTCAACGGCGCGGCGGAGACGCAGTCCCTCACCATTCGAACCGCGACCGGTTTCGCCTTGCACGAGCGCCAGCAGGATTCTGCGGACGACGTCGTCCAAGCCGCGACCTTTACGGAAGGCGTCAACGGCGACGGAATGTTTACCGTGCCCGCACGCACGACGGCGGTGTTCGTCAAGGCCCAAGGCGCCGGACAAGGCGCCGGTCTTGCGGCCTTCGTCACGTCGGGCTTCGAGCCGCCGGTGCCGTACGGCGACACCGACATCTACCTTCGCGGCCAATTCAACGGCTGGGGCACCGGCAACCGGCTGACCTACCTCGGCGGCGGCAGCTACGAAGGCTTCATCGCCCTGGCCGCCGGCGACTACGCCTTCAAGATCGCCTCCGAGGACTGGAGCACCGTCGACATCAGCGCACCGGACGGCATGGGCATCATCACGCCGGGCGAACCCGCCACGCTGTCGGCAGCCGGCCTTCTACCGAACCTGTCGATCAGCATTCCGGTTGCCGGCGAGTATCGGTTCGTGCTTGACGCGCTCGATGCGGAAGCGCCCGTACTGACGGTCACCAATGCCCGCGCCCTCCCCGCCGAGACCTTCGTGCGCGGCACCATCAACGGCTGGAGCACGGACGACCCGCTGCTCTACATAGGCACGGGCGACTACCAAGCAACGATCGACATCGAAGCCGGCGATCAGTTGTTCAAGATCGCCTCCGAGGACTGGGCCACGGTGGATCTCAGTACGCCTGGCGGAGACACTGCGCCGATTGAACTCAACACCGGCGTCGCGCTTTCCGGACCACGCAATCCGAACTTCTCGCTCTCGATCACTTCGCCGGCGGACTACCTGTTCACGGTCGCCGCGGCGGGGTTCGTGTCCGACGACGAGGGCCAGCGCGGAGCGACCTTATGGGTCACCGAGAACGACCCCCACGCCGGCACATCGCTCTACTTGCGCGGCAGCCTGAACGGTTGGGGCACGGACAACGAGATGGCGTTCATCGGCCGCGCTCGGTATCGGACGACGATCGATCTCGAAGCCGGCGACTACGAGTTCAAACTCGCCAGCGAGGACTGGGCGACCATCGACATCGGCGCGGCGGGCACCGTCAACATCGCAGTCGGCGTGCCGACGACCCTCGACGCGGCGGGTGGCGCACCCAACCTGATGACGACCATCACCGAGGCGGATTCCTACACCTTCACGCTGGACTGGAGCCGAGGCGTTGCCACGCTGACGGTGTTGAAAACGACCGATGTTCCGGCAGAGCCGGTCACCCAGACGCCGGTGTTGACGGCGCCTCTCGACTTCGAAGAGGCCACCGGCTACGAGTTCGAAGACGACGCCATGATCTCGACGATGGTGGTCGTCGACCCGAGCGATGCTGCGAACATGGCTGCGCAAACCACGCGCAATGTCGGCGCGGATGCGAACGCGGGCACGGTGTACCGCGTCGGCGGCGCCATCGCGTTCACCGACGACGACAACCACTTAGCCGTGGACGTATACCGTGCGGGCGGCGCCGGAACGGTGGCGCTGTCTGTCGGCAGTGGCGACGACACAGCGAGCACACTGACCGCCACGGCGGAATACGCCGGCGACGGCGACTGGGAGACGCTCTACTTCGACTTCTCCGCATTCGCGGCCGGCGCGGTCTACGACTGGTTGAAGATCGTGTTCGACCAAGGCGTGGCTGGCGACGGGAGCGATTGGTATTGGGACAACGTTCGCGTCAGCGGTCCGCCGCCGGGACCGGCGCTGCCCTTCGGCGCCACCCCGGTCTACGTTCGGGGCTCGATGAACGGCTGGGGTACGGACAACGCCCTCGCCTACATCGGCCGCGGCGTCTACCAAGCGGACCTGTCCCTCGACGCGCAAACCGACGACTATCTGTTCAAGATCGCCTCGGAAGACTGGGCGACGGTCAACTTCGGCGCGGTGAGCGGCGACGACACCGCCGTGACCTTGGATGCCGAACGAGACCTCGCGGTGACGAATAACAACTTGACGATCACCGTCTCAAATGCGGCCAACCACCGCTTCCGAGTCGACGCCAGCGATGCCACCGCGCCCATCCTCACGGTGACCGACCTCGATGCGGCCCCCTACGGCTACGGCACCGCGCAATCGCCCATCTACATTCGCGGCGCATTCAACGAGTGGGGCACGGCCAGCGAAGCGCACTATGCTGGCGGGGGCGTGTACGAGGCGGTCATTGCCATCAACGCCGGCGACTACGAGTTCAAGGTGGCATCGGAGGACTGGGCAACCGTCAACCTCGGTGCCGGCGCGGCGAATATCGTCACCGTCGGGATGGCGTTCGATTTAGCGGACGGTGGCGGCAACCTGTCGATCACCATCGCCGATGTCGATGAGTACCTGTTCACGTTGGACGCCTCGGCAGAGACGCCAACCCTATGGGTCGCTCCGTTCAAACCGTTCGGCACCACGCCGGTGTTCGTCCGTGGCGGCATGAACGATTGGGGTACGGCCAACCCGGTCGTGTTCAAAGGCGCGGCGCGCTACGCCACGGACATCGCCGTCGAAGCCGGCGACTACGAGTTCAAGGTGGCTTCGGAGGACTGGGCAACGGTCAACCTCGGTGCCGGGGAGGGGGCCGCAACCCAAGTGATGCCCGGCGAGACCTACACCGGCCTAGCGCCGGGGGGCGACAACCTGATGATCACCATCGACACCCCGGGCACCTATCGATTCCAAATCGACGGTGCCAAGAATGTTCCGCCCACGCTGCGCATCGAGCAGACGCCAAGCTCGGCAGGCTCGTAAAGGAGGAAGTTGACATGAACGATTCCCGACGAGTGCCATCGACCATCGCATGGCTGACCTTTGCCGCGACCGCTCTCTCGGCGGCAGGACAGGAAGCCGAGCCGGATACGCCCGAGGAAGAGCCGATCATCGAAGAGATCGTCGTCACGGGCTACCGCACCTCCCTCATGAGTTCCATCCAGAGCAAGCGTTTGGCGGATTCCATCGTCGAGGTGATCACCGCGGAGGACATCGGCGGTCTGCCCGACTTCTCCATCGCCGACAGCCTGTCGCGGGTTGCGGGGATCACCACCACCCGTTCGGGCGGCCAAGCATCCGACATCCAGATCCGCGGGCTCGGCGACGAGTTCGTATTCGCGACCATGAAAGGCCGGGAACAGGTTTCTCCGCACTTGCGGCGAACCATCGAGTTCAACCAGTACCCGTCGGAACTCATCAACCGCGTCACCATCAACAAGACGCCCAAGGCGTCGCTGATCGAGGGTGGCGTGGCCGGCACCGTGGATCTCGACGTAGTCAACCCACTCGACAACCAACAAGACCGCAAGATCGCCACTAGCCTGCGCCGCACGTTCAACGACCGGGCGGGGGATGTGTACGGGGCCGACGAGGGCGGCTACCGGCTCACGCTGTCTTGGCAGGAAAAGCTCTTGGCAGACAGGATGGGGCTATCCCTCGGCTACAGCAGGCTGTCCCAGCCGAGCGCGACCGTGCAGTACCACGGCGACACGCCCGCCCGGGCGCGGGAGGTTTACCCGCCGACTGAGGCGGAGATCTATGTGCCGCAGACGATCCAGTTCTACCAGATCGGCGGCTTGGAAGTGCGCGACGCCTACCTAGGGTCGTTGCAGCTTCAACCCTTGGACACGCTCACCATCCAAGCGGACGTGTTCTATACCGAGTTCAGCACCGATACGACGAGAGACGGCGTGTCGCTGCAAGGGTCGGCCGGCTACGCCATCGCCAACCCACGCTTGGTCTCGGGCAACTACGCCGTAGGCGGTCAGTTCTACGACGGCACGAACATCTACGTCGTGTCCGGCGACACCAGCGACGACGACGACGTGCTCTCCTCGGGCCTCAACGTCGAGTACTCGGGGGGCCGTTGGTCGATCGCCCTCGACGCGTCGCACTCGTCGGCGGCGGGCTATCAGGCGGACGGCTTCCACTACGCCAACGTCTATCGCCGCTGCACGGCGGACGACCCGGTCTGCGCGCGAACCGGCTACACCCGCGAGAACGGCCAAGTGCATTGGCAGAGCGACGGGCTGCGACTCCCCAACGTCGCATTCGGCGCCCGCATGGACGACTTCAACACCCTGCGCATGACCCAGTACGGCAAGTATCCGCGGCTTTCCGAGGACGAAGTCTCCGCGGTGAAGTTCGACTTGGCATTCGACTTGGCGAACCCCGTCTTCCCCGTCGTCCGCTTCGGTGCCCGACAGTCGCAGCGGGATTACACCTACGGCCGCCAAGTGTTCCAGTACGGTCCGGGGTCCGGGTACGTCCACGACATCGACATGCCCATCACCCAACAGACCGGCGACGTGGTGTGCTGGGGCGGCGACTACTCGCACTTCCCGTGCTTCATCTCCTTCGACGCGGAAGCGATTCTGCAACAGGCGGTGGAGCAGGACCTCGTACTGCAGTGCGACCCGCAAGCCGTCTACGACTGCGACGAGGACCAACTCGGGGCGGATGGCCGGCCGTTGCCGCGATCCACCGAGACCATCGCCCGCTGGGGACTCAATGATCGTTCGGCTTGGTCGGTGCGCCAGCGCGGCGACGTGGGCGAGGACGTATTCGCGTACTACTTGGAGGCGGACCTCGAGACCGAGATCATGGCGCGTTCGCTATCCGGCAACATCGGTGTGCGGGTAGTCGACAGCGAACAGTCGTCCGTCGCCATCTACGACGTATTCGGCGACCCGGCGCTGAACCCGGAGCCCATCTGCGACGGCGACGGCCGCTGCCGAGACAATTTCGCCTACGTCACGTTCACCGAGCGATACCGGGACGTATTCCCGTCGCTGAACCTCAACTACGCGCTGTCGGAGGATATCTACCTGCGCTTCGGCGCCGCCAAGGTCATGTCCCGCCCGCCCATCGACCGGCTGTCCAGCGACCAGCCAGTGGACGGTGGCGGCGGCAACTTCATCGACGATTCGACGGCATCGGAGGGCTACGTCACCTTCAACTTCGCCAACACGAACTCGACCTCGCTGCGGCCCTTCGAAGCGGTCCAGGTAGACCTTTCCTTCGAGCGTTATTTCGGCGACACGGGATTGTTCGCCATCGCCGCCTACCACAAGGACATCCGATCCTTCATCCAAGATCTAACCATCCCCGAGTTCGACTTCCGGGCCAACGGCTTCGTGATACCCGAGACCTACGAAGCGGTAGTTCCCGATCCCGAGACCGGCGGCGTCGTGGTCACGCCGGTGGAGGTCCGCGACGGTTCCTACAGCTTCGCCATCAACAACAAGGAAGGCGGCTACATCCGGGGCGTGGAGTTCTCTTGGACGCAGTTTCTGGACGCTTGGTTGCCCGAGAGGCTCAACGGGTTCGGATTCAACGCCAGCATCGCTTTCGTGGATAGCGAAATCACCATCAACAACCCGTTCTCGCAATCCCTGAGTCCGACGGTGCCCTACCCAGGGCTGGCGGACCAGTCCGGCAACCTGACCGTGTTCTTCGAACGCGGTGGCTTCGAGGCGCGCCTCGGCACGAACTATCAAAGCGCCAAAGTGAGCAACTTCGGCGTGGCCTTCGCCAAGGACACCGTGTTTGCGGAGGAGACCAAGATCGACGCGCAGGTCTCCTATGCGTTCGCCAACGGTCTTGAGCTCCTATTGCAGGCCTACAACCTCACCGACGAGCCGAACCGAAGCTACTGGGGCGAGGAATACCTGACCGGTTATGTGCAGAACTTCGGCCGCGAGGTCTATGTGGGCGTGGACTACTCGTTCTAGGGAGCTCTGCCGCAGGAACCGGGCGTTAACGCCCTTCCTGCGGCAGCGATTCCCAAGGGTCGACGTTCTTTGCGCGCCGCCGCGGCGGCGATTCGCCACGGTTTCGGCTCGCGCGGCGTTACTTGCGACTTGGCTCCTGACCGGCGTGCAGTCTCCGGCAGCCGGTGCCGAGCCGGCGCCGCGCACCATCGAAGTTTGGTACTCCTATACGGCGGACACGCGCGAGGAAGCCGTATTTCTCGACGCGGTGCAGTCCTTTCGGAACGCCCATCCGCACCTTACGGTACAGCCCGAACGCATCCCCTATGTGGAAAACGTCGTCCAGTTCATCACCGCTTCGCAAGGGGGCGAAGCCCCGGACCTGATCCGCATCTCCCACGACGACGTGGGCAAGATCGGCTTTGTCCGCATCGAGGGGCTACCCCTGCTCGAAGACCTCCGACCCCACCTGACCCCGGCCCAGCGTCGCGACTACGAGCCGCGGGGATTGCGAGCGATGCGCTACGAGAACGCGCTGTACGGCTTGCCGTCCACACAGAGTTGCTTGGCGCTGATCTACAACCGGACGCTATTCGAGGCCGCGGACGAGCCCTATCCCCACGACGACTGGACCACCGACGACCTGCTCCGGGCAGCACGCCGGCTGACGGGTGGCGAAGTCCACGGCTTGGCGGTGCCCGTCAAGACGTCGTACTGGTGGTTCGGCTTCCAGAGCGGCTTCGGGGGCGCGCTGTTCGACGACGAACACAACCCGACCCTCGACTCGCCCGGCTCCGCCACAGCCCTAGCATTCTTCCAAGCTCTGGAGAAGGAACACCGGGTATCGCCCCGGGGAATCAACCCGGAGAGCATGAAAACCCGTTTCAGCCAAGATCGGGTGGCGATGATCCTCGACGGCCCTTGGAACTGGGGCGACTACCTCGACGCCGGCGTAGATATCGGCATTGCGACGCTGCCCGTGGTCGCCGAGACCGGTCTGCGGATGGCGCCGCAACTCAGCTACCACGGCTGGGCGATTTCGAAGCAAAGCGCGGTGAAGGTCGAGGCCTTCGAACTGGCGCTCTGGCTCAACTCGCCGAGCGTTCAACGTCGGTTCACCGAGGCGACCTACTCGCCACCGACGCACCTCGCCCTGTGGTCGGATCCGTCGACGTTCAACGACGAGGGTGCCGCAGGCTTCCTGCGCCAATCCGAGCTCTGCGTTCCGGCACCGACGATTCGCGGGGTGTCGCTCATCTTCGAGCCACTCGACACGGCTCTTCAGCTTGTCTATGAAGGCGAGATGCAACCGGCCGAGGCACTTGCCGCCGCCAACGTCGAACTCGCCGCGAAGATGCGCGAATGAAGCGCCGGCGATCTGTGCTACGCAGCAAGGCCCTCGGTTTAGGGCGGCTCTTACTCTCGGTAGCGGTAGCGCCCGCGGTTGCGCAGCAAGCGCCCGAGGTCGTGGTGCGTGATGATTTAAGCGAATACCGGCGTGTCCGGGTCGCTGTGACCTTGGCGCCGTCCGAGGATCGTCGGGCAGTGCAGGTGTGGTTCGCCCGCGCGCCCTTCGACTCGTTGCGGGACGCCGAACTGCATTCGACGCTAGCGATCGGCGACACGTCGACGTTGTCCCGTACGCCGATCGACGAAGCCTACGACGCCTGCTGGAGCGAAGGGCTGCCCATCCACCGCGACGAGGCCGGCCAACCCGTCCTCGCGGCGGACGCCGACGTATTCTCCTGCGCCCTGTCCGGCATGACTCCCGGCGTCGAGCACTGGCTCGCGATCGTTTCGGTGGATGCCCGGGGCGAGCCGCTGCACGCCATTGCGCCGATACCGGCACGCACCGATGCCTTGGACCAGCGCACCCCGCCGCCGGACACCCGCCCGGTGTTGTTCGCGCTCGGCGCCATCGTGCTGTCCTTGGTCGTCCTGCTCACCTACCTGCGTTGGCGCGATGCGACCCAAGGCCGGCGTGGCGCAAGATTGGCCCACCTGTACGTCGCGCCGGCGGTCATCGCGTTGGCCGTGTTGACCTTCTATCCCGTGGCCTACGGCATCTGGTTGGCGTTCACAGACGCGCACCAGTCCCATCTCGGCGAGCAAAGCTGGGTGGGGCTTGCGAACTTCGCGACGATCTTCGTAACCCCGGGCGTCGCACGGGTATCGCTGTTCACTGTGATCTGGGCGGTCGCCAACGTGTCGATGCATGTCTGCCTCGGCCTGCTGATCGCCACTGCGCTCACTCGGCCGGGACTGAAGGGACGCACGATTTACCGCACGTTGCTGCTTCTGCCTTGGGCCATCCCCGGCTATATCTCGGTGCTGGCTTGGCGCGGCATGCTCGAGCCGGCGGGACTGCTCAATGCGGTGCTCGGCACCGATCTCGACTGGCTGACCCAACCGGGTGCGGCGCGGACACTGGTGATCCTCGTGAATGTCTGGCTTGGGGTGCCGTTCATGATGATGGCCCTCTCCGGCGCGTTGCAGAGCGTGCCCCGAGAGATGATGGAGGCGGCGGAGGTGGACGGCGTCGGCCGCTGGCGCCAGTTCAGACACCTTACGCTGCCAAGTTTAAAGGGCGTCGTAGTACCGCTGTCCCTGCTCGGCTTCATCTGGACCATCAACATGTTCCACGTCATCTATCTGATGACCCGCGGCGCGCCGTATGTGGGCTTCGGCGAGCCCGGCGCCACCGACATCCTCATCACCTACGTCTACGACTTAGCCTTCGAGTACGGCAACTATGGCGTGGCCGCGGCTTGGTCGGTGGCGATCTTCCTGATCCTGCTCGGCTTCTCGTGGCTCTACCTCAAGAGAACCCGCGCACTAGAGGCGCTCGCGTGAACGCTCCCCGCGACGGCTACGGCGATATCGCCATCCGCTGGTACCGGCCCGTGGCGGTGACGTTCCTGCGCCGCTGGCTGCCGTGCGCGTTCATCGTGAATCTGCTGGTGCTGGGCGGCGAGTGGCTCCGCGAGAATCTGATGGCTGTCCTGCTCGCGGCGGGCGGCGCGGCTGCGCTCGCGACGCTCGCCGCTTTGGTCATCGGGTCCGACGCACTTGCGGCCCGAGGCCGCCGGATCTGCTGGCTGGCGGCCGTACTCGTGTCGTTGTCCGCTTTGGCCATCGGGCTGCTAGCGCTGCTGCGATCGTCCCTTTCGGTCTACGATCTCCTCGGCAAGGCGTGGCTGATCGGACCGGCGGGATTGACGCTCTATTGGCTTCTCGGCCGAGAGGTCCGAGTCTGGTTCGCAAGCCAAGTGGACAGCGAAACCGCCGCCGCTGGACTCGCCCGGCACCGTCGGCTCGCGCCACGGCTCGAGTCTTTCGGCACCCACCTCCTGCTCTGGCACGCGGCAGCGCTGGTCGTCGTGCCCGTGGTTTGGATCATCGACGTCGCAGTGTCGCCCGGCAACGCGCTTGGGGGCACCATCGGCGATGCGTTCACCTTGGAACACTTCGAGCGGCTGGTGGTCGGCGAGTCGTTCTGGCTCTGGACCCGCAACTCGCTCACCGTGGCAACGGGAACCACGGTGCTCGGGCTGGCGTTCGCGATCCCCGCAGGCTACGCATTCAGCCGCTTCAAGTTCTCGGGGCGATCCCAAGCCATGTTCGCGGTCCTCTTGGTGCAGATGTTCCCGGGCGTCATCATCCTAGTGCCCTACTTCATGGTCATGAAGACGCTCGGACTTCTGAACACCAGCATCGGCCTGATCCTCGCCTACTCGGTAACCGCGCTGCCGCTCTGCGTGTGGATGCTGAAGGGCTTCTTCGACACCGTGCCCCGGGAACTGGAGGAAGCGGCACTGCTCGACAGCTGCACCCAAGTGCAGGTATTCCGGCGCATCGTGCTGCCGCTGTCGCTCCCCGCAGTCGCCGTCACGGCGTTGTTTTCGTTCCTCGCCGCTTGGAACGAGTTTCTGCTATCGCTGGTTTTCAACACGTCCAACGAGCAGTACACCCTGCCGGTCGGCTTGGCGTCGATGATCCCGGCCAACGGCCAGCGCTGGGGCGACTTCGCCGCGGCCAGCATCTTGGTGAGCGTTCCGGTGGTGCTGCTATTCGTCCTGTTTCAGAAGCCGCTGGTGCAGGGTCTGAGTTTCGGCGGGGTAAAGGGGTAGGCCATGGCCACGGAGGCGAGTCGCGACGTTGTCTTTGCAGGTATCACCAAGCGCTACGACGATGGCACGTTGGCCGTGGACGCGCTGGATCTCACCGTGGACGCGGGCGAGTTCCTCGTCCTGCTAGGCCCTTCCGGCTGCGGGAAGTCCACGACCTTGCGCATGCTCGCCGGCCTCGAAGAGATTACCGAGGGCGAGATCCGCATCGGCGGCGCCAAAGTCAACGACCTGCCGCCGGGCGCCCGCGGGCTCGGCATGGTGTTCCAGTCCTATGCGCTTTACCCGCACATGACGGTCGGCGAGAACCTGTCCTTCGGCTTGCGCATGGCGCGACGCGGCGAGCGGCTCGCCCCGGCCGAGATCGCCGCGAGAGTCGACGAAGCCGTAGCCATGCTGGGCCTCGGCACCGAACTTAACAAGAAGCCCCGGGATCTCTCCGGCGGCCAGCGCCAGCGCGTCGCCATCGGGCGCGCCCTAGTGCGGCGCCCGAAGGTCCTGCTCATGGACGAGCCGCTGTCCAACCTCGACGCCAAGTTGCGCGGCCAGATGCGCATCGAACTACGCCGCCTACACGAGCAGCACGGTACGACGACGATCTACGTCACTCACGACCAAGTGGAGGCGATGACGCTGGCAGACCGCGTCGCCATACTCGACGGCGGTCGCCTTCAACAGCACGCGCCGCCGCTCACGGCCTATCACAACCCCGCCAACGCCTTCGTCGCGTCCTTCCTCGGTACGCCACCCATGAACCTCATCGACGGCGTTGTCGAGCGCGGTCGCTTCGTCGCCGGCGATCTCGCGTTTACGCTCCCCGAGCATCTAGAGGTGGGTGACGGCCCCTGCACGTTTGGCATCCGTCCAGAGGAAGTCGCCATCGTGGAGACCGGCGGCATCCCTGCGTCGGTCGTCGGCATCGAACGCTTGGGCAGCGAGTCGGTATACCACCTGAACGTCGCCGGCCACGCGATCAAGGCGCTGTGGCGACACGAGGCCATCGCGTCGCCGAATGTCGACCTCCGGGTGGACGCTGCGGTGATCTTCGGGCGTAGCGTCTGATAGCGCCGTGACATCGAATACGGATACCCGCGCATTCGCTTGTCCGTCATCGCCGATCGCAGTTGCGCGGGTGTGGGAATACGCGCAGAGTTCGAGTTGGAACGTGTAGGCATACAAAGATGGCAGCAACGGCGAGCACCGGCGCAATTACGCGCGAGGAATTCGATGCGATAGTCGACCGGATGAACTCGCGCTTGGTCGCGTTGGAAGCGGGCCCGCAGCGTACCTCGGTGCAAGTCGAGGAAACAGGTCGCGCTGCCGGAAGCGTTCCGTTGGCGGTCGTGACCCAGAGCGAATTCCGACTGTTCAAGTGGTTCGGCGCGTTTGCCCTCGCCACCGTAGTCGGCGGCTTTAGCTTCCTCTATCAGCAGTCTGACCGGCAGTTCGATAATGTCCGCGGGGAGTTCGATAACGTCCGCACGGAGTTCGATAACGTCCGTATGGAGATGCAGAATCTGCGCACGGAGATTGGTGCGCTTCGCACGGAGATGCGGTCCGAAACAGCCAGCATCCGAGCAGACCTTGCCGACCTCAGCGAACGCGTCGTCAGAGTGGAGACGCTTCTAGGCGAAGCGCAGTCGGGCTCGAAGAGCGAGTCTTAGGGAGTTGCCGGGGGCGAGAGCGACGGCGTCCGACGGACACCGGATAGCGAGTCGGTATACCCCCTGAACGTCGCCGGCCACTCGGTCAAGGCCCTTCAGCGGCGCGAAGACATCGTGCCGCCGAATGTCGACCTCCGGGTGGACGCTGCGGTGGTCTTCGGGCGTAGCGTCTGATAGCGCCGTGACATCGAATACGGATACCCGCGCATTCGCTTGTCCGTCATCGCCGATCGCAGTTGCGCGGGTGTGGGAATACGCGCAGAGTTCGAGTTGGAACGTGTAGGCATACAAAGATGGCAGCAACGGCGAGCACCGGCGCAATTACGCGCGAGGAATTCGATGCGATAGTCGACCGGATGAACTCGCGCTTGGTCGCGTTGGAAGCGGAGCCGCCGCGTACCCCGGTGCAAGTCGAGGAGGCAGGTCGCGCCGCCGGAAGCGTTCCGTTGGCGGTCGTAACCCAGAGCGAATTCCGACTGTTCAAGTGGTTCGGCGCCTTTGCCCTCGCCACCGTAGTCGGCGGCTTTAGCTTCCTTTACCAGCAGTCCGACCGACAGTTCGATAATGTCGCCACGGAGATGCAGAATCTGCGCAGGGAGATTGGTGCGCTTCGCACGGAGATGCGGTCCGAAACAGCCAGCATCCGAGCTGACCTTGCCGACGTCAGCGAACGCGTCGTCAGAGTGGAGACGCTTCTAGGCGAAGCGCAGTCTGACTCGAAGAGCAAGTCTTAGGAAGTTGCCGAGGGCGAGAGCGACGGCGGCCGACGAGGAACGGCTGAGGTAAATCCTCGTTGATAGGCGCACTTCCCAAAATAGGCTTTCCCGTGCGAGGTCGGCTGTGGGCGCTTCCGATCCCGAAGCAGTCGTCGGATCGATTTGCTGACCGGCGGAGCAAATTCCACGCTCGTGCGGGGTATTGGCGACGCACGCCGCCAGTTTCTGCTTGCGCCGGCGCTCGAAATCGTGGTTACCTTCGTGGCAACAGGCCGTGCAGCAAAGGCAGCCGCGCTAGGTGGAGGCGATCATGGATACCGGTCCTTGGCATCGAAAGTCGCGTATCGGCACAGCTTTCCTCATCTTCTTGGGAGTGATGTTGGCCAGTTCGACGTCGACCGGTGCGGCAGCGGTCGGCAGCCCGCCCGGGGGTGGCGGCGGCTTTACTTGGGGCGTGGGAGTCGGCGCCAACTGTAACGATGTCGTGGACAAGATCCGTCGCAACTGGATTGATGTGCGTTCCGTCATCGCGCCCGACTCCAACGCCATGCGGCCCCGCTCGCGGGATTTCTACTGCGTCTCGCCGGCCTACATCGATCAGGCGTTGCCGAAGGTCGTGCCGTTGACCACCGGGCTCAAGTGCTTCGAAGTGCAGGGCAAGGGCTTCTGCTGCGACCAGCGCTATCAGCAGTGCGCGACCATGTAGCCTGCCTAGTCGCCGAAGTTAGGAGTTAACCGTGCCAGGACCGCTCGACGGCGTGCGCGTCGTCGATTTCACTACTATGATCGCCGGGCCTTACGGCACGATGATCCTCGCCGACCAAGGCGCCGATGTCGTCAAAGTCGAGGCGCCGTTGCGCAGCGACCATGTGCGTCGCGCTGGCTATGCGCGCCGGCACTTTTCGGCGGCATTCGTCAACAACAACCGCAACAAGCGCTCCATCTCGGTGGACGCGAAGTCTCCGGCGGGGCGACAGGTGTTGCTCGATCTCGCCAAGAGCGCGGATGTATTCGTGCAGAACTTTCGTCCCGGGGTTATGGCGAGGCTCGGCCTCGACTACGCCGACCTCGCCGCCGTCAAGCCGGACATCATCTACGTTTCCATGAGCGGCTGGGGCGAAACCGGACCGTATGCCGGCAAGCCCGTGTACGACCCGATCATCCAAGCGCTTTCCGGGCTCGCCTCCGTGCAGGCGGGTGCCGACGACGCCCGACCACGCCTGATCCGTACCATCCTGCCGGACAAGCTAACCGGCATCACCGCCGCACAAGCGGTCGCCGCGGCTTTGTTCGCCCGGGAGCGCACCGGCAAGGGTCAACACGTGCGGCTGTCCATGTTGGATTCCGTGGTGGCCTTTCTGTGGTCCTCGGACATGGGGGGACAGACGTTCGTCGGCAAGGAAGTCGACGTCGCCGCGGCGGCCACCTTTATAGACCTCATCTACGAAACCGAGCGCGGCTACATCAGCGTTTCGGTGATGAGCAACGACCAGTGGCACGGTCTCTGCCACGCCGTCGGGCATCCGGAATGGCTTGACGACGAACGCTTCAAGACGCCCGCCGGCCGCGACCGCCACGCCAACGAGCGCTTGGAACTCACGCAAGCTGCGCTGCGAAAAAAGCCCGCCAGCGAATGGCTCGCCATTCTCGAAGAGGCTGGCGTGCCTTGCGCCCCGGCGCTGACGCGCAGCGAAATGGTGCGCCACGCGCAAGTGAAGGCGAGCGGCATCGTCGTCGAAACCGACCACGCTCACGCTGGCCGCCTGCGTCAAGCCCGCAATGCCGCTCGGTTCGAGACCACCGTGCCGGAAATCCGCTTCGGCGCCCCGCATCTGGGCGAGCACACGCTGGAGATTCTGCGCGAGTTGGGGTACGACGACGAACGCTGCCAAGCGCTCTTGCACGACGCCGTGGTTAGCGCTCCGGATTGACCGCAGCGTCGGGGCCCGGTTCGTCAACGAAGGCAGCGACCTCCGAATACGGCAATACGCCCGTTGGCGAAAGGCGGTGCCGATGGGCAACGGCTTTCGCGGCGCTAGGTATTGGGCCGAACGCGAGTATCTGGGTACGACGTACGAACGGCTCGAAATCCGGCACTTCCACGACTCGAAAACGCGAGAACTCCGCTGGGGCGTGGCGCAGCAGTTCGTGTTTCGCTGCGTCGAGCAGCATCGGTACGGCGGCGCGGTGCCCCGGATGGTAGTACGCCTCGATAGCCACGCCGCGCCACTGTGCGTGGGCGACTGCGTAACGGCCAGCGTGAATGGACGCGAGCAGGGGAATCGGTCGCTCCGACTGATACTCGAAATAGGCACGACCTTCCTCGCGCCAGTTCCTTGTCAACTCGCCTGGCGCGACGGCGATTTGATCCAACGTCGTGCTTATGCGGGCGCGAAAGGCAACGAGGTTCGTCGCCGAAGGCACGTCACCGACCAGCGGCATCAAGTCCGTGGTGTACAGAAACGTACCGTTGGCCGACAGCCGGGGCGGTCGGTCAGGGCGCGGACGGCCTCCGGCGATGAGCGAAGCACGAAACTCGACCAAGAGCGTTTCGCCGGGCTCCAGCGGACGGTTTAAACGATAACGGCGGTATCTCGGGCCCCGCTCGGCAAGCTCTCCGGTAAGCGAGATCGAACCAACATCCAAGGCGGATGGGATGGTGAAGTGGATGGTGGGAATGTCCACTTCATGCCGATTGACGACAATGGCCGTACCGCTGCTCAACACACCCCGTTCCTCGGGGAAGATGTCCACCCGTAGGTCGAGGCGTGAATACTCTGGCTGAACCAGTGACGCTTGCTCCGCTGGGACACGGGTCTTCTCACCGGCGTCTGGCCCGGCGTTGACCACTATCCAACCGCCCGTGACGAACGCCACAACAACCGCCGACCACGCCGTGGCGAGGCCGTTGGCCGTCAGCCGCGAGCGCAGCGGTTTGCCCTTGCGGGAGACGACGTGGGCGATTACGAGCAACAACACGCAAAACGCACTCCAATAGACGCCGGCAGCGATCTGCCACGCCAAATAGGGGCCGTAGCCTACGAGGTCCGACCAAGGGCCGTTGGGGGCGCCGAAGCGCAGCAACGGGTGTTCGAATGCCAGATTGGAGGCGAGCCATAGAAACACCGTAGCCATGACGGCGAACCACCGGCCACGCGTCGAACTCGAGCCGACCAGCGCTTGTACCGCTACCGTCAACGCCGCCAGATGCAGCACTTGCCAACCCAAATTGAAGTACAAGCCGTGGGCGTAGAGCGGCAACTGCAAGTGCGTTTGGCCACGAGCGAGTTGAAAAGCGATCGCCAGTACCCCAGCAACGGTCAGCGACGCGAAGGTCGCGAGCGCTACAGCAGTCACCCTCGACGCCAAACGGACACCGCGACGGGCAGGGACGCCATGGGCCGCGCAAATGATGGCGATGGCCGCAGCCGCCAAGCCGAAGTTGGCATCGACCACGTCGAGGACGATGCGCGTCGTGGGCACTACGTCCCACAACCCTACTATCAAGCCAACTGCAAGATTGGCGAGACCCAACGTCAATAAAGTCAGGAACGCCGGGTGCCGCAACATGCGACGGAGCTCCCGCCCCGTGCGGTAGGTGAAGAGAGCGCAAACGACGCGTGGACTAGCTACGGAGATCAAGTATTTACGGCCGCCTTACGCAGCAGGGCGCAGTTGCTTTCGCTACACTTGCACCATCGAAATACGAGGTGCGACCATGAATCGTAGAGAAGTTCTCCGCCACGGTATGGCGACTATTCCGCTCTTGGCGTTGGGCGCGAACCGGGCTTGGGCCGCCCCCTCGGATCTGCCGAAGGTGGAAGAAAGCAACCCAACCGCCATGGCGCTATCCTACGTTCACGACGCAACGCAAAGCCCGAAACGCCTCACCCCGGAGCAGAAAACTCAGTACTGCGACAACTGCCTGCACTACGGCGAAACGGATGTGGACGATTGGGGAACTTGCGCGGTAATCCCCGGCTATCTGGTAGCCGCCAAGGGTTGGTGCATGGTGTGGGTGGCGAAGCCGGCGTAACAAGCCCAAACCTTGGCAGGCGAACTGTCGACACCCCTGCGCCGAGGGGCATGTCGGCAGGGGTTTCCTCAGTGAGGCCCGGCGCCGGGCAGTCGCTCTCGAATCGGGTCGGGATCCTCGCCGAAATAAACGACCCGCGTGAGCCACGTGTAGTCCGATTCCATCGCCATCAGGGCCACCAGCACCAGTAGCGCCAAGGGCGGCAGCAACAGGGCGTAGATCAACGCCCAGCGCTCCCACTTCAGATGCATGAAGATGGCAACGATATAGCCCGCCTTCACGAACATGAAGATAAGGATCAGCGCCCAGCGGATATAGCCCGCATCCATATAGTCGGTGGCGTAGGAGCCCGCGCTAACGACGAACAAGAGCCCCCAAATCCAAAAATACAGGGAAAGAGGGTGTTGCTGACCAACTTCCGATGCCACTGGACCTAAGCTCCTCGAGTTACCACAAGTAGAAAAAGGCGAAAATGAACACCCAGACCAAGTCTACGAAGTGCCAATACAAGCCGGTGATCTCGACGATCTCGTAGTTGGTGTTGTCGTAGCGCCCCTTGGCGAGCAGTATTGCCACGATGATCAGGTAGATCACGCCACCGGTAACGTGCATGCCGTGAAAACCCGTGATCATGAAGAAGCAAGCCCCGAATTGCTCGGCACCCCAAGGATTCTCGAAAGGCCGGACGCCATCCGAGATGAGCTTGTACCACTCGAACCCCTGCATGCTGACGAATACGAAGCCGAAAAACGCCGTCGCGGCAATGAAGAGGATGGCTTTCTTCTTGTCCCGCCGGTAGCCGTAGTTCACCGCCAAGGCCATGGTGCCGCTGGAGGTGATGAGGACGAACGTCATGATGGCGATGAGCAGCAGCGGCACGGGCGTCTCCATGAAGGAGAGCGAGAACACCACGCTGGCGTTCGGCCACGCCTCCGTCGCCGTCATGCGCACGGTCATGTAGCTCGTTAGGAAGCAGGAGAAGATGAACGTGTCCGAGAGCAGGAAGATCCACATCATGGCCTTGCCCCAAGGCACGCCCTTGAAGGTGGTGACGTCCGAACTCCAGTCTTGGACGATGGTTGCGTGGCCCGCGGCCGCTTGCGCCATTTCTCGGTTCCTTATCGCTTCTTGAGACGCTACTTAAGTCTAGGTCTGTACAGACTCAGGCTTTGTGCGGCACGTCTTGCGGAATGAAGTCCTGGTCCTCGCCCGGTACGCTGAAGTCGTAGGCCCAGCGATGCACCGTGGGCAGCCGCTCACCCCAGTTGCCATGCACCGGTGGCGTTTGCGGGGTACGCCACTCCAAGCTCGTGGCGCCCCAAGGGTTGTCTCCGGCTTCCCTGCCCCGCCAGTAGCTCGCCACCAAGTTGTAGACGAACAACAACTGCGCCGCGCCAACGATGAAGGCGGCGATGGAAATGCCTTGGTTCAAAAGCGCCGCGCTTTCGGGATAGAACGTGGACTCGCCGAGATTGTCGTAGTAGCGCCTCGGCACGCCGATGAAGCCCAAGTAGTGCATGGGGAAGTAGATGGCGTATGTACCGAGGAAGGTGATCCAGAAATGCGCCTTGCCGATGGTGTCGTTCAGCATGCGACCGGTGATTTTCGGGTACCAGTGATAGATGCCGCCGAAGATCACCAGAATCGGCGCCACGCCCATCACCATGTGGAAGTGCGCCACCACGAAGTAGGTGTCCGACAGCGGCACATCGACGATCACGTTGCCCAAGAACAGGCCCGTCAGTCCACCGACGACGAAGGTGATGACGAAGCCGATGGCGAACAGCATCGGCACGGTGAAGCGGATATTGGCGCGCCACAGCGTGAGCGTCCAGTTGTACACCTTGATGGCGGTGGGCACGGCGATGATGAGCGTCGTCGTGGCGAAGAAGAAGCCGAAATACGGATGCATACCCGCGACATACATGTGGTGCGCCCAGACGACGAACGACAGCACGCCAATCCAGACGATCGCCCATACCATCATGCGGTAGCCGAAGATGTTCTTGCGCGCGTGTACCGAGATGAGGTCCGACACCACACCAAA
This sequence comes from uncultured Pseudomonadales bacterium, assembly GCA_964348085.1. Lineage (GTDB taxonomy): Bacteria > Pseudomonadota > Gammaproteobacteria > Pseudomonadales > Azotimanducaceae > VXYL01. The sequence goes on along the minus strand of CAYGBI010000029.1, from coordinate 4,123 downwards.
AGCCGGCAGCGCGACGATGTACACCTCCGGATGGCCGAAAAACCAGAATAGATGCTGGAACAGCAACGGGCTGCCACCTTCGTACCCCACCGCGTTCGGGTCCAAAGACGCCACCGCCGGCATGAAAAAGCTGGTGCCGATGATTTCGTCCAAAGTCATCATGATGGCGCTTACGAACAACGCCGGGAACGCCAACAAACCGAGAACCGTCGCGGCGAAGATGCCCCATACCGACAACGGCATGCGCATAAGCGTCATGCCCCGGGTGCGCGCTTGCAGGATGGTGGTGAGGTAATTCAGACCGCCCATGGTGAACGCGACGATGAACACGGCGAGCGACAGGAGCATGGTGACGATACCGAGGTCGGCGCCGGGCGTACCGGTGAGAATGGCTTGCGGCGGATACAGCGTCCAACCGGCGCCGGTGGGGCCGCCGGGCACGAAATAGCTCGCCATTAGGATGACCACGGACAACAGGTAGACGTGATAGCTGATCATGTTAACGAACGGGAACACCATGTCCCGTGCGCCGAGCATCAAAGGAACCAGATAGTTGCCGAAGCTTCCGAGCAGAAACGCGGTCAAGAGGTAAATCACCATGATCATGCCGTGCATGGTGATCGACTGGTAATAGAGCTCCGGCGACACGGACCAGCCGAAGATTTCGACACCGGGGAAGCCGATTTGCAGGCGCATGATCTGCGACAGGACGAGCGCTACCAATCCCACCGCCATCGCCGTGATGCCGTATTGAACGGCAATCACTTTGTGGTCTTGGCTGAACCAGTATTTGGTGATCCAACTGTGTGGATCATGGAGCGGCATCGCTTCCTGATAGGGTATCTCTACCTGTGCCATCGAAATCTCCTTAATGCCATGCGCCGGGGCGTGTTTCGACAAGTGTACGCGACCGCCAAACGGTTGACGCAATTCCTCCGAAGGTGACGCTCACTGCGCGGCCGCTGCCTCGCCGCTGGTTTCCTCACGCAGATAGGCGACCAGCGCCTGTAGATCATCCTCGGAGATCATCGATTCCCCGTAGGCGATCATCACCGGCGAGAAGCCCTCCACCAACTTCACCGCAGGTTCGCGAATGGACTCCACGACGTAGGGTTCGTCCACCACGACCGTCGCGCCATCCGTCAGGGTCTTCGTGCTGCCCCACAGGTTCTGCCAAGTCGGGCCGACCACTTGGCTGCCGTCCAAGGAATGGCAGGCGTGGCAGCCGTTCGTCTCCGCGACTTCCTGACCCCGGCGCGCCAAGGCGCTATACGCCTTCGGCTTCACGCCGGCTTGCATCTGCGCCCAAGTGGGTTGGGACTCGAGCCAAGCGTCGAAATCCTCCTGCGTGTCGATTTGCACCCAGCCACGCATGGAGTGATGACCTTGGCCACACAATTCGGCGCACAGGATCTGATACTTGCCCACCCTAGTCGGCTCGAACCAGAAGTAGGTGACCATGCCAGGGACGCTGTCCATCTTGGCTCGGAACTCGGGCACGAAGAAATCGTGCAGCACATCGTTGGAGCGCAACAGCGCCTTGTAGGGTTGACCCACGGGCAAATGCACGGTGTTGGCGGTGACCATCACATCGTCGGCGCCGAAGGGATCCCCTTCTCTCATGCCGAAGGGGTTGTCGGACTTTACCGACTTCACGTCGACCGCGCCGAGCTTGCCGTCTTCCCCGGGGAAACGGAACGACCACGTCCACTGTCTCGACAGCACCTCGAACTCCTGCGCATCGTCCGGCACGTTGATGTATTCGTCCCAAACGACGAGCCCCGGAGCCAACATCGCCACCACGCCGATCGCGGTGACGACGGTGAGCCAAAGCTCCAAGCGCGGGTTCTCGGGCTCGTAGTCCGCACGCGCCCCCTCGCGATAGCGATAGCGCCAAGTGGAATAGGCCATGAACAGACCCACGGCAACGAACACCACGCCGCACACCCAAAAGGTGATAAGCACCGTGTTGTCGATCCAACCCCAGTTGGACGCGATGTCCGTGAACCACCACGGGCTGACGAACGTGAAGACCACCGAGCCAACCACGATGATCAATAGAAAGATCGCTACCGCCATTTCACCCCATTCTCGCCGTCTACAGGCACACCCCCGGCGAGCTTGTCCGCGCTCACCGCACAATGGGTTACCCAGTGCTTAACGCCGTGATCGACTTCCTTCCCTCTACAACCGGCCCTCGCGGCCGGCCGTGGCTTGCCGCCACCTACTTCCTCCGCTGACCGAGGATCAGGGAAGACGGGCCGAATTGTGGCCAAAAGACGTAACGGGTTCAAGCATCCCGCGAAAGTTATTCCTTGGCGAGTAGCTAGTTCCCGGCTATGCAGTCGAAGCTGCTTTCGTCGTCCACATCGCCGCTGCCCCGATACTTGGCGAATTGCGGGTATGGGCATTGCGGACGGGTGAACCGGCGTTCCTGCTGTGCCCGCTCGTCGGGCGCGAGGTGCGGCATCGGCGTCGGGCCGGGCTGCCTACCGACGATCCGTTTCGGCGCGACGCCTTCCTCCCGTCACTGCACCAACGGCGCTACATAGTCGGTATCCCACGCGCCGGGGCCGCCGGCGCAGTGCGCCATGCCGGGCACCATGAACAAGCGAAAGAACTCACCAGTAGCCTCGGCGCCGCCCATTTCCCGCTCCACGTCGGCGTGATAGTCGATGGCTCGCTGCGGGCGCAACGGCCAGTCGTTCCAGCCTTGGTACATCAATAGCTTGCCGCCTCGATCCCTAAACTCGCTTAAATCGGCCGAACCCACGTCCAACGGCGAAGTGGCGTCCGCGATGCGGTCTCGATGCGCAGCGACGTCGAACTCGTCTACGTCAAAGGCGGGATCGTGGCGCATGAGCAATTCCAGCATCTCGACGGTGCCACCGATTATCGATTCACCTTCCATAACGTCATTCGGCAGCATCCAGAACGCCCAGTCACCCGCAGCCTCGGCACCCGGCGGTACGCCCGGGGACACTACCTCGCCCGCCTCGTCCACCATGTCGGCGTAGACGTAGCGGGCGGTTTCGATCTGCCCTGCGGATAGGCAGTCGTCGGTCTGTCCTTCCGCGCAAAGCAACGTGTCCAAGTCGAAGACATCGCTGTCGCATTGGCGCGGATCCCCGATCACGCCGTCTTCCACGCCGTCGAGGGTGTCGCAGGCCATACGCGTCGCGTCGTCGAGCACTTTCAGGGCATCGGTCGTCAGCGGATGCGCAGTTTGCATCCGGTGAGCGCCGATCATCCAAGGCACGAACTCTTGGAAGCGGAACGCCGGCGCCCCGGCGATGATGCCGTCGTAATCCTCTGGAAAGCGGATGGCTTCCAGCATCGCCGCACGCCCGCCGTTCGAACAACCTTGTAGATAGGCGTAGTCGATGTCGCGCCCGTAGAACCGGGCCACGATGCGTTTGGTCGCTTGGGTCGCCAAGTGGACGCCGCGATAGGCGTAGTCCAAGAGCGCCTCGGGCTGTTCGTAGAACGCATTGCCATGCCGCGCTTCATGCCCGGTGTCGGTGGACGCCATCGCGAACCCCCGCGACAACAGGCTCGTGGTGTCGCCGATGGTGCCCGCGGCACCGCCGACGGCCGAGAACATGTACCGCCCGTTCCAACCCTCGACGGGCATCGTCACCTCGAAGCGGATGGCGCGATTCACCACGCCGCGTACGCGGCAGTGGGCCGCCACCTCGTCGGCGGCTTCGACCAATACGCCGGGTTCGATGGCGTGGGAGATGTCCGTCAAGCGATAGAGCTTGCGGCAGCGGTCGGCCGAGTCGTCGGCGGCGGCAAGTGCTGACGTCGCCAATGTTGCCGCCAGCGTCGCGACTCCTATTAGTGCGCTATGTTTCATGTTCTTTCTCGTCCCCCCTGATCCCAGCGATGGGTAGCCACCCTTCTCTTTCACATGTTCCGTGGGCTGCCTATCGCTTGTCAAACCAATAGCCTCTCGAAACAGCGATGCTGGTGATGTCCGTGCGCCACGCCTAGTGCGGCCGGTGTTCAGCACCGTCGCCCCGTATTGGCTAAGTGAGGTGGTCCTACTTTTTCGGACAGGTCGCTAAGGTGTGCTCCAAGGTCGAGAGGAGACGCTGGCATGGCCAGGAAGAGGCGCCGT